>CAZLZR010000073.1:1676-22436 GCA_964564015.1 uncultured Acetivibrio sp.
TTCCAATTTGCTTCCACAAAACCTACATTCGCATCTGTTGGGTTGCCTATTGGAGTGGTCGAGCCATCTGTATTAACAATTAAAGGCACAAATATTGATGCAAAAGTTTCGCCCCAAAGAGGATTAAATCTTACAATCTTTGAACGCATAGGCTGTATAGTTGCCATAAATTGATTTAAGGCGTTGAGCAAGAAGCCACTTGCTACACCGCCCCTTTGTAACCAATAATTGACCTCTGGAAAAGACGCTGGGTTCAACATAACAACATCAAGTAAAATTTCATTACTATTCAAATAAGTAAATGTCAAAATGTTAGTTTCGCCATTAATATAAGAACCTATACCTCTTTTAATAGTCCCAGCTGGATACATAGGCTCAGAACTGCCCGAGTGGTAAACAATAGCCTGTGAGCCACTTACAGCATTAGTAATGTCAAATAAGATAGAGCTATTTGTAATCGGTGCAATACTTGTACCATACCATTTGGAGCTGTCAAAGGTAAGTGTATTTGTTGCACCTCCGTTTGTGAATGCTGAACCGCCACCAATACCACCACTCTGAACTACTTTAGTTGTAGTTTCATAATGCTCGTATTTTCCCCCCTCTGCAACTCTTATAATGCCTGTACTTGGTAAATTAAGCCTATTAGTTGTATTTGAAGTATTAGCATCTAATTGCGAATAGCACATTACTATCTCTCTCACTTCTTGTCCTGTTGAAGTTGGCAAAACTACACAATTACCTCTATACATAGGCATATCGTTAGCGTAGTCATCAGGGGCTTGATATACAATTTGAAAGTAATTTAATAGTGCAACTGAAAGTACGCCAAAGTTCACTTCTTCATTCCAAACAATAGAATTGGGCAATTTTAAGCCTACGCCATCACTCAACAAAACAAGCACTTTACCAGCGTCCGTTGGTAAGAAATTCCTTGTAGCAGTTACGATTTCAATTCCATTTGGGAATAAAGATTGGTCAATATTCGGCATCACAATCTCCGACCAGCTTTTATTCTTCCTCGCATATTGTTTTCCGTCATTTGGAGCATCTTCCAACTTTATATCATTCAACTCATTAACAGCATCTTCAATAGTTTGCCAGTTACTATCCACCTGAGCGTGTGTTAGTGGCGTTGGCTGTTCATTTCTTTTTATTAAGTTTATATCTGTCATTTTATTTTTTTTTATAATGAATATAATTCTTGCCAGTATTCGCAATCTACATAAGTTTCTGTACAACCACCACTTTCGCAATCTTCAATTTGCATATCAAATTCAAAGCAATTATAAGCCTTATTATCTTCAACTAAAGTAAACGCAACACCATTAGGCTGTATAATCTGAAATCTCAAACAACCAATTTCAGGCAAATCAAGTTCCGCAACTTCTAAGCTAACATTATTAATATCTTCGACCTCCACCTCTCGGCTTATTCCTACATCTAAAATAAAGCTAAATATAAACGTGTGAGTGCCTGTAACATTCAATGAAAATGGTAATTGAATAGTGTCGCAAAGTGCTACACACCCTAAATTCATTATATTTTCGCAACATCTATTCATTTGATTATGAATTTTAACGCTGTATTCGCAATTCCAAATATAGCCAAAATATTAAATAAGATAGGCACAAAATTAAACAACAAAATCATCAACATCGCCACCCACACATTTGTACAAATCAAGCACCCCCCTAATGGCTTAAATATAGGCTTATTATCGATGAATTTGCCGTACTTTTCAAGTATCATACCCTCTTGTATTATATCATCAAAAAAGTTCGTAAAACAAGCTGAAATAAAGCCGATAAAAAGTACATCTAACATTCGTTAATATTTAATGTTTCACAATCATTTTCCAAAACACAATCGCCCTCGTTATATTCTTCTTTATATCTGAACGTAATTTTGATTAATTCGTAAGGATTATTTTTAATACCCTCCGATTTCTCTATATTTTCTTTGTTAATATCAACGCTCAATATGTCAATATCATCACACTTCAATAGCAATGATGTTAGCCTTAACGCTGTATTATTTATATTTATCTTGTTATGCAAAATGACTAAAGCCAAATCAGTTATCATTCCAATACTTCGAGTACAACTATAACTCTTTACATTGCTAATTTTGGTATCATTCAAATAACGAATGTAGCCAGTATTGCAAATATCTTCAAGTCCAATAGGATTATTATCATCGCTTGTATCAATCAGCATCTGCACGTTATTAACATTCCTAAACACTCCTATACCAGTTATAGTATAGCCTGTCTCTTTGAACAAGTCTAATATTTTTCTTTTATCAACTATCATTTCCTAACTTTTCAAATATAATATCTTTAAATACTTTTATAGCCACTTCACGTTCAAATTTATCCGCAGAAAATATATCTTGTCCCAAATATTTTTCGTTCATTCTTGCCTTAGCAGATTGCGTGATATTACTACTTTTTAGCTTACTATTCCTCGCTGGGAGTTGCATATCAGTTTGGTTGCTCAACATAATAGCACGTTTCTCTTTATCGACATAAATACTATTCCTTAGCCTGTCCGACAACTGCAAATCTTTTGTGCCACTTTGCAATCCTAATGATTTGCGATACTTAGCATAACTTTCAGAATACCCTCCAAAACCTCCACCATTTACATCTTTATTTTGGTTAAATATTCTATCTAAAATATGGGTATGCACTTCGTCTAAAGCACCTCCAATAGCCAGTTCTATTAGGTCATCTGTTATACGATAGCCTAATAGATTATTACTCACTACTATTGCATTACTTTCAGCCATTTTTCTTAATAAAAGTAATATTTTTTGGCTTAATAGCATTGGTTACTATTGTAACTTTTTTTGTTCCATAATTCTTAGTAGTCTGTACTTTTTTACCGCATTTTAAACAACTCATAATATTTTTTTTTAAGGTAATGAAATAATATAACTATCACTCTTGCAACTCAAACAGCATCTACAATTAGGTGTTGGTATGTTTAATTTTTCCAACTCCAATTGATATAATCCTTTTGGTGCATAGTTTACACTCGCTGTAATATCATATTTTAGCAAATTAAAAGTACTGTCATAAAAAGCCATTTTTGTTACTGCATCTTCACGCTTTAAATTTACTAAATTATTTAGCCTATTTGTATCTCTAACTTCGCTCCAAATCAAAGCTAAAGCCTTGTAAACAACTGCTATACATAGCAAATCAGCGTACTTGCAAAGGTATTTTTCAGTCGTGCAACGCAGTTGCATTTCTACATTAAAGCCATTCGTAACCTCTGAATTAGCTTGAATAAAGCCATTGTGCCTTTTAACTTTTTTACTTAACAAAATAACATCTTCACTTTCAATATAAAGCCTAAAATCGTCCGAAACAAATTGGTTTAAGTCGATTATCATTTGTGAGTTACTTTCTAAAGTGCCACTAAATATATTACTAATAACTCCATCGTTATTTATTTTTACTACTGCAGTTCCTCCAGTTTCAACGTCTAAAATAATTCTTGAAACGAAAATCATCGCTAAATCGCAACCCTCCGCTAAACGAAATGAAACACCATCATTTTCAGTAGTTGCATTTTCTGAACCTCTAAAATTAAATTCTTCAATAATGCTATTCACTTTCATTCCATCGAAAGTAATATCTTTAAACAGCGACCTCCACGCTTGACCTATCTTAGTTTCAATCAATCGCTTACCACTTACATATCTTTCGTCTGCCGTCTTAGATGCCAACATTAAAGACACATCGTAATCGTCTAAATAGTATAGTGCTGTGTCGTTTTCGCACAACCCACGGATGGAAATTAATTTTTCATAACAGCTCATAAATATTTATTTAAAAAAGGGCGGTTTCAGCACAAAACCTCCACCGCCTAAAAAAAACAAAAAAAAGTACCTACATTCAGTAAGAACCATTGCTGTTGAACGTGTCACACGACATATCCCCACAATCAACACCAAATAACAATGATGGATAGTTACATACTGCATCACTTGGTAAATTAAATAGGTCAAATCTTTTTTGCCAGTTGAAATTGTGCTTACCACAATCGTAAGTGTAGTAGAAATCCCAATCTCCATCTTCTAATGACATTACCTTATTTTCTTTTTCAAAGCGAGTAACTTCTTCGCCATTAATAGTTAATAACATTGGTTTTTCTACCTCTCTTCTTTTTGTGTCTAAGAAATTCACAAATTGGTAAGTACCTGGAGCAAACGTAATCAAACGCTTGTCTGTCGGTGCGTCTCCAATCTCGGCATTAACTTGAGCATCAAAAAAGAAATTGTTAAATGTAAAATTAGCAAGGTTAATGCCATTAGCACCTTGTCCTAAATATTTTTGCATATATTCCAAAGAAAGCAAGTCGCTATCTCCAACAAAGATAGGATTAGCAGGATAGCCTAATTGACGATACATAGCCTGTATCTTCGCAAATGCACCGATATTTGGCGTACCATTTGCATTAATGAAAGGCACATCAATAGTTTCCGTTAAAGAACTATCGCCATTCGGATATTTGCCAAAAGTTGGCAACACCTTAGCTAATAATTTCTTGTCCAAACGCTTCAAAGCCTTGTAGTACTCGGACATTAAGTTTTCCGTGTAAACGGTAGTTCTACTTGCACACATTTCGTCAAACTCTGCATCGTTTAATTCAAAGCCAAAAGATACAAAATCATTTACTTCAACATTAGCATAACCAGTAGATGCTAACCCTCTATCAGGCGTTACGCACTCGCCAACTTCAACATCTGAACTTTCATCTAAACACGTTGGTTTTACATAGCGTAATTGTACGATACGTTTAGACGTATTTGTTGGTCTTGCTTGACCATTATTAACGTCATCATTAATTGATACACCTACTCTATTTGCATCAGATATAAGTGCATTGTAAAGCCCCACATTTGGCTTCATTGCATCGGAAGCCAAAGCTCCGAAGTTTTTGTTTATCTCATTTTGTAAGAGTAAACACGGCGTAATGCCTGTTTTGTTAATTACTGTTGCCATATTATTTTAATTTATAATGTTTAAAATTTTTACTATGGCATTTTAAAAGTATGCTAAACTCAATAAGTTGCTTAAAAGTGGTGCAACCCCCACAGTTATTATATTGCAGAAGCCTTTTGGTTCATTGCTTCTAAACGCTCACGCATGTGTTTTGGCAGATTTTCAGGATAAATAGTTTTAGGGTCTGCACCACCACCGTTATGTGGAGGTTGTCCACCACCACCATTTGACTTCTTAATTAAATCGCCAATCAAAGTTTCCCTTAGATTGCTCAAATCGGCAAACTTCGTATTATCAGGCGTCATCGCTCGGTAGTTGCCTTTTTTGATAATAAAATTATTATCGTCATCAATATCAAATTCAAAACCCGCATCTTTAGCAGAACTTTCAAACAACTTTACTACTTTATCCTTTCCGATAAGGAAATCAACATCTTTTGTAAGTTCCGAATTAATGATATTGCTAATCTTAGCCTGTTTTTCTTTTTTTGAGTATTCATTTTTCACATCTTCAAGTTCTTTAGCTTTCGCTTCTTGAATTTGTGCAATTTGATTTTGAAGCTCTACTATCTTAGCCTGATGTTCCTTTACATCTTTTGAGACTTCTAAATTCAAACCAGTTTTTCCAGCATCAAGCAAATCTTGAATTTCAATATCGTTAAGCTCTTTTTCTGTTTTTCCTAATCCGAAAAACTCGTTAATTGCTTTTTTTGTTTTCTTTGCAGAAATAATATTTGCAGTCTTAACTTTCTCGGTTAAAATAGGCTCTAAGAGGTCTTGTCTTTGCAAAAATAAATCTTCTTGCTTTTTCTGAAAGTCTGCAAATGCTTTTTCAATATCAAAATTTTCATCTTCGATTTTATCGGCATTAAAGCCGAATTTTTTTAATAGTTCCTTACTTTTTTCCATTCTTTTTTTGTTTATTTTCATTTATTAATTCTAACGATTTTGCAAGTTCATTTAGTTCATTTTCTTTATTCATCAATTTTTCCTCCCACTCTACCAGTCTTATTCTTTCCTGCTCTAAAATCTCAACACCTTGCTCCGTTGATACCTCGAACTTATCACTTTCTTTTATAAATTTTTTAGTAGATAGTAATTTTTCGATATACCTTTCAGAAAACTTCGAGGCATTAATTACGTTACCATTATCAATATTAATTAATATCATAACTCAAAAATAATGATAGTGCTTAAAATAAAGTTGGTAAATTTTGTACTTTGTTTTTTTTAAGGTCTTACAAACCTAACCCACTTTACATTATGTCTGCAATTATAACCACCTCTATTCTCGGTTATATTGGTTATGTCCGTACCTTCAATTAATCCTGACCCTTTAGCTCGATACACTTCCTTGCCTTTGGCATTTATTACCTTTACTTGGCTGTCGCTTGGTTCTCCGTTTGGAATAAACTCATTTAGAACTTTATTTACCTCCGCAATCGTCATTCCATTTGGGTACGTTTCCCTAATGTGCGTACACATCGGACGACTTTCCTCCACTAACGACCCTATCCATTTTAAAGTATCTAATTTATTTTCTTTTCTAATTATATCATTTGCTGTACCATTCAAACGCAAAAGATTTTCTTGCAATATTAAGCCATTTTGATTATTTACAAGACTTTCATCGCCAATAGTTATCTGCTTTAATTCTTTAAAACTTTCTTTTACCTCACGCTTTAAAACAATATCTGAAAATACTTTATTTTCTATCTTTCTCATTACATTTACTTCAAAGCCTTTGCCAGTTAAATCAAACATTACATCGTCAATTGCTCTTTGTATTCTTACGTTATTTTCATTCAGTTTTTTAAAGGTCATTCCTTTATCGTCCTTGTAAAATAGCTTAGTTCTATCAACTATTTTTGATAATTCTTTTTGAAAGTTTTTTGCATTTTTAAAATAACCTGAATTTTGAAAAGCACCAACAATAATACCACCGATTAATGCTAATGCTTCGTCTGTATAATCATAATAGCCACCGTGAATGAAAATCGATAATTCATCAACCAATGCTTGATAGAACTCTTTGTTTATCGCAATTAATTTTTCTTTGTTTTTCTCAACTAAATCAATGATATAATCAACTTCATTCATCATCTAAAGATAAAATAAGCTTTGATAAATTAAAGGTTTCGTTAATTACTTTTCTAACAATAGCATTTATTTCATCTGTACTACTATCTTTTGTGATTTTGCCCTCGTTAAATAAGTCTATCATTATTTGAAAACCTTGATGGTGGAGGATTATATCCTCGTTCGTCAAATCACTACCTAAACTTGCTTTTGCTTGTACCAATTCTGAAGAACTATAAGCAAATATCTTATCAATCTTTGCAAGTTCATTAATTACAAATTCATTTTTCGCACTTGCACCAAAATTCTTTAATAAATATCTTTTTGTCAATTCAACTAAGATGACATAAGGCGACCCACTACTCTTAGCCTGTGCAATTTCTACGATATAATCAGCACTATTCTTTATATCTAAATCTTCAGGTAAGCTAATAGTTATATCAGTTTTCCCCCCTCGATATTCCGCAATTGAATTTAAAATATTTTCGTATAACTTAAATAAGTCAAATAAAATACCACTCACCAAATCAACTCGCTGTTGGCTATCATATCTCTTACTCTCCCCACTTTGATTAGTCATATTTTGCTTTGAAACGCATAGAGCATTTAACATCATATCAAAATAATATGCTTCACGATTTGCCGAATGTTGAAGTATTGAAGTGTCAGGCGTAATAAATCCTTCAGGCACGGTAAATTTGCCTTGTTCATCTAAGAAGTCGCCACCCTTAGAAACCATTAATGTACCAGTTGGGGTTGTGTCCATAATATAGCCTGTACCACTGCACCGCCCACACGTATGACCATCACTGGTAACGTGTCTATTTAAGCTTGTGTCTAAATGACAACCACCCACCATAACGTTGTCGCACGGTACTTTAACCCTCCAATGACGAGGATATACAAAACGAATTTCACATATTCTAAGGTCTGAACCTTGACCGATTGCAAGGTCGCCCCAACTTGCAGCCCCGTGATAATCAGAAATAAAATACTCCGAGCCATCGGCATCTAAAACATACCTTGAACCTATCACATAGAATGGGGCATTTGTAAGATTGTTATTATAGTAAATATGGCTTTCGTAACTCAACTTATTATCTGTTATTTTTGGAATAAATAATACAGTTAGTTCTTTATCTACACCAAAATAATAAGAATAACTCTTTGTTTCATTTACTTGATAATCGCCCCCTTTAAATACAAGGTAGTCATTGCTAATATCAACAATATCAGCATAACCAATTAACCTAATATCTATGTCTATCTTCTTATTAATGATATTATTAAAGTCAGGTAAATCGTATAAATAATTAGGCACAAACACTTCTGAAATATGCTTTGGCAAGATAACGACCACCGCATTAGGGTCTGTCTGCTTATACCACCCTACACGCTTTATAATCCATTCTTTTAAACTAAATGACGTATAGGTATTATTTAACTTCAAAGTGTCCTCATAGGCTTTTAAATCGTCATTTGTGCCATAGTCAACAACCGCGTCTAAATTAAGTGCAGTCGTTATATAGTCTGCAATTGCTTTATCAAATTCATTCTTAGTGATAGCACGATAATTATTTGAGCGAAAATTAAAGGCTTGTTTGTTTTCGCTCTCCAGCGGTCGCCTATCTTTAAATATTTGGATAGGCAAAGCCCCCTGCGTGTGTACGCTCATTATATTATAAACCTCCTGCCATTTTGTTAAAGCAGGAGGTCTATAATTACTTAGTATTTTTTTTGTTATACTTAAAATATTCATACAACAAAAATAATATTAATTAGATGAACTTGTAGCAGCAAATAATACATCTCTAATTGCATCTGTTAATGGCGTTGGCTTTATCTCAACTCCGTAAGTTTCAAATCTAAATTCAAAATTAATAGACTGCTTAGAACCATCTTCCGACACTCTCCAACCCTCAACTGCTAATCCGTCAAAGCCCTCTTTAGCTGTCTTTTTGTAAATGTTGCCATCACATTCCACCCACATTAATTGCTTAGAATGTGCTAAATTCTTAACGTCATTCAAGAAATCAATATGCTTGAAAGTAGTAGGGTCTAATACGCTTGTTTTAAAGTCGTAACCGCTTATTTCTGATATTACTTCTTCAGGTTTCCCTGCTGATAATATCAGTTTCGAAGTCGTTGGCTTGATTATATTACCTAACCCGGGTGGCGATACTATTATTTTATTTGCCGTGATATAACCTTCCCACTCAACGGCACTTGTTATGTCGGTAAACTCAATATCGCAATCAAGCAAAATAAAGAACTCCGAACCACCTTTTAAAAGTGATTCCGCTCTTTTACAAGGCACAGGATAGCTTCTTATCTGTGCTTCTGAACAATTTGGTGTGCAAATAGCCATATCTTTTTAATTTTATTTGTTATCAATAGTTGTATCTATCTTTTTAGTCGGAGCAGTTACCTTATGCTCCGTTTGTTTCACTTCTTCGGCAAAATCAATGCTTTCAATCGAATGAGTAATTAAATAGCTTCTTAACTCATCGCCTGTTTTTTTAATCGTCTGCCCCTCGATTATTACGGTGTAAATTTTGTTCTTTTCGAGTGTCTTTATAAAATCATAAGTAGTCATATTCTAATTATTTCTTCAAAAATAAATAGATATATTTGCTCCTTATTGGTAAATTCTGTACTTTTATTCCGTGGACGATTTAAAAGAATTTGTAAAAGACTTAAATATAAAGATTATAGCGATAGATAAATATGTCTATCGTGTTCACATTCTGTATTCCAACAACTATGCAAAGGCACTTGACGGCATTATTATTTTACAAGCACATTTGATTGTTCTTTATAATTTTTTTGATAAGTTCGATGTGGAGGTTATCATCGAGAAAATGCGTAAAATCGGTATAAAGAAAGTCGAGCAAGGGTATGTTGATTATACGTGCAATAACAATGAATACATACATCTGCTAATGATAAAGAATAGTGATAAGGTAAAGGCTAAGTTGCTTTATATCATAAATAGAATTGATTATTTATTACTAACTTTAAAACTCTAACAACAACCATTTTTTACAATTAAAGTACTATTATCTTTTGATAGCTGTATTTTTGCCGTAAAATAACCATTGTTATATTCGGCTAATGTATATTTACTATTTTGATTTCTGAAGTACTTTTCTCCACCTAAGTATAGGATATTATGCAATAATGCATACTGTACAATACTATGTATTACTTGCGTATAATTTGCTATCCTTAACTCATAATTCTCATTGCTAACATAGAATAACATCTTTTCTTTACCAGCGTGGGTAGTTATAAATTCAGTTTCCAAATCACGCAACTCCTGATACATCAAAAATGCTCTTATAAAAATTTCGTGTTCAATTTCTAAGCTACCATAATCGGTATTTGCAAACCTGCAACTATTACTCCACTTCAGGGGTAATAAGTCTTTAAAACACTTATCATTTGCGTTATAATCAATATACTTGATAGCATTACTTTGATAGATGTCGCCATGCACACTTGTTATTACAACACTTGCCATATTTGAGTTATATGGCAGTTCAATTACACTTGTAGTTTCATCTTCATTTTGATTGATAGTGGCATTATAATCATCAACAATCTTCACGCCCTCACAATTATACAAGTCTATTTTTGCAATATCATCTTTAGTAGCTATCTCAACATCTTTGATATAAAATAGGTCATCTTTTCCACTCCATTCACTACCTGCTGGCTTACTATCGCCTGATATTAATTGCAAGTTGTCTAAGTTAAATGGCGTGGCTGGTAGAATGAATATATTTTGATATTCAAGTTCAATATTAGCTGGTACATTTACCGTCTGCTCCGCTAATATATCTCCACCACTCGTTACCAACTTAAATTTATAATCAAATGCGACATCTTCTATCATTGAGCGTATCTTGAACCGAATACGACAACTTTTTTTATGCTCATTAATTAGTTCACTTTGCCAGTTTCTGACGTAGAAAGTAGCATCTGTCTTACCACCCCAACCACAACTATCTAAATGCTTACCCTCATTCCACGCTACCAATGAACGCAATCGTCTATTCCAATAAGTTCTGAAACCCCAATGTAGTACTGGAGTTGCACTCGCAGGACTTGAGCCTAATACTTCAATAGTTGTATAGCCAAGTTTTGCAGTAAGAAAAGTTATCTCTAAATTTGAGCCAACTGCCGCTATCGTAAAGTCGCTATCAATAATAAATTGCGACGTTAAATAATTATAAATTCCAAAAGCAAACGCTAACCCACTATCTTTAGATATATTTACAATAGTCATATCCTCTGTATCATAAACAACATCGTATACCTTTACAACATCAATAACCGTAGGCACTACACTAAATATTATTAGCTTCTTGAATGTGTACAAATAAATCCTTGAGTTAGTATCAACCCCACACGTATAGCTATTCTTATAATTGCTCGTTATGAACGATAAAAAAAGCGTTTCTCCAGCATTTAGCACGTTTCCGTGAGTTGGCAAAGTTGTTATGTCATTAAAGTCATCTACTGCTTTTATTTCCCATTTAGAATTAAATACAGCATTAATTGTACTATCCTTTCGTACAAGTATTTCATCGCAACCTCTATTAAATTGCAACGGTTGATATATTGGAAATTCTAACATAATGTATCTTTATATTTTACTGTAAAATCTGATGCTCCAAATGGATTAAACTTAACTTCTTTAATCCAAGTATCAACACCGTTTATTCTTATTATTCCTGTTTTATTTTTTCTCATTTTTTCATAATCTTCAAAGCACAAATCGTACTTAAATTTCGCTAAAAATGGCTTATAATTGTCGCTATTCTCACTTGTTATAACCGTAAGGCTATCACGAACAAGCGAAAATTCCTGATACGTAATATAGCAAGTTGGGTTGCGAGTTATCGAGTACATCGCAATCACAACATCATTGACGGCTAAATTAAACGAGCCTTGAATTTCTAATTGGAAATCTTCGCCAACTACTATCTCATAACCGTCTATTAGGTTCTCCGTTAGTGTTTCCAAAACAATACCACCGACAGCATTGCTAATTGACGATGCTTTCATTAGTTTCAACAATATAGTATTCGTACTTGCGTCATAAGTCCCTGCTGATAAGCCTTTAACTGATACTTTAGAATTAAATGTATAATTACCTGCTTCTTGACACTTAAAGTAGGTAGTACCTACTTGCGTTGGTGTCATAATCGGCATCCCGTCAACAGCATATATCCAATTGTGGAGGCTATTTTGCCTATCTAAAATGCTTTCGATTGGATTTTTAAAATAAAGAAATCCATCTTGATAACTACTAAAGTCATCACGGTTAATGGCTAAGAAGCCATATTTTGCTAACATATCTTTTGTGAAGCAGTTGATACCACTACCTAGCCAC
The DNA here is from genome assembly GCA_964564015.1 of uncultured Acetivibrio sp. Classification (GTDB taxonomy): domain Bacteria; phylum Bacillota; class Clostridia; order Acetivibrionales; family Acetivibrionaceae; genus Acetivibrio. The sequence goes on from CAZLZR010000073.1 coordinate 14,173, forward strand.
TCGTTTAGTATATTTATATTTTTAAATCTTTGATTATTATTATAAATACCTAACCAGTCTAACTCGAACATAAATATATCATCGTTCCAAACCTCATCATCATTATAATTAGCACTATCTAACTGCATTATGATTGTATCATTATCAACAATAAAATTAAAACGAAGATTTAAAACATTATCTTTAAAACCATTGCACCCACAACTAAAGACTTCTATGTTATTAAAGTTTTCAAGCCTTTCACTACTCTGCTCAATCTTTCTATTACCCCCTAATTGAATGCTATTAAATATTTGATTGTCATCAAAGCTTTCATCTAAACCTAATGGCAAAGTATCTATGTTTATTAGCACATCGCTTCCAAATGTATCTTCTTCTTTTTCTAATATTAGCGTTGGCTTTCCTGCAACCTCGGTCATTACTCCGTATAGGCTTGTAGCCTTTCGCACTTCTTCAAGTATTTGACTAAGTGAAAGTGTCGGAAACATTTGCTCCGCCGTTCCTTTTGCATGTCGCATAGCATAACCAGTGCTGATAAATATATTTGCATTACTTAGGTATCTGGAAATAACTTCAACTTCATTATCTGTAATGAAATCTACCAAATAACGTATAACATCTAACACATTTAACACTAAATATGAACGTGCCACAATAAGCATCAAAGGGGTTTGAATTGGTATTGCATTTATAGGCTCTCCACTCCGTGTCATCGTTGAATTTAAAGGAACTTTAATGTCTTTAAATTGTGCAATCATATTACTAAAGCTTTCGTCTTTAATATTATCAACCTTGATTATACCTTTTGTTACTTGCACTTTCAAATCATTCTGCCTTATCGTTCCCCTAAATAACTCTTTATTATTTAATTCAATTCTTAAAGGCAAATCACGACAATAATCTTCTTTTCTTTTTTGTGCTAGAAAATCATAACCACAAAGATAAGCGGTTAATTGACTATCTGTTTTTTCTCGTAAAATCTGCTCACTATTCGCAAAGCCATCTTCACGAATAATAGTAGCAGATACCTCGCCACTTATATCTTCAATATGCTTATTATCAATGTAGTATTTAATTATATCTTCTTGCATCTTTATTTTCTTTGGCTATTAATTTTTTACCCACTTGCATCGCAATATTATTACCGTCCTCTGTCGATTGGTAAATAAATTCTAATTTTTCATTCATCTTTTTAATTTCTTTCGTATAATCAATTCGTTCTAATTGATTAGTGTAATTGCTAACATTTGGAGAAAATATATCAGGTCGAAGTAAGCCATTATTTAGCTTATTAAAGTTATTAACGCCATACATTGCTACTGCTTCACGCTTCATCACAAATTCGTTGCCCTCTAGTTCGGCATTAACACCGCCCTCACTATGTGAACGACCTTTTACAAAGCCATTACCTTTAAATACTTGACCTCCGTGTCTATATTTCGGTAGCGGTGCAGTTGCTACCATTATCGCTGTTGCAAGTGCAAACGCTCCTGCTATTCCAGCCGCTATACTTTTAATTATCAGCCCCCCAGTTGTATTTGTAAATGTGCTTAAAATAGCCATTGGTATCATTGCAAATGCCTCCGCTGTTCTTGCTCTTTTTTCTTTCCTTGCTTGTTCATTTTTTAATTTTGCAATTTCTTTATCATATTGCTTTTGTGATATTACACCACGCTTTAGTTTATCATCTAAAGCCTGTGTTTCTTTTTGCGTGTGTCGTGCAAATAATTCAGATGCCAAGCCAGTTGCTTGAGATATACCACTTTGAATGACTTGATATTTTTCTGCAAAGCTATTCATATTTGCTGTTAATTCCTTTAACCTTTCGGCTTTTTTATCAATTACATCTCCACTTCCTCCACCCTCGCTACTATCATCTGTTGTCGTATCTCCGTTCATTAATTGGTTAAATGTTTCTTTTGCAAACTCTAAATCGCTTGTTAATGATTTTATTTTATCTTGAAGTTCAACTACATTAGTATCGTCAAAGTCAATAGCACCTCCGCTTGATATTGTTTCATTAAATAGCTTTTCAAGTTCTTCTTTTGTTTTTGTTAAAGAGTTTTCGAGTTGCTGAATGAAGCCAATAGGCTGTGATGGCTGAACAGTCAAGCTATTCAATACGTCTTTCATTTTTTGAATATCAGTTGTCAAATCTTTAATTCTATCCTCTTCTTTTTTTGATATAGGCATTCTAACCCTCTTGAACTGTAATTCCTCTAATTCTTTTTCTAAGGCACTTAATTCATTCTTGTATATCTCCAATTCCGACTTCGCAACCTCCACTACTGCTTTAGTTTCGGTAGCAACCTTAGATGTTGCAGTCTTTACATTGGTAGCAACCTTAGATGTTGCAGTCTTTACATTGGTTTCCGTTTTTTCAAAAACATTATTCCCTAAATCTTCTATCGTCTTATATAAATCTGCATTTAATTTGTCTATAACTGCCTTATCTTCGCTTAAATTCTCATCTCTTAATTTTGCAATCAACGCCAAATCAGCACCTTTCTTTTTAAACATACTTGCCCATAATACTTGTATATTTTGAAAAAATGTAAGTTGTCCTATCTCTCTTTTTCGCTCAAGTTCCATCTCTCTTTTCGCTATCTCTGCAGTTAATAGTCTTACTTTCTCTCTATTTATTAAGGTTTTAATTTGTTTTTTAATTGCATCGTCTGTTTCTTTTGTATTTATTGTTTCAAGTTTCAAATTCCCCAAATATTCAGGGTATCTCTTATTTATTTCTTCAATCGCTAGTTGTCGCTCTTGCTTAGATAGTGTTTCATTTCTTGCAATAGCTAGTAATTCAGTTAGGTTTGCCCTTTCGTTTGCGATGTTTTCATTCGCTTCATCTGTGATTTTGTTGTTTAATTTTAGTGCTTCACTTGCCTTATTAGCTTCTTCCCTCCATTTCATAAAGGCAGTTATTGCTAATCCTAGTCCAACAACCAACGCCCCTATACCAGTGCTTACTAAGGCAAGTCTAAATATTTTCATAGCTCCAGTCGATTCCCCAACTGCTAAAGTATAAGCCTTTTGCATAACAACATTAAAACCTAAAGACAGCGCAGATGTTTTTTGCAAACTATTTTGCAACTCCTGTAGTCCGCTGGTTATAGCCATTAATGCGTTCAATTTTACCAACGTCTTTTGCAAGTCTTCATTCTCAACTCCAAATAATGCCATTGCACCCTCCGCCACTTGGAAACCTGCTGTTATAGATTGAACACCTTGCAACATTGAATCTAAAGGAAATGTATCAGATGCCATTACAGATATAGCCTGACTTGCATCGCCCATAGCATCGGATAGTTCTCCCCCAGCTTTAGCCATTTTATAAAGTTGAGCCGTATTTGCTTCGCCACTCAATAGCATCTTTCCGAGTTCCTCACGTGTGGCTCTTATGCTTGACCGCATACTTGTAGCACCAGTAGATACTTTCTCGTAGCTTGATATTTGATTTTTTAAAGAAGTATTTAGCTTATTAAATTCATCGGTGGAGGTCTTACCCTCCTTACCTAATATTTGTAATTGATTTGCTGTTTGTCCAATGGATTTTGCTAACTCATCAGAACTTTGGTCTGCTATCTTATTAGCCTTAGCAACATCAAGAATGACATCAGCAGACTTTTCAATATCTTTGTTGAACTTATCAGCCCCCTCCACTTGAAATTTTACGATTATATTTTCATTAGCCATCTTCCCTATTTTGTTTATCAAAGTTAGCCTTTTTTTCTTTCATTTCTTTAATAAAATTATAGAGGTAAAGAAAATAATGCTCAATATCTAAATCTTCTATCTCTTTCATTGATAGATTATAATGCTGTGATAACCTTAAAATAAGAGTATCTATATTATTTTTAAATGTTATTATGTCAATACTTCCGCTGTCATCTTGTTGATTATCATTTGCAGTTTCAAATCGTAATCGGATAAAGGAGCTAAGTTTGGTAAATTTTTCTTCAGATTGCTCAAAAAAAAATCTCGAACTTCTAAATTTGAATTTAACAACTCAATTTTTCTTTGATTAAAGGCATCTGAATAGCCTGTAGGTGCTTCATCTTCAAGTAAGAAAAACATACAAAACATAAGCTCTAAAATCGTTTCATTTGCATTTTTTAATGTGCTTGATTTTTCAATAAACCAATCTAAGGTGCTATTAATATCAAGCAACGTTTGTACTATTTCTTTATTATTATTCGACGCTAAGGCTTCTGTGCTTCTTTTCTTTAGTTCATTAACCGCTGTCGTCCATTGCTCTTTTGTAAGTAAGAAAGTGTGGAGGTAATTATTTGCTTCCATAATGTTACGATAGTAACGTGAAGATACCTTACCTAAATCTTCCTCCCTGTATGTAAATAGCTTTGTGCCATCGTTAAACGTGTGAACGTGCAAAAGAACAATGTCAGACTTTTTTTTGAATAGGTTTTTTATTTTCTTTATCATCTTTCATTTTTTTAATTATATTTTGTGCTTCAATTTGCTTTTCCAAATTTAGCATATTTTTCTTACTTAATAACTCTTTTAGCTTATCCATAGTGCTTTAAATTATTCACATTTTTTATTATTAATTCCGTAAATTTCTTATGATTCTTGCTCACAAATGTACGATTACTTTTGTCAAAATTAAACCAAAAATCCATAAGATACCTCCACGCATCTAAAACGTGCAACCCAAATTTAGCCTTAGCTTCATTTAACGACTGCTTAGCGTCAGGAAACGACGTTTCAATATCTCGTTCCAATAAGTCTTGATTGTGGAGAATTAAGGCATTATTTCTCATATTAACAAACACTTCGTTAATTATTTCGCCACTCACAGTATGCGGTAAATTTGCCCCCCTAACATAGAACTGCTGTGGTAGTAGTTGCAATTCTTTTTGAATAGTATAGTAATAATTTTGTTTTACTTGCCTATCCGCAGACCCACTTCTACCACTTGCATCGCCCGTAATTCTTATACGACTTCTAAGATAGTAGCCACTATCAAGGTATTTTTCTTTTATTTTTCTGCACACCGCCTGTAAACTACTAAGATTATAGATATTAGTATGGTCTTGCATTATAGTATCGAATATGTGATATATTTGATTTTCTCTATCAAACTGACCGATAACGCAAACGCAAGGAGTAATGTTAAAGTCAAATCCTATGTCAATATAGTATTCTTCCTTTGGCTCATAATTGGTATGAGCAAAATGTTTCATTTTGTTGTAGCCATAGAAAAAAGGCACTTCATTACTATACTGCCCCCACTCGCCAAGACAATACGGTAAGTACTTTGACGGATTGGTAACTTTCAAATTCTCATACATCGCAATTCTATCTGCTGTAACATTTGCGAGGTTGTCAATGTACGTTGAATGAGTAGCACGATACTTTGTTTTATAAATTTTTCCTTTGATTTCAAAATCAATTTCCTTCGTAAAATTCTTATCGTTGGTATGAGAAAAGTAGTTTTTGTACAACCAAAAATCCTTTTTATCAGTTACACCTTTTGGTAGTTCAGGATTAAAAAGAAAGTACTGCTTTACTTTTCCTATTGAAGTTCTAAGCGTTGTGGTAATAGTCGTAAAATCTTCAAGGCTAATTTGGTCGCCCTCTTCATACCACGCGTGTGACGGATTTCTTATAGATTTTAACTTAGTAGGGTTATCACACCCCCTGCTAATGAATTTGTTATTATTTACGATGCAAATTATCTCCAAAGGTGCGGTTTTGAATTTGAATAAATGCCCAATTCCCCAATCCTCCACTATATCTTTAATAGTCTGCCACTGACTATCTTTTATACTTTCGTGAGTTTTTTTAATCATTATACACCGAAAGTAAGGCAGTTGTAGGCAGTCAATTATTAGCTTTTGAGCGGTAAAATGCGACTTGCCACTATCACGTCCACCATAAAGAAATTCAATATCAATATCATTTGGTTCTAAAATATGCCTGTAAGTGTCAAGAATAGTACTACTATCTATTCCTAAGTTTAACTTTTTCTTTTGCAAAACCATTAATCAACACGTTTACCATCAATTATAGTTATAACAACTTCATCAGGAATAAAGTTTTTATTCGTTAATTCAACTTGCGTAGTTGCATACTCGCCAAGCCTTTTACTTAATTCAATTCTTAAATCATTGATAGTTTTTTGAATTAAAAGAACAATCTGAATAGGCAGACTTTCCGTTGCAGATACTTTTTGCCCTAAGATAAAAGTCGTCTTTATTTTACCTGATAAAACATCTTGATAATACTCAATATCATTTTGTAATTCCAAATCTCTTTCAAATTTTGATTTTAAGCCCTTTTCAGCGACTTTCTTTGCTTCGGCTAACCGTACCCGTTCAATCTCCTTTTGCTGCTTTTGCAACTCTGATTGATAGGTAACTTTGGCTTCTTTAAAATGATTATAGAATGTCGTTTCAGGCAACTCCCAATTACTACTTATTTCTTCCAATATTTCCTCTGTCGCATACCCTTTCCTCAACAGTACTAAAATCTGCTTTATAGATTCAGTTTTTGATATGCGTTTTTTCGTGGTCATTTCTTGTAACTTTCATTTAAAATCTTCGGTGCTGTCAACTCCCAACTGCAAACGGCAGACTGAATCCGTGTTTTTTCAATGAAGCTTTCAGGGCATCCAAATTGTTTTGAATCTTCACGTCCTCGGGTTGAATCGCTTTTAGATTCTGCCAATCTACTTCGATTAATTGCTTTATCCTATTTTTAATCATACTACAAATATAATAATAATTTCATTAGTCTATCATAATAAGGCATAAATGTTTTATTTCCGCTATTCCTTTCTAAAAATGAAATATGAGTATCAATGAATTTCGGCACATCAGAAACAAAAGTAGCACTATCAAGCTGTACTTCTTTTATTTTAATATTTTTGAGTTTTATTTTTAATTCTGAAATATGCATATAAACAATTAGTCTTATTTCTTAAACAATGTAAAATACCCACGCCAAGCACCTTAACGTTAGGCGTGATAGTATGACCGAACTAACGCTTGAATTTCGTCAAGATATTCTCTGAAATTATAGCCTTCTAATTCGCATATCATTTTATCAATCTCAATATCAGCTTTTATTTTTTTAATCATTCCTTTTCTTGCATTTTCTTGCAATTCAATAGGATTGTGTTTTATTTCTTCTTTTTCATCAACTACAAAAGCACTTACAGATAAAACAAAATCATTGCTTTTTACTTCTTCGAATGAAGCTGTGTAACTTTTACCGTTTTCAGAATTAATAAATTCTATATCTGTTGTTTTTTTATTCTTTTTAAAAACAATACAGCAGGTTGCTATTTTAGTATCTACAAACTTATCTCCAGCAATATATATTACTTTTTCAATTAAGTTATTTTCAACCATCCATTGACGTATTTTGCCTTCTGAATTTCCCCGATATAAAACACCTGGAAAATTTAAAACAACTGCAATTCCATTATCTGAAAGCAAATGAATGATGTGTAGCATAAATGCATAATCCGCTTTACTTTTTGGAGGAATAAATGAACATTTTGTAAATCTTTCATCCATAAACAAACCTTTCGGAGGATTCCAATTAATTGAAAAAGGAGGATTTGCTACAATGCAAGAAAACTTTTTATCCATAAATGCAGGATTTGAAAGTGTATCGCCACAAAATCCGTTAAAATTTTTCAATCTTTCATTAGCTACAACTAATTGATGGTCGTTTATTTCTTGTCCAAATTTTTTTACATTATCATCAAAAACAGAAAGTAAAGAACCATCGCCACACGTTGGGTCATATACATCTGTTATTTCAATATCAACCAGAGATTTCATAAACTCTGCCAATTCTGGTTGTGTATAGAAAATTCCTTTTGATTTAAACTCTTCCTTTATTGATTTTAAATTAAATTTGCTCATTTGTCCTACAAACTTACGCCAATTTGCGAGTTGTGTGCCATTATCTGACACGTGTAAACTCATTTATTGGAGCAAACCACTCCCTACCATTGTTTAATCTAATAATTAGACCTAACCCAAACCGACCATTGTATTCCCGAACAAAATCACCGTAACCAACGCACGGATGATAATAACGGCACACAACAGGCGGTTTGCCGTCAGTGGCGGTGCAGTGGTTAATTGAAGTTTCTTTTTTCATTTAATGTTTATTTTAAGTTCGACAAATTCGTTTTCAAAATTGCCACCGAACGGCAAGCCGCTGGGGTGTTAGTAGCAATGCAATGGAATACGTTTATCACAACTTTTCACTTCCCATTCAGC
>CAZLZR010000074.1:0-22361 GCA_964564015.1 uncultured Acetivibrio sp.
ATTATCTGAACATATGTCAAATTCTATTGAAATAGTTTATGAATTGTGCTACTATGTTATTAATAGTTTTTCAAAAAACTACATATAGAAGACAAACAGTTTGTATTAACAGTATATACTATATAAATATTATTTCTTCGTTTTTTTGACTTCATTTGATCTACATTTATAATATCTGCAGAAGTAAGCTAATAAATGGCAGTTTACTATGGATGTAATGTGCTGTCGCTTTGTTACAGAGGTGGTAGCGTATTATTATAATTTGTAACTATACCTAGGGGGGAATTTTAGTGAGAAAAGATTCAACAAAACTCATGCGTAAAATTATGTGTTTGGTTTTGAGCACCGTTCTTGTATTTGGATTGTTTATCAACGTATCGTACGGTATGGGTGCGGACATTGATCCATTGCAAAAAGTAATCCTTAAGGCAATTGATCTTGATAAGAAAGCAAAATCGGATTTTGTAAAAGAAGTACTTGAGAAAGTAAATAAAGGGAACTATGCAGATTATGTGGATGACACCCGTACTATTCTTAAGCTTGACATTGTAGACGCAGATATCGAAGCAGCACTCAAGTCTTTTGCATATTATCCGGATACATACAAGAAAAAAGTTCTTACAAGTATCAAGGGTTTTAATTTACCTGAAATTGGAAAGAAATACGATCTTAGCAAATTCTGGGGAATAGCTTCTATTATTAACTTTGAAGTTACCGGAGATTACTATGATAACGAAGGTATTAGATTATTCCTTTACATATTTGATACTTTAAATACAGTAACAGGAAAGAATGCTTTTTATGATGACGCAACTAATAAATTTAAGTTGGATATAAAAATTGAGAATCCACACTTGACGTCAGAACTCGATGATTTAATTAAGTTGGTTCAATCATTAAACATGAGAGGAATAACTACTTTTGAAGGTTTTGTTAATTATGTTGAGGGTGTGGTAAATGCTCATCCAAATATTGAAATATACAATTTTAAGAAGTTCTTAAAGGATGAGAAGGTTGGATATGCTGGTACATTACCTGTACCTGACAACAGTGATATATCCATTAGCCCACTTCAAAAGGTTATCCTTGAGGTTATTGATCTTGAGGATGCAAAAAGAAGAGAGTTTGTAGACGAAGTTCTTTCAAAAGTTACAAAAACAGACTACTCGACTTATGTAGCAGCTGCTAAGGAGTATTTAGGTTTTACAATGAGCGATCAAGACATTACAGAAGCTTTGAAAGCGTATGCGAATTATCCTAAGGCTCATAAGGACAAGGTAGAGAAGGCAATAAAAACAATTAAACTTGATAATAAGAAATATAAGACAGACGATTTTATTGATATATTCAGAAGAATCAACTTTGAATTTACAGGTGATTATACCAATGACAAAGGTTTCCGTTTATTTGTTAAAGTTCTTGATTTCCTTAAAACCTTTACAGGTAACACAATCTTTGATGACGCTACCGATAAATACAAGGTGGATATAAAGGTTGATGGGAATGCTACTTTGAAAGCTCAGTTGGATATACTTATACAGAGTATTGAGTCATTAACCGACAGAGGAATTGATTCATTTGATAAATTTGTTGTTGAAGCAGAAGCAATAATAAATTCACACTCAAATGAGCAGATATTCAACTTTAAGAAATTCATGAAAGATGAGAAATTGGGTTATGGCGGAAGCTTACCGAATCCGAATCCTGGACCATCAAATCCTGGAGGACCAAGACCTGGAGGACCAGGTGGTACAACCGGGGGCGGATCAGCAGCTACACCAAATCCTACACCAACACCGGCTGTTACTGAGCCAGTTGTAACAAATGTACCTGGTGCTAATCCTTTCAGTGATCTGCCTGATACACACTGGGCAAAGGATAACATACTGGAATTGGTTGCAAAGAAAATAATAGCAGGATATACTGATGGTACTGTTAGACCTGATGCACAAATTACAAGAGCAGAGATGGCTGTAGTAATTGTTAAATCAATCGGACTTGAACCGGTAGAAACTCCGGATCTTAAGTTTAAAGATGCAAAGGATATTGCATCATGGGCTGCAGGATACGTACAGACAGCTGTTGAAAAGAATATAATAGTAGGTTATGAGGATAATACCTTCAGACCTGCAAACAAGATGACCAGAGAAGAAATGGTGGTAATGGTACTTAAGGCTTATATGTACGAAGTGTCAGAAAATGCTGAGTTAAGCTTTACCGATAAAGCGGATGTTGGAAGCTGGTCAGCAGGGTATGTGGCTAAAGCTGTTGAATTAGGATTTGTTAAAGGATATCCTGACAACACATTCAAACCTAAGAATAATGTAACAAGAGCTGAAGCTGCTACTGTTATTGTGAAATGCTTGAAGGCTGCAGAAGAAAAGGCTAAAGAGCAACCTACAGAATAATCTATATAATAATCTATATAATAATTGTTGTTTGTGATGAACCTAAGGTTATAGGTAATTAGTCAATAATTAAATTAGGCAACTGGTTATAACCAGTTGCCTAATATTTTGGGCATCAATTTGGTTGACATAACAAGCTTTAAAAATATAGTGTTGCAATGTGTATTTATATTTTGCATTTTTTGCAGACAAGCATTATAATTATATTATTACACAATTTTACGAAAATAGAGGGAATGTATTTAGATGATTGATATTCATTGTCATATACTCAATGGGATAGATGACGGCCCAAAAGATATGGAACAGTCACTGAGCTTATGTAGAAAACTCTATAGTAAAGGAATCGGGGGCATAATTGCAACACCGCATTTTATAAGTGATGACATCTACATGCCCGAAGTAGCTGAAGTGAAGGAGAAGGTGAAAAACCTTCAGTCTGAACTTGATAAAGAAAAAATAGATTTAAAACTTTATCCTGGTATGGAGGCATTCGCTTCCGGTGATTTGGTTGAGAGGATAAGAAGAAATGAAATTCTTACCCTAAATGGTTCAAGGTACATACTAATTGAGTTTTCCTTCGGGACTATATCAAAATATGTGTCAGACCTTCTGTTTGATCTGCAACTTGAAGGTTTAACGCCAATAATAGCACATCCTGAAAGATATTCTTCCAACTTTATAAATAGCAATCAATTAAGTGAATTTGTTGACAAAGGAATTCTGTTGCAAATCAATTCGGAAAGCATTACAGGTTTTCATGGTAAAAGAGCAAAAAATGCAGCATTTGAACTCCTTAAGAGAGGAATGGTGCATTTTGTCGCATCAGATTCCCATGGAGAAGGTAGAATGCTGTCAAATCTTCAGGAAATTGAGAAAACTATTTCCCAACATTGTGGAGTTGAAAATGCTGAAAGAATTATTCACTATAATACCCAGCAGGTGCTTGAAGACAAGGAGGTCTTAAACATGAATGCTGTTAAGAAAAGATTTATAGTGACGGATTTGCTGAAGAAATTACGACTAGATGTGTAATAATTACCTTTTTTTAATTGACAAGATTATGCAAATAATTTAATATAGTTCTTGGGTTAAAGGAGTAAAAAGATGAAAAAAGGGATTGTTGTAGTCCTTGTTATTCTATTAACTGCAATTGCCGGATTTTTGGTACCCGTCTTAATGAATAGGGATGGCAGTGGCAGATTGGTAGATATTACTGGGGGGGAAACATCAAAACCGAAGGCAACAGGTGAAAAAACGCCGAAAGCGGTAAATACTCAAATTGCTTCTAACGTGGGAGAGATTGAAACACCTTTAAAAACGAAAAAACCTGAATACACATCGGATATATCAATAGTGCTTTCAAGCCCATCTGTTACGCCTAAGAACACAGAAAGCAGTGTTGAAGAAGCATCACCGGAGCCTGTTGCGACTTTGAGTCCAGTTATTGAACCAACGCCGACAAAGAAAAATAATTCAGGCAGCTGGGTAGATAGAAAAATAGAAGAACATAGAGATGAGATTGATTCTGATGATCTGGCTGACTTCAGACGTATATATTCTTCGGTGGATATCGGATATATTCAAGGCCTGATGCAGGATGGATTGGATGATGAGGAGACTTCGAAACTGAAAGCGTATTTACGAAACACACTTGGTGGGGATTATGAGCGTGCAAAAGAGCTCTTTTATGAATATTCTTATTTGTTGTCAGAAGTTTAATAAATGGAAAAGGGGATTGGAAGAATGGAAAATAATGATTTTGTAGAAATAGACTTAAGGGAGATCTTTTTTACAATTCTAAGAAAATGGTATTTGATAGCAATATGCTTTATTCTGGCTGTTGGCTTGTCTTTTGTAGTGTCACAGTATTATTTAAAACCCATATATAAAGCCAATGCGACGCTTTTTCTAGGTAAGGAATCAGACAAAATAGCAAGTCTAAGCTTTGCTGACATTCAGCTTAACAATCAGCTTGTATCAGACTACAGGGAATTATTAAAGTCGGATCTTGTTGCTGAAAGTGTGAAGGAAAAACTTGGTGTGGATATAAAAAAGTTTAAGAGCAATGTTAATGTTCAGACAGTAAAGGATACAAGAATATTCAGCATAAGCTATGAAGATACGGATCCGGAGCTGGCTGCCAATGTGGTAAACGAACTTTCTGTGGTAATAAAGCAGATGGCGACAGACATTATTCAGGTAAAGAACGTAAAGGTTATTGACATTGCAAAGGTACCTGAAACACCTATCAGTCCAAATAAAAAGAAGAATGTTGCCTTAGCCGGAATTATTGGGTTGGCTTTAGGAGCAGGGTTAATATATCTACTTGAAATGATAGACTATACCTTTAAGAAACCAGAGCAGGTTGAAAAGCAACTTGGCTTGAATCTTATCGGTGTTGTGCCCAAATTTGAGGGCGGCAAGAGAGGTAAAAGCAAAAATAAAGATCAAAAGCAGCTTGAACAGGATTATCTCAAAAATCTTATTACAAAAAATGATCCTAAAGCACCGGCATCTGAAGCATTCAGAGAGATTCGTACAAACCTGCATTATACCAGCGTGGATAAAGAATTAAAGACAATCGTGGTAACAAGCCCCACACTTGGTGACGGCAAAACCGTAACGGCTGTCAATATGGCTGTGACAATAGCAAAATCAGGCAAGAAAGTCTTGATTATAGATACAGATTTAAGAAAACCAAAGGTTCATCTCTATTTTGGGATAAAAAATGCTGAAGGTGTTACCAATATGCTTTCAAGCGATAAGGGAAATAACAAGGTGAAGCCAACTAAGATAGAAGGCATATCCAACCTTGATATTATTCCTAGTGGTCCTATTCCTCCAAATCCTGCGGAGCTCTTGAGTTCAAAAAGGATGAATCAATTACTTGAAGAGCTGAAAAATGAATACGATGTTATTATAATTGACACTCCTCCTGTGGGACAAGTCACTGATGCCGCTATTATTGCAGGTATTACTGACGGAGTGCTATTGGTATTTGCCAGCAGTCAAACAAGAATTGACATAGCAAAGAGAGCTAAGAAAGCTCTTGAGAGTGTTAATTCCAATATTATCGGTGCAATTCTTACCAAGTTGAATACCGGAAGAGGAAGCTATTACAGCTATAAGTATAAGTAGTCCATCAAGAGGGATTAGCAGAATATTAATTCGGAAAGTTGACATGTTTTATTATTGTTTAGATAGAGATGTTGTTGCTTTGAGGCACTTATGGGCTTTTAATCGTTGGTGGGTCACGTTATCAGTCAATAGGGAATATACAGTGAGGGTTGTTGTAGCTTATCGGGTGTGATAAGCGAAGGGGCGAAGCTATGCCATTTGAATTGCTTTTTTAAGGGGATAGGATTATGTTTTGGTATGTGCTTTTTGTTAAGGCGGGTAAAGAACGCAAGGTTGAGCAATACTTAATGAAACAATTAGACAAAGAGGAATGTATACCTTTTATTCCGCAACAGGAAATACTTTTCAGACGATCAGGAGTAGAGAAGAAAGAGGTTAAGCATTTGTTTCCGGGATATGTGTTTATTGAGTCCATATTACCGGGTCAGGATTTTATAAAAGTAATAAATCCATTGATACACAAGCTTAGTGATATCATAAGTTTATTGAAATACTCAGATTCAGAAATATCCATGAAGGAATCTGAGAGGTATATGCTGCTAAAGCTATGCAATAACGATCATTGTATTGAGACCTCTTATGGAATTGTTGAAGGAGATAAAATACATATATCTTCCGGACCTTTAAAGGGTATGGAAAGTGTTGTGAAGAAGGTGAACAGGCACAAGAGGGAAGCCTTAATTGAAATAGAGATTATGGGCGACGTCAGATTGGTCAGTGTAGCTCTAGAGATTGTAGATAAGGTCTAGGGATGAGTTGTTGAGTTAGTGAATGGATAAAAAGATAAAGAAAGTGTAGGTAAAATAGATGTATAATGTTGGTTTGAAGAATAAGACAATTTTAATAACAGGTGTGGCTGGTTTCATAGGATCATTTTTAGCTAAGCGTTTGTTTGAGACAATTGAAGGAGTAAAAATTGTTGGTATTGATAATATGAATGACTACTATGATGTGAAGTTGAAAGAAGCACGTCAGGAAGAATTGTCTGTCAATAAAAGATATGTGTTCGTCAAAGGCAGTATCGCAGATAAGCAACTTATTACATCTGTTTTTGAACAATATAGACCACAGATTGTTGTTAACTTGGCAGCTCAGGCAGGTGTGCGTTATTCAATTACAAACCCTGATGTTTATATGGAATCAAACATCATAGGTTTCTTTAACATTCTTGAGGGATGTCGTAATTATCCTGTGGAGCATCTGGTGTATGCTTCGAGTTCAAGTGTATATGGTAACAATAAGAAAATTCCTTATTCAACAGAGGACAAAGTAGACAATCCCGTATCTTTATATGCAGCTACTAAAAAATCTAATGAACTGATGGCTCATACATATTCAAAGCTGTATGGGATTCCATCTACAGGGCTTAGATTTTTTACTGTTTATGGACCGGCAGGAAGACCTGACATGGCATACTTTGGATTTACAAATAAACTTCTGGCAGGTCAGACGATCCAAATTTTTAATTATGGAAACTGCAAGAGAGACTTTACCTATATTGATGATATCGTTACGGGTGTGATAAACGTTATGCAGAAAACACCTGATGAAAATGAAAACGGTGTAAGGTACAAAGTCTATAACATTGGAAATAATCAACCAGAAAACCTTTTGGACTTCGTTGATATATTGCAGCAGGAACTGATACGTGCAGATGTGTTACCTGAAGATTATGATTTTGAAGCACATAAGGAACTTGTTCCGATGCAACCTGGTGATGTAGAAATGACTTATGCAGATGTTGATGAGTTGGTGAGGGACTTTGGTTTTAAGCCGAGCACAAGTCTGCGTGAGGGGTTACGAAAGTTTGCAGAATGGTACAAGAAATTTTATTTGTAATAGAGTAGAAATCAAATTTTCACAGTTGTGGTCATATGAAAACATGTTTATTATGATTCATGAAAAAGGGGAGAAATTTAAATGAAAAAGAATTTACAAATTGCTATTGCCGGTACCGGTTATGTAGGACTCTCGATTGCAACTCTTCTGGCACAGCATAATAAAGTCTACGCTGTGGATATCATATCAGAAAAAGTTGAACTAATTAATAACAAAAAGTCACCGATTCAGGATGATTACATTGAGGAATATTTGGAAACTAAGGAACTTGATTTGACAGCTACATTAGATGCAAAATTAGCATACAGCAATGCTGATTTTGTTGTAATAGCAGCTCCAACAAATTATGACTCAAAGAAGAATTTTTTTGATACATCCGCTGTTGAGTCTGTTATAAAATTGGTTATGGAATATAACCCCAACGCTATCATGGTTATCAAGTCTACCGTTCCAGTTGGATATACAGAGTCTGTCAGGAAAAAGTTCGGCAGCAAGAATATTATATTTAGTCCGGAGTTTTTACGTGAGAGCAAGGCTTTATATGACAATTTGTATCCTAGTCGAATAATTGTTGGTATCGATATGGAGGATGAGCATCTGGCAGAAGCAGCACGTACATTTGCTGGACTTTTACAGGAAGGTGCCATTAAGGAAAATATAGATACTTTATTTATGGGATTTACTGAGGCAGAAGCCGTGAAATTGTTTGCCAATACATATCTGGCTTTGAGAGTATCATTTTTTAACGAACTTGATACTTATGCTGAGATGAAGGGTTTGGACACTCAGCAAATTATCAATGGAGTCTGCCTAGATCCTCGTATCGGTAGCCATTACAACAATCCGTCCTTTGGTTATGGCGGTTATTGCTTGCCAAAAGACACAAAACAGTTGTTGGCAAATTACGAAGATGTTCCTGAGAACTTAATTGAAGCAATCGTTGAGAGTAACCGAACCAGAAAGGATTTCATTGCGGATCGTGTGCTTGAAATGGCAGGTGCTTATGGAGCTAATAGTAGTTGGGACATAAGCAAAGAAAAGACTGTCGTTATCGGCGTTTACCGTCTTACCATGAAATCCAATTCTGATAACTTCCGACAGAGCTCTATTCATGGCGTTATGAAGCGCATTAAAGCAAAGGGTGCTGTGGTTATCATTTATGAGCCGAATCTAGAGAGTAGCACAACTTTCTTCGGTTCTGAGATAATCAATGACTTGAACGAGTTCAAGCGTAGATGTGACTCCATCATCGCTAACAGATATGACATGTGTTTGGACGATGTAAAGAACAAGGTCTACACAAGAGATATTTTTCGGAGAGATTAAATCGTTGGAGGAAAGAATATGAAAGCAGTAATTTTAGCTGGAGGGTATGGAACTCGAATTTCAGAAGAATCACAGTTTAGACCAAAGCCAATGCTGGAAATTGGCGGTATGCCTATCCTTTGGCACATTATGAAAGAATATTCTCATTTTGGGGTAAACGAATTTGTTATCTGTGCAGGCTATAAGCAGCATGTAATTAAAGAATGGTTTGCAGATTATTTTCTTCACACCTCGGATATTACATTTGATTTTACGAGAGAGAATGAAATCGTTGTCCACGACAAGCATGCAGAAAAGTGGAAAGTTACAGTTGTTGATACTGGATTAAATACTATGACAGGTGGACGTATTAAACGAATTAAAAGGTATATCGGCGATGAGACTTTCTTTTTGACATATGGTGACGGCGTCTCGGATATTAATATCATAAAATTGCTTGATTTCCATAAAAGTCATGGAAAGTGCGTTACTCTGACCACAGTAAGTATTGAGCAACAGAAGGGGGTTCTTGATATCGATGGTGTGGGCTCTATCAAGGCATTTCGTGAAAAAGATAATGAGGATGGTACGGTCATTAATGGTGGGTACATGGTGTGCAATTCGGGCATTTTTGATTATCTAGTAGATGATACTACTGTTCTTGAAAAAGAGCCTATGAGAAAACTGGCCACGGATGGAGAATTGATGGGTTACTACCACGATGGATTCTGGCAGTGTATGGACACAAAAAGAGAGAAGGATAAGCTGGAAGAATTATGGGCTTCCGGTAAAGCACCTTGGAAAGTGTGGGAAGACTAATGAAATTTGACTTATTGTTTTATAAAGGGAAAAAAGTATTTGTTACCGGTCACACTGGATTTAAAGGATCATGGCTTTGTAAGATGCTGGCAAATGCTGGGGCAGAGGTGGTGGGATATTCTTTGAATCCTCCTACTTCTCCATCTTTATTTGAAATTGCTGACATTGCAAAAGATGTCCATTCCGTTATCGGAGATATTCGGGACTATTTGGCACTAAAAGTCGCATTTGACGCAGCACAGCCTGAAATTGTGCTACACCTTGCAGCTCAGCCCATCGTGCGTGACAGTTATAAAGACCCTGCCTACACATATGAAACAAATGTAATGGGAACAGTTAACATTTTGGAGTGCGTCCGAAATAGCACTTGCGTGAAGTCTTTTTTGAACGTTACAACCGATAAGGTTTATCTGAATAAGGAGTGGGCATGGGGCTATCGTGAAAATGAAGAACTGGACGGTTATGATCCATATTCCAACTCAAAGTCCTGCTCGGAGCTTGTGACGCATTCCTATAAGAACAGCTTTTTTTGTGATGGACGTGTGGCAATTTCCACAGCAAGAGCTGGCAATGTTATAGGCGGTGGTGATTTTGCCAATGACCGAATTATCCCGGATTGTATCCAAGCTGCTATCAAGAACGAGGACATTATTGTGAGAAATCCTTTCTCTACTCGGCCATATCAACATGTGCTTGAACCTCTGTACGCATATTTGATGATTGCTGCTATGCAGTATCAGGATGGAAAGTATGCAGGTTACTATAATGTTGGTCCTGACGATGCAGATTGTTTCCAAACTGGAGCTTTGGTTGACCTTTTTGTTAGCAAGTGGGGCAATGGGATGAAATGGGTTAACCGTTATGATGGTGGACCTCATGAAGCAAACTTCCTGAAGCTTGATTGTTCTAAACTGAAAACAACTTTTTGCTGGAAACCGCATTGGAATCTGGATACTGCTATTGAGATGGTGGTGGAATGGAGCAAATGCTGGATTGCTGGAGATGACATTAGAAGGTGTATGGATAATCAGATACAAGTATTTTTGTGTAAGTAATAGAGAGGTGAGAGTATATGCCAATTAAATTCAAAAATACAAATATTGATGGATTATTGGTCATAGAGCCACATATGTTCCCAGATGATCGTGGTTTATATAAAAAATATTACGAGAAAGCAGTTTTTGCTCAAAATGGCATTACTTGTGAGTTTGCTGAGAGTAGTGATTTAGTTTCAAAAAAGGGAGCACTTCGAGGGCTCCATTATCAGTCTATAGATTCACAGGCAAAGCTAATCCATGTGATTTCAGGAGTACTATTTGATGTAGCTGTTGATTTGCGTGATGGTTCCAATACATTTGGAGAGTATCACACTGAATTAATGAGAGCCGAAGACAATAAAGTTGTTTTTATTCCAGAAGGTTTTGCACATGGGTTCATTGCATTAACTGATGATACGGTATTCTCTTATCAGTGTTCCGGAAAATATGTTCCAGAAGCATGTGGAGGAATAAGGTGGAATGATCCTGAACTTGGCATTCCATGGCCGTTGACTGAATTTGGTGTTCAGGAAGTAATTGCTACGGAGAAAGATAAAAACTGGCCTACTTTGGATGAGTACATAAATCGAAACAAGTAAGCCGAAGAGGAGATATTTAGGGTGAAAAAAGCAATTGTAACAGGAGCAACGGGCTTCATTGGAAAGTTTTTGGTTAGAGAACTAATTAGGCAAAAAGTTGAAACGATTGTTGTTGTTCGTGAGAACTCAAAAAATATTGGTAACATATCTGAGTTGCCAGTACGGATCATTGAGTGTAATTTAAATCAAATAAGAAAATTGACAGAGTTAGTGCAGGATCGAGATGTTGATGTAGTATTCCATATAGCTTGGCAGGGAGTATCTGATATTGACGCTCGGAATCAAGAGGTTCAAATTCAGAATTTGCAGTCTACACTGGATTTGATAGATGCAATGCATGAAATGAATATTGGGACAATTGTTGGATCTGGAAGTATTCATGAAGCTGAGAGTCTTGTTGAGATGTCAGAAGACAAAGTAATTTCAAATTTGGGCTATATGTATAAGGCAGCAAAAACTGCTGCCCATTGGATGGGAAAAGCAAAAGCGGGTAACTATGGGATTCGTTTTTTCTGGCCGTTGATAAATACATATGGAGAGGAAGAACGTTCTGCACGCTTGGTAAACACAGTAATACGTAAGGTGTTTGCAGGGGAATCACCCAGTTTATCAGCCGGTAATCAATACTATGATTTCGTACATGTCACAGATGTGGCTCATGCACTTTATCTGATAGCGGAAAAAGGTGTTGATGGAACTAATTATGTTATAGGTTCAGGAGATGCGAAGCCGTTGAAGGAGTTTTTAAAAGTTGTAGGTGAAGTAGCAAATAGATTGCATGATGGCGATACAGTACCGTTGGGATTTGGGAAAATTACAAGTAATGTAGTATGTCTTCCTAAAGATACTTTCGATGTCACAACTTTGAATAGGGATACTGGTTTTGAGCCTGAGGTCACATTTGAAGATGGCATTGAAAGAACTGCTAAATGGATACTGTCAGAGTCTACCTGCAATACAAAATAGAAAGGTATAGGTATTGACAATGGATATTCTATATTCTAGCAGTGATAGTTATGCATTTTTAACAGGAATTTCTATACTTTCGTTATTGGAAAATAACAAATCATGTGAGCATATTCATATTTACATTATGGATAATGCCATTACAGAATTAAATAAGAATAGACTAGTGGGAGTTGTACATAGCTATAATCGAGAAATTACGTTTGTGCCTATGCCAGATATGAAGGAGAAAACAGGCATAGACATAAAGACAGGACGATGGAACATAAGCACTTTTGGAAGGCTCTATATGGCTGAGATCCTTCCACTGAATGTTGAAAAAGTGTTGAATATTGATTGTGATACAATTATTGTTGATTCTCTTGAACCTCTATGGAATATGGATATAAGCAAGTATATTGTTGGTGGTATGCTTGAAAGTATCAATGATAGGTATCGTACTAATATTGGTATGAATGCCGGAGAGTCATTTTTAAATGGTGGTATACTCATGATGAATTTGAATCGTGTCCGTGAAGAAAGATATGAAGACAAATTTACTAAGTTTATCAAGAAATATTCTGGACGGTTAGGATATTTAGATCAAGATGTAATTAATGGTGTTGTAAGTGAAAAAGATAAGATAGTTCTTCCGATACGATATAATGTGATTTCAATTTACTATTATAGTACATATGAACAAACGCTGAAATATAGAAGAGCGAACAAGTTTTATTCAAAAAAAGAGTTTATAGAAAGTGTTAAAAATCCAGGATTGGTACACTTTACCACATGCTTCTTAGATGGGTTGCGTCCATGGATTGAAGGTAATAGACACCCATGGCGTGAAGAGTTTTTGAAGTACAAAGCGATGAGCCCATGGTCGGATCAACCGTTATCTAAAGATAAAAGAAGTAAGGTCAACAAAACCAAAACTTTTATTGTTAAGCATTGCCCACGTATAATTTTGGTGCCCATTGTTTCTTTGTTACATGGAGTTGTTGTGCCAAATAAGAATAAGAGAATGATGGCTAGAGGAATGGCTGCTTTTGAACAAAAGGGAGAATAATTATGGAGCCAATAAGAGTATTACAAGAGAATGTTATTATGGATCCAGGTGGAATAGAAAGCCTTCTTATGAATTTATATAGACATATTGATAGGGAAAAGGTTCAGTTTGATTTTCTATTGCATCGTCCCCAGAAAGGAACTTTTGACAAAGAAATTGAGTCTTTAGGTGGAAGGATATATAGGGCGGAGCCGTTTAACCCTTTACATTATGTAAAATATATGAATAGCATGAAAACCATTATGGAAGATAATCCAGAGTACAAAATAATCCATGCACATTCTGAACTGAATTATTGGCCATTAAAGATGGCTAAACAAATGGGAATACCAGTTAGAATTGCACATAGTCATAATGCAAGAAGCACTTTGAATTTGAAGTACTTTTTCTTAGCTTATGAGAAAGCGGTTATTAAATCGGCAGCAACTGATTTGTTTATGTGTTCTACGATCGCTGGCGAATGGACGTATGGGAAAAAAGCTGTTGCTGATAATCGATGTATCTTTCTGAAAAACGGAATTGAGGTTGACAAATATATCTTTAACCCAAACACAAGGTTAAAAGTTAGAGATACGCTTGGCGTACAGGATAACTTGGTTATTGGTCATGTCGGACGTTTTATGCAACAGAAAAATCATATGTTTTTAATTGATATTTTCGCTGCCATTAAAGCGAGAAAACCAAGTGCCAAGCTTATATTGGTCAGCGAAGGCAGACTGCTCGAAGATGTAAAAAAGAAAGTTAATGATTTAAATTTGAAGAACAGCGTAATGTTTCTTGGCTTTCGAGACGACGTGGATCAATTAATGCAGGCTATGGATGTGTTCGTACTACCTTCATTGTGGGAGGGGTTGCCTTTTACATTGGTTGAAGCACAAGCAGCAGGATTGCCTTGTGTGATAAGCGATGTTATTTCTGATGAAGCAATTGTATCAGATATCATAAAAAAGGTTTCAGTTAAGGAGAGTGCACAGATATGGGCAGAACAGATTATAGATGTTTATCAAAATATTAAGAGAAAGGATATATCTAATTTAGTGCGAGAGGCTGGTTTTGATATTGTCACTTCTGCGAACTGGCTGCAGAACTACTATTTAGAAAGATATGAGGATGCAATTAAAGGTATATGAATAAGATATTGTTTGTAGTGCCGTCTTTTTCAGGTGGCGGTGCAGAGCGAGTTGTTACCGTATTAGCTAGTAATTTAGCAGAAAGAGGTTTTGATGTAAGCTGTATTATCTATTATAGAGCAGAAAAAGAGTATGAATACAGTGATAAAATTAAAGTTTTTAATCTAACAGGTGGGAAAGAAGAAGACTACAGAGCCCTTAATATGAAAAGTAAAGTTTTGAAGTTGAGAAATATGATTACATCTATTCATCCGGACTATATTATTCCATTTTTGCCACAGGTGGGGTTTCATGTTTGGCTTGCGTCTTTAGGAAAAAAATACAGAATCATACAGACTGTACGAAATGATCCTAGAAATGATCCGACTTCAAGATTTGAACGCTTAATAAGAAATCTGATGCTTACTTTTTCGTGGCGTAATTTTGTACAAAATAAGGAGCAGCTAGATTACTTTCCAGCTTTTATTAAGAAGAAAACAAGTATATTGCCAAATCCTGTACCACAGAGCCTATTCCAGATGAAACATCATTATTCTAGTCAGGTAAAAAATGTAATTTCATTAGGACGATTGTCGAAGCAGAAGAATTTTGACTTGATAATTAGAACAGCAGCAAGAGTTCATCAACAGTATCCAGATATAAAATTTCATATATTTGGAGATGGTGATTTGCATGATACTTTGTATCAAACTATAGTTAATAGTAATTTGAAAGATTGTGTTGTTCTTGAAGGAAGAACAGATAAACCTTATGAGGAAATGTGTGGAGCAGATATTTTTGTTTTGTCTTCAAATTATGAAGGAATGCCCAATGCTTTGTTGGAAGCTATGGCTTTAGGAATGCCCAGCATTTCAACAGATTGTCCTACAGGACCTTCTGATATAATTCATAACCAGGTTAACGGAAGATTGGTACCTTTGGATGATGATCAGGCAATAGCTGACATAATAATTGAATGGGTAAATGATCCTCAGAAATTAGAAATAACTGGTGAGAATGCAAAAAGAACAATTCTCGATAATTATAGTGCAGATGTTATTTCAAATAAGTTTCTTAAGGAAGTATTGCTCTTTAATGGAGGGAATAATAACTAGTCCTTATTTATCTTTTCTAAATATCATTTTATCGACATAAAAGTTTCTAGTAATGGACTTTACATAGAAGCGGTTTATCATATTGAGTGGTTTTATTCCGTTCAATATGATTGCGTTGTTGTTACATGATTTAAGCCATGTATCTGTGATAATAATTCCTTTTATTACAGGATTGATAATAAGAACAAATGAGAACATAATTCTAGTAAAAAAGATAATCCACTGTCGCAAACTTTTTATTATGGTTTAGTGCTGATATTTATAAGAGTAGTAACTTATTGCGAAGTATATGACTTTATCACAGCATTATTTCCATATGCTGTATTATGGATTGTTTCTGTTGGGATTGACTTAAGTAGTTCGTTATTGAAAAAGGGGTGATTTTATGAGCTCAAAAACCAAAAAATCTTATGTTGAGACACTTAGAATATTAGCGACATTTGCGGTAGTAATGATACATATTTGCAAGACTGAAGTTGTTAATTATTCTATCGATGAGATAGGGACATCAGAATATATAATATATAGTGTAGGTTATGCGTTTGTCCGATGGGCAGTGCCTGTGTTTATCATGATTACTGGTAGTTTATTATTACAACCAGAAAAAGAGATAAGTAGACAGAAAATTTTAATATATATAAGACGCATGGTTATTGCCCTGTTTCTGTTTGGCATCGTTTATGCTTGCATGGAAATTGTTTTTAATGAAGGACTTGTAAATTGGTATTTGTTAATACCTAAGGCACTTTTGAGAGTGGCTGAAATGAAGTCATGGGATCATCTTTGGTATTTGTATTTGTTAATAGGATTGTATATTATGACTCCATTTACTAAGGCGGCTCTTGAAAAAATTAATAGTAGAGATTTGTGGTATTTAATTGCTGTTTTATATGTAATTAACTATATTGTTCCCACAATTAACATGATAACTGGTCTTACAATTTCTAAGTTGTGGATTGCAGCTAATGGGTATTATACATATTATTTAACAGGGTACTATCTAACTGTTCCTAATAATCAGCTAATAAAGAATAAAAAACTGGTTTACTTGCTTGGAGCTGTATCCATGATATTTATGTGTGTTTGGGATGCTTTGAAAATATGGTTTGTGGGGGACTACTCACATTGGTTAAGGGATGCAAATTGTTTAATACCATTTATTTCTGTTGCAATTTTTGTGTTTTTTAAGACCAATGATAATATTCGATTGGGTGAGAATAAAATAGGATCATCTATTTCAAAATGTAGCTTTGGAATTTATTTGTTACATCCATTTTATATCAATATTTTGTATAAAATGGTTGGCGTTACTCCAAGAAGTTTTCCTATTATTGTAGGAATATTATTACTGTTTTTGGCTGTGTTTGCACTTTCTTGGGTAACTACAGCAATTATTAAAAGAATACCAATAATCAAAGAAATAGTATAATTTGACCAAGGAGTAAACTATGAAACACAAATTGACAATTAGAAGTATTGTTGAGTTTTTGGATAGTAGAGGAGCATTTCGGTGGATGTCTGATGAAATGTATCTTCAATTTATGTTCAGGATAAAAATGCATAATAAGCTCAATTTGAGCAATACCACAACGTTTAGTGAAAAAATCAGTGGTTAAAGTTAAATGATCACTGTCCCGAATATTTGACAATGGTCGATAAGTATGCAGTAAAGAAATATGTATCCGATATTATAGGGGGGAATACATTATTCCTACATTGGGAGTCTAGGAGAAATTTGAAAAAACCGATTTTACTTCTTTGCCTGATTACATATTAGGTTTGATGTAATTCTATAAGGTTTTTTTAAATCAATGTTTTATGTGTAAATAATATGAGCAACAGAGGTGAAAATAGATGATTGGAGTTGTCCAAATCAAAACTAAAATGCTATTCAGTAAAATATGTATATTGATTTTTTTTATTGCTCTGTTTGCGTATATGCCAACAGCAAGATATGGCGATAAATATGTTGGAATTGCTGCATTTATTTTATTAGTAGGTAATACCATTCTATGTGCAAGTAGAAAAACTATAGAAATTAAATTTGACAAAGTTTTGCTTTGGTATTGTGCTATTGTTGCGTATGGTATAATGTCGTGTATATGGTCAAATAGTACTGAAATGTTAGAACTATATATTACTAATATATTCCCTATGGTCTTAGGTGCTACATTGTGTATATCTAGTTATATTAACTCGGATGAGGATTTGGACACAGTATTTAAAATGATGATCATGGCAGGATGTATTGCAGCGATTCGTTTCTGCTACTATACGCCATGGAGTATAATTTTTTCTTCTAATTCTTATATTAGAGGAACTTTTGGTTCACTAATTGATGACGTAACTAATTACAATAATTACACAACACATCTAGCAATTATTTGTCTAATTGCAGCATATTATGCAGTAATAAGAGGGAAAAAATGGTGTTGGTTGTCATTTGGATTCCTTTCCGCAGTAGTAGTTGTAGGTGGTTCACGCAAAAATTTTATAGTTATACCATTAATAATACTATTTTACTCTTTGTGCCAAGGAAATGTAAAGAAAAAAATTAAATCAATGGCATTGGTGATTTTCATAATTACATTAGGATTGTATGCTTTAGTGAATATAGAAATACTTTCTCAAATTAAAACAAAATCATTTGAAATGGTTGCAGGTTTATTTTCTAATTCCAATAATATGTCACAGGTTGATGAAAGTACAATAGAAAGATTATATTTACAATTTACAGCACTAAACGTATGGACAGACCACCCTTTACTTGGTGTCGGGTTTAATAATTTTATACACTACAACTATCTTAAGATTACTGCACACAACAATTATTTGGAAATCCTTGCCTCTTTAGGAATTATAGGTCTAATAATATACTACTCCAAATACTTTGCATCAATCGTTGGTTGCCAAAAAGAAATCCTTAAGGGAAATGTTAACTCTATGAACATAATGGTTATGGGTGTACTTTTGGGGTACATGCTACAAGAATATGGGGCAGTCATAGTTTATAGCAGAGAAAGAATGATTATATTAATTCTTGTTTTTGTCGCTTATTCTGTCACAAATAAGCGAAAGAGATATAAACTTTTGAATTTAAAGTAATATGTTAGA
Organism: uncultured Acetivibrio sp.; assembly: GCA_964564015.1. Taxonomy (GTDB): domain Bacteria; phylum Bacillota; class Clostridia; order Acetivibrionales; family Acetivibrionaceae; genus Acetivibrio. The sequence goes on from CAZLZR010000074.1 coordinate 18,501, forward strand.
TGATAAGCAATGTGGTAATATAGATTTTAGGATAATAATTTTCTAGTGAAAGAAGTTTGGCGAATTATGTCAGCATACTTGAGGAGACTTATAAATCTAGTGCTTTTTAACATCTGATTTTCAGTCTTTCACTGTTCATTATAAGTAACTGTTAAAGAATAGAAACTGTTTTACTTGCTTAGAAATGGATTTATGACATTTATATATGTTTGCGATTTCTTGGGTAACAACAGCAATTATTAAAAGAATACCAATAATCAAAGAAATAGTATAATTTGACCAAGGAGTAAACTATGAAACACAAATTGACAATTAGAAGTATTGTTGAGTTTTTGGATAGTAGAGGAGCATTTCGGTGGATGTCTGATGAAATGTATCTTCAATTTATGTTCAGGATAAAAATGCATAATAAGCTCAATTTGAGCAATCCTACAACGTTTAGCGAAAAAATTCAGTGGTTAAAGTTAAATGATCGCCGTCCCGAATATACGACAATGGTCGATAAGTATGCAGTAAAGAAATATGTTTCTGATATTATAGGAGAAGAGTACATTATTCCTACATTGGGCGTCTGGGAGAAGTTCGAGGATATTGATTTTTCTTCTTTGCCTGACCAATTTGTCTTAAAATGTACTCATGATTCAGGCGGACTGGTTATTTGCCGAGATAAGTCAAAATTAGATATGGATGCAACGAAGCGGAAGATTGAAAAATGCTTAAAGCGTAACTATTACTGGATGGGGCGGGAATGGCCATATAAGAATGTTCCTCCACGTATTATTGCAGAAGCATATATGGAAAATAATCAAATACATGATTTAAGAAATTATAGATTTTTTGCTTTTGATGGAGTTGTAAAAGCCTTATTTAATTCACCTGAGCACCAAAATAGTAGCGAAAAAACAAAGTTTGACTTTTTCAATATGGATTTTAGACCTTTGAATTATAAAAATTATAATCCTGATGCAGTTGTACTACCTAAAAAGCCTGACACATTCAATAGGATGAGAGAATTGACTGAAAAACTGTCAAAAGAAATTTCTCAGGTGAGAGTTGATTTTTACGAAGTGAATGACAGAACTTACTTTGGCGAATTAACATTTGCTCATCGGAGTGGAATGATGCCATTTGAACCAGATGAAAGGGATAAAACTTTTGGAGAGTGGATTAAACTTTCTGATGATAATCAGGGGGGGTATCTACTGATAAGTAATGGATTTGTGATCTATATCCATGAAATGGTGAATGAATTGTCTGACTATAAATTCTATTGTTTTAATGGAAGACCTATTTTGTGTCAAGTTATAAAGAATCGAACAACACATGAAACAATAGATTACTTTAATATGGATTGGCAACATCAAGAAATTAAAGGACTCAATACACCATATAAACCTCACTTTGAAGGACGTATTTTTGCCCCTTATAATTTTGAATGGATGAAAAATACTGCTGCATTGCTATCGAAAAATATCCCTTTTATTAGAGTGGATTTCTACGAAATTCAGGACAAACCATTTTTTGGGGAACTGACATTTTTCCCAGCGAGTGGAATAGGTTCATTTTGTCCTGATAAATGGAATAATTATTTAGGTGAAATGACTGAATTGGCAATATAGTATTATTGTTAAGGAATACTTCATGGAGGAACTATCTAAATGTCAAAAACTAATACAAGAGGAAAGCGGTTGGCTAAAAATACTGTTTCCTCATTAATTTTTCAACTAACAACGATTATCTGTGGTTTCATTTTACCACGTTTAATATTAAGTTACTTCGGTTCACAGGTTAATGGGTTGGTAAACTCAATTACTCAGTTCCTTCAGATTGTTGCATTCTTGGAATTAGGTGTTGGAGCTGTTGTTCAATCATCGTTGTATAAACCACTTGCAGATAAATATAATGATATGATAAGCAAAGTGCTTGTATCAGCTAATAAGTTTTTTAGATGTTTAGCATTGATTATCTTAGTCTATGTAATCATACTGATTGCAGTATATCCGCTTATAGTTGCTAAATCATTTGATTTTATGTTTACGGCAATACTTGTAGCCTCTATGAGCATTAGTTCTTTTGCACAATATTACTTTGGAGTAGTAGATAGATTGTTGCTGACTGCAGATCAAAGAGGGTATGTTCAGTATAATTCTCAAACAATTACACTAATTTTAAACACTGCTACTTGTGCAGTGCTTATACATCTAGGATCCTCAATTCAATTAGTTAAACTAACAACTTCTCTTATCTATCTGTTGCGCCCTGTTTTCTTGCGTTGGTATGTAAATAGACATTATGCAATTAATAGAAAAATAAAATATCAAGGTGAGCCAATAAAGCAGAAATGGAACGGTGTTGCACAGCATGTTGCAGCAGTCGTATTGGATAGCACAGATAATATTGTGTTAACATTGTTTGCAACATTATCAGATGTTTCAATTTATTCAATACATCATTTAGCGATATATGGTGTAAAACAGCTATTCACTTCAATGACTAACGGTATCAATGCACTTCTAGGGGAACTTTGGGCAAAACAAGAAATCAATGAATTAGAAAAAACATTTTCATGGACAGAATGGTCAATACATACTGGCACAGTTTTTGTGTTTGGCTGTACAGGAATGCTCATTATGCCGTTTGTGATGGTGTATACTTATGGCATTACTGATGCAAATTATATTCAGCCATTATTTGCAACCTTGATTACATTGGCTCATGCGTGTCATTGCCTTCGTTTGCCATATAACATTATGATACTTGCAGGTGGGCACTACAAACAGACAAAGAGGAGCTACATTATTGCTGCAATGATTAATATAGTCATATCAGTAGTGACTGTTAATATTTGGGGGCTAGTTGGGGTTGCAATAGGAACTTTGGTAGCTATGTTATATCAAACAATTTGGATGGCACTATATGTTTCAAAAAATCTTGTTAAATGGCCAATACAGAAATTTGTTAAACAAATATTAGTAGACATTGCTACGGTTTTAATAGGAGTACTTTTAACACTAAATTTATCAATGGAAAGTGTTGGATATATAAATTGGCTATTCTTGGCTTGTGAAATTGCTGCAATTTGGGGAATAACTGTATTAGCTGTAAATGTTTTTGCCTATCGTGATAAAACAAAAATCCTTCTTAGAAAGATTATGCTTAAATAATTATTACATCCTACGATAATGCAAGTTTAGTGCCAGCTGATATATAGAAATCTGCTTCTAAGAGGTTAGTATTACGTTAAAAACTGGTAGCAAAAGCATGCAAAGTTAGTAAAAAAGTGATTGGGAAGGTGTCACAACTGTCACGGCCCGGAAAATGTGAATCCATTGATCCGCTGATGAAATAATGTTCCATCACTATTTAGGTGCTAAAACGGTTGGAATTATAATTAATTAATTTTTGATTGGGGGACAAAATATGCATAATTCAAATAAACTAGCCTATGCCAACATAGGTCAGTTTATACTTGACATGTTGTTTTTGGTCATAGCATACTTCATATCATACTTTATTGCTTCAAATCTGAAGCAACTGCATGGTATTACTGAATTCATGTGGGTTCCTGCTGTGTATGTACCTATATGGATGCTTATTATGTTGAGTTTGGGTATGTATAATAAAACTACATTCAATTATAGCGACAGAATTATCCGTAATATTTTGTTCTCATCACTAATTTCCAGCATGTTCCTTACAATGGTTATGTACTTTATTAAAGAAGCAATGTTTAGCAGAACAATGTTTGTGACTTTTGTAGTGGCAAGTGTTTCAATATCCATTATAGAAAGATTGATATATGTTCTTATAGTTAATAAATACCGAAGCAATAATGCCAAGAATGTTATTTTTATTGGCGTT
>CAZLZR010000075.1:0-20659 GCA_964564015.1 uncultured Acetivibrio sp.
GAGCTTAAATCCAGATTTTATGCGGGTTCTGTTGTTGTTCAGCAGCCCCTAATTATATCTTCAATTTTTTCTATTACATCTTTTAGTGAAGAGCAACCATCATATACGTCACTATTATCTGACTCTTTGATTTTAGATTTTTCCAAATTGATACTACCATTACTAAACTTTAAGTTTAACGTTACGTCAGCTTCGTATGGGTTCAAGGCCTTAGGAAGGGCATTTGGAAATTCATCAGACATATCGTCTAAGAATAATAATCTGTATTTATTTCCATTATTAAACCTCTTGACCCCGTCTACAATATAGTACTTATTATTCTCTTTATACCATTCTTGACCTATTTTTACTGTTTGGCCCTCAGTAATATTTCCCTTTAATACTTTCAACACCTTTATATCTGATCCTGTGACTCTTATAAATGCTCCTCTCTTTTCCTTCTCTTCATCTGAAAGATTCGGAAGTTCTGTGATAATATCATATTCCTTGACATATTCATCATCTGTTTTCAAAACTTCTCCTACAAGTATGATATCTGCTTTTTTACTAAGTGAATTTAGATCATATTGTGGCCAGTCTGCAAACGTAGTGACTTGTTCCTCAATATTGTTTATTGATGCATCTGTAATTTCTTCATTATCTTTTTGAGAAAAGCCTAGATATACAATGCCAAATACTGAAACAATCAAAACAGCAGAAACAATAACAACTAACTTTTTCATAGTAAAGCCTCCTAATAATGTTTTTAAATTCGATATTACCTATTCCAACTAGCTATAACTCCCAAAACATCATCTGTTTGAGGTGTTGTCATAGTGAGCCTATTTCTTTGGTAACCCATTATTACAGTTGATGAATATTTCATATCATTGAGACCAAATGAATGACCGAATTCATGAACTGCAGTACTCTTTCCAACTGTTGAAATGTCTGAACCAATAACTCTAGTATTTAAAGTGATTGAGAATTTTGTTGTTAGATGATACTGATTTGAACCAGTTGTTAGAATACTATACGTGCCGTAAGAACTTGAAGCACGATACGCACTATACAAATAATTATTACTGCTAGAACTTTTACTAATGTATATTGTGTTTGTACCTGCATTATTCCAAGCACTTATAGCTGAATTGAATGCTGCCAAATATGAATCTGATTTAACTTCCGACAAATTAACATCAACTGTACATTGATAGTAACCATCATTCATCAATGAATACTCATATGCATAAGCATTAAATACACTCACAAAAATAATAACCAAACATAAATTCAAAGCTACTATGATCTTTTTTTTCATTATAATTCCTCCCAATTGGCTATTCTATGATTATTTTCTCAATTTGTTGCAACAAAGCTAAAAAATAGATATTGGAATATTATCACAGGTGAAAAACAACTTCAAATATAAAAATATACAATATTTACTCAAATTTCAAAAAAATACCTTGGTGTAGCTTATTATTAATTAGAATTTCTCCTTTTTTATCGTTAATCCATGATTTGTCCGTGAATTAAAGCTGTAAAGAATACTTGGAAAAATAGTGGATCAAAAGATCAAAAAGTTTGTTTAGTAAACTTTTTTGTTGAAAGTCTTATAGAATAAGCGTTATAAGACACTTTTTGAGAAGATATAGTTCATGTATTTATCGTAGCGGAATCTACTTTCTTTGATTGCAGCTTCAGCTGCGATATGATATACTATTTTTCGAAAAAAAGTTTAAAATGGGGGATTAAGATGCTAAAGAAATTTTTAATTACATTATTATGTCTGACAATTCCATTTTCAATTGCAAGTTGCCAAAAAGGTTCTTCTGGAAAAAGTCCGGCAATATGGCCTAAAGAGGGCGCTGTTGTTCCTGAGACAGATCAGCTTGCACCACCTGCAAAAGGTGAAACCATAGCAATTATGAAGACAAACATGGGAGATATAAAGATTAAATTTTTCCCGAATGAAGCACCAAAGGCTGTTGAAAATTTTATAACACATGCCCAGAACGACTATTATGACGGCTTGATTTTTCACAGGGTTATCAACGATTTTATGATACAGGGAGGAGATCCCTTAGGAACAGGTACAGGTGGAGAGAGTATCTGGAAAATGCCCTTTGCAGATGAGTTCAGCGAAGAAGTTCATAATTTGAGAGGAGCTCTTTCAATGGCGAATAGTGGAGCTAATACCAATGGTAGTCAGTTTTTTATTGTTCAGGCTCCCGTCAAGACTATTACATCTGAAGTGGTAAATTATATGGAAGAAAATAGGATTAACAAGAAGGCTATAGCAAAATATAAGGAAATTGGTGGAACACCATGGCTGGATAAAGCTCATACAGTATTCGGACAGGTTTATGATGGAATGGACGTTGTTGATAAAATTGCTGCTGTAGAGGTTAATGCCAACAATAAACCGGTACAGGATGTAAAAATTGTGGATATAGAAATTACTACAGCTCAATAGGTTAAAAGTGTTCTGAATATAAAAAACTCAAGGGTTATTAAGTTCCCTTGAGTTTTTTTATTGAGTTTATCCCACTACTCCCAGATTTCTTTAATTACATTAACGCTGCCAGCTACGCTTTCAGGTATTTTGATTTCATCTTCGCTGTAAATTTCTATGTTTGTTGAGTTCTTTGTTACCGGATTGCTATTTTGTTGGCTTTTCCATTTGCTGTTTATATAAGATATTGTGAAAGTGATTACTGCAAGTACGAACATTGCTAATATCTTAAAAATCATTTCTGATTCCGATAAATCATAAAATATAGTTTTTACTGCTACTATAACTAAAACAGCAGAACCGAACCATCTGAAAATTGACTGTTTGCTGTATGCGCCCCATACGAAGAGGAGCAGAGCATAAATTCCCCATGTTACCGATAATGTAAGCCACAAGTCAAAGGATTTAATGGTGTATTCCTTCCAGAGGTTGTCGATCTGGAATGTCAGCAATCCTCCAACTATCAGATGACTTGTAACTGAGAAGAAGTTGGATACAAATTTTCTGTCATATCCGGATGGGTCTTTGCTGGCAAAGTCAAAACTAACTTTAAGAGAGAAGTAGAATCCAAGTATTGCAAGTACGACCCAAGCCATTCCTGACCAGTTCAGGATAGGTATGAAGGTGTTGAACCATTCTCCGATAGGCGTAAACCAGGTAACTCCATACCAATATGCACATGTAAAAATCCAGGTAATTGCCGATGCAAGTTTCAAGTAGTCTTTGTTTTTTATTTGCCCGATTATGAGAACAATTGCTGCGATAACTGCCCACATAAAAACTGAAATTATGGGTTTCATATCAGAGCCTGAACCGATTTCAGAGCCTGAAATGATAAGTAGAATCATTGATGTAAAGAAGTTTGTGACAACCGGGAAAGAATATTTTTTGGATATGGAATAGGTTATTGCTGCGGCTGCGAGGTAAATGAATCCCATTCCGGCAAGTATTATTGAAAAGTTTATCACGTCGTGCATTATCCCAAAGGACCATAATCCGAATATGGCTCCGTTGGTGATTCCAAGATAAAGGTTAAGACCGTCAAAGTTCATATTTTCTTTCCATGAAGATATAAGGAAGCCGACAATGTAGAATATGAATGCGCTTAGTGCGTATCTGAAAGGAGCGATCCAACTTTCAGGGTTAAAGTAGAAATAATATACGCTAAAGAGTGTCCAGGTACCAATAAACGGTATTAGTCTTAGCTCAAGCCATTTTTTACTTACGCTTACAAAGAAGAAGATTGAGTTGATTACAAGAAGGTAGAGGAATAGTGTAAAAACCTGATCCCCTTGTGATTTCATTATTATAGGAGATATAAGTGCTCCTAATATTGAGAGGTTCATAAGTATGCGGAAATTGAATTTAAAGGAGTATACAGCGAGCGCCAGGGTGACGGCAGTCATGGCCAGGAATACGGTCATTGGCGTCCATAGACTGTAATAAATTCCTGCAAATGAGAAAGTAGTATATAACAGCGCAACGCCGAGACCGTTCAAGATTTCACTTAACAGATTGTTGCCCTTCTGTTGAATAGTGATACCAAAGATTATGAATGCTGATGCTGCAAGTATTCCAATTCCGATTTTTAATCCATCAGATATCTAGCCTTTGTCAACTGCATACTTGAATGAATAGGAGAAAGCCATGAATGTGAAAATTGCACCTAAAAGTGTTATCCAATGCTTTCTGATTAATTCTTTCATTTTAACCATCCCTTCTAATTTTTTTGCAATACTTTTACTTGATTTTTTATATTGCAAAATATTGTTTGACCCCATGCATGCTGCATAATGCAGTTTGCATGAATTAAATATTGTTTGACCTTATACTATAATGATACTCCTTAAAAAAGCTGTATTGTAGATATCGCAAGTCATCAAACAACATCCGAAAGTCATATCTTATAAAGGGAAGGTGACGAAAGTCATACTATATTGTTTTTTACGGCAAAGACGGCAAGTTGTGTGCGGTCTTTCAGGTTTAGCTTTTCGAGTATGTTTGTAATAATGTTTTTAACACTACCTTCAGTTATAAAAATACTTGAAGCTATTTCTCTGTTGCTTTTTCCATCGACAATAAGCTTCACAATGCTAAGTTCCCTGTCGGTTAAATTTATTTCAACTTTAGGATCTTCTTTATGTTGTGTGGAATCGTTATTGTGTTCTATTTGTTTTGCAACAGTATCTAAGGCTGTGTGGTGCATTATACTAAAGCCTTTCGCAACACTTTTTACTGCAAGTATAAGTTCATCGGGTTTAATATCTTTTAGTACATATCCGTCAGCACCATTTTTAATAGCCTTTGATATGTTTTCCTCATCATTGAATGTAGTAAGAATAATGACCCTTATTTGGTTAAACTTAGATTTAATAAGTTTTGTGCCCTCTACGCCATCACATACAGGCATCATTATATCCATCAGAACTACATCGGGGTTGAGGCTGTTACATAGGTCAAATGATTCTTTACCGTTGCCCCCAAGGCCTATAACTTTTATTTCAGGATCCTGTTCCACTATAAACTTAAGACTTTCTCTAAGTATAACCTGATCGTCAATAATAACAACTTTTATCATATTGATATATCATTCCTTTCGTATCCAATTGTACTTTCCGCTGTGATATGGTGTGCTGACGGAAATTTAGTGCTGTAGTACATTTATGGGTATTTCAAGCCTTATGTTAAATCCGCTTTCACCGTCAGAGCCGAAAACTATATCACCGTCAAGATCCTTTACCCTCTGTTCCATTCCTGAAAGTCCAAAGCCTTTTTTTATATCAGGACTTCCACAACCGTCATCAAAAATGAACAGTTTAATTTTATTGTCTATCAATCTCAAAATGATATTAACGTGTTTTGCCTTACCGTGACGAAGCGAGTTTGTGAGAGCTTCCTGACATACTCTGAATATTACTTTTGAATATGTTGGCGAGGCAAAAGAGTTAAATCCTTCGTGGGTGAAATCAATGTCCATACCGGAAGGTTTAAAATCATAAATCAATTTATTTATAGAACTTATAAGGTCTTGAGTTTCGAGTTTCTCAGGCTCCAAACCTTTTATTGAACGTCTTAGCTCTTTAAGACCGTCCCTTGCGGCTTTAAGTGCTTCAGAAAGCTTTTCTTCAGTTTTTTCAGGATCCTGTCTGCACATAATGCTGCTTACTTCGAGGAGTGATATCAGTAGGGTCATTGTATGTCCAAGTGTATCATGGACATCTCTTGCAAACCGGTTTCTTTCTTTGATTATAGCAAGTTCTTCAACAGTTTCAGCATACTCGGACAATTGTTCATTCATAGCTGATAACTCAATATTTTTTTCACTTACCTCATCGAATAGGTTTTTATATTCGGTTATATCGTTAAAAATAATTATTCGTCCAATATAAGCATTTTTACTTCCGAAAATAGGCTGAACATTCACATGGAAGCACTTTTTTACCGGAGTTAACAGATTGAGTTCTCCCGATGAATTAGTCTTGTTTTCGCTTTTCATTGCTTTTATAAGATTTTCTGTTTCAGGTGAATATGCTATATTGTCCTTCAATGATTTGATAAATTTGTTAATATTGTCATATATTTTAATCTGCCCATCAGGCGAAAAAGTGTCTCCGAAAGATTTGTTATAATTATCAATTCTGTTAACACTATCAACTACTACTATTGATTCATTGAGATTATGAACTATTTTTCTATAAGCAATTGGTATTATGTTTAAAAACCTGTACTTGAAGGTTGCAATGGCAAAAAACAAGAGAGTTAGAGAAAAACTGACAGGGGTAATATCATACTTTGTATTTATCAAGTTAAGCTCAAATATACGATTCGAAAGATAAAAAATGTTGGCCATGAATGGAATTGTAGAGGCTAAAATGAGTAGGAATGACTGGTATCTTGCATACCCTAAATGGGTTATAGTTGATTTTACAAGTATGATTGTGCCGGTTATCAGATAAATATAGGATATGGCAGCATGAATCCAGAAAATGGGTCCGAAAACAATATTACCAATCTCAAGTGTGCGGAAAAACATATGGTGAGAGTTGTTTGTAAGCAGTGCAGCAAATGTCAGAGTGGGAGGACAGAATAAAACAATTGTAATCCACTTTTTGACGAGAAGCCTGCTATAAGTGTAATTAAGGCAGAACATCAGCCAGGATAGAGAAACATATATAATTGCGAAATACTCATATACAATTGACACTCTTATAGCGAGGCTGCTTTGAGAAGCAAAAACCGCAATCTGTCCTGTGGACCAGATAAAAATCAGAGCCTGACACGATATATAGCTCAAGAGCAAATGGTTTTTTTTACCCCTGAGAAGAAAGAAGATTATCATTGACAAAGATAAAACAACAGAGATAGACTGAAGAAAAATAATATTATCAAAGTATGGTTTCATAGCACTCTCCGGGAAAGTATAGTTTTTTATATATTTTAACATATAGATAACCAATATTAAAGTTATAAAATATTGATGGGTACATGTAATAAATGTAAAGAAAAATATTCCAGAAACTTAAGTTTCGCAGTTTAGAGCCTGTAAATACTCCTCGGGGTCGAGCAAAACTCGCTTCGCTCAAACAATGCTCTCCCTTTCCTCGTCGTATTAACAGGCTCTACAACTTGCTTCACAATGTTTCTTCCATATTTTTCTTTAACTAAATAATATGTACACAATATTGATCACTTCAAGGTTAACTATGTTAGATGAAAATTAAACTGACTTTTAATGTCGAATAATTTGCAGGATTGAATTTTAAAAAATTCTTTTATTAAGATTTCACCTTTATGTGGATGTTGGATGAAAACCATGATATAATGTGTAGAAGTGACTATTTATTGTGTTTTGAGGAGGAAAATTAAATGACGGATAGACTTATAATACCTTCAAACTATGATCCTATATTGTCAGTAAGACAGACTGAGGAAGCGATAAAGAAGATAAAAGACTATTTTGAAAGCGAATTGGCAAAAGCATTAAATTTAAGTCGTGTATCTGCGCCGCTGTTTATAAAACCTGATACAGGTATGAATGATAACCTCAATGGAGTTGAAAGGCCTGTGTCTTTTGATGTAAAGGGAATTGGTGGAGATACTGTGGAAGTTGTACATTCTCTTGCAAAGTGGAAGCGTATGGCTCTTGGAAAATATGATTTTCAAGTGGGTGAAGGGCTTTATACAGATATGAACGCTATCAGAAGAGATGAAGATCTTGATAATCTTCACTCCATATATGTTGACCAGTGGGACTGGGAACGTGTTCTTGCAAAGGAAGACAGGAATGTTGATACTTTAAAGGATATTGTCAAAAAGATCTATAGTACTGTAAGACAAACTGAAAAATTTGTATGTAGCAAATATACTGCTGTTCCTGAAATTCTGCCCGAAGAAATATTTTTTATAACTACTCAGGAACTTGAGGATATGTATCCTTCGCTTTCACCCAAGGAAAGGGAAGATATGATAGCAAAAGAGAAAAAGGCTGTATTCGTAATGAAAATCGGTGGTATACTGAAATCCGGTATCAAGCATGATGGCAGAGCCCCGGACTATGATGACTGGGAGCTTAACGGAGATATAGTTCTGTGGTATCCTGTCCTAAACAGAGCTTTTGAAATATCTTCTATGGGAATAAGGGTTGACGAAGATTCCCTTGCAAGCCAGCTTAAAGAGTCAGGCTGTGAAGACCGCAAGCGCCTTAAATTCCATAAGGATTTGCTGGAGAAGAAGCTTCCGTATACTATAGGAGGCGGAATAGGGCAGTCAAGAATATGTATGTACTTTTTGAAAAAAGCCCATATAGGTGAAGTGCAAGCTTCCATATGGTCTGACGAAATGATTGAGATATGTGACAAAGCAAATATAAAATTGTTATAATATCCGAAGATATTTATTAGCAAAATTTTTTTAACCGTTATAAAATATAGAGAATAATACAATAATAATATTGGCATTTCAATAAAATTCCGTGTACAATATTTATTAGTGCAATAAATATTCAGTATAACTATATAAATCACGAAAATGATTATTTATTGAAAAATTTGATTTTCGTGATATTATATTAAGGAAATTGAAGCGCGATTTAAAATCTTTATCGCGTTCAATATATTTGAAATGTCAAATATTATTATTTTCTTTTAGATTATATCTTAAAGAGAATATACTAATTAACAAAGGGGTTAATAGGTATGAAAAGTATAATGATCAAAAGCCTGTATAGACAAGCAGGTGATTATATCAACAATGAAATAACCGTTGCAGGCTGGGTAAAAACCGTTAGGGATTCAAAAACCTTCGGATTCATTGAAATTAACGATGGATCTTTTTTTAAGAACCTTCAAATTGTTTTTGAGGAGAAGAATGTACCTAACTTTAGGGAAATAGCAAAAATTCCTGTGGGATCATCTATTATTGTACGGGGAACGCTTGTTGAAACTCCAAATGCAAAGCAGCCTTTTGAGCTTAAAGCAAGTAATATTGAAATTGAAGGAGCGTCCACACTGGACTATCCTCTCCAGAAGAAAAGACACACATTTGAGTATTTGAGAACTATAGCCCATTTAAGGCCAAGAACTAATACTTTTTCGGCTGTATTTAGAATAAGATCTCTTGCGGCATATGCTATACATAAGTTTTTTCAGGAAAGAGGCTTTGTATATGTTCATACGCCAATAATAACCGGGAGTGACGCGGAAGGTGCCGGTCAAATGTTCCGTGTTACAACCCTTGACCTGAACAATATACCGAAAACTAAAGAGGGAAGTATAGATTACAGTGAGGATTTCTTTGCAAAGGAGACAAATCTCACCGTTAGTGGACAGTTAGAAGGTGAAACCTACTGTATGGCTTTCAGAAATATCTATACCTTCGGACCGACCTTCAGGGCTGAAAACTCAAATACAGCAAGGCATGCTGCCGAGTTCTGGATGGTAGAGCCGGAGATAGCTTTCTCAGACCTTCGTGATGATATGGAACTTGCAGAAGATATGTTGAAATTTATAATAAACTACTGCATGGAAAATGCACCGGAAGAGATGGAGTTTTTCAATAGCTTTGTTGATAACACCTTGTTTGAAAGGCTTAATAATATCGTTAACTCCAAATTTGAGCATGTGACCTATACGGAGGCAATTGAATTGCTTAAAAAGGAAAAGGATAAGTTTGAGTACCCTGTAGAATGGGGGACAGATCTTCAAACAGAGCATGAAAGATATCTTACAGAGCAGATTTTTAAAAAACCTGTGTTTGTAACTGATTACCCAAAGGACATTAAGGCATTCTACATGAGAATGAATGACGATAACAAAACGGTTGCAGCCATGGATCTTTTGGTACCCGGGGTTGGTGAGATAATCGGCGGAAGTCAGAGGGAAGAAAGACTTGATTATCTTGAGAAACGAATGGATGAACTTGGACTTCATAAAGATGACTACTGGTGGTATTTAGACTTAAGAAAATACGGTGGAACAAAGCATGCCGGATTTGGTCTGGGCTTTGAAAGAGCCATAATGTATATCACAGGTATGTCGAATATAAGAGATGTTATAGCATTTCCAAGGACTGTTAAGACTGCTGAATTTTAAGTTTAACATAATAGAAAACACGGATTAATCAAATTCGTGTTTTCTATTTATGTATAGGAATTTATTTAATCCTATCTTCGCGAAGCGAATTTTCATTAAAGTATATTTGCACTTAGTGAAGCCGAGATAATTTCAGTACATAAGTGATTTTGATTGAAAGAAGTTGAAATTATCTAATAATGGACAAATTTCGACTTTGAGATTTGCGTAAAATGATGATATAAATTAAATTGACTAAATACATGAGTGGTTTAATGTTATTTGCACCCCTCTTTTAATTAAGCAATTTGTTTTAAACTTAAAACTATGTGGTATTATTAGAGAAAATGCACTGTAGATTAATAATAACATGTACAAGTATTACAAAGTCGTAAGAATGTACTTTTTCTTACGCTTTTATTATGTTTGGAGGTATTATAGTAAATGAGAAAGACCAAAATAATCTGTACGTTAGGACCAGCAGTTGATAGTGAAGATATGTTAAGGAGTTTGATGCAAAAAGGTATGGATATTGTCCGTCTTAATTTTTCTCATGGGACACATGAGGAGCATAAAATACGTGCCGATCGCTTTAAGAAGGTTAGAGACGAATTAGGGCTTCCTATTCCTCTCCTTTTGGATACAAAGGGGCCTGAAATAAGGCTTGGGGACTTTGAAAATGGCGAAGCACAGCTAAAAGAAGGAGAGAGGTTTACACTGGTAAATGCCGATATACTAGGTGATGTTACCAGATGTTCAGTATCGTACAAAGGCTTGTATAAGGATGTAAAAAAAGGAACAAGAATACTTATCAATGATGGGTTGGTTGAGTTGGAAGTTATCAATATCAAAGATAAGGACATTATTTGTGAGGTGCTAAACGGGGGAATGATTGGAAACCATAAGGGGGTTAATGTCCCGGGTGTAGAAGTCCAGCTTCCTTCACTAACTGAAAAGGATATTGAAGATATAAAGTTTGCCATAGAAAATGAATTTGACTTTATTGCTGCTTCTTTTATCAGGAAAGCTTCTGATGTTATGGATATAAAAAAGGTTCTGGAGAATAACGGTGGTCAGGATTTATGTGTAATTGCCAAGATAGAGAACAGAGAAGCTATAGAAAATGTTGATGAAATTATAAAAGTATCAGATGGTATAATGGTAGCAAGAGGAGACTTAGGAGTTGAAATCCCAGTCGAAGAGGTTCCGGTGGTACAGAAGATGCTGATAGAAAAGTGTTACAGAAGCGGCAAGCCTGTTATTACTGCCACACAGATGCTTGATTCAATGATTAGAAATCCAAGACCTACAAGAGCTGAAACCAGTGATATAGCAAATGCTATTTATGATGGTACAAGTGTTATCATGCTTTCCGGTGAAACTGCAATCGGAAAATATCCTTTAGAGACACTGGAGACAATGGCTAAAATCGCTAGAAAAGCAGAAGGGTCAATTGATTATTGGGATAAGTTTCAAAGGAAGCAGTATGATTTTTCACCGAATGTAACTAATGCAATAAGCCATGCTACATGTACTACAGCCCAGGATTTAAAGGCTTCGGCAATAATTACCGTTACTCATTCCGGCCACACGGCAAGGATGATATCCAGGTTCAGACCTCAATGTCCCATAATTGCAACGACAGTATCTCCAAGAGTGCAGCGTCAGTTATCTCTGTCATGGGGAGTTTTGCCTTATCTTGTGCCGGAAGCTACATCAACTGATGAAATGTTCGATATGGGGGTTGAAAAGGCACTGGAATCAAAATGTGTAAGAAATGGAGATATTGCTGTTATATCTGCAGGCTTACCTATCGGTATGAGCGGAACAACTAACATACTAAAGGTACATATTGTAGGAAAGGTTCTTGTGCAGGGAACCGGCATAGGCACAGGCACTATAACCGGAGAAATACGGGTTGCAAGGTCTGTTGATGAGGCTAACGAAAATTTTTCAGATGGAAATATTCTGGTTGTATCTTATACTACCAACGAATTTCTTCCTATAATCAAACGGGCATCAGCATTAGTAGTTGAAGAGGGTGGACAGAATTCTCATGCAGCTACAGTAGGTCTTGCACTTGAAATACCTGTTATAATCGGTGCGGATAACGCAACAAAGATACTGAAAAATGGCTCGGTAGTTACAGTTGACTCTGAAAGAGGTATTGTCTGCTATGGAGCTAATGTAAATCAGTAGCTCTCTTGAAAATATATAAAAGTCAAAAAGTTTTGCATTATAACTTTTTGACTTTTATAATAGTATGAGAATCTATTTCTTTCATGAAAGGGACAAAATAATGCTAAAGATGATATCTTGGAATGTAAACGGAATAAGGGCTGTAATGGGCAAAGGATTTATGGAGTTTTTTTTAAAGGAAAACGCTGATATATTTTGTATTCAGGAGACTAAGGTTCAGGAAGGACAAGTTGAAATACCTGCCGAGGGTTATTATCAGTATTGGAATTATGCTCAAAAGAAAGGTTATTCGGGAGTGGCTGTATTTACCAAAGTTCAGCCTATTAATGTAGCTTATGGAATAGGAATAGATGAACACGATAAAGAAGGAAGGGTTATTACTCTTGAATACGAGAATTTCTACTTTGTTGGAGTTTACACACCTAATTCTCAGCGAGGTCTTGCAAGGCTTGAGTATCGAATGAAATGGGAAGATGATTTTCTGACCTATTTAAAATCGCTTGAAAAGCACAAACCTATAATAGTTTGCGGTGACCTAAATGTTGCACATAAGGAGATAGACCTTAAAAACCCGCAGTCAAACAGGAAAAATGCCGGATTTACTGACGAGGAAAGAAGTAAATTTGACAATTATATAAATAGTGGTTTGATTGATACTTTCAGATATCTTTATCCAGATATGGCAGGAATTTATACGTGGTGGTCCTATATGTTTAATGCAAGGCAAAACAATGCAGGGTGGAGAATAGACTATTTCATAATATCAGAAAGTATTAAAGACAGACTGAAGGATTCTTTGGTTTATTCCGACATTATTGGGTCTGACCACTGTCCTGTAGGGATACTATTAGATTAAGAGTTTTGAATGCTTGCCTCCTTATAATTAAAAATAGAGTTTGTAATTTATGGGTTGACAAAATGTTAACTCATTTTTTGTTCTTCAAGCAGCAGGTTGGATGTACTGGCCAGTTCCTGTTGTTTGGCTGTAATTTCCTGTATAGCAGCTGTAATTTCAAATATTTCTTTATGGATATTGTGAATGCTTTCGTCTAAAGTCGCTGAGAGAGAAAAAATATTTGATATGTTTTCAGTGATTGTTTTTTCGTCGTTTTGTGTTGATTGCACAGTACTTCTGGTTTCTTCGGCTAGTTTTCTGACCTCATCTGCCACAACAGAAAACCCTTTTCCTGCTTCACCAGCTCTGGCAGCTTCTATAGAGGCATTTAGTGCCAGTAAATTAGTCTGTTCCGATATTCCTACTATTTGTTCTGTAACCCCTTTATAGTTTTCAATGCTGTCCTTCATTTTACCAATACTCTGTTTTAACATCTCTGATACAGATAGTAATAAACCTGTTGATTCGTTTATATTGGTTATAGATTTTGCATTTTCATTACTTCCGACTGCAACATCGTTCAAGAGTTTAGTTATATCATTTACTCTTTCTTGTAGTATTTCAAGCCGACTGTTTTTTTCTCCGCTCATTTCTTCAATCTGATTTAGGAGATTTTGCATTTCAGTATTCCTTTGCTCTAGAAGCTCTTTTTGTTGAGAAGTTTTCATGTTATAGTCAATGCAGTTTTCAATATGATTAAAGCCATTAAAAATAGACTTTGCCATACCATGGCAATTGCTGTAACCGCAGGCGAAGCAATTTCTGATTCTATCTTCATTGGTATGCTTAAACATTTTGCTAAATATAATATCATAGTCTTCTTCACTGGGTTCTTTAGGCAGGGCGATTTCTTCTTTTGTGTAATTTCTGATGAAGTCATCCAATTTAAGGTTTTTGTCAAAATATTTAAATAGGTTTTTGGGTTTTTGTTTAAATTTTGATGGTTTATTTGTTTTCAGGGTATGTACCAGTTCATCAACATCGGTGACATTCATATCTTTAGATGTCCCTGTTCCAAGATTGCAACCGTTTTGACAGTTTAGGACATCAACTAAGAGAGGGAGACTTTTACCTTCAATACTTCTTTGTGCATATTCATCAAGGTATTTGTAGGCATGCTGAGAACCCTCCACCTGTTTGACAAAGGCATCCTTTTTATACATATGTATGTTTTCTTTTAGGCCTCCGGGGGAACTATATATATCGCCAATCAGAAAAGAGTGAACTGAAAAATCACATTTTGTAAAAGAAGATACATTAATTCCGTTGTCCTTTATATAATCAAGTAGGGATTGAAACGTTACGTTATATTTGACATAATTTTTTGTGTTAGGGTCGGTTATTTCTGCTTTCTTAGCTATACATGGAGAAAGAAAGCAAAAATTATCCTCAATTTCTAGTCGATTTCTCAGGTAAATTGCAGTACACATCATCGGACTTTGAATTGGAGAAAGGTATGGTAGTATTTCATGCCGATATTTTTGAACGTAACTAACTACCGAGGGGCATGGTTGTGCAACAACAGATTTCAGATTCCTGTCTTTTATAACACGGAGATATGCCCAGGTTGTAATATCAGCACCTATGGAAACGTCATAAAAATTGATTATACCAAGACTCTTAAGGAATCCGAGAATATCTTTATAGTTGGGATAGTTGATTTTAAATGCAGGGGCAGCAAGAATACTTATTTTTTTTCCATTATTAAGAGCGCTAAGTAAGGCATCAAGGTCATCTTTATATGTTCTTGCCTGATGGTCACATGCGCCTATACATGATCCACATGCTATGCATTTTGTAGCATCAACTGTTGTGCAGCTTTTTCCATCCTTTATATACGATATATTTGCTCCTTCAACAGGACATACATAAATACACTTGTTACAACCAACGCATTTTTCCTCGTTGCAGATCATTATATTATCCATATAATATGCTCCTTAACTAATTAAGAGGTTATTTAGATTTACAAAAAAAGTAACTAAATTACTTATTTTGAATATCGGTTAATGATAAAAAAAGTTTAGAGCAACAGTAAAAAATAGTTGTGTAAAATTAACGGCTTTGACTAAACAAAATAGGCAGACAACGGATAGTTGTTTGCCTATTTATATGAGAAATCTCAAGAACTAAATGTTGCGATATGGCCGAAAGAGCCTATATCAATAATTATATTTAAAATGGGAGTTCAGCTGCGTCGTTCTGAGAGTTGAAATCTCCGACGGGACTTTGGAAAATTGATGTATCGGTAGTTTGTAAAAGGTCTGACGACTTTTTGCTGTCTGCAAAGGATACTTCTTCAGCAATGATTTCAGTTATATAGTGTCTTTTACCTTCGGCATCGTCCCAGGTTCTGTTATGCAGTCTGCCTAATACTGCAACCTGCTGTCCTTTACGGAAATAGTTGCTGCAAAATTCTGAGGTTTTTTCCCAAGCAACTATAGGGAAAAAATCGGCTTGTTGTTCATCACCCTGCTTTGTAAACCTTCTGTTTACAGCAAGTCTGAACTGACAGAGTGTTTTGTTGGTGGTAGTGTGCCTTACTTCAGGGTCCTGGGTTAGTCTTCCAATTAGCATAACTTTGTTCATAAAATCAACCTACTTTCAAAAAACTTTCTATTAACAGTATAGCAAACATATGTTCGGTTGTCTATAGTTTTTGAAAAATTTGTTTACAAAACAAACTCTTTTAGAAAAATTATATAAGTGGAACACCATGAAAATGGCTGCTTTCCGTAATGCTAATTTTTACTATACAGGATGGAATACTTATCAGATAGGATTTTTCTAAATGAGGTATCGTTTGATACATAGGTATTGAGCAAACTATCTTTTGAAATTATAAAATATTCAAAACCATATTTATTAAATACATCCCTATAGTGGGTATTTCCTCGAATTAAACTCAGGTAATCGGTATATACCTTGCAATTTTTATTATAGGCTTCGAGATATAAATCCTGCCTCGAGTCAATAAACACCTTGATGCCGTTTAACATCATATATCCTCCATAGGAGTAATCGTTAAACACCTTGGTATTTTGACAATCTGTGTTTTCCTTGAGGTAGTTGATTGCGTTTACAGGAAATTTATCAAAATTTACAGATATAAAATTATTGGTAAACTTAAAAAGCGCAGAAGATATTATAAATGTCGCCATTAATATGCTGATAAGCATGTGTTTTGGCTTGTCAAGCTCAAGGATTTTTATGGGTTTTATGTTGAAAGCACTATATAGGATATTTCCTAAAAAAGGGCCTGTAAGTAGCATAAAATATGAATAGTATCTAATGCTGTATAATGACATAAACATTAGTCCGAAGTACATTAAAACAATTTTTAGCTGAATTCTGGATTTGGACAATATCATTATCATTAACCCGATTGCAAATGTTGAAAATATTAGCAGACCCTGTGCACCTTTAAAGGATGGGCTCTGCCACTCGTAAACAGTTTGTGTGTTTGAATTAAACAATATAGTGAAATACATCAATTTTTGAAGTCCATATGGGTTTATGAATGAAGCAATGATTGAACATAAGAATGTTGAAAACAGCAGCTTTAAGTCAGATTTATTGCCTTCGGAGCAGATACTGTTTTTTTCTAATTTAATTATATTATCAGCAATGTATGGAAGCAGCAAGATTAAAAACATAGGCAGCGTGCCGATGTGGAGATTTGCAAGGAGCAACGATAGTACCGGAATAATGGACAGATATAGTTTTCGTTTTGACTTTATATAAGATTCAATCAGGTAAATTTCAAGTACAAATATTATAAAACTAAAGATATGGGGTCTTACAACAAAGAATTTGAACAAGTTTAGCACGTAAATGCTTCCAAAAGTAAAAATAAAAGAAAGGTAATTTATATTAGAATTTAGCAGGTTGTTGGTTTTATACATTACAAAAACCAGAACAGACAAAAGAATGCAGAGCAGGATTGAAAGTCCAAAATAACCAAAGGTGCTGTAAACCCTGTAAAAAATATAGTCTGAGAGCCATTCGTGGGGTGTATAGTTTAAATTATGCATTGAAAAAGGGTCTTGAGTTGGAAAACCATATTTGGAAATATGCTCTCCAACTTTTATATGAAAGAAAGTATCGCTGTCAGATATAGTGTAGTTGGTGCTTATTATAAAAATTGCAATTAATAAAGGGAGAAGCACCATTGGATATGCTCCTTTCGTTCTGTTGAAATGTTTGAAATTACAGTTTTAAAGAGGTTCCTTACCAAATATAAGCTTGCCGTTTATATAAATAGTAATTTTATTTGAGAGTGTATACCCTTTAGAAGGGTTGAAGGAATAGTCATTTGATTGGCTATAGTCTGTCCAGTTATCTTTAGAAAACCTTGTTTGTACTTCAATACTTTTGCCCGGATGAATTAAACCTGATTCGCGTGAAAAACCTACCTCGAGGTAATGGTCTGCATTGCTTATAGCTGATGAAAGTTTATTGAAGCTTCCGAACACATTGGATGTTCCGGCAGTGCACCAGTCACACCAGAAGTTTTGCCTTATATCACTATCAACAGTAAAGTAATACCTTATTTTTACATCTGAAAGATTTATGTCAGTGTTACCATTGTTGATAAGCTTAAACATTGGGTTAATAGTGTTGGCAGTAGTTGAAGAATTACCGTTAAAATACATTACCTGAAGTTCCACGGAAGATTTCGTATTGGTGGCCTTCGGAGTAGGATTATTGGTTTTGGTCACAATGGGTGCAGGACCATTTTTAACAGTAGGTTTTGCAGCTTTAGTTGGAGTGGGTTTAGTGATATTTGCAGCAGTAGGTGTCATAGCTTTAGTTGGAGCGGGTTTAGTGATATTTGCAGCAGTAGGCTTAACATTTTTAGTTGGAGTGGGTTTGGTAATATTTGCAACAGTAGGTTTGACATCTTTAGTTGGAGCAGGGCTAATGACGCTTGTTGACGTATGCACAGCGGTTTTATTAGTAGTATCTGCGAAGGTTGAAGCGGTAGCTTTTCCTGAAGTTGGTATTGGTGTTACTGTGGAGGTACTGCTCTTTGAGTTGTCAACAGGTTTATTTGCAGTGTTTTGACCAGAAACATCAGTAGAGTTTCTGGTATCAGTATCGGACGCCAAAGTGGGATTAACTGAAGGCGTTGTGATAGATGCCTTGATTATCATTACAATTGAAAACAAAGAAATTATAACTATTACGGATCTAATAATTATTCTTCTCTTTTTTACGTCATAAAATATCTTCATTTTATATGTATATTCACACTAAGAATTGTGAATATACAATTTGCACCCCCTGCAATTGTTTTTAGAGTGTTGTGCGCTAAAAAATACCAACAAAAGAGCTTGCTATCAATGGCACCATGCCCAATACAGCAGACAATACTATAGCTGTTATAGGGTGTACTTTAATATTAACATAAGAAATAAGTATTGTGAAGAAAACTATAATACTCCATACATCTATTATATTATCGGAATTTGACAACTTACCTATTAGCAGAGATTTTAGCAAGTCATAAGAAATTCCTGACCTGAATATGGAGGTTTGAGACATAAATATTACAGCTTGGTGTAAATTGATCTGAAAAAACAAATTTTTTAAAAATATAAGACTTTTTTTTTACAGGTCCGTATAATATTTTTGAGAAAAAGATTTTTTAGGAAGTTGTATTAATAGAAGAAAAGTATATATTTTGGTAAACAAATTTTAAGGAGGAGAAATTTTTATGGAGCGCAAGTTGAGACGATCAAAACATGATAAAGTTCTAGCTGGTGTTTGTGGTGGAATAGCTGAGTATTTTAATATTGATTCAACTATTATAAGGCTTGGTTTTGTATTGATGGCTTTTTCCGGGGGATTAGGCTTGCTGGCATATATTGTTGGAGTATTTATAATGCCTGAGAAGGAGAGCTATAAACCGGGTAATTTTTATGATGGAGACAGGGATTTTGGGGTTAATACCGAGTATGACAGTGAAAAAGATTTTACACAAGTAATGGGGGATAGTATGAAGACTAAGACGCATGATCCACAAAAAAGTAAGAACTTTGTGGGAATTAGCCTTATAGTACTTGGTGTTTTGTTTTTAGTCAAGGAGTATATACCGAAAATTGATTTTATAAAATTAATTCCTGTTTTGCTAGTGTTAATTGGAGTCTCTATTGTTTTTAAGAATGGGAGGAAGTAAAATGGGCAAGAAAGGTATAGGATTTGGTGTGTTACTAATAGCCATTGGGGTATTGGCATTTTTGATTCAGTTTGGTGTTTTGAACAGTTCTGTTTTTATGGTTTTCTTGAACCATATTGAGTTGACAATATCTTTAATACTCATAGTTACCGGACTAAACATAATTTTTAGAAAATACTATTTTGTAAAAATTTTAACATGGGTAGCATTTTTTGCAGTAATGATAATATATGGAAATTATGTTGAGAGTAATACCCCCAAAACCAGCGATAATATTAGTAAACCGTTTGTAATTGAACAGTTCGAAGAAACCGGAGATGGCGAACTTAAACTTGATGCTTCGGCACTGAAACTTACAATAGGTTCATCCGAAGAAAATTTGATAGTAGGTAAGGCTGAAAATATAAATGTAAACCACAAAGTGAATTACAAAGATGGTAAAAAGACTGCAATAGTAGAAATTGATACAGACAGCAAAGTAGCAATCGGAAGTTTTTTTCAATCACTGTTTTCAACAGGAAAAATTACAATTGACAGGAAATGTATCCTGAATGTAAATAAGGAAATTATCTGGGATATGAATATGAATCTTATTGCGATAAACTCGGATCTGGATTTATCACAATTAAAGGTTAAATCAGTTGATATTGACGGTGATGCCGGGAACTTCAAACTTAAATTGGGTCAGAAGTATGATAAAACAAAGGTAAATATTGATGCTGACGCAGCTAAGGTTCAGGTATTTGTTCCTGTAAACTCTGGTGTAAAGGTTAAGTTTGATGGAGATGCAAGTTCTACCGACTTTAAAGATTTGAGACTGGAAAAGCAAGGGGAGTATTATGTTTCAAAAAATTATGACCAAATGGATACCAAGATAGAATTGAATGTTAACATGGATGCGGGCAGGTTTGAGATAGAAGCTATTGAAGATTGAAAAGGGTTGGAGTTTAAGGGTGCATATTACTTAAGTGAAGAAAAATATGGAAGAAACATTGTGAAGCAAGTTATAGAGCCTGTTAATACGACGAGGAAAGGGAGAGCATTGTTTGAGCGAAGCGAGTTTTGCTCGACCCCGAGGAGTATTTACAGGCTCTAGACTGCGAAACTTAAGTTTCTGGAATATTTTTTTCACATTTATTACATGCACCCGGAGATTTATTAATATTAAAAGAATGTTGAGTTTTTGATAAGATTAGAAGTGGATGCCAGCATGGATAAGTGAAGGCATTCTTTATTTTTTTGGAATTAAATTAAAAAATTATGGCAGAGCTGAAGCATAAAAAAAAGATTCAGTAATGACAAGGGAAATAAGATGCCTA
>CAZLZR010000076.1:0-20286 GCA_964564015.1 uncultured Acetivibrio sp.
GGAGACGTCCTGGGAAAGTAAGTCGCTGCCAGATTTATATCAAAGCCTTATGGTTAAACCATAAGGCTTTGTTTTAGTATGCCAAGCATGGGTATTCTCTTGTTATTGCTAATTGCATGTAGTAATAAATACCAATTAGAACAAAAAAGATAATTCTGATATAATGAAAAGAATAAACACATTTCAGTTAAACAGAGGTGCTGATAAAATGAAGACAGCTTTTATGGATAAGGTATGCACTGTACTTTTAAAAGAATATAACTTTAGCCCGGTTATTGATAATAATGGTAATCGAATACAATATGAGAGGATGAGAATTGTTCAGAAAGTACTAAACGGCAAATTCATACTTGTAGAGTTGTTGGATGCCGACTACATGAGCAAGGATCAGATAACTAATAAACTTGAGGTTAATCGCAGCAATCTGGAAAAGATGGGTGATCCATCAGTGTTTGCGTTTCAGGTATTTATTTTCAGCTCAGAGCCTGATAATGAGAAGCTTCAATTAATCAAAGAAGGACAGATGGAGGATGTATATCTGAAAAAATACTTACCCTGTATAAGTATTGATCTGCAAAATAGAGAAGTGAAAAAATTGTATGATCTTCCAATACAAACGGAAGGTTTGGAAAATGCTCTTAATGTAACATTAGAATCGGATTTTGACAATTTAGAACCTGTGATTGACAATAGTACAGGGACTGATACTCAAGATGTGGCAGAAAATGCAGTCCCTACTAACTTCCTTGCGAAGGTTCCATATGTGACTTATTGCTTGTTGATAATCAACATAGTTATATGGCTGATAATGAATATTTATTCACGTTTCCAACATGTAGATGTTAGCTATTTGTTTATTCCTTTTGGGGCAAAAGATAACTTCAGTATTATGGCAGGTGAGTATTGGCGATTTATAACACCTATATTTCTACATGCTGACTTGAAGCATTTGCTTGCAAATTCATTATCTCTTTTCATTTTCGGAAGATTAGTGGAGGGAATATACGGACATAAAAAATTTGCTTTTATATATTTGTCAGCCGGTGTAATTGGTAACATTGTCAGCTTTATTTTTTCTACCAGTTCAGGAGTTGGAGCTTCAGGATCAATATTTGGATTGTTCGGTGCACTTTTATACCTTGCGGTTGAAATGCCTTCAGTATTTAAGAAATATTTTGGTAATAGCATTATAATAATGATAATTTTTAATCTTGCATATGGATTTTCAAATCCCGGAATAGATAATTTTGCACATGTAGGGGGAATGATTGGAGGCTTTTTGACCTCTGGGATAGTTAAGATAAAAAGTCTTGAGAATAAATTACTCAGCAGGCCTGTATTTATAACAGCAACACTTCTTGTGGTTATTGCCGGGCTATACTATGGTTTTAACAACAACAGAAATATCGAATACTACAAAGCGGAGTACAATTTTGAAAAGTTCATGCAATTAACAGAAGAAGATAAATGGGCTGAGGCTGAAGAGTTGGGGGAAAAAATTATCGAAATGAAGCTGATCAGGGATGATACAGAATGGAAAGTACTTTATAATGTATCGGTAGCTGAAGCTTACCAGAATAAATATGAAGAGGCCATAGAAACTGCTAAAATTTTAAAAGATATTAATGCTGCAAAAGGACACTTTTTGATTGGAGTGCTATATCTTGATACTCAACAATATGAATTGGCAAGAGAAGAATTAAAGGAAGCAGCCAAACTTAACCCTGAAAACAAAGAGCAGATAGACCAATTTTTAGAACAAATCGAAAAAGAATTGCGATAGAGCTTTAAAACTTACCTCTTATTTAATAAGCAGGATTTATCGTAGCAGAAAAAATATCAACAATCTCGGGATCAAATTGGGTTCCTGAATAACGCCTCAATTCCCTTAGAGCTTCTTCTGTAGTTTTTCTTCTGCTGTAGGGGCGTTCTGAAATCATAGCATCAAAGGAGTCAGCCACACAAAGTATTCTGGCACCAAGGCTTATTTCAGTGCCTGAAAGCCCATCAGGATACCCTAAACCATCAAATCTTTCATGATGATGCCTTACATAATCCATAAGATTATCAATATCTTCAAGGGGTTCGAGTATATTTTCACTGTATACAGGGTGTTGACGGATAATAACCTGCTCATCGTCTGTTAAGCTTCCGTGTTTATTTAGCAATGTTTTTGGTATCTCTATTTTACCTATGTCATGCAAAAGACCTGCATATTCAAGAACACTTAGTTCATTGTTGCTTAGGTTCATCGCTTTGCCGATCATTACTGCGTAGGAAGAAACACGTTCACTGTGCGCATGTGTATATTTATCTTTTGCAGAAATTGTGCTAAGCAATCCTTTGAATGCTCCGATAAGTTGTTGGTTATCGGAACTTATATTTTTACGGATCTGTGAAATGATATCCTGATATAGGTGTACTCTACCTTTACCAAGGTTTTTTGCATGATATAAAGCCATATCCGAATGAGAAATAAGCTCACTTTTACTGGCAGATCTATTGGGGTATTCAGAGAGCCCTATTGAAAGTGTAACTTTTTCGGAGAGTTTCTCTGAAAAATAGCCACTCCTAACCTTATTGAACTTATGTATTATATTATATGCTATCATTTCCAAGGTTTCGAGATCAGTGTTTGGAAAAATAATTGCAAACTCGTCACCGCCATATCTGCAAACATAACCATTCTGCTTTACTATTGATTTCAATATGGCAGACGTTCCTTTCAGAATATTATCTCCACATTCATGACCGTATAGATCATTGTACATGTTAAAATTGTCAATATCCATCATTATTAAGCCAAGTGAACTATTATTGGCATCAGAGTTTACTATTTCACTTTCAAGCAAAATTCTGAATTGCCTCTGGTTATATACATCAGTCAATTCGTCTGTAATAGCAAGCCTTTCAAGCTTTTCCTTTTGTATTTCCTGTTTGTATACAAGTATAGATACTATGGTTCCTAATATGATAGTAAGCATTCTTAATGTAAAACCTACCAAATAGGACAGTGTATGCGAAGCATTGTATTTAATTATAAGTGTTGTTAAATCATAGGAACTCAAAGCAATTGTATATGCCAATCCAAAAAAATTAAACCGAAATACAGTGTAGAATATTATAAGTATTTGAACCTGAGAGGTAAAGGCTCTGGCATATTCAGGCACTATGTCGAGAGAAAAAAATAGAGACAGAATTAACAGAAGCAAAAAGCAAATAGAAATTTCCAATACTTTCATTTTGCTTCCAAAGTATTGCGTATGCATCTTATCTCTTATATTTTTTACAAATTCTCTGAATGAAATTTTAGAACTCATTTAACCACCTTGTTTTATGGGATACAATTTTATGTCATTCATTATACGTTATAATTAGATAATTTTCCACAAAAATTACTAAAACATTTTGTGCAAGATTTAATCAGAGATAATTATACCATATTATAAGCGTATTGGGTAATAATATAAAAAAATATCTGTTTGAAATTATAAGTTTTAGTAATATAATTTAGAATGGACTTATAAAAGTTTTGAGCAATGCATTAAGATATGGAGGGAGAGGTAAATAATGGGCATAATAAGGCTATTGATGAACTTTGTATTTGTATTGGTTATATATTGTTTTATTTTCAGTGTAATTCGTCTTATCTATATGGATATAAAATCAATGAACTTTTTCAGGGCGAATGAGAATTCTCCATATCTTAAGTTGATAAATCAAAGAGAAATGCTTAATTTTAAAGTTGAAGAAACTTATGCGGTTACGAAAAACTCTATTATTGGAAGGAGCGATAAAAATGATATTATAATAAAAGATCCTTTTATATCAAGCTCCCATGCCCAAATTACAATAAGGGACGGGGATTTCTTTATCAAGGATCTTGGAAGTAAAAATGGAACTTTTGCCAATGAGAATACCCTGAAAGAAGGCTATGAACAAAGATTAAACAACGGTGATAAAATCAGGTTGGGGCAGGTAGAATTCTTATTTGTAAACGCAGTATCGGATAAATGAATTATATAAAATAAATTCTAGAGTTTGTTGTCTATGTTCCAGAATTGAGGTGATTGTTTGTTTGGAATATTTACATATCGCAAGCCAATTAATTACATTATACTTATTAATCTGCTTGCATATACATATATTTTCTATAATATGAAGCTATATAAATTTGATACCTTGGCACTGGGTTTTGGCGTAATTTTATTGTTGTGTACCGCTTATTGTATAATACTGAAAGGGAGGCTTGGAGACGAGTATTTGTTCCTAATAGTGTCCATGCTTTTAAGTATTGGTATTATAATGATATATAGGCTTGATAATGGGATAGGAATAAGACAGGCGGTTTGGATGGCCATCGGAATAGCTATGTTTATACTTTCTTGCCAGATATTTCGGTGGTTTAAGAGATGGGAACAGTTGGCAGTGTATTATATGGTGGCAGCAGTTTTTTTATATTTGATTACTCTGATATTTGGAAGGAACATAAATGGTGCTACAAATTGGATTATAATAAAAGGTCAGAGTTTTCAACCATTGGAAATATCAAAGATTTTATATATATTTTTTTTAGCTTGCTATTTTAGGAAACCTGATCGGTTGTTCTTTGAAAATTCAAAATACACCAAGCCTATGAAATTAAGATTAAACAGGATGACTTTGGTGGGTTTTACTTTTCTAAATATAGGTTTCCTTATGCTTCAAAGGGAATGGGGATCCATTATTCTGATATCACTTATATATATTGTAGTTCTCTATGTTTTTGGTAAAGATAAACTTTTCTATTTTTTCAATGTTGTCTTTGCCATTCCTATTGCTCTTTTTGGGTACTTTTTTGTTCATCATATTAAAGTAAGGATTGACACATGGTTAAATCCATGGGCTGATATTGCCGGTAAGGGTTATCAAATAACACAATCACTGTTTGCAATAAGTTCAGGCGGATATTTTGGAACAGGCATTGGTCTTGGAAGACC
The DNA here is from genome assembly GCA_964564015.1 of uncultured Acetivibrio sp. Classification (GTDB taxonomy): domain Bacteria; phylum Bacillota; class Clostridia; order Acetivibrionales; family Acetivibrionaceae; genus Acetivibrio. Next base: position 4,980 of record CAZLZR010000076.1, read on the forward strand.
TGATTTGGTTCCGGCAGTCAATACCGACTTTATTTTTTCTGCAATATGCGAAGAAATGGGTGTTTTGACAGGCGTAGCAGTTATTCTTTTGTATATGATGCTTACTTATAGAGGTTTGAAAATTGTTATAAAGGTGAGAAATGGGTTTAACAAGGTATTAGGATTTGGAATTACGACAATGTTAGGTTTGCAGACCTTTATAATTATTGGAGGAGTAATAAAACTCATACCATTAACAGGAATAACACTTCCGTATATTAGTTACGGAGGTAGTTCCCTTTTGAGCAGTTTTGTTATACTTGGAATTTTACAGGCGATATCAAAAGATGATTTTGCCGATATGGACGGTGAAATAAATGAAGGAGAATAAAAAAATAATAAAGGTACTCATAGTTATTTGCTCGCTTTTTCTGATTCTGGTTGGATACCTTACATATATACAGATTTTTGAAAGTAAAGAGATGGTACAGAATTCCTATAATAGGAGGCAGTATCAAGCCGATGAAACTACTATACGCGGCAAAATTTTTGATCGTAATGGAACTGTTTTAGTATATAATGAAGAAAAAGACAATGAGCAACAGCGTATATATCCTTATGGTTCTCTTTACAGCCATGTAATAGGTTATAATTCGAAAGTATATGGAAGGTCTCTACTGGAAGCATCGTATAACAATTATCTGCTGGGTCTTGATGAATATACAAAAGTATTTGGATTGTTTATCAGTACGGATAAAGACAAAAAAGAAGGCAACAGTCTTAGCCTCACGATAGATCACGAATTGCAGAAACTAGCGCATGAGTTGTTGGGAGAGAGAAATGGTGCTGTTGTTGCTATGAATCCAAAAACAGGAGAGATACTTTGTTTGGTCAGTAAGCCTGATTTTGATACAAATGAAGAAAGTCTGACAAAAAATTGGAAGGCAATGGTTGAGTCGCAGCAATCCCCTTTTCTTCCACGAGCAACACAAGGGTTATATGCACCGGGATCAACCTTTAAAATAGTGACAGCAGCTGCGGTTATAGAAAATGGACTTGATGGGTTGAAATTTAATGATAAAGGTGTTATAACCATTGATGGGAAAAAAATCAGTAATTCCAAAGGAAAGGCAAATGGTGATACAGACCTCAAAAAGGCTCTTGCTGTATCTAGTAATGTTGTGTTTGCGCAATTAGGTGTCAAACTTGGGCAGGAAAAACTAACTGAAATGTCGAATAAAGTTTGTTTTGGAAGTGATATACCCTTTGATATTCCTGTCAGCAAAAGCTTATTTCCATATCATGAAATGGAACAGAATGATATGGCTGCTGCAGCAATTGGACAGGGAAAAATATTGGTGTCACCTCTTCATATGGCAATGATTACGTCCGGTATAGCAAATGATGGAGTTATAATGAAGCCATTTCTTGTTAACAGCATAGCTTCTTCAACCGGCAAGAAAATAAAAAGCATAAAACCTGTTGAATTCAAGCAGATAATGGAACAGGAGGTCGCTATAAAAGTAAAGAAGATGATGCAGGAAGTAGTTGAAAACGGTACTGCTAAGAATGCAGCTATTGATGGTGTTAAAGTGGCTGGTAAGACCGGAACGGCTGAAAATGAACTGACTTCTCAGAAAAAGAATAAGGAACATGCGTGGTTTGTTGGTTTTGCACCGGTTGAGAATCCACAGATTGCAGTTGCTGTTGTGCTTGAGTATAGTGGTTCTTCAGGAGGTTCAATTGCAGCACCCATTGCACAGAAGGTAATGGCTGAATACTTGAGTAAGTTAAGAGAAAAGTAAATATACATATGGGGGTTTTAGAGTGAGTGAAAGAATTGTTATTGCATCTAAAAATCAGATTCTGTATTACAATGCTTCAAAGCTTTTGTACTTGAACAGTCAGTATCTTAAGAATTATAAGAAAAACATTGATGAAATAAATAGAAAATATGAATGGAAGACCCAAGGCGTTAATGCAATGTTCATGGGGGCGGGAAGATCTCCTGTTAATGTAAATGTTGTTGAACAGGCTGTAGTCAATGGTGTAAGCTTGCTTGATAGTGAGGATAAGATTATTTACTCGGTTGAAGTGGAAAATAACTCCGGAGTTTTTATTAAATACATTAATGATGACAAAGAAATGGAGCATCATGTTATCCATGATGCAAAGGTTGGTTTTTATAATCTTGATTACAATCGTACTACAGGAAAAGTGGTTGTTGCTGTACAGCAGTCTCCAACCGAAAGGAATATTGGAATACTTGATATTAATAATTCAAGATATAGCATAATTACAGAAGGCGATTCCATTGATAATAATCCTGTGTGGGGAAAGGCCAATCCCGAAAACATTTACTTCGATTCCACAGGTGTTGGAAGGAATGGTCAAGGCATTGTATTAGGTTTCAGTACGAAAGTAATAAACAAACTGAATACTCAGACAGGAGAAATGAGTGAGATAATCTCATTTGATGGTTATGATTGTTTTCAGCCTAAAGTTGACGGAGAGGATAACCTGTATTTTATTAAACGCCCTTATCAATCACTTTTTAAGAATTCTGTTTCTCTAAAGGATATTATTTTTATGCCATTTAAAATATTGAAAGCAATATTTAAATGGATAGAATTTTTTACAATAAGGCACACAGGAGAACCACTTATTACAGGTGGCTCCAATCCTGCAAAGTCAAAAGAACAGGATCCCCAGGAGATTATTATAAATGGAAATATTATAAATGCTCAAAAGGTTATGAAGGAAAATACTGCAAGAGGGGAGAAATACCCGGGAATTGCACCAAAGGAATGGGAATTGGTAAAGATGGACAAGAATGGAGGGTTCAGTTGCATTAAGAAGGGTGTGATGGGGTTTGATGTTGATAGTGCAGGTAATATTGTATATTCAAATGGCAAATATATAATAAGAATACTTGAAGGTGGGAAGGAAGAAGTTGTGGGAAAAATTGACATGATAGATAAAATGCTTATTATATAATTGTTTTGTATTGGACTTAAAGATTGGAATATGAATTTGTAAGGCTTTTTTGCAACATCAGCCAACAGAAAATTTAATTTATATATGAGAGGAATCTTATGAAAGCAATAATTTTTGATATGGATGGACTAATGATTGATACAGAAACATTGTACTATGAAACAGACAGGGAGATTGCAAAGTCTTTTGGAAAAGAAGTAAGTAACGAAACCCTTTGGAAAATGATGGGGAGAAAACCTACTGAATCCTATAGAATATTCTGTGAGGATCTATCTATAAATATGCCAATAGAAGAGCTTTTAAAGATAAGAGAGAGTTCTATGGAAAAGAAATTTCAGGATAGAATTGAGCCTATGCCTGGGCTCTTGAACATTCTTGATGATTTCAGTGGTAAAATAAAAATGGCTATAGCTACCGGTTCGCCTAATAAATTTATGGAAATGGCTTTAAATAAATTAGATTTGAATAAATATTTTGATGTAAAACAACCTTCTGACCAAATAATAAATGGAAAGCCTGATCCTGAGATTTATTTAAAGGCTATTAATAAGTTGAGTCTTTTTCCGGAAGATTGTATTGTTATTGAGGATTCAAGCAATGGATCACGTGCAGGCAAAAATGCAGGGTGTTATACGATTGCCGTACCTACAGAATATACCTTTAAGCAGGATTTTAGTTTTGTTGATTATGTGGCAGGAGACTTAAATGATGCAAAAGACCATATAAAGAAGATGCTATCTATAATGTAGCCGAAAAGGATGTGGGCTTATACTGACCATTTTTCATAAATATATGACTGTAAATATTTAGTTTTGCATGATATAATACTTTTATGACAAACTTCATACCTAAATTTAGAGTTTTCATTTGGCTTGGGTAATGTTTGGTGTTAAATAGCTTCAAATTTAGTGTTTGTTATATATATATTAATGGATTAGATACTTAATAAAGAAAAGGATATAAAACATTTGAAAGGAGCTTATGGATATGCAGTTTATCCCACTAATTATATCGTTGCTTTTTATCTGCTTCCTGGAAATCCTTTCGTTTTACTGTTTTGCTAATGCATCTTTACGTCTAGGGGGAAATCTGCCTGGAGATCTGAAGTGGATACTTGAAAAAGCGGCTTCGTTGGATTCTTTTATAATACTGACAATAACTATAGTTATAATGTCCCTTGGTCTAGTGAGTATAACCAATCATATATCAAATCATGTCATATTGTCTTTAGACATACTCTTTTTTTTCAATTCTTTAATTGTGGTACTCTTTAATATAATTAAACAGATGGGGTTTGCTCCTGGTAAATAGTTTTTCTATTCACGATTAGGAAGTAGTATTAACTAAAATGTGAAATTCCAGGAGGGAATTACTATGTTTAAAAGCTTTGCAGATTTAAAGCAAAAGTATATTATGCTTAAAAATGATAATATAGAATATAATGTAGAAAAGTATTATGATGAACTCAAAAAAATAAATGAGTTTAGATTTGAACTCATGGAAGATCATCAGCTTAGAAATAAATCGGCAGAACTTAGATCCAGACTAAAGAAAGGTCAAAGTATGGACAGTATAATGAATGAGGCATTTGCACTGGCAAGAGAAGCATCGGTGAGGGTTTTGGGAATGCGCCATTATGATGTTCAGGTAATTGCAGGGATTGCAATGCATCAGGGAAAACTTGTTGAAATGCAGACTGGAGAAGGCAAAACCCTGGCGGCAGTTTTACCGGCATATCTTAACGCCTTGAAGGGACAAGGAGTTCATATTCTTACGTTTAATGATTACCTTGCTAAGAGGGATGCCGAATGGATGGGTCCGGTATTTCAATTTCTTGGATTATCAGTGGGCTATATAATAGAAGGAATGGGTGTTTGTGAGCGTAAGAGGGCATATAATGCTGATATTACCTATGTTACTGCAAAAGAAGCAGGTTTTGACTACCTTAGAAGCTTTCTAAGTTTATGTAAAGAGGAAATAACACAAAGACCTTTCGAATATGCAATAATAGATGAGGCGGATTCTATTCTCATTGATGAAGCCAGGATTCCACTTATTATTGCCGGAGGAGAGCAGGAAAGTGAAATTAGTTTGAAGCAAATAAATGAGCTTATTATGGAGTTAAAACCTACAGTTCACTTTGATACAGATGAATACAAGAGAAATGTATTTTTGACTGATGAAGGTATAAAGTATGTTGAAGGTGTTTTAGGGGTGGGAAATCTTTACGATGAGAGAAATATCAGCCTGATAACCAAGATCAATAACGCACTTCATGCTCAAGTGCTTATGAAGAAGGATCTTGATTATATAATTAAGGAAGGAAAAATTGAGCTTATTGATGAATTTACCGGGCGAATAGCTGAAAACAGAAGATGGCCTTACGGTCTTCAGGAGGCAATTGATGTAAAGGAAGGTTTTTTGCCTGAATCAAAGGGGAAAATTTTGGCATCTGTTACACTTCAGAATTTCATCAGATTGTACCCAAAGATCTGTGGAATGACTGGAACTGCATTATCAGCAGATGATGAACTAAAGGAGTTTTATGATTTAAATGTGGTATTGATTCCTACAAATGAAAAAAATATAAGGGTTGATCATCCGGATTTGGTATTTACCCACTTAGAGGCGAAATATAATGCGCTGATTGAAGAAATATGCACAGTCCAAAAGACAGGAAGACCTATACTGATAGGCACGACAAGTGTTGATGAGTCTGAGTACTTAGGGAATGCTTTGAGTGATGCCGGGGTTAAGTGTCAGTTACTAAATGCAAAGAATGATGAATTGGAAGCAAGAATAATTGCGGATGCAGGAAGAATTGGTGCTGTAACTGTTTCTACAAATATGGCGGGAAGAGGTACAGATATTAAACTTGGTGGAGTAAATCAGTCTGAAAGGGAAAAAGTTGTAGAACTAGGAGGTTTGTATGTTATTGGTACAAATAGGCATGAGAGCTTAAGAATAGACTTTCAATTGAGGGGAAGAGATGCCAGACAAGGAGATCCGGGTATGACACGTTTTTTCATCAGTTTGGAAGATAAATTAATGGTAAAGTATAATATTAAGGATCTTATACCTAAAAAACATATGCCAGACAAACAGATGGAGCAGATAAATAGTAAAGTTGTTGTAGAGACAATTTCACACGCCCAGAGAATTATTGAGGGTCAGAACTTCGAGATTCGAAAGAATTTAATAAAGTATTCATTATTGTTGGAAGATCAAAGAAAGATTATATTCAAGCTAAGGAGAGATACGTTATTTGATGTATTACCTCTTCAATTATTCGAAACCAAGCTGGTAGATCTATATAATAAGCTTATGCCAAAGGTTGGAGAGGAGGCATTAAAGAAGGCTGAAAAGCAAATTACATTATATTATATTAATAAGTGCTGGGCGGAGTATTTGGATTATGTATCATATTTAAAAGAGAGTATACATTTAGTTAATGTAGGAAACAAACAACCGTTATATGAGTTTAATAAAATTATTATAGAGGCTTTCGAAAATTTCAAAGATGAATTAAAAAATGATATAAAAAATACGCTGAAAACTGTTTCGATAACGAAAGATGGTGTTGACATGGATAAACAAGGGCTTAAAGCTCCTGCATCGACTTGGACATATCTGATTAATGATGGTATTGAACAAGTTGGTATATTGCCTTTAAGCAATAACGCTGGGGCAGCGGCTTCAAGTCCCTATATGATTTTGTTTTATGGTATATTAGACCGTTTTTTTAATAAAAAGAAAATATAGTCGATAAATCGGTATTGCTTTGATGTGGGTTTTGGTCAGGTAGTTTGATAAGTGTTCTGCAAAATGTAATGTTACACGTGCTGATATAACATTACATTTTGCAGAAACTTTTATTAAATATAGTTATCGGTATAGATAAAGTATTATGAAGAGGTTGAAATCCGTGATGGACTGTATTGAAAAAAATGATTTTTGTGTATTTGTTAGATTTTAACCCCCTAAAATTTCGAGTTTTTTCGTATTACTATTATAGAATGTTAATAAGGAAGGATGAACAACTGATAGATATGGACTTTAAAAATGATTTTGTTCTTTGGCAAAGTAGTTCTTGAAAGATTAAAAGTTTTAATATATAATAAAGTTAAGCTCATAATAACAAATAAAAAGCAAAGATAAGAAGTATTAGGGGAGTAAAGAGGTCATATTAATTCTGACAACCTTACACATTCAAATCAAATTCTATTCTAGAGAGGTTTAATCTCTATTTAACTTCTTCCTCTACATACCCTTGATACAGTAAATGTGACAATATTATTATTTTATTATATATAATACATAAAAGTTTAGTTTAAGGAGGAATTTGCGAGGGAAAAGGATAATCCGATCTGTTTACCTTCATATAATTTTAAATTGTTCAAATGAAACATACTAGAGAAATAGTTTGTAGTTTGTTTATTAAATTTTATTAAGGCACTTACTTCAAACTTAAATATTTGCAGTTTTGTTGTTGAAAAGTTTCCGATATTCTTTCTACTAATATACGTGGTTTTATCATTGCTTCAAATCTATTTCTATTCCAATCATTCTCTGGTAGAATAATTTATTCAGTGTTATGACTTACTTGTTGCATGAGAGACAATGCCTAACATGTATAATAGGTATCTGTTTTTTTGGATACCTTAAGATCTTTAAATAGATCATATAAAAATAAAATTTTTGGGAGGAATGGTTAAATGAAAAAGGTTATCAGTATGATTGTAGCTATCGCTATGCTCGTTACCATGTTTTCAACAGTAATTAACCTTGGGACAGCATCCGCGGCATCACATGATTACGACAGAGCACTAGATTTAGCGCTTCAGTTTTTTGACGCTAACAAGTGCGGTCCAGACGCAGCACAGGATAACGTGTTTAGTTGGAGGGGTGCTTGTCACACTTCTGACAAAGGAAGTAGTGGAGAAGATCTCACAGGTGGTTATCATGACGCAGGTGACCATGTTAAGTTTGGTTTACCTCAGGCATACTCAGCAGCTATGCTGGGATGGGCAATGTATGAATACAAAAATGTTATTGACAGCACAGGAAACACAGAAAAGTTGTATGCAACTTTAAAGTATTTCACAGACTACATATTAAAGTGCCATCCTAATGCAAACCTTTTCTATCATCAAGTTGGAGACGGTGGAGCAGATCATAGTTACTGGGGAGCACCAGAAAAGCAAACTGGTTCAAGACCTGTAAAAGTTGTTAATTCAAATACACCTGGTACAGACGTAGCAGGCGAAGCTTCTGCAGCTCTTACTATTATGTATCTTAACTACAAGGACATTGATAGTACATATGCAAATAAATGCCTTGCAGCTGCTAAAACTCTTTATGCATTAGCAAAGTCAAAAATCGGTGCATATGATGAAGGTAATTTTTACAGATCAAATGCTATATACGATGACCTTGCATGGGCAGCTACATGGTTATATATAGCTGGTGGAAGTACAGATGATTCACTTTTGGCTGAAGCAGAAACATATTGTGTAAAACCTAAGCTTAATGCAGAAGATCCATTAAAACATATATGGACTATGTGCTGGGATGATGTTTATCTTCCTACTTATGTTAAATTAGCACAAATAACAGGAAAAACTATTTACAAAGATGCAATGAAATATACATTCAACTACTGGCAGACATTAAGCAAAACTCCAGGCGGTTTAATGTATCTTAATAACTGGGGAGCACTCAGATATGCTTCCGCAGAAGCAGCTCTTGTATTTATGTACAATAACCTTGTTGAGAAGGATCAGACTTTAGTTGAAAAGTTTAGAACTCAACTTGACTATGCTCTTGGAACAAATCCTCTTAACATGTCATATGTAATAGGATATGGCAGCAAATGGCCAAAACATCCTCATCACAGAGCAGCTCATCCAGAACAGGGTGCTTCAGAAGCTAAATACCAATTAACTGGTGCTTTGGTTGGTGGACCTAGCAACAGCGATCAATTTAGCGATAGTGTTAATGAGTATCAGTACACAGAAGTTGCTATTGACTACAATGCAAGCTTTATGCTCGCATTAACAAGTTATCTTGGTACAACTATGGCTTCAGTACCAACACCAACAAAGACTACTACAGTACCAACACCAACAAAGACAAATTCAACAAATGGATTCACAGTAGCTGTTGATTCAGTAGAAGGTGAAAATGGTACTACAGTTACAGTACCTGTAAGATTTGCAAATGTTCCTTCAGCAGGAGTTACTGCAGCAGACATGACAATCACTTACGATGCAAGCAAACTTGAATATGTAAGTGGAGAAGCTGGAAGCATAGTAACAAATCCTACAGTAAACTATGGAATAAATAAAGAGGAAGACGGTAAGTTAAAGGTATTGTTCCTTGACAACACAATGTCAACCGGATACATAAGCCAAAACGGAATATTTACAACTCTTACATTTAAAGTAGTAACTTCTTCAAAAGTATCTACTCTTGTAAATGTAGAAGATGCAACATTTGGAGATAAGACACTTTCTCCAATAAATGCAACTATAAATGCCGGTACAATATCATTAAATGGTGGTGGAACTATAGTAACACCAACAAAGACTACTACAGTACCAACACCAACAAAGACAATTTCAACAACTGGATTCACAGTAGCTGTTGATTCAGTAGAAGGTGAAAGTGGTAAGACAATATCAGTACCTGTAAGATTTGCAAATGTTCCTTCAGCAGGAGTTACTGCAGCAGATATGACAATCACTTACGATGCAAGCAAACTTGAATATGTAAGTGGAGAAGCTGGAAGCATAGTAACAAATCCTACAGTAAACTATGGAATAAATAAAGAGGAAGACGGTAAGTTAAAGGTATTGTTCCTTGACAACACAATGTCAACCGGATACATAAGCCAAAACGGAATATTTACAACTCTTACATTTAAAGTAGTAACTTCTTCAAAAGTATCTACTCTTGTAAATGTAGAAGATGCAACATTTGGAGATAAGACACTTTCTCCAATAAATGCAACTATAAATGCCGGTACAATATCATTAAATGGTGGTGGAACTATAGTAACACCAACAAAGACTACTACAGTACCAACACCAACAAAGACAATTTCAACAACTGGATTCACAGTAGCTGTTGATTCAGTAGAAGGTGAAAGTGGTAAGACAATATCAGTACCTGTAAGCTTTATAAAGGTTCCTTCTACAGGAGTTACTGCAGCAGACATGACAATCACTTACGATGCAACTAAGCTTGAATATGTAAGTGGATCAGCTGGAAGCATAGTAACAGATCCTGATGTAAACTATGGAATAAATAAAGAAGAAAACGGTAAGTTAAAGGTATTATTCCTTGACAACACAATGTCAAACGGATATATAAGCCAAGACGGAGTATTTACAAACCTTACATTTAAAGTAATAACTTCTTCAAAAGTATCTACTCTTGTAAACGTGGTTGATGCAACATTTGGAGATAAGACACTTACTCCGATAAATGCAACGATACTTGCTGGTACAATAGCTTTAAATGGTGGTGGAGACATAGTAACACCTACACCTGTTAAGACAGCAACACCAACAAAGACTGCTGTAGTACAAACACCAACACCTATTGTTAGCTCAAACTTAAAGGTTGAGTTCTACAATACAAATGCTCAAGCTGACAGCAATAGTATTTATCCTAAGTTCAAACTCACAAATACTGGTAGCAGTGCAATAAATCTTTCAGACGTTAAATTGCGTTATTACTTTACAGTAGATGGAGATAAAGAACAGACATTCTGGTGTGACTGGTCTCCAGTTGGTAGTTCTAATGTTACAGGAACATTTGTAAAAATGTCACCGACAGCTAAAGGTGCAGATCAGTATCTTGAAATATCGTTCAGCAGTGGAGCAGGCACTCTTGCAGCTAATACTTCAATAGAAGTTCAAGGTAGATTTGCTAAGGCAGATTGGACTAATTACAATCAAGCAGATGACTATTCCTTCAACTCAAGTGCATCTAGCTTTACATCATGGGATAAAGTAACAGCATATATCTCAGGTGCAAGAGTATGGGGAGTAGAACCTGACAACGGTGTAACACCAACACCTACAAAAGTTGTAACACCAACACCTACAAAGGTTGTAACACCAACACCTACAAAGGTTGTAACACCAAATCCAAATTCTATGACAGTAAAAGTTAACACTGTACAGGCTGAAGCAGGTAGCACAGTAACAGTTCCTATTACAATTAGCAAAGTTTCTTCAAACGGACTTTCAGCAGCAGACCTTGCAATCAAATACGATGCAAGCAAACTTGAATATGTAAGCGGAGAAGCTGGAAGCATAATAATAAATCCTGATGTAAACTTTGGAATCAATAAAGAGGAAGACGGTTTAATAAAAGCATTATTCCTTGACAACACAATGGCTACTGAATACATAAGAGAAGATGGTGTATTCATAAACTTAACATTTAAGGTTAAATCAACAGCAGCAGTTGGTACATCTACAGAAGTAAGCATAGATGGATCAGCAACATTCGGAGACAGAGAATTAAAACAAATAGCAACATCATTAGTTTCAGGTAAGGTAGAAGTTATAGATGGATCAGCTATGAAACTTGTTATTGGAAAAGTAAGTGGTAAAGCTGGTACAGAAGTAGAAGTACCTGTTACATTAGAAGGAGTTGCTGATGGAGTTAGTGCAGCTGACATGACAATCGCTTACGATGCAAGTAAACTTGAATATGTAAGTGGAGAAGCTGGAAGTATAGTAATAAATCCTGATGTAAACTTCGGAATCAATAAAGAAGAAGACGGTAAATTAAAAGTATTGTTCCTTGACAATACAATGGCTACTGAATACATAAAAGAAGATGGTGTATTCATAAACTTAACATTCAAAATCAAGTCAACAGCTACTGGTACAGCAGCAGTAAGTAACGGTGACGTAGCAACATTTGGTGGCAGAAGCTTACAACAATTGAGTGTTGTTATTACAGACGGATCAGTTACAGTAGGTGATAATCCATCAACACCAACTAAGACATCTACTACAACACCTGTTAAGACACCTACTACAACACCTGTTAAGACACCAGTTGCAGATGGTTTCAATTTCATAATTGATACTGTAGAAGGTAACCCAGGTTCATCTGTATCCGTACCTGTAAGATTTGTAGGTGTACCTGCAGAAGGTATAAGTGCAGCTGATATGGCAATCGCTTACGATGCAAGCAAACTTGAATATATCAGTGGAGATGCTGGAAGCATAGTAACAAATCCTACAGTTAACTTTGGAATCAATAAAGAAGAAGACGGTAAGTTAAAGCTATTATTCCTTGATAACACTATGGATAAAGGTTATATTAGCCAAGATGGAATATTTGTAACTCTTAACTTTAACATCAAATCAAGTGTGGCAGTTGGTGCTAAAGCAGAAATAAGCGTAACTGATACAGCTACATTTGGAAATAACAAGTTACAACCTGTAGATGCAACAATTACAAATGGAGCAGTTAAGGTAGTTAAGGTTGAAGATCCAAATGGATTTAAAGTAGTAATAGCAACTGTAGATGGTGCAACAGGTAGTCAAGCAGTAGTTCCAGTATCATTTGTAAATGTTCCTTCAACAGGAATCAGCGCAACTGATATGATGATTACTTATGACGCAGCTAAAATTGAATATGTGGATTGCGAAGTTGGAAGTATAGTAACAAATCCTGTAGTAAACTTTGCAATAAACAAAGAGGAAGACGGTATATTGAGAGTATTGTTCCTTGACAATACTATGGCTACACAGTTTATCAGTGAAGACGGAATATTTGCAAGCTTGATATTTAAAGTAATCGGTACTGATGGACTTGCTACAATAAGTGTAGGCGATGCAACTTTCGGTGACAAGACATTAAAACAAGTTGATGCAGTACTTGTAGCTGGTGGAGTAAACATTCGTGAAGCTTCTGAAGGTTTCAAAGTTTCAGGTTACATTAACCCAGACTTTGTAACTACATCAACTACAGCTCCAATAGTAAATGCAGGATTTACAGTAGAATTAGTTGGAGCAGCTAAATCAGCTGTAACAGATGGTAACGGATATTTCGAAATAGATGGTGTGGCAGCTGGAACATACACTATTAAGATTACTAAAGCTAATTATCTTACAAGAGAAATAGCTAGTGTTTCAGTAACAGCAGATAAGCAGTTATCTACAACTTCAGCACCTATACTCATGTGGGCAGGAGATATGGAAATAGGTGGAGTACAAGATGGCGCAATCAATCTTGAAGACATCTTAGAGATTTGTAAATCATTCAATACTTCATCTACTGATGCTAAGTATCAAGTAGGTTCAGACTTGAATAGAGATGGCGCTGTAAGCTTAGAAGATGTAATGATAGTTGCAAAGCACTTTAATAAGATATCTGCAGACTATTAATAATTGGTTAGCACTTACAAATATGAGGAAGGGTACGTGTGTACCCTTCCTCATATCAAATAAAGACATATGTTAAGATTCTCTAATTTTTGGAGATGCAGTTTAGTGAACTCAGTAAAGTATATCCTAAATTAAAGAAAAGTAGGAATGCTAGAAAAATGTTATAGAAGGGGAGAGGTATCATCGATGAAAAAAAATAGAATATTATCGTTTCTGCTAACTCTAATGTTAGTAATATACAGTCTATGTGGTAACCTAGTAAACGCAACTCCAACATCTGGTATTGAAATTGTACTAGATAAGAATACAGCAATAGTGGGTGAGATAGTTACCGCATCAATAAATATTAAAGATATAACAAACTTTTCAGGCTATCAGGTAAACATAAAATATGATCCAGCAGTATTGCAACCTGTTACATCAACAAGTACTGCGTATACAAGAACAACAATACCAGAAGCTGGAACAGTTCTTAATAATGAAGAGTATGGCCCAAAGCCAATAGCTGACAATAAATTAGATCTAGGTATTTTGAATTTTTCAAAAGCATATTTAAGTCTTGAAGATTATAGGGCAGGAGCATCTCCAGAACAGACAGGTACAGTTGCTGTGGTAAAATTTAAAGTTTTAAAGGATGAACCTACCTCAATTGGTTTTGAAGAGACAGAGTCCCTTCCAAATTCTATAAATGGAACAGTTTTATTTGATTGGTTTGGAGATAGAATACAATCTAGTTATACCGTAGGACAAGCACAGAAAATTAATTTTGAAGGAAAAAATTCAAGTTATATAACTATGGATTTTGATAAAGATACTGCAGAAGTAGGCGAAATAATTAAAGCAACAATAAATATTAATAGAATATCAAATTTTTCCGGTTATCAAGTGAATTTGAAATATGATCCAACAGTATTGCAAGCTGTGAATCCAATAACAGGGGCAGCTTACACAAGTTCAACAACTGCAACAAGTGGTGACTTGTTAACAACACTTGAATACGGCCCATTTCCCAAAGCAGGGCATAATATTGAAGCGGGAATATTGAATTTTGGTAGTTTATATACAAATCTTGATGAATACAGAACCGGTGGAATTGTAGAAGAAACGGGCTCAGTAGCAGTAGTAGGTTTTAAGGTATTACAGAAAAAAGCAACACAGGTATTATTTGAAGATACAGCAGCAATGCCAAATGCTATAACAGGAACAAATTTGTTCAATTGGTACGGAAATAGAATACAATCTGGATATTCTGTAATCCAACCAAAAATGATTAACTTTGATCTGTCAACAGCAAGCTACATAACAATGAGTTACGACAAAAACACAGCAGACGTAGGAGATATTATAACTGCAACAGTAGAAGTAAATAACATTAGCAATTTTGCAGGATATCAAGTGAATATAAAATATGATCCAACAGTGTTACAAGCAGTAAATGCAAGTAAAGGAACTGCTTATACAAACAGTACGATACCAGCAGGTGGAGATCTGTTAACAGCATTAGAATATGGACCATTCCCTAAAGCAGGACATAATATAACCACAGGTATATTGAACTTTGGTAACTTGTATACAAATCTTGAAGACTATAGAGCCGGAGGAGAACCAGAAGAAACTGGATCAGTAGCAATAATAGGCTTCAAAGTATTGCAGAAAAAAGCAACACAAGTATTATTTGAAGATGCATCAGCAATGCCAAATGGAATAACAGGAACAACATTGTTCAATTGGGATGGAAACAGAATTCCGTCAGGTTATGATGTAATACAACCTGGTGAAATCAATTCTGAAATAGTAGTAACACCAACAGCAGTAGTAACACCAACAACAGTAGTAACACAAACAGCAGTAGTAACAGCAACAACAGTACCAACAACAGTACCAACAACAGTACCAACAACAGTACCAACAAC
>CAZLZR010000077.1:0-19865 GCA_964564015.1 uncultured Acetivibrio sp.
AAGAGATTCAAAGATTATAAAGATATGCAAAAATTAAATGGTTGAGACACTAGTATACCAACTTCGTCTGTTATATAATCTTCTGGACCACCACAACGAGTGGATACTACTGGAAGTCCACATGCCATAGATTCAATTCCTGATATACAAAACGTTTCTATTTTGCTAGAGATAACTAAAGCATTTGATAAACTTAAGTATCTTTCCAAGTTATTGTTATCAACATAACCATGAAAAGTACAGTAATCTTGTAGGTCTAATTCACTGGCTAAATCTTCATATTTTTGTCTATCAGCCCCATCACCAATTAAATGTAAATGAATATTCTTATAATTATAACCAAAAATAATCATATGTAAACTCCTAAGTAAAATGTCGATCCTTTTTGTATCATTCATTAGTGATATATGTACTAAGTTGAACGTATCAACTTGTGCCATTTTAGGTTTATTAACTAAGTTAAATTTATCTACATTGATAAAGTTTGGGACTATTTCACATTGTTTTCTACCATTTTTAGTTATTATTTTTTGGACATAAGAACTTACAGCAGTATAATAGTCTGCCTCTGTTAAAACTCGATTTATATAATTCCCATATTTTTCCATTAAGAAGTTTTCAAAAAAAGATGCATGTTCAGTTACCATAAACGGTATTTTAAATTTATTGCTTAAAATCATTGCCCCATACCCTGCTGGATAACTAACGTGGGCATGAATAAGATCAGGTTTTCCAAACTTTTCGACTGTCTCTATATACCCCTCTATCAATCTTTTCTCATATATTTTGTGCCTTAAGGTTACGTTTCTAGGCATCCATTCATAATTAAATTGACACGTTAATAATCCATTTTCTCTTTCGGTGCTTTTTCGTTTAGTAAATATAAATTTCTTAGGCTGCTTTAATTTAATAGGATTAAGGTATAAAACAGCAATATCGACATAATGATTCAAGGACTCTGCTTGTTCTCTAAAGAAAATGCCATTTAATGGATCATCTTTTGTAGGATACCAAGAAGGTATTACTAGAATTTTTAATGAGTTCATAATTCGTTATCCTTGCAATTTCATTATATTTTTATCTAGACTTGACTCCATTCATTTATATAATCTATTTTTTGCAGTACTAAGGCTCTTCTGAAGCAACAACTTATCACTAGTACTAAACACAATTGTTCTCCACCACGGGATTTTGCTTAGATAGGAATATAACCACAGTTTAGCAATTGCGTCTACTCCATAAGCAATGGTAGTGGCTATTGCTGCACCTTTGATACCTAACATAGGTATCAAAACGATATCAAACACTACATTAACAAAAACTACTAAAACGGAGACATAAAAATTTAGTTCGGGTTTGCCTCTAGAAGCAATGTCATTTGATAATATTTTTGACATATTGCCAATCAATATGCCAGGCAACAGAAGCAGAAGAGCACCTACTGCTGAGTGAAATTCAATGCCATATAGCAAATTAATGAGAGGTGAAGCTACTAGTGCAAAGATTAGTGTTCCAATAGACGAGATCAGCAGGACCCATCGAGTAATTAAAGGAGTAAGTTGCTTGCGTTTTTCTTCATCTTCATTTAATTCCGATAGGCGTGGTAAAATTACCATGCTTACAGATCGTGATAATATCCATAACTTTTCAGCAATACTGACTGCAAGTACATATATTCCAGTAGCATCTGGTGTAAGAAGCAAGTTAACAAAAAATATATCAGATCTATAGTTTACAAAAGTTAGAATATTACTCAAATGAGATTTCCAACCATAATCAAGACATTCTTTTACGTATTTTTTCAGCTCTCCCTTTTCATACTTTCCACTAGCTTTTTGAATTGAAGGCTTTAATAAAATAAGTGCGATTAAAATACCAAATAGATTCCCTAAAATAAAAGACAATAAGGCTCCAAAAACACCAAGTTTTAATACTCCTACAAGTAGTATTGTAAATAATAATATCATGGCGGGAAACATTGCTGAAACAAAACTATATTTTTTGAAGTCTTGCAATCCCTGAAATATACCTCCTAAAAAATCTCCTAGTATTAAGAAGGGAAATGCTAAAATTCCAAGCCAAATAAAAGATAAAGATATACCGGGGAACAAAGCGTTACTTTTAGTTTCAATTACGAACACAGATAATAAAATCCCTAAAGCACTTAAAACCAACCAAAGAAATATGTTAGCTTTAAAAGCAGAAAAGAGATTCACTTTTTTTGAGGCTATAAAATAGACGTTAGCTGGAGATATACCAAGACTAAGAAACGTAGCAAACATGCTTGGCAAAAGAATTCCCATTGCATATTGACCATTACCTGTTGGACCTAATGAGCGTGCTAAAAGGATAGAAAGGCCCAAGCCAATAATAATCCCAAAACCTTGACGAATAATATTTAGAATAATATTTCCACTTAGTTTCTTAAGTGCAAGGCCTTCATATGCTGATTTCATTGAGAATAACCTCTGTGTTCAATAACTTAATTATTTCGGAGATTTAACTCTAATCTAACTAACAGCTTACTTGCAATACTTTTTGATTCTTAAAGTAATATAAAATATCTAGCAATTATTCAAGTTTGCCGTATGTTTTTCTTAAAGTATGATGCTTCCTGTAATCGGTTGATTTTTTTAAAGACCTGTAATTAATAACTCAGTTAAAGTATATTTCCTAAATTATTCTGCACTCTTAGGAGAGCGCCACCTATATCTGACACATTTCTATCTTCTTTTGTCATTCTCTCATGCTTTCTACAAAAGTTAAAATGAGCACAGTAAAACTTCATTTGATGTAACTATTCAGCCTATCAAAATGAGTCAATTGATATTGATTTTGATGAACCCGAGGAGTCTGAGAACTAACCAATGAGAATTGAATAAACGAAATCAATCGCCAACAATCAAAGAAAATCAATTCATCGAAATTTATCAATTGGATTTGAATGAAGATGGCGATTGATGTTGTTTTATATAGGCTGAATAGTTACCATTTGATTACATAATTCTTTTGTCTTCTTTGAATGTCCGATTGTTTTTCTTGATGCCTACTATTATCTTGTCTTAATGTTAGACTCTGCCTTTCCAGCAAATTCGTTTATATTTCATTATTTTCTATGCTTTGACTACTATTTCGCTCCGTGATATATACTTATTCCTGTAATATCTTAAACTCTAATATTTCCACAACTGCTTCTACTAACATTACTTTCATAGCCATTTGCGAAACCAATTGGGCAATAAACTCTTCCATGAGAGATTATATAAAAAGTATTTGTGCGATTACAGAATAATTTACCGCATTCAAGTAGAGGAATTTTTTAAACACTTCCGTTTTTGGTTTGATATACGTTACCTACAATATTTTCTTGTCTAGAAATATCATGAAATTTGCAGTTGAATAGGGCAAATAATGTCAATAATTTGTTTCGGGTCTCATTTTCCCATAAAAATCAATATTAATCATATTATATACTATCAACTGAATATTACTGGAACATCAATATTAATCATATTATATGCTATCAACTGAATATTACTGGAACAATATTTCCCTATTTTTTCCTATTTCCTTTATTTTTCTTTCTGTTGAGGATCTTTTAAAAATAATAATTAGAAAAATATTCATTTTTAAAAGAACATTAAGGAATATAATTTATATCCATTTCATATTGTCATTATTGGATGATTTTGAATTATTGGTTATAATTTCAATTAGTTCTTTAAAACGTGGTTCCCAGGCCATTTTGTTCATTTTATCTAAGGTGATCTTTTTATCAATAGAGAGTCTCTCAGACTCTTTAAGTGCCCTTATAACATTATCTTCGTTCCACTCATTTATATATATAATATTTTCATTTAAGCCCACGTAAGATATATATTCCGAAACTCCCTGCAAATTTGTTGAGATAATTGGCTTGCAACAAACTAAAGCTAATCCTAGTTTCATAGGCATACATATATTTAGGTAATCGTTATTAGGGTAAGGTATAAGAATTACATCTGCATTTTCTAAATTCTGCTTAAGGCTATTGTGATCAATTTGACCAAAATATTTCACAGTAGTGGATTGAACAATTTCCTCGTCATCTATGGGACCAAAAAGGTGCAATTCCCAATCGTTCATTTTTGAAAAAATACTAACAATATTAGGTATTGATTTGTTTCTTTTCATACTACCAAAATAAACAGCTATCTTTTTACTATTTTTACGAGTTTTATTTAAATCCGGAAACCTTAATTCACTAGTGCTAACTCCTGGGGGCATTATAATCACACAATGCCTTTTTAAAGGCTTAAAATAGTTTAATATGCCAGGGGCTGCGATTATTATATGTGAAGAGCAAAGTAGCAAAATTGGTTCGATAAGCCTTATCGAGTTTCTCTGCAAAAATGTGTATTTTCTTCCGTCAACTGCAATTTGCTGCTCTATTGGGGAATCATGAAGTGTTAATATCAATTTTCTTCTAGTAATTAAAGAAGTGAAAATTGCGATAAGGGAAACTGATCTTCTTGCTGGATAGTGAAACCACAATATTTTCTTTTCCATAAAGATATGAGTGTTAAGACCTGCTAAATCTTTAAGAGTGGTTATATACTTAAGTTTATATCCAGCTTGTTTAAGCGCAAGTTGTGAATAATACTTTCTAACTGTACCTCCATAAGTTATATTTTTTTTATCTTCAACTTTATCACTATCAAAGAATATTACGTTCACAATAAGTCCTCACTATAAAAATCTAAAATATCTCACTGACATACAAAATCTATGCACTGTTTAAACTCCAGAAATAATTTCTTACTACTGTTTTTTTCCTCAAATATTCTTTTTGAATTTATACTCATCTTCTTTTCTAATTCTTTGTCTGAGATAATTTTCAATATTGCTTTTGATAGCTCAAAGCTATCTCCATTTTTCACAACATATCCATTTATGCCATTTTCTACCATATCAAGCTCAGCACCGACAGCATCAGTTGTAATTATGGGCTTTCCAAAGGCCATCGCTTCATTTATGACTAAACCCCATGGCTCGTATTGACTACCTGTAAATATAGAAGGCAATACAAAAAGGTCACAGGTTTTGTAGTATGATGCTTTATCATTTTCACTTACGTATCCTAAGAAAAGAATATTTTCAATACCCATCTCTTTACATAGATTTTTACAGAACTTTTCAAGGGGGCCGGTTCCTATAACTATCAAAAAAGCGTTATCTACACACTGATTTACGAGTGATAAGGCTTTAATTAACGATGGGAGACCTTTCTGCTCAACAACTCTTCCAACATATAATATGATTTTTTTGTTTTGTATGTTAAGTTCTTCCCTTAGATCGTTTCTACAAGTGATACTGTAGTCAACAGAGCATTGTGGATAAGTAAAAACTTTGCCTTTTTCCACTCCTATATCCATTTGTGCTTTAGCTGCTTTAGTACCAGTAGCAATAACTGCATCGGCGTTTTTAGATATAAAAAATGTAAGGGAATTCAAGATTCTTCTTACAAGTGATGTATTCTCCCAGTGCCAGAACTCAGTCCAGTAGATAAACTTTTTATGAGTTAATTTTGCGATTGGCCAACAAATATACCAACTGTTAGATACTAAAAGGACATCGTATCTACCAAATAGTAATTCATTTATTAACTTGGAATACATTCCTAAATCACGGTTTAGAATTATAAAGTCTGTCTTGAGTGTTTTATATTTCCATCCAGGTGGATTTAAGTGATTTTCCTTAACGTTAGATTGTCCTCTTCCTTGTTTTGTAAAGAGAAAAGTGATATCATACTCAGAATTAAGCATCTCAAATAATTCTATTCTATAATCCATAAGTGCTGGATGAACAAAGCCAATTTTTATATTACTATTCATATTTATCCCTCACTCACAAAAGTTCTGAAGAGGGAGTTATCTGATTATTTATCGATCTATTATCCATATGCTGATCCCTCCGTCATCAAATATTGAACTTTTTTTTGATCTTATAGATTGAGTTCCAATTCCCGAATCTGTTGACGGCATTATAAAATAGGAAAAATTATATGTCTCTAAGATTGGTTTTACGCCTCTATAATCAATATCATTCTCCAGTACCCACCTTAATTTTCCTGGAATATCAATAACTTTCTCAGCTGAGTATGGGCCTTCTAAATAGTAACTAGCAGATCCAGGACTAACTTTAGTTACATTTATTTCTGAAATACTTGTAAAACCATAGGCCAAATCTGAAGCCCCGCCCATTGGCATAATCGGGTGTGCATCTGATGCGGAGAAAAGTCGGTTAGACTCTCCAATTCCAAAACCATATGTATTTTCTGGAATATACTTATTTGACCACTCACTTGCTGAATAAGTAGAATCTAGCATAAACCAATTATTTCCCATATTATTTGTTCGTCCGTGGTTATAATACGATGAAAACATGGTGGATAATAGTATCAAAATTATAATACTTAATCTACAAATTTTAGATTTACGAGATATATCCAATAAATTTCTAAAAGAAATGGATGCGAAGACAATTAAATATAGTAAAATAATAAAGGTTCCATAGGTATTATTATAATTAAATGGGGTCAATACTAACATTACAATTAAAAAATACCATTCTTCTTTGCTCTTATTTTCTTTGAATGTTAAATAGATAACCCCCGATATCGCAAAAATAATTAATGGCCCAATATACCTTGTGTCCATTTTGAACATATCAATAATCCAGCCATATCGAGATCCTGCCTTTATCATCGACTCACTAAAAAAAGGTATCATGAAAGTTGTCAGTAATCCAATAATATAAAGATAATTAAATTTTAAGTATTTAGATCTGGATTTTATTTTATTTGAAGACATTCTTGAACTTAATACTAAAAAGAAATATATGGCTGTAAAGGGAAATATGAAATAATAATAGTGGTGTGTAGAGGCAAGAAATGTTCCACAAATTAACAAAAGGACTATTTTCTTTGAGAAGTTAATCTCACTTAATAAAATAAATATGTATAGTGGGAGTACTATTACAAATAATCCTCTTGCACTTGGCTCCCATGTACTGAAAACTAGTACCCCTTGGCAGGTAGAGAAGAATAGTGCCAATAAATATCTTAGTAAAAAATCTTTATATATAAGTCCTGCAAATATGTAAGCTGTAAATACACTATATATGCCTATTAACATCGAATATATCAGTATAGATTTTTCCATATAAATGCCAGTTAGACCTAGAAGTTGTGACATTCCTGAAAGTAAAAAAGGTAGAGCACTTGCATATGACTCAGGATACAGCCCATAAACTGAAAGCCAAGTTATCCACCAGTGTGCTTGCCCGTATGTAGTAATTGAATTGGCAAGAGCATGTATATAAAAAGAGTCAAATCCTTTTTCATGAGGGATTGAAGGGATCCTTATTACTATGTTTTGTATTAATAATAACATAAACAGGATTATTTTGATTTTCTTTGAGACTTCAACTTTGAGCATAATATATTCCTTAGCCTTTTATCATAGTAGTTGAGAACTTCTTTATCATCAATTCTAGGTCCGTGTTTTAGATAACATGCCAAATATCCATAAATGTACGCAATTCCAATACCAGTTTTAAAATAGCCTTTTCTACTATAGAGTAAAGTCATTCCTTTTAACAAAATATGCGTTGGGTTATATCCGATGAAATAATTGTTAGAACCAAGCTTTTTATATCCTATCCATTGTCCTTGAGCACTTGCATATGGTCTTGTGGAAACTGCAGTAATATGCTCATATTGCCTTGTTTCCCAACCTTTAATTTTTGCTTTGACATTTGAGACGCTGTCTGGACTACACGTTAAAAGATATTTATCTGTTTCCTCGAAACATTTTTTCCTCCATAGGCGTGCCCCTCCACTAGGAAGATCGCTTCTATAGTCACTCCAGAGGACTTTTCCTTCTACAATATTTCCTATACGACCACTGCAAATTCCAAGCCGAGGGTTTTTTTCAAATTCAGAAATTAATGCTTCAAAATAATTGGTTTCGAGGATTATATCTGCATCAACAACTCCGAAATAAATGTAATTAACACTGTGATCTAGACAATAATTAATAGCATAATCAAATCCTTGTCTATATACATGAGAAACATGTATTCCCAAGTCTCTAGGTGCTTCGTTTAGTCTGATTGTTTTTATCCAATTATACTTTCCAGTAACTTCTTTTAGTATAGCTGGTGTTTTATCTGTACTTCCATCATCTACAATTACCCAAAGATTAGGCTGTATAGTTTGATTAATTACTGATTCCGTCAGTTTTGGTAAACTATCTTCTTCATTTTTACACGGAGTTACAAGTATATAGTCTCTTATAACCATAGACTATCATCCATTCTTATTACTTCAAAACATTCTGCATATTTATATCCCATCGCCCAGCCGTAGTTTTTTGCCATAGCATTAATACATTCAATTAAATTTTCCCCGCCGAATTTCTCGTATTGGCTCTTATAAGCTCTTATTGCATTCATTTTAATTTCAATTGTTTCCGTCACGTCAACAAAAAATTGAGGTCTAAAAGCGAAAATATTCGGTCGGTAGGGTAGTGGGGAGCCACTGAGCAAATTTTTAACTCGTCCTTGACGGCAGACAGCAAACATAATTTCAGATGCAGCCTTATGATCTTGGTGAGAATCAAAAGGATGGT
Organism: uncultured Acetivibrio sp.; assembly: GCA_964564015.1. Classification (GTDB taxonomy): domain Bacteria; phylum Bacillota; class Clostridia; order Acetivibrionales; family Acetivibrionaceae; genus Acetivibrio. The sequence goes on from CAZLZR010000077.1 coordinate 8,673, forward strand.
GAGAAATGCAAACATCAGGTTTTATTCTATCTACTAATTTATCTACTTGAGAAATAACTTTACCGTTTGCTGAAAGCTCAGTGTCCTGATAATCGAAAAATATAACCTCTTTTATTCCCAAAATATTCGCTACTTCTTCAGCTTCATCTTTTCTTTGTTTTACCGAAATACTAACACTATCCTTATATCCAGAGGTTAAAATTAGGTGATATATATCATACCCTTTTCTTGCAAACTTCGCAATCGTGCCTCCAGATTCAAGCTCCATATCATCGGGATGGGCGCTTACTGCAAGAATTTTTTTCATGATAATAACCTCTCGTAAACGTAGTTTTTATCCTCTGTATATGAATATTTAAATCCAACCTTAACGTAAAATCTCTGCGCTGTAATATTATCTGCTTTTACTTTTAATGTGACACGATTTATTTCACTATCTGTAGAGTTAATTACGTTTGCGATTAACCGTGTTCCTATTCCCATAAATTGAAATTTTTCTCTTACAGCAAGTCGATGAATGTGTAATGTATTTTTGTTTTTTTTAGAGCATATTATAAACCCAGCGATGATGTTTTCTTCTAAAGCGATATAACTATTATCCCATTTCCCATTAAGTTCTATTAAAAAATTTTCATGCTCCCAATTCTCATCTGTTTTTATAACAGAATCTATTTCTGTTAATATCTCTATATTATCTAACAATCTCTCTTTCGTTAACCTCTTTATAATCATTTTGGGAGTCTCCCATTATTCAATAATACATCAATAGCAGACATATTTGGTTCAAATCCACTATATTGTTGCTTATAAATTGGGTGCTTGAAATCTTGAAAAGCAACCCCTATACCTTTTTTCTCAAATAGCCGCAGATCAAGGTAATCTCTGCCCATTGGGCCTGAGAGGTAAGTATCTCCTCCAATTGTATTTACAAGATCTACAAGTCTCTCTGTTGACTTGGAAGTAAATTCAAACTCGCTTGAATATATAACCTTAGTATTAATCTCAAAAGATTGAATCAGGAATTTGATCATCTCTAGATTTATATCGATAAGCATATCGTAGTCTTGCTCATAGATCTTGCGAATACTATTTTCGAAATCTGGATAATAAGGAGCTTTTATATAGTTATTGTATAATTCTTTTAAATGCTCTTCTTGCCAAGTTACTCCTCCGATTTTAATCTCATTTTTTATTTTTATCTGATTGATAGGAATATGTTTCTTTTCAACCGGGATAGTAAGCCATTTCCACCCATGATAGATTCTTATTCTATTCCGGTGTTGAAAATCTCCCTTATTGAACTGGGCATCGTCGTAGATAACGAATACATCAGATTTTCTCAGCTTATCGAAGAAACCAAGATATGGTAAATAGTTTGGTTGATGTATTCCGACTATCACTTTATAACCTCATTTATGTATATTTTTACTATTTTTTCCTTTTAAGTCAGCGAGATAACTTCTAAATAACTTATACCCTTTTTAGTATTCTTTTAATGCAATTTTTTTCTCTTTTCTGTCTATATATCAAGCTCTAATCTTCTCTCCATATTTTTTAGCAATATTGACAATAAATTCAACAGTATCTATTTTGTCTTTTAATAGTTTGTCTCGTTTAGATCGCCAAATCTCTTTTAAATTATCTTGGTTTAGTAGGGATCTCGCTTTATTGAGTGCCATATCTTTATCGGGAATTGTGTATGCCATATCGTATCTTTCTTCAAGCTCGTCGAGATATCCTCTTTTTGTATTAGAAACGTATATCGCTGGCACTCCCAGTATTGCACCTTCGGAAGCTGTTTTGGCTCCTTCCCCAATGTACATTGTAGCATAGTAAAGAAAATCGTGCCATTTGTCAGAGGGTACATTCAGTTTGTACTTTTCAAATTTACTTCCCATTTTAAGTTCTGAAGTAATCACCACTCTCTGAAATTCTTCAATTTTCTCTATAAACTCAAGTACTTCTTCCTCGCTTTTGAAATCAAAACCCTTTGCTGAAAGGTCATGATGAGAGTCAAGAGCTGAAAATCTGATGAGTACATAGCTATCTTTCTGGAGTCCTAATTTTTCTACAATACTCTCATCGGGAGTGAAATAGTTAGGGTGTAAATAGGTTAATTCATTAAAACTATTGAAGCGTTTTTGCTTTTTGCCAAAATCCCTTTTAAAAAAAGTTGGCGTGCATATAAGGTCGGTAAAGGGTTTACTTAAATATATAGCAAGTTTAGCATGTTCGGTGTTTGGAAATGCAATATGGGGTTTTCCTAACATTTTGCTGACCTGTGCAGCATAAGGTGTTCCTGCACTAATAAAAACATCCGGTGAGAATTTCTTTGCTACTTTATAGACAAAGTAATCGGCTCTTGGAAGCCCTAGAGCTTTGTTCAACATGCCCTTATAATGTGGGCTGACTTCGTAATCTAAACCATAGGTCTTGAGTAACTCAACGGTATTTTCTTTATCTCTTGCTGTTACCTTTGTTGAATGTCCTTCTTTTTCCAATTTTTTTATGACATTCCTGAAGACATTGACATCTGTTGGATGTCCTACATCAAATAAAACCCTCAACCTTAACTCACCCTGGTCATTTTTATTGCATTTATTATCTGGTCAAGTTCTCTCTTGTTAAGAGTATAATGATTAGGAATAACAAGTATATTTTCTGCAACTCTCTCGGTATTCTGGCATCCTTCATTATATCCGTAATTCTTTTTCGCTATCATAGGCGTTTTGCTAAAGAGTTTGGCTGTATCTATTCCCCTTTTTCGGAGAGATTCACTAACTTCATCCCTTCTTGACTGATCATTCACCTGTACTGGGAATAGGTAATAGTTGCAATAAGTATTTTTAGTTTCGAAAGGTAACTTTAGATTGGTATCTTTCAGGTTCTCAAGCAAATACTGAGAATTTTTTCTCTGCTGTTCTACTTTCTCCTGAAAATTCTGTAGCTTTTTAGCAGCAACCTGCAGATCAGTTTTTCGAATTTTTGCAGTTTTAAAAGAGTATTTGTTCATAAGGTCAACTTTATCTTCAATTCTGCTTCCTAGAGGTAAGGATACCAGTCCAAACCATGGTCTGTGATATAGTGCAGAGCGTGCACAGGTTTTTATTGTGTGTTTAATTTCATCAGTGCCGGAAGGTTCTGACAGTTTTTCTATCTCTTTTTTCACGTTTTCTGCAAGTTCCGGATCTTTGGTAGTTACCATTCCTCCTTCCCCTGCTGAGATATACTTGCCAGTTCGGAAACTGAAGAAACCTGCAGTTGCAATAGTTCCTGCCAGTTTTCCCTTATATCTGCTTAAAAGGGCATGAGCACAGTCTTCTATTACCGGCTTCCCACCTGCTATTTTTTGTATTTTATCGAGGTCAGCAAGCCTTCCGAAAGTATGTATTGCAATTACAGCTTCTATTTCTTCAATTTTCTTTTCAATATCTTTCGGACTTATTGTATAATTGTCAGGGTCTAAATCGAGAAAGGTAGGCTTATAACCAGCATGAATTATGGCATCAAACACACTGGGGCAGCAGTAAAGGGGTACTCCAACTTTTGAGTTCGCTGGAAGGTTCAGGGCTTTAAGGATCACATAAAGCGAAGTTCTTCCACTGTTGGTAAAGCCAATTGACGAATCGCAAAACAGTTTTTCTATTTCTTTTGTATCTGCTTTACTTTTAAGGTTTGTCAGAGAGTGTACAAAATCTTCCATACTGTAATCTATATTGAAACGTGGGATTAACATTGGATCTGGTTTTATTGAACTCATGTTTACACCCTCTATTACTCTCAAAAAACATCTGTTTTTAAGAATCAGACTTTTATGTTAACGTATTTCCCAATGGTTTTGTAAACTTTCAATCCAGATTTCATAACTTCTTCTCTGGCTCTGCTGTGAATCTTTTTATATCTTCCATAATTAACTTCCTCTCCTCCAAACCGTTTTTTAAACTCCCTTACTCCGTAAGGCTTGTCCGGATGCCCTGCTCCTCCGAAATCAAATACTTTTTCTTTGCCTGCGTATTCCGAGAGCAGGTGCCAGACAACAGCTTCGTTTACATAGTTTATTTCCTGCTTTGAGCCTGCATACCAGTCGTGCACCATGCCTTTATATTTCAAAACCACGCGTGAACCGACAACTTCGCCTTCCAGGGTTGCAAGGTAGAAATCTATAAGTCCGGAAGAGGAAAGTTTGTCATAGGCACTTTCAAGAAGGGAAATGTCTGCAAGTGGCAGTCTTACATTTTTATAAGTTTCCTCAATTACTTTATAGCAGTCTTTTATTTCATTTCTATTTTCTATTTTTCTAACCTCAATTCCGACTTTTTCGGCTCTATTTATTCCTTTCCTGCGGGGTTTGTGGATATCTCCCCATATTTCTTTTGCAGGGCGGTTAAGGTTTATCAGGTAATTCAGGTGAGGTTCGTACTGGTATCCCAGGGAGTTCAGGGTACCTTTTGAGCTTTCGGTGTCCCACAGGTTGCGGACCTGCGTGTAGATTGCCCGGTTGTTCAGAAATTTCTCGTAGTAATTAAGTAACATTTCAAGGGCATCAAACCCTCTTTTACCTTCAACAAAAAGGGGACCGCCGTTGATAATTGATCTTGAAGAAATTGAGCCCACCAGGCCGGGAGCATCTCTTATAATCACTGCCTGCAGGACTGCAAGAATTTCTCCGTTTTCCGGTTCAACTGCAGCAAGAGAAATAGGCTCATAATTTTTTGTTGACCTGTATACATCTGCCATTGCACAGGTCTGGAAAATGTTTCCTTCCGGATGGTTGAAGACAAAATCCTCCCATTTTTCCCGGTCAATTGATTCAGTAATTTCGATCACTTTAAAGCCCCGCGTTTATAATCTCTTTTTTCCGGGTCCTGCTCCTGTACCACACAATTCCTGCCTTCCCAACATTCTTCACGTTCTGGAGCAGCAACTCTTTTGTCCAGCCCACCAGGTCCTCACACCATCTGTTAGGATGTACAAGCAGACAGATCTGGGAAAACTTTTCGCTTTGAATCAGATGGATTACATCCTCAGTAGAAGAAATTGCCCTGAGGTCTGCTTTTGCATTTGCTCTTTCCCTCTCTTCTGAGTTGTCCTCGGATCTGTCAATTGTATCCTTGACCCGGATCTTTAAATCTGCCCAGGTTCTTCCGGTATCTGTAAGATAAAAAACTTTATTATAATCGATGGAAAGGTATGGTTCTCCTGTGAGTCCGAAATCCCTTAGGTTATATTTCTTCCAGAGGTCCCGGTTTGACCAGGGTTTGAGGGGGTTTCCATGCATACAAACTGTATTTATTTCAGTAATCTTCCTGAAATCTTCAAGTTCATCTCTGAAAATTTCAATTGCTTTATCTGCATCCCCATTTGCCTTATCCATAACTTCATAATGAAAGCCGATTTCGTGTCCCATTTCTGCCATCTGGAGAATAATATCAGGTCTGAAAGTCTCTTCAATATGCCGGAAATAGTATGTGGACCTTATTCCATAGCTGTGTTCAAGTTTTGCCATATCGAGATTTCTATTGACCGCACGGTCCACATCGTGCCTGAGGATAATGCAGTTTTCAGGTTCGTTTTTAAGAAAATCGTATACAGTGCAGGTAGAATATTTTGTTTTTTTAATTGCCTGCAATAACTTTTCATACTTTGTTAAGGTGAAATCTCTCAATACTGGCACCCCCATTTTTGACCTGAACCTTGAACTTTCCATGTATAAGTTACTTCAGATTAATAACCTATAATTGTAAATAGATTTTTCGATCTCCACGTTTTTTGCGATTCCAGGTTATCGTTTAGAAAACTTTCTTTCCGATTAACCGTCTTTTGGCTTAAAATGTTATGCTTTTATATATATTTCTTGCCATTCTGTACTTTATACAATAAGTTATCTCAAGGTTCTTATCTAGGTTCTAATTACTTTTAGAAACCTTTTTAAATTAACTGCTCAACTATACTCGTATGTGAAGGGTGGGTACGATGGAAGACGAAAACAAAAACCTGGTTTTAATTTTATTGGTTCTCGCATTGTTTACGGGAATGGCAGTTGAGGTCAGTGAAGGCTCTACTGCAGTTGGAGTTGTCCTGTTCCTTGCTTCTGTACTTTTGCTTACAAGGATAAATTTCAAGAATCTGGGCAATTCCGGCCTGTTGAAAAAATCAAAAACATACTTTGCTATAGGCATTTTTATCGTTTTAGCCGATCTTTATTACAACTCCAAAAACGGCTGGGAACTTGGGACACTGGATGTTATGACACTATTCTTTGGAGCCTCTTTAATTGGAACTCAGCTTCCAAACCCTCAGATTGAGAGGGTTTCCAGGTTCGGGATGTATATTTCGTCTGTTTTTGTTGCGCTGTACCTTATTTTCTATACCATGTTTGCTTTTCTTAACATTGATTTCCTGCATAAGTTTGATCATTATATGATACTTCTTCCGACTGTAAAGATAATCGGCTTGATGGGAGTCCCTCTTGAGGTAATTGCTACGGAAACTGTCAGAATCAGCGGCGTGGAAGAAATGACCATGGTTATCGGAGGGCCCTGTTCAGGTCTGTACTCCATGTTTCTTCTGATCGGAATTGTCTTTGGGTACAGCCGAATTGAAAAAATGGATGTCAACAGAACCTTTATGATGCTCGGATTTTGTGTGGCTGTAGCTTACATCTCTAATCTGTTCAGAGTTATTGTCCTTTACCTGACTGCATATTATTACGGGCAGGAAACGATGATGCTGGTACACACACATATAGGCTGGATTATCTTTGCAGGTGTTGCAGCTGGTATAATGTATTTTATAGAACTGAAGAGATGAAAAAGATCAGTGTTTTTACACACTCTTCTTCATTTGAGAATATATTACCTGCAGGCGATTATCTTAAGAAAAATCAAAAGAATTATCAATCGTCTTAAGTTTTTCTCTTATAATGTCTTGCTTTTATTCTCTTCTTTAGTATCTGATTTTTTTTTCTGTGGATCAGGTGGTTAGAATTGAAGCGAATAGACTTTAACCCTTTTTCATCAGATGCTTGAAAGCCTGCACCGAGTTTAAAATAATTCTTTTGCGGATTACAGAAGGGCTTTTAAAGTAAGTTTTTCTTCTGGAGAGTTTTGCAGTAGCTCCGATAAGCAGTATAACTGCACCCGTATATGCAACAGCAATTCCTCCATTAACAAGGAAATTGAAATCTTTTAGCAGAAAAGTGACACCTACTATAATCACAAAAAGGAATGCCATATATGACACAAAACTTATCCCGAGTGCAAGCCTCCAGTTTCTCACATCAAAAAAGCCCGGGACTCTTGAACGATTATTGCTTATACTCTCGTTTTTAGAGTAAGTTGCGTGGCTCAGGATACGTGTGACTCTATCTCCGGTTTCTGGATGAGTATCAAACATGGATATGAAAATAGACAGGTACCCTCTGATCTGCTGGGTGTGCGTACTGAACAGGTGGAAATGACCCGGGTTAAACCTGGTGGATACTGGCTGGAGGGGGATATAGTTCTCAAGGTACTCGATGGTTTTTGCCAGAACCTGAGGGTTTTTTGTTAATTTCACTGCTACTTCATCGGCTTCGAGTTCTCTTCTAGCTGGATTTCTAAGGTGTATGAGAAGAGCTGCAGGAGGGGTGGCAATGGCACTTCCTATGTATCTGAAGAACCTGGGGGCAGGGTCTTCTGGCTGTCCGAAACCGGAGAGCATGGAGCACCACATTGCAAAGTTGGGAAATGACATTATTGTGCCTGCAATAAGTGCTATAAATGTATTTTTGCCTACATCCCTGTTTTTTATATGTCCTATCTCATGTGCCATCAGTGCTTCAAGTTCCAACTCTCCAAACATCTCCAGCATGGACGTTGAGATCGCAATTGAAGATTTGCCTGTGTGGCCGACTGTAAACATTGAGGGAATATCTGACTCAAAACTGTATATCTCGGGGGGCTTAACATCTGCTCTGGAAGAAAGGCCCTCAAGAAGTGAGTACAGCACAGGTTTTTCGCTTCTCTGGATCTTCTGTGCTCCATACCATTTGAGGACCCATTTGCTGCTTGAAAAATATATGTAAGCATACAGGAGGAACCCTAAAATTGCAATTACTACAACAAGCAAAATAATTTCAATTGTACCCCCGCCTGATAAGGATGAAGAAAAATTTAGAAATTCAGGCATTTTAGATCCAGTCGTTTATATATCCCCCTTGATTTTTTGTTTTTCAAATATAGATTTTTTTCATTTGTCGTGTTGATATTACTATCATAAATTATAGGTGTAACATTATAGGTGTATCAGCAGGAACTTTACTTTTTAATGGTTTTAACTCTGTGCTGGCTGTCTGATCAATAATATAATTGTAGGCAGTAATTCTCAAGAACGTAAAATACTTTTCGAATCGAAATTTCATATAAAATACTCAGAATACTTCAGATTATTTCAGTGAAAAATTACATTCACCTATATAGGTATCTATCTTCTCAAATATTTATCTACTCTGGTCATCTGGTCTTTAAGCATACGTTGCCAGATTACAGGTTACATATTTTTACTTTCATGCCCTGAGGTCTCCGAAAAAATATTTTAAATTTTGGGAAAATATTATATCTCATGTTGGATTACATCATAGTAGAATGCCACACTTAAAAAAATGTGTTTTTGTAGATGATTTGCTTGCAGTTACAATTCTTTCGTGCCTGGGGGCTGTTTTTGTACTTGTTCCTCCCTTCAATGAAACTTTTCTCAGGATTCCCATAGCTCTGTCCCTCTTTTTTTTCGTACCTGGTTATGCTTTTATATCTGCTCTCTTCCCGGGTAATAAAGAAATCAGTGGAATAGAGCGTTTTACATTAAGTGTTGGCTTCAGCCTTGTACTCACAGTTTTTGATGGCTTTATAATAAGCCTGCTTCCCTGGGGTTATCGACCCACCCCAATAGTCGTATCTATTCTTGGAATCACGACCTTTTTCAGTATTCTTGCAATTTTTACACGAAAATTAAGGGACGAGAGCGAGCAGTTCTCTTTCTCGCTTAAAGAATTCATAAAATCAATCCGGTCTGATGAGGTTAATTACGAGTCCGATGATCCAGATGGTCCCGAAAATCCAGAAGAAATGACTGTTCCCATTGAAAACAGGCGTTTTCACAGGTCTAAAAGCAAAGTTAAAGCAAAGGGTTTGAAGCACTCCTCCGTTTTGGAGCCAAAGGTCGAAACCAGAAATAAGCCTCTGCCACCGGAAATCGAAAAAGCTCTTGTAATTGCCCTGATAGGTTCTATAATTATCTCAAGTGCAATGCTTGCGTATGCCAAGATGACCCGGGAAAAGGAGACATTTACAATGCTGTACCTCCTCGGTCCCGATGGAAAAGCCGAAGGTTATCCGAATGAAAGCTTCATCAATGTTCCTGTTAACGTTACAGTCGGAATCGAAAACCATGAGCTTCAGAGTGTAAACTATATCCTTCAGATGAAAGTCGATGAAAAGGTAATTCAGGAACTTAATATCCCCTTGAAAGACGGGGAAACATGGCAGGAGAATATGTCATATAAGCGCCATGATCTTAAAAGCGGCAGGTCCAAACTTGAATTTGCTCTCTTTAAGGATGAGCCGGGTTATTTCCCTTACAGGTCTGTTCATCTCTATATAGAAAATAATAACACGTTCTCCCATCTGGATGACGAGAAGTACACGAACGCTTCATCGCTTCCGGTTATTGAGAACGGAGAGATGGAATCTTCAGCAGCGTGGAAATTTACTTCAAACACTGAATATATAACAGGTTCATATGTAAACGGTTCAGGAGTAAATTCTTCTTTTGCATATAGAATAGTTAGTTCTTATAATGGAAGTATTTCTGATTATCCCGGACAGTTTGGTGAAATCTCTCAAAATATAACATGTGAAGAGGATACTATGGCTGTCCTTTCGGCTTATGTGATGGATGACTTTAACTTGACTTCTAAGGAAGATTCCCAGCTGAAATATGTTGCCGTTAACGGAGAAACTGTCTGGTCTGACGGAGTTAGTGAAGCAGAAGGGTGGCAGCACCTCGAAGTTCCCATATCTCTTCAGGCAGGCAAGAATAATCTCACACTCGGTTTGAGGCAGACTCCAGGAGAAATCTTGCCGGTTAATACCTCCTGGGACAGCGTTTCCCTGAAGCCTCTCTCTGATCTGTCTTCGTATGTTTCCGAAACCAATACTGTTGAGACCGTACCTCCCAACTCAAGCGTGCTTGAACTTCCTGCATACACAAAGAACAAGACCTTTGTCGTTTCCTGGAATGGTACAGATGACCTTTCAGGAATCGCGTATTACTCCATAGACTCAAGCACTGACGGAGTCAACTGGGAGACATGGATTCCAAAGACCACGGATAACTCTTCCAGCTTTACCGGAAAGGATAACCAGACTTATTACTTCCGCTCAAAAGCCGTTGACAGGGCAGGTAACAAAGAACCTGACCATCCAGTGCCGGATACCCGGATAATGGTCTATACCGGAACTCCAAGGGTCAAGCTGGATATCTTCCCCAATCCCTGCAAGACTGCCACAACGTTTAATGTAACATATCCAGTGCCTCTTCAGTCCGTAGTATGTCATGTTACCGGAAGTGGGTTTGAGCCCGAATCTATTGAACTGACATCATCTGATGGGATCACCTGGACAGGCAGTTATGTTGTAAGTGCAGGAGATCACTTCTCTGTAGAGGCTCTATGTACTGATATTTACGGAAACACTATATCTGCGCTCGATGAGCTCTTTGTTGATCGCTCAATTTCCAACTTTACAATTGAGCTTACCCCGAAAACGATCGATAAGGGAGACCTGAAAATTAAAGTTACGCCCTCAACCGCATTAAAATCCAAACCTTCGGTATCAGTATCGGGTAATCTGACAGTTAATGTCACTTATCTATCATATATGGATGGAGCTTACTACTATGAAGCTAGAATCAAGTCTGAGCTAAACGAGGGAGATCACAAAGTCTCTGTAACTGGATATGACCTTGATTCCAAAAAAGTAGAGGGTAATACCACGTTCGTAGTTGACCACTCAGATTGAAGTTTATATTTTATCTATACAGGGGGTTACTTGGGTGAAAAGACATTCTACTAAACTCAAAAAATATAAAACTACATCTTCTTAATTTTTTCTTGTTTGTTAAAAAATTTTAGTTTTTATAGTTTCATCTTAGCTC
>CAZLZR010000078.1:0-19438 GCA_964564015.1 uncultured Acetivibrio sp.
AGGCATCTTATTTCCCTTGTCATTACTGAATCTTTTTTTTATGCTTCAGCTCTGTAATACATTAAGTGTAGCTAAAAAAGCTTAAGAACGAGCATCTTAAGCTTTTTATCAGTTCATGGAAAATAATATTTTGTACAACTTTTTTTTATTTAAACTTCTTTTGGTAATTGTTTTGTAATATAATTATCTTCTCTTTTTTGACTTTGATTTTAGTGCTTCTAAGTTTTTGTTAGCAGAACGCATTAGAAAGAAAAATGAAACACCTAGTAAAACTGCACCTCCAAGTAAATAAAGCAAATTCTGATAAGATGCCATACGCATTTTCACCTCCAATAATATTAAAAATTTTATCATAAAAGTGTCCTAAAATCAATTGTCCTAAAACAATTGATAAAATTAACTTTTTAAGACAAACTAAAACTAAAAAATTATAGAGGAGTAAAAATGAGAGCTGCAATAATACTTGGGGCTGGCTTTTCAAAAAATTCCGGCCTGCCTGTGCAATCTGAAATTCCGGGACTGCTAATTGAAAATTGTTATGACAATAAATTTGAAGCTGCAATTTCACTAGTTATAAAGAGATTTTATGAGGATGTTTTTGGCTTTTCAAAGGGTCAAGCTATGCCAGATTTAGATGATATTTTAACGTGTATTGATATATCCACAAATGCAGGCCATCACCTTGGTATAAAGTATTCATCATTACATCTTAGGGCTGTCAGGAGATTTCTGATTTATAGGCTGTTTACAATTTTGAGAGAGAAATTTATTTATTCCGAACATGTAAAGGATTTGCTTTTGAGTCTTTTGGAAAAATACTATAAAGTAGACTTTATAGTTCTTAATTGGGATACTGTATTGGAAAATTATATAAATGTTGTAAATCCTTCGATTGAGATAGATTACTGTAATGGAGGTAAATATTGGGCAAGGAAATCCTTAGGCACAGGAGAGATGCTAAAGGTAATAAAAATACATGGTTCAATAAATTGGCTTTATTGTGATAACTGCAGAGTGCTGATTAACGACACTTATTGTGATGTTCCGCCAATAAAAAGGGCAGGTTTTAAGGATAACGACTTTAAACTGTTTGACGAATTCAGTGAAATAATGCCTGAAGCTCTTGAAAGTGAAAACTGTTTTATTTGTGGAGACAAAATATCGTCTCATATAGCTACATTCAGCTTCAGAAAGTCTTTTAGGGAAAATTCTTTTCCAAATTTGTGGAATCAGGCTGAGGATGTACTGACCTATGCTGACAAATGGATTTTTATAGGATATTCATTGCCACAGGCCGATTATGAGTTTAAACATCTTTTAAAAATAGCACAGTTAAAGCTAAGCCATTTGGAAAAGGGAAAACCCGAAATAGATGTTGTATTGCTTAACAGTAAAAATACCGTTTCAAAATATAGGGGCTTTTTTGGAGACAGAATAGGTACAGTATGCAACGGTGGAATAATTGAATATATAAGGAAATGATCAGAATTATATATTTATACTTAATATTCTCTAGCTTTACTGTTATAATATGATATGAAGAAAATAAGAAAAATATGAGGAGTAATGAAATTGAACATTAATAATGCAAGATTTGAGAAAGGTGCTGTAAAACCTGAACAGTATCCTGATAATGATATACCTGAGATAACATTTGTCGGCAGGTCAAATGTGGGAAAGTCATCCCTAATTAATTCTTTACTGAACAGAAAGAGTTTGGCAAGGATTGCGTCTAAACCTGGGAAGACACGAGAGATTAACTTTTACAATATTGATGATAAATTGTATTTTGTTGATTTACCAGGTTATGGATATGCAAAGGTTTCAAAAGACATAAAATCAGCATGGGGTGAGTCGATAGAGACTTATTTGAATAAGAGCAGGAAACTGAAACTTATTGTAATGCTTGTGGATATCAGGCATACTCCGTCAGAGGATGATAAAGTTATGGCCAGATGGCTGATAGATTCATCATTGCCTTTTATAGTAGCAGCTACCAAGAAGGACAAGATACCACGTTCGAAGGTAAAGGAGAGACTCTCCGATATATCCCAAACTTTGGAACTTGATGACAGTACCATGTTGGTTCCATTCTCTTCTGAGACTAAGGAGGGCAGGGAAGAAATAATGAATTATATTACTTCCTTGGTATAGATTATTGTTTGATAATGTTTATATTTACATATGTATTTTCGTAATATATAATATTATCAAAGTAAATTGAATATTTTGCTAGGGGTGCCGTTTGGCTGAGAAAGAGCATTGTTCTTAACCCTTTGAACCTGATGTGGTTAGTGCCGCCGTAGGGAAGCTTATGTATGTTGTTAATGCATTTAAAACGCTTGCCGATATCGGTAAGCGTTTTTTGATGAAGGAATATTAAGTGTAAATTTTTTAAGGGGGTGAGGATCTTGAATATTACTTTAAACGGCAAAAGTACAGAGCTTGAAGAGGCAATGACTGTTGCTGAATTACTAGAGCTTAAGAGGATAGAACTTGATAGGGTTATAGTTGAATATAATTATGATATTTTGGTAAAGGATGACTGGAAAACCACTTTACTGAATGAAGGTGATAATATCGAGGTATTAAGATTTGTTGGGGGAGGTTAATAAAATGAATGATAATTTTATTATTGGAGGAAAAGAGGTCAGTAGCAGATTGTTTATCGGAACAGGTAAATTTCAGGATAACAGAATTATTCCTGAGGTTGTCAAGAGTTCCGGTGCTCAGGTTGTTACTATTGCACTTAGAAGAATTGATTTTGATTCAGAGGAAGAAAATATGCTCAGTTATATACCGGAAGATTGTATTATAATGCCTAATACATCCGGCGCCAGAAATGCAGACGAGGCTGTAAGAATAGCAAGACTTGCCCGTGCAACGGGGTGCGGAAACTGGATAAAGATTGAAGTGGTATCAGACAATAAATATCTTTTGCCTGACAACTTTGAAACCATTAAGGCAACAGAGATATTATCAAACGAGGGTTTTGTAGTACTTCCTTACATGAGTCCGGATCTTATGGCGGCAAAAATGCTTAAGAAAGCAGGTGCTGCAGCTGTTATGCCGTTAGGAGCACCAATTGGAACAAATAAGGGCCTTAAAACTAAGGAACTGGTGAAAATATTAATTGATGAAATTGACTTGCCAATAATTGTTGACGCTGGATTGGGTAAACCTTCCGAAGCAGCTGAAGCAATGGAAATGGGGGCGTCCGCGGTGCTTGTCAATACAGCTATTGCTACGGCGGGTGATCCTGTCAGAATGGGAGAGGCTTTTGGGTATGCGGTTTTAGCGGGCAGGAAAGCATTTCTTTCAGGTACGGGTGTTGTTAAGGATTTTGCAGAGGCATCATCACCATTAACAGGTTTTCTTGCGTAAAATAAGGGAAATCATATTTCATTGTTGTATTTATATTTGAAAAGAGGCGTTAATGAATGAGTTTTTATGACAAATACAAGGATTATAAGAATTTCAATTTTGGTGACTATTTTGCCAGTGTCTCAGATGAATATATATTAAGGATCATTGATAAAGACAGAATAAGTGAGCTCGAATTCCTTGCTCTTTTGTCGGATAAGGCAAGCAAACATCTTGAAGCTATGGCTCAGAAGTCAAAGAGACTTACATTACAGCATTTTGGAAAAGTCATCTTCCTTTACACACCAATTTACGTTGCAAACTATTGTGTCAATCAATGTGTATACTGTGGTTTTAACATATCAAAGGACATCGTTAGAAAGAAACTGACTTTGGAAGAAGTGGAAAAAGAGGCAAGAACTATATCAGGTACCGGCCTCAGGCACATTCTGCTTTTGACCGGAGAGTCCAGGGTTCATAGTTCTGTTGAGTACATAAAGGAGTGCATAATGATTCTGAAGCAGTACTTCAGGTCTATATCCATTGAAGTGTATCCTCTTGAGACTAATGAGTACGAAGAACTTGTCAAGGCAGGTGTTGACGGTTTAACGATGTATCAGGAGGTGTATAACGAGGAAGTTTATGGAGAACTCCACCTGAAAGGGCCTAAGAGGAATTACAGATTCAGGCTTGATGCTCCAGAAAGAGCTTGCGTTGCAAGAATGAGAAGTGTTAATGTAGGGGCTTTGCTGGGGCTGGATGATTGGAGAAAAGAGGCGTTTTATACTGGATTACATGCAGACTATCTCCAAAATAATTATGCTGATACAGAAATAAGCGTTTCTTTGCCCAGAATGAGACCTCATGGAGGAGAATTCCAGCCGAAAGTAAAAGTTGATGACAGAAGCCTTGTGCAGATAATGCTTGCATTCAGGTTATTTATGCCAAGGGCCGGAATAACTGTTTCAACAAGGGAATGTGCGCATTTCCGTGACAATCTTATCGGGCTTGGTGTTACCAAAATGTCAGCAGGTTCATCAACCGAGGTTGGTGGACATGTACTCTCTTCAAAGAGTGAGGGACAGTTTGATATTTCAGACAAAAGAAGTGTTGAGGAGATGAAAAATCTGATTTACAGCAAAGGCTATCAGCCTGTATTTAAGGATTGGCAGGCAATTTAGGAACAAATAACCGACAGTAATATTTATCGGATTTCTGGGGGAGAATGGTCTCAGCTTTCACCAAGAGTAAATATTGCCGATGCAAAGCAGGCTGATATAGTTTTAAGTTTTGTATTAAATGAAATGTAGGATGTGATCAAATGGAAGAAATGTATAGGGCAAATTCCAAAAGGAAAATGCTCGACACCGACCTCTATTGTATAACTGCCGAGGAACATTCTATAGGGAGGAGCAATATAGAAGTTGTAAGGGAAATGATAAATGCCGGTGTTAAGATAATTCAGTACAGGGAAAAGGACAAAAGAATTATAGATAAATATAATGAATGTTTAAAAATACGAACTATGACAAGGGAAGCTAAAGTTACATTCATTGTTAATGACGACATTGATATTGCAATACTGGTTAAAGCAGATGGTGTACATATTGGGCAGGATGATCTTCCTATCGAAGAAGTCAGAGAGCTTGTGGGAAATGATATGATAATTGGTTTATCTACGCATTCTCCTGCGCAGGCAGAAGATGCAGTCAGGAGGGGGGCTGATTATATAGGTGTTGGACCAATATATAAAACATTCACAAAAAAAGATGTATGCGCTCCTGTTGGTCTTGAATACCTTAGCTATGTTGTTAGAAACATTCCGATCCCTTATGTTGCCATAGGGGGGATTAAGGAGTACAATATGAAGGAAGTTACAAGTCATGGGGCAAAGTGTATTGCCATGGTGACCGAGATTGTAGGGGCAGAAAACATTGGTGAAAAAATCAGATCTGTAAAAAATAATATAAAGGCGGGGGTTTTATAAATGTATACAACGCAAATGGATGCAGCAAAAAAAGGTATTATTACAAAAGAAATGGAAATTGTAGCTAATAAGGAAGGCAAGGAAATAAAAGAGCTCCAGGAACTTATGGCGCAAGGTAAGGTTATAATTCCAGCAAACAAAAATCACAATACTATTGATCCCGAAGGTATAGGTGAGGGACTTAGGACAAAAATAAACGTAAACTTGGGAATATCTAAGGACTGTTGCAATTTTGATCTTGAAATTGAGAAGGTGAAAAAGGCAATTGAGCTTAAGGCTGAAGCAATAATGGACTTGAGCTCTTTTGGTAAGACACAGGAATTCAGAAAAAAGCTGGTCAGTATATCTCCGGCTATGATTGGAACAGTTCCGGTGTATGATGCTGTGGGCTTTTACGATAAAGAACTTTCTGATATAACTGCTCAGGAGTTTTTGGATGTAGTGGAAAAGCATGCTTCTGATGGAGTAGACTTTATGACCATTCATGCAGGTTTAAACAGAGAAACAGCCAGACGCTTTAAGTTGAACGGAAGATTAACCAATATTGTATCCAGAGGTGGTTCGCTCATGTTTGCATGGATGGAGCTTACCGGGAATGAAAATCCATTTTACGAGCACTATGACAAAGTGCTCGAAATTTTCGCAAAGTACGATGTTACGATGAGTCTTGGTGATGCTTGTAGACCTGGTAGTATAAATGATTCCACAGATGCTTCGCAGATTGAGGAGCTCATTGTACTTGGTGAACTTACAAAAAGGGCATGGGAAAGAAATGTTCAGGTTATGATTGAAGGACCAGGTCACATGGCAATTAATGAAATTGCTGCAAATATGGTGCTTGAAAAGAGACTATGTCATGGTGCACCTTTTTATGTTTTAGGCCCTCTTGTTACCGATGTTGCACCAGGCTATGACCATATTACGAGTGCAATAGGCGGAGCTATTGCAGCAGCCAATGGAGCAGATTTTCTATGCTATGTAACCCCGGCTGAACATCTGAGACTCCCAGATATTGATGATATGAAGGAAGGTATAATAGCTTCAAGAATAGCAGCACATGCAGCAGATATAGCCAAAGGAATAAAAGGCGCCAGAGATTGGGATTACAGGATGAGTGAGGCTAGAAAAAATCTGGATTGGAATAAGATGTTTGAACTTTCAATTGACAGCGAAAAACCCAAAAAGTATAGGGAAAGCTCTATGCCAGAAGACGAAGATACATGTACCATGTGTGGAAAAATGTGCGCTGTTAGGAATATGAACAAGGTTTTAAAAGGCGAAAAAATCAATATACTGTGATAGGGTTTATGAAAATGTTTACTATGGGGGCAAAGGGGGCTAAGCCCCCATAGGGGTTTATAATTTTAGAGCTTGAAAATATATAAAATTGACATTCCAATAAAAAACTGCAGCTATTATATGCCGCAGGCAAATAAAATGTATAGAGGAAAAGTACTTTTGAAGTACAATAATAATTATATAGATTTATTAAAGGTAAGTTAATTGGTAATCTGTACAATAATTATGATGTATAGGTAAATTTTTCTGTCGAAATTATCTAAATGAAAATTGGATTATATATATTTTTTAACAACAAAAAAGCTGCTATTAACAAAATGCAGCTTTTACACAACTAGGGTGTACAGAAGTTAAAATATGTAAAGTATCAGTGTACATATTTAGTATATAATAATCGTTTTGTTTTGTTAATGTAAAAAGTATATAATAAAAGTACTGAATTTGGCCTTTTTTTTGTACAAAATATAGAGAAGGATAAATAAAGCAAATAAAAAGCTACGATTTACTGTCGTAGCGCATCCAATCTATTATAGTGTATAGAAGGAATGTATGAAAAAGTATCAGTGTATGAATTAAGTATATAACATTCGGACTAAAATGTTAATGTAAAAAGTTCATAAATAATAATCAATTATAGCCTGACCTTTTGTGAAAAAGTATGGGGTGCATGTTTTTTAGTGAAGAAAAATATGGAAGAAACATTGTGAAGCAAGTTGTAGAGCCTGTTAATACGACGAGGAAAGGGAGAGCATTGTTTGAGCGAAGCGAGTTTTGCTCGACCCCGAGGAGTATTTACAGGCTCTAAACTGCGAAACTTAAGTTTCTGGAATATTTTCCTTCACATTTATTATATACACCCAAAAGTATGATTGGGAATTGACAGTACAACTATAATAAAAAATTATGCATTACTCCATACGGAATGCGGATCTAATACCTTGTTTACAAGTGCCAAATACTCCGAGGTTCTGTGACACTTTTTGATTTTTTTCATAAACTTACCATCCTTATCAATGTGGACATGCATATAATGCCAGAATTCCTTCATTTTATCACATAAATGCTTATCTCCCGAAAGCTTGTCTTGATAATAGTTAAAAATATCGTTATGAAACTCTCGTAATTTTTCTATCTTATTGGCAGATGAAACCGTTTTACCTTTGATATAAGACGGGAGAAAAGGGTCAATTAGTGCTCCTCTACCCAGCATGAAGTTTTTTACTGAAGGAAAACGGGAACTTATTCGTAGAAAGTCATCATGAGTGAATATATCACCATTATAGGTTATTTCGTGTTTGCAGGAAGCTGCAAGGCTTTCAAAGGAATCT
Organism: uncultured Acetivibrio sp.; assembly: GCA_964564015.1. Lineage (GTDB taxonomy): Bacteria > Bacillota > Clostridia > Acetivibrionales > Acetivibrionaceae > Acetivibrio. Next base: position 7,978 of record CAZLZR010000078.1, read on the forward strand.
GTATCCACGCTTCCCGTGTACATCTGCACACCGGTACGAGCATGTATTATTACCCCGCCTAACGGATACTCGTTTAATGCCTTCATCACAAAAATCCCTTCTTCAGGATTATCCCATCCAAGCCTCATCTTGACAGTTATTAGATATGAATTGTCAGAACAAGCAATATCAAGCACCTTTTTTATCATTTCAGGATACGGCAGTATTCCAGAACCCTTTTTTTTACTGGTTACAGTAGGATAAGGACAACCGATGTTCCAATTTATCTCATTATACCCCAAATCTGAAATAGCACAAGCAAATGCTTTGAATTGAGTTCCGTCATTTCCAAGAAGCTGTGGAACGAGTTTGACTGATGGTTCATTGCACTCCGGCAGGATATCTTTTAGTAGCAGATTATTAACTTTATTAACTTCAGAAGTAGCTATAAATGGGCTATAATATGCATCAATACCACCGAAGTGTCTGGCAAATGCGTTTCTGTATCCGGCTACTGTCATCCCTTGTATAGGGGCTAAAAAAAGATTCATATTCACACACTCTCGTTACGTTTATTAATTCATCATTTCTATACTATACGTTAATTTTTACAAATGCAATAGCGATTTCAATCCCTCAAATATGTCACATAATAGTAATCTTAATGACTTGAAATTTGAAATGTTGAAGTGCGCTAGTGCCCTGTAACAGAAATTAATACCAGAGCAGACAGGTCACAAACAGAGGAAGTGCATTTTTAACATTTTGAAAACTGGAAATTAGTAACGTAAAAAAACACTAGCTGTTATGTTTGAATATGTAAAAAGGGGATGTTGCAAAATGTATGTTAATCACTATATTATTAAGTAGCGGTTTAAATATAACAACTACATAATGTGATTAAATGGTGTTTTGCAACATACCCTTTTTTACTGGCGACTTTTAACATTATAACTTTGACAGTTTATAATATTAAAGTGCACTTTTTAAGTTTTAAGCCTTTGCAAAGAACTAAAATTAGTTTAATTGCAAGGCACATACTTAATTATTATTTACCTGATAACTGCTGTTCAGCCATCTGGATAAGCTTTTTAGTTATATTTCCGCCTACTTTACCTGCATCTTTAGCTGATATATCACCATTATATCCTTGTTTTAAGTTAACGCCAACTTGTGATGCGATTTCATATTTCATTTTATTAAGAGCGTTTTCTGAACCAGGAACAGCTTTTTTGCTATTGTTATTTGCCATATAGATTCACCTCCTTGTTAACTCCAGCTGCACTAGACCTTCATACCGACAGGAGTAATGCAGTGATAAATAAATCCAGGTCAGCCATAGTAAACTTTTATAATTGTTTTAAATTTACCTGTTCGATATTATTTTGAGACAAAAATGACTTTTTATGATATGAATATTATAGAAATTTATTTGAAGGATTTTGAAATACAATTGTAGAATTAATAATTGAACGAAAGAAATATTACATATGCTTTTTCTATGTGGCTTCAAATAAGCTTTATGCTAAAATAATAGCGTAATTCATACCTTAGTTTCTTTGGTATATAATCAATATGCTTTAATGACAATTCTGTTTATATGCGGAGGATTCATGTATATTGTTAGTACCGGTACCAACGATGTTTATCTTAAGAATATAAATCCGGCTGATTTTAAAATTATACTTGAGTGGTACAATAAGGAAGAGTTTAAATATGCCACAGGCATTGATGGAACTCTGACCTTGCATCAGCTGGCAACTATGTATAAAAAAATACAACAGACCCCGGATCATTTTTTTGCGGGCATTTTTACTGCTGCCGGGAAAATGATAGGAATTTTAAAAGGCCAGCTCAAATACGGCAGGGATTGTTCCGTATGGATCAACACGCTTATTGTTGAACCGGATTTCCAAAACAAAGGTTATGGGACGAAGGTTGTGAAATTGTTCATTAATTACGCAAAACTGAAAAGTAATATTTCAAAGGTTTATTTGTCAGTAGCAGAGCACAATGTGGGAGGGTACAGGTTCTGGAGCAGGTTGGGATTTGTACAGTATGGAAGAATAGATGAGTGCACCAGATTAAAAGGAGAAGTACAGAATGCAATAATAATGCATAAAATATTATAGGTTACATAATCTCTTTTTTATTTTTTTGTTAATAGTTCTATGCATGTGGTCGATATATGATATAAGTACTATAATCTTTTAAGACTTTGGAATTATTCAAACTAATAGTTGCCTGTGTTATAATTTACATAACAACTAAATTGTAGAATTATGGTTTGACAAATAAAAGGCATATAGGTATAATTGTCTTGTTCATATCAGACTTGAAAAATTCTACGACATACCGCTATAGAGCTTACTTCCGAGAAAAAAAGAAAGATACAGAGTACAAAATCACGTAAATAAATGTACATAGGGAACCTTGTTTTTCGTGATATTGTACGAGGAAATTGATGCGATATAAAAATCTTTATCGCATTCAATATAGGAGGCTAATTTATGTTAAAGTTCAGTAAAGTAATTTTGCATCTTGCAACATTAAATCTTTCAGTTTTTCTATCATTTTCATTTGCTTATGCAGATGTCATAGATGAGAATAAAGCGGACATCGAGATATCAAATGTTAAACAATCTTCAATAATATCGAGTAGTATAGTAGATCAAATATGCAGGAATTCTGATGCAGCAATTTTAAAAAGCGCAGGAAATTGGTACATGATTAGTATCAATGGTAATTCCGGTTGGGTGAATGAGAAATTTTTCCCAGTGGAAAGTATTTTGGCTGCTGAAAAAGTAAAAACAGAAGTTAAAACAGAAGTTAAAACAGAAGTTAAAACAGAAGTTAAATCAGAAGCAAATTCAGAAGTAATATCTGATGAGAATAACAGTGATACAGAAAAAAAGGAACAGGAAGTTTCCAATGATGAAACAGGGAAAACAGATAATGCTCAATCAGTGGCTACTGAGTCAAAGAGTTCAGTTATTAAGGGAATTGTAGACGGAGATGATGTCAATGTCAGAAAAGGCCCAGGTAAAGACTATGGTGTAATTTGTCAGGTCAATACTGGTGAGAAGGTTGAAATCTTAGAGATTAATTCTGAATGGTATCATATAACTACATCAAGTGGAGTAGATGGCTGGATATATAGCTCCTATGTAGTTACAGATACTACGCTTGCGTCAAGAGGTAGTACTACTGATGTACATACTAAAGATAAGAAAGCTGAAATTGTGTTGTTTGCAAAGGAACTTCTTGGTGTGAAATATGTTTACGGTGGTAGTTCACCGAAAGGTTTTGACTGTTCCGGTTTTGTATGGTATGTTTTTGATCATTTTGGAATTAAACTCAATAGAGTTGCGTCAGACCAAGCAACGCAAGGAACAAAAGTAGCAAAATCGGAATTGGAGCCTGGGGATTTGGTTTTCTTCACTAGTCCTGGCAATAAGAATGGAATTGGTCATGTAGGAATATATATAGGAAATGGCAGCTTTATTCACGCCTCGTCGGGAAGTTCGGCTAAAGTAATTATAAGTGATTTAACTAAAGGCAATTATAATGATCGTTATGTGACAGCAAGAAGAATTCTTGAATAATCTCACCCCTGATAAAAAGCTCCTCTTAATACAGGAGCTTTTTTGAGTTGAAAGATTTGTGAAGCAAATGTCAAAGGGAACCATCGGGTTTTTCTTGCGAACAAGAAAATTCATGAGCAAAGCGAATTTTCTTGGTATTTAGGGAATTTTTGTACTTAATAAAGATAAATTTGTTCCGAGGTGAGTATATGAATAGACCGCTGGTTTTCTTAAGCATATCTTTTATGGCAGGTATACTGTTTGCTCATATCACTCAATCGTATTGGTTCATAATTTTTTCGGGCATTATCCTTGTGCTCATTGCACTTGCACTGTGGAAGCTTAAAGAAAAGTTGAGATTTTTATTTTGTGGAATTATAGTTTTCTACTTTATAGGTGGACTATATTATTTATATGTATATAATCAGAATACATATAAATTCACCAGTTATTCAGGCCAACAAGTATGTATCAGCGGATATATCAATTCTGCGCCTGACCTCGATGGTTCCAAAGCAGTCTATGAACTTGTTACACGGGAGATATCGGTTGGAGACTGGTCATTAGCGCCGGATAAAATAAAGGGGAAAATTCTCTTAAATACTCTGAGTAATGAGGTTGAGCTTATAGAGTATGGCAGGGAAGTAAGGGTAATCGGTACTCTGAATATTCCCAAAGGGAGTACAAATCCTGAAGGGTTCAGCTATAGAACATATTTGAGTCATAATGGTATTTCAGCTACAATTTTTGCCAGAGGCTACAATATTGAACTGGGAGACAAAAATAATGGGAACTTTCTTGTGCAGACAGGCCTCAATATAAGGTCAAGAATAGTTAATGTGATAAATCAAAGTTTGCCACCTCAACAGGCGGGTCTCTTAAACGGGATGCTTATAGGTTATAAGCAGGATTTAAGCGAGGAGGTTCAGGAGGCCTTCAGTAAATCGGGCTTATCCCATATAATGGCAGTTTCTGGAAGTAATGTTGGATTTATTGTATTACCGCTTGTTTTTATATTTGGCAAACTTAAAGTCAGGAAAAGGTATGCAAATATCTTAATTATTGCAATTTTAATACTGTTTACTCTGATTACCGGATTTGAACCTTCGGTATTGAGAGCGGTAATAATGGCAGTAGTTATTCTGATAGGTCAGATAATTTTACGAGAGACCGAAATTTTTACAAGCATATCTTTTGCTGCACTCCTGTTGATGTTTTATAACCCTGGAATTCTATTTAATATAGGTTTTCAGTTGTCCTTTGCGGCTACAATATCTTTGGTCTTGTTTTACAAGCACTTAAAAGAAAAGCTAAGTTTTAAGTTTATTCCGTCCTTTATTGCAGATGTGTTGGCAGCAACAATATCAGCTCAGATAGGTGTATTGCCTGTAACAGTATTTTATTTCAATAAATTATCGGTTGTATCCATATTTTCAAATCTTCTTGTTGTTCCAATAGTCGAGTTTATTACTATACTTGGAACACTTATGGCCATATTGGGTCAGATACATATTGTGTTTTCCGTATTAATTGGATATATAAATAATGTATTGTTAAGTATTGTACTTCTTGTAACAAAGGTCTCAGCAGATATGCCCTGGTCGGTAATAACACTTACAACTCCTTCGATAATTCTTGTTGTTTTCTATTATGCAGCCGTTATGTATTTTTTCTGGTATAAACCAAAGTACAAAGCCAGGTTGAATCCCAGATACTTAATCTGTGCAGTTTTATTGATATTTATAACTATTTTGTACGGAGCTTTAACTCCAAAGGGGCTTGAAGTTGTGTTCCTTGATGTCGGACAGGGGGATTGTGCTCTGGTCAGAACAAGTAAGGGAAAGAATGTTTTGATAGATGGAGGCGGATACAGTAGCACAAGCGGTAATGGTACAAGTGTAGGCGAAAATATAGTACTTCCTTTCCTGCTTGATTGTGGAATTGACCGGCTTGACCTGGTGGTTGCGACTCACGGCCATGATGATCATATTCAAGGCTTAATTCCGGTGTTAGAAGAGCTGAAGGTGGACAACCTGATCATACCCGAGGTACCTCTTGATGATGGACTTAAAGTTATGTGCAGGATTGCAGAGGAAGAGAATATAAAGTTGGAAACTTGTGCAGGTGGAGATACGATAAAGCTTGATGGTATTACGTATTTTGATGTATTGTCACCTAAAAAAGGTGTATATATTGAAAAATCGCCTTTAAATAATAACTCATTAGTGTTAAAATTGCATTATAAAGATGTCAGTATTCTGTTTACAGGCGATATTGAAAGAGAAGCTGAGGACATTCTTTTAATTGATAATATTGATTTGAAGGCGGATATTCTAAAGGTTGCACACCATGGATCGCCTGGTTCAACATGCAGTGAATTTCTGGAAAAAGCAAGGCCTGATGTGGCAGTAATAAGTGTAGGAGAGAATAATAAATTCGGACATCCTGCAGATGCTGTATTAGAGAGGCTTGAGTCTGACGGAATAATGATGTTCAGGACGGATGTTGACGGTGCAATAGTACTTAAAACATTTGGTAAGGATATAAAATTAAAAAGAACAGTAAAGCGGGCAGGGTGAATTATATGAGTATTGATGTACTTAAAGAAGATCTAAAAAGCAAAAAACTGAGGAATTTATACCTTTTTTATGGACAAGAGGAGTTCTTAAAGAAATACTATATCGACAGTATAGAAAAGGATATACTTGAAAATGACCTTTCATCACTAAACAAGATAGTTTTGGAGGGTAAATTTGATATGCAAAAAATTGAGGATGCCTGTGAAACATTACCGGTTTTTTCTGAAAAGAAACTGGTTCTTGTCAGAAATTCAGGGATGTTCAAATCAGGTAAAGATGGATCAAAGCAGCAAAGTGTAAAGGACAACTTGTTGAATTATTTAAAAAATATACCTGATTATACTGTGCTTGTGTTTTACGAAGAAGAGATTGACAAAAGGCTGAAAACTGTCGATGCGGTCAAAAAGAATGGGCTTATAGTTGAGTTCGCTTTTCAAAAGCCTGCCGAATTGGTGAAATGGGTTACAAAAGTTTTTAAGTCTCATAAAAAGGAAATAAGTAATGAAGATGCATCATACCTGATTGAGATTTGTGAGCAGGGGATGACAGAGATACTGAACGAAGTAAAGAAGCTGGTTATGTTTGTAGGGGAAAGGATAAATATTACTATAGAGGATATTGAAAAAGTATGTACAAAGTCGATAAAGAGCAGGATATTTGACCTGACCGACGCTGTGGCGGAGAAAAACCTTGATAAGGCGCTTAATCTTTTAAATGATATGGTTATACTAAGGGAACCTTTACCTAAAATACTTTTTATGATTACAAGGCAGCTGCGTCACGTGTTGGAGATGAAGCTTCTGTGTAAGGAAGGCTTTAGTATAAAGGATGCTTCGACGAAAATTGGAATTGCACCTTATGCAGGAGGAAAAGTAGCTAATCAGGCTAAAAGTTTCAGTGAAGAAAAATTAAAAGAAGGAATTAAAGAGGCTTTTGAACTTGATCTGGCCATAAAAACAGGGCGTATAAATGACAGGGTGGCAGCTGAATTGCTTATAAACAAGCTTGCATTTTCTTAAATTGATAAAATGCAAAATAAAAAAACGTACTAAGTATGTACGCTTTTTACTGGTGTGCCCTAACGGGCTTAACATATCACAATTATTTATTTGCAGCGTTAAAGGCCTTAGCTAATTTTGACTTTCTTCTCGCAGCGGTATTCTTGTGTAATATATTCTTTGCTGCTGATTTGTCAATGGTCTCAAAAGCACTCTTGAGAACAGTGGCAGCTGAAGCATCTTTATTAGCAATAGCTTCTTTACACTTTTTAATAGTAGTTTTTAAAACTGATTTTTTAATACTATTCTTAAGAGTCTTAGCTTTAGTAACTTTAACTCTCTTTATGGCTGATTTAATATTTGGCAATCCATTCACCTCCTGCGAGTTAGTTAACAAGAAGTATTTTAACATGAAAGAAAATAAAAAGCAAGGTATTTAAAATGAAATGTGTGAAAAAATATGAATATGGCTTTATGGAAAGCTGAAAATAATATTTCATTCCTTACTTAATGATTGTTGTTTTCTTATTCTATAATAATTAACAAACGATGAAAGGAAGAGTTTGATGATTAAGGGCAGAAGTATTACAACCGACTTGGCGATTGAAGCTCATGAGTTTGCACAAGAACAGGAACAAGTTCAGGGTGCAGCGGCGCAACCGAATTTACCTGGCGTTGATATTGAACATGCAGGTACGGAGGATATAAAAATAACCAGGGTAAAAGTAACTTCTCCAACCGGTGAAGCATCAATCGGCAAACCAATGGGGAATTATGTGACACTTGAAGTTCCCAGATTAAAGGAAAATGATCAGGTATTATATGAAGATACCTGTAAAGCACTTTCTCAGGAACTTGTCAAGATTTTGAACCTCAATGAAAAGTCTACGATCTTAGTTGTAGGACTCGGCAATTGGAATGTTACTCCTGACGCCTTAGGACCAAAAGTTACAAGTGGGTTGATGGTAACAAGGCATCTGTTGGAATATGTTCCAAAACAGGTGGATGAAGGGGTAAGGCCTGTATGTGCTGTTGCACCCGGAGTACTGGGAATTACGGGAATTGAGACTGGAGAAATTGTAAAAGGTATAGTTGAGAGAGTAAAACCGGACATAGTAATCGCCATTGACGCCTTGGCATCTAGAAGAATGGAGCGTGTAAATACGACTATCCAGATTGCAGATACAGGAATATCACCGGGATCAGGAGTGGGAAATAAGAGAATGGAGATTTCGGTAAATACTATGGGAGTGCCTGTCATAGCAATCGGAGTCCCAACGGTAGTTGATGCTGCTACAATGGCAAACGACACGATAGATCTTGTAATAGACAATTTGCTCAGTGAAGCAAAGGAAGATAAACAATTTTACAATATGCTGAAAAATATTGACAGAAACGAGAAGTATCAGCTTATACAGGAAGTTTTGGAGCCTTATGTCGGCAACCTGATTGTGACACCGAAGGAAATTGATGATGTGGTTGACAGAATTGCAAAGGTTATCGCTAATGGATTAAATATTGCTCTTCATCAGGGCATAACATTAAATGATGTGAATAGATATATACAGTAGTAGGGGATGTTAATTATGGATTTTTGAATTAATGCTGGAAGCAGAAGGAAGGCGAAAGCCTTCTTTTTATCTATACAAGAGAGTATATTTTGACAAAATTTCTATTGGCAAATCTTTCATCTTTTTTAATTGCAATATTATGAAAAAATGAAAACAATGAGGCGAGAGTGATTTGTTGACATAATATTATTCGTATTGTCTAAACTATAGAAATGCGATATAATTAATCTATTGTGCTAAGTATAGTGGAGGGATACGATGTTTAAAAGAATAATTTGTTTAATAGCATGCATAGTATTTACAGCTTCGATGGTTGGATGCGCAGGGAACAGCAACTCTGTTGACAGTATAAAGAAAAAGGGCAAGATAATAATGGCTACTGAAGCGACTTTTGAGCCCTTTGAATTCAGAGAAAACAATCAAATAGTAGGTATTGACGTTGAGATTGCAAAAGAAGTGGCAAAGGAGTTGGAAGTAGAGCTGGTTATTGAAGAAATGGAGTTTGGTTCCTTGCTGGCAGCTGTTTCAAGCGGCAAAGTGGATTTTATTGTAGCAGGTCTTTCTGTCGACGAAGACAGAAAGAAGAACGTAGACTTTTCCGACCCATACTTTAATGCATCTCAAATGATAATAGTAAAAAAAGACAGCAACATCACATCAAAAGTTGACCTTGAAGGTAAGAAAATTGGCGTTCAACAGGGAACTACAGGAGATAAGGAAGCTTCAAACATAAAGGATTCAACAGTGGAAAGGTACACGAAGACTACGGATGCTGTACAGGCACTAAAGCAAGGTAAACTGGATGCAATAGTACTCGATAACTTCCCATCTACGGTGTTTGTAACAAAGAATCCTGAGCTGAAAATGCTTGATGAGGTTCTGATAACGGATACCTATGCAATAGCAGTAAAAAAGGGTAACGAGGAGTTAACTAATAATATAAACAAAGTGCTAAGCAGGCTAAAAGATAGCGGTGAGCTGGATAAGATTATTGATAAATATAGCTCTGCCCTTGGAGTAGAATAAAGAAAATCAAACTATAAAAATAAAAGCAGCTTAAATTTTTAAGCTGCTTTTATTGGGGTCATTTCACGAAGTGAAATCCGGCACAAGCACAAGTAGCTCAATGCCTTTGGAGCTTGTAATAAAAATGATAATTTTATTTTGTTACAAGACAAAGGTTTTGTGGAATTTAAATTGCAAGGATGTCTATTTTTATTAAATGGAATTGTAGGTGAGGGTATGTATTTTTTTGACAGCTTTACGGATAAGTTTTATATCAATTTTATAAAAGATGACAGGTATTTATTCTTATTAAACGGGCTTAAGAATACTTTGATTATAACACTCTTCTCCCTTATTATCGGTATTATAATTGGACTTATCATAGCTATAATTAAAACTCTTGCAGAACAAAGAAAGGACGCTTTGTTTAAGTTTCTCAGCAGAATTGCGGATATTTATCTAACAGTAATAAGAGGTACGCCTATAGTTGTACAACTGTTGATTTTTTACTTTATTATATTTGCAAGTGTTGATGTTTCCAAGTTATTGGTGGCTGTTATTGCATTTGGTATAAACAGTGGGGCATATGCTTCGGAAACAATCCGCGCGGGTATAGCTGCAATAGATAGAGGACAGATGGAAGCCGGACGTTCCCTTGGATTAAGCTACGGTCAGACTATGAGATATGTTATTTTGCCCCAGGCAATTAAGAACATACTACCGGCACTTGGAAACGAATGTATTGCCCTTCTTAAGGAAACTTCCGTTGCAGGGTATATAGCACTGGAAGATCTGACAAAGGGAGGGGACATTATACGAAGTCGTACTTATGAAGCTTTTATGCCGTTAATTGCAGTTGCGTTAATATACCTGTTGATTGTAATTGCTATGACTATGGGACTAAAAAGCCTTGAAAGGAGATTGAGGCGAAGTGAGCATAGATGAGGTTTTGATTTCGGTAAAAAATTTAAACAAGACTTTTGGGAAGAGCCATGTATTAAAAGATGTCTCTGTTGAAATAAGAAAAGGTGAAGTTGTAGTAATAGTCGGACCTTCGGGATCAGGAAAGAGTACTTTTTTGAGATGTCTCAACCTGCTTGAAACTCCATCAAATGGTGATATTATTTTTGAAGGCATTAAAATAACAGAAAAACATGCAGAGATTAATAAGCACCGTCAAAAGATGGGTATGGTTTTTCAACATTTTAACCTTTTTCCACATTTGACTGTAATGGAAAACATAACTCTGGCACCTATGAAAGCAAAGGGAATATCTTTGAAAGAGGCTGAGGCTGAAGCTCGGAAGCTACTAAAAATGGTCGGCCTTGAAGATAGGGCAGATGCCCATCCCTCACAGCTTTCAGGAGGGCAGAAGCAGAGGATTGCTATTGTGCGTTCACTTGCCATGCAGCCGGATGTTATGTTGTTTGATGAGCCGACTTCTGCTCTGGACCCGGAAATGGTAGGCGAAGTATTGGATGTAATGAAAGAGCTGGGTAAAGAGGGAATGACCATGGTAGTGGTCACTCATGAGATGGGTTTTGCAAGAGAAGTAGGAACCCGTGTATTATTTATGGATGAAGGCAGGATTGTTGAAGATTTACCTCCTAAGGACTTTTTTGATAATCCAAAACATCCAAGGGTTTGTGAGTTTCTTAGCAAAATCTTATAAAAAAGTCGGCTTCGCTGGTTAAAGTTTGGGGTATATCTTCGCAGCAAAAGCCTTTAGGTAGACTTTTTTGATG
>CAZLZR010000079.1:0-18505 GCA_964564015.1 uncultured Acetivibrio sp.
GAGCTTAAATCCAGATTTTATGCGGGTTCTGTTGTTGTTCAGCAGCCCCTATTTAGACCCAAACATCTGAAATCATTATATTTGCTCGTTCATTTTATCCCCCATAAACAACTGCTTAAGTGGTTGCTAACCTTGATCATTTTGCTGCAATATCTTTAAGACAATAACGATGGGTTATGCCCATCGTTATTGTCTTTCTTCAATTTTTAAGAGCTTACTTTCTTGGGAAAGTTCAACTGCTACATGAGCTTTCTTTATGATTCCTTCTGGGAGTTTATCTTTTAATATTGATACTATTAATTGAATATTTTTGTTTTGTACAAAATCTGCAACTTTAATTAACTGATTATCATGCATTAATTCTTTTTTATCATTAAGCAGGAAGTGCAAACAGGGAATATCTTCTTCATCAGCAAACAAAATATATGCCAAATCAAAGCACAATATCTCCCCTTGTTTTTTTCCTGAGCTCATATTTGCATTGAAAGCACTAAACTTGTAAACTTGCTGATTATTTTTGTTTGTTATCCTATCGTATTTCAATGCATACTTTTCGCCATATAAATCTTGGGATATAGCAGAAAAATGCTTATTAAATTTTTTAATCTGAATTTTTAATATCTCCTCAAAATCATCTGAAAACAACTTATCATCAATTATTTTAATTTCACTATTTAAATCTTTAATATTATTATCAACCTCGTCTAATTGCGATATAATACTTTCGTATTCACCTTTAGTACGATACTTTTCATTCAATTCAACAATTATTTTTTCTAATTCCTCAAAAGAATCTCCTTTAGCTATTTTTTCAGATAGTTCTTTTTCTGTAGTTAATAATGTTGCCATCATTTTTTCTTCTTCTTTTATCTTCTCGACTAAAGAAGGCAAATCTGCTGCAATGAATTTAGCCTTTTCAACTAGCATATTGTTGTGATAAGCAACTAGGTCTGAAAAAGTCTTCTGTATACCTGCCACGTTAACTGTGGCTTCTGAATACAATGTTTCTAACTGTTTTAGATCAATTAATGAAATACTTTGCTCTAATTCCGTTTTTGACTCTTCAATAAGATTTTTACGTATATTCATTTTGCTAATCATGGAACTGGTTTTGTTAATCCTATATTTAATATTATTAAGTTTTTCCAAGTCATTTTCAAAATCTTCATTTATATTGAAACTTGATTTCTTTTCATTTAGAGCCGATATTTCATCTTCAATCATTGATAACGCAATTTCATAAGCTGTCTTAGTTTGTTTCTTTTCTAACCGCTCTTTAAAAGTTTCTTCTTGTTTCATTTTTGTAAGTAAAGCTTGTTTTTTCGCCCCATCGTTAAATGTGCAGCCTAATAAAAATAGATATAAGGTTTCGTACTCAACATCAGAAGTATATCTATCTAATGTCTTGAGTGTATTGTTGATGCTTTCATCTTTGTATCTAATATTATGTGAAATTATCTGTCTAAATGTCGGCTTCTCAGATTTTTGATGTGGTATTAACAACTTCAGCAGTTCATCTTCAAAATCTTTATCAAGGATAGCTTTCCCATTTATATTTCTAACAGTATTTTTTCTAGATAAAAAATTACGTTGTATTACAATTTCCTTAGAATTAGGATCGTTTAAATCCTCCACTAAGATTAAAGTAATTTCAACTTCTTCATCAACTAAATAGTTTTTTACTAAGTCATAAACTTCCTTTTTATTTTCAGTATCAGTATAAATAATTGATGGTGCTGCTCCTAAGCAAAAATCTACCAACTTTAAAACCGTAGTTTTTCCAACATTGTTTCCGGTTAATTTCACATCAGTTGTTGGGGTATTATCTATAATTAAATTCAATCCCGACTTAAATTCAATATCTCTTATTATTTCTTTAGGGGTTGTTATTATCAATTTTTTTATGAACATAGCTCTACCCACCCATTCTTATCTATAATTGCCAAATCGATAAGATACAACCAATCCAAACTTAACATAAAGGTCGGAAAGGACATATCATTTTTGTTTTTTACTCTTTGATATAAATCAAAAACAGGTTGTTTTTCTTTTATTTTTAATTCTTCCAGCACTATTGAGCCATTATAATAAATGCTTAGTTCCGGATGTATATTATCTGGTAATAACATGGTTATAGCCCTCCGGATTCTTAAAAATTTTACACCTAACAAATGCATCTACGACCAATATATGAACACACATTTCTAATTCTTCATATGGTATTTCTTTGTAATTTTTGCTATTTATTATTATTCCTATTACCCCATCAATTATCGCATAAAACAAATCGTGTGAGTTTTTGCATTCTGGTAACAGCTTTGTATACTGACTCTTTATCACACGGAAAACTGATAAACTTTTGTTTGCTCCTTGTTTATCAAATTCTGAAAATTTTTCATCAAGCTTGTGATAATACACTTTATATTCATCGATGGTATCATTAACTGATATTAAATCATTAAAGTTTATCTTCTTTTCAATTTCAAACGTATTGATTTCTGGAGATTCAATATTATGTGCCAGATTTTCACTTGCAAGTATATTTAATATAGTCGCTAAATTACTATCCACTTTTACAATATCAATTTCATTACCAAGTTCTTTTTGAATAAATTCATATACTTGTCTTTGCTTATCGATTGACATATTCAAAATTATATTTATTATGGTGACGGTATCAATGATATCATCTTCTGGTGAAAACATAGCGCCATATGGGTTCTCAAACTCTTGCTCACGTAATTTTTCAGCATTCTTTGAAATCGAAACAAATTTAAATCGGAATCCTTTATATGTATTAAATATTTCTTTTTTTAATGAAGATTCAACTTTTTGTTTTGTACAAGTTGATGAAACTTGAGCAATAACTTTATTTTTTTCATCAATTAAATCAATTCCCTCAACATTTTGCTTAATGATATTTAAGTTTATTAATTTATAATCGAAAAGCATATTCAATAAATCAGCAAAAAATGTTTCAGAATATATATTTAAATCTAGAAGATTAATTTTTCCACGCTTTTCTATACGTAATGCCAATAACTCTATCTTTTCCTCTATATAATTAAAATAATTGCTTCTATTCAAGAATATGCCCCCTCTCTATCTGTCTAGATATTCTTATCTGCATTAGGATCTAAAAATAGCAAGTATGTGTCCACTTCTAAAGCATCTGCAATTTTCTGAACATTATCTAATGCAATGCTTCGTTTCTCTCGCTCCACAGCACTAATATATGTTCTATGCAAACCTGTTTTTTCAGCAAAGGCCTCTTGTGATAACCCTTTTAATGTTCTATATTTTTTTACATTATTAGCAAAGACCTTTATTATATCCATTATCGTTTAACACCTCAAATTTATATTACAAAATTGAATACAATGAGTCAACATACAATAAGTCACAATAGGCACATTTTTTCAGCCAACATTAAGGCCATCATCTTTATAAAGATTTTAGTTTGACAGCTTATATTTGGCAGGAATAGAAAGACTGTATCTATTGCTGCCAAATGTTAATCAAAATATGAGACCTTTGCTTCATAACAATCCTCAATTTAGACTGAATTTCGAGTGCAGAAGTCTGTAAACCAAATCACTATCATACTGATGGTCACAGGCGACAAATTCAGTTTAGTGAACATATCCATTATACTATCAATGTTGCGATCATTCAGTTCTTTTTGTGCTAACAGAAGGGACTTCTTTTTATATAAAATCCTTTAAGCTTTTATGCTTCGCATAATAGTACATCACATCGTCAAGGGCTCGTTTATCTGATATTTCCTTTAATTGTTCATCTGCAATTTTATTGTAGTACGCATTGAGAAGATTGGGGATGTGTTTTATGCCCCATTCCCTTGGAATAGTAACTGGATTTATTCCTATTTCAGCTAATTCTCTCAAAGTCCGTCTAAACTCTTCCAATTCACCGTCTTGAAGTTTAGCTTTTGCTTTAGATATCCCTCGACATTCATTTATTTGGCTCAATGTATCAATTAGCCGGTTTTCTTTTTTGGATTTGAAATGCTGAGATTCCACTATATTTCTTGCCATTTCTAAAGTGTAATAATTGCCTTTCTGGAAGATTCGATTGTAGTATTTATTAATAATATCGCTGGAAACGTCATCCGATAACATTTCATTTATTACGTTGGCTGCTCCTGATTTATTTTTGATAATTTTTGACATAGAATATATTTTCGAATATTTGCACTGTACTTCAAATCTTATTACGAAACGAGCGTTTTCTAAGCTTGGGCAGTCACTAAAATCTTCACACAGTTCTTTATATTTTAAATAGCAATTAATATTAACAGAGTTATTTTTCAAATATAGACTGTCTTTATTGGACTTTTTCCGATGTGAACTATATTTATCGTATTTCGTCCATTCTTTAAAGTATTCAGGGCAGTCGGAGCGCTTCATAAGTTGTATCATCTGCTCTGGAGTACAACCAATATTTAATTCCTGTAGGTCGAAGTTTATGCAATAATCATTACGATTCAATCCATAGGATGAAAATTCTCCTAATATGGGAGATATTTTTTTGGCTTCGATATTAAATAAAGTTTCAACATCGTTTAAATAGCTGACATTGGCAGCTGATACATAGTCTTTTATGCCAGTAAATACTTTTGGATTAATAGTTGCTTTAATGCTGCATGGTTTATCTTCATCCGCTGCACTATTAAAAAATTTAGGTGAGTTGTTGCTAATTCTCAGTAGCCATGAAATTCCTTTGTATTTATCGGTATATTCTATCCTGTAATATTTAGGCAGCGTGGAATTTAGTTTATTAATAAATGAATTTTCAGAAGAATCCATTTTATCGGGAGGACGAATTCTAATTTCACCTGTTATATCTCTATAATTAAAAAGATCAGTTTTTAACAATTGTGCATCTTTAAGTGTCAATGCCCTAAATGGCGTAAATGTATGATTCCCAAGAGAAGAATTCAACATAAATATTCCTCATTTCTATGGTAATATTTACAAGATTCTATACGCACTTTCTGTATCAGTTTTTGTATAAATTCTTGCATTAAAAATAATGTTGTAATACGTATCTTTTTGTATAGAAATAAGGAAAATGAAAATTATATATTCTTTAGTAAATTAATATTATTAATAATAAATAGGTGAAATTGATGCAAAAAAGCTCATTTATTAATATATGATATATGATATATGAGACTTTGATTTTGGAACGAGTATTGAAACAAAATCCCCCTCAAAACCATGACGATTTGAGGGGGATTACGGCTTTATAAAATAGAATTCAAAAACGAGCGTTTTAGCTACAAGCATCATCTGTGTCACTGGTTGATTCCATATACTGATTTATAAGCAAATCAAGTTCCTTGCTTATTCTCATAATCTCAGCCTCGTTTATTTTCTCTCCTTTTTCGATAGCAGCATCAACTACGGCATTTAATTCTGCGTGTTTATGCCTGATGGCTTTCTGCAATTCTGATTTATCATATTTTTCGCTCATTAAAATTGCTCCTCTCGTATTTTGCGTAAATAAAAGGACGTTTAAGGTTTTAGCCTCAACGTCCTTTTATAGAGCTGGATATTTTACTTTTCACATGAACTTATTTAGCAAACTCTGGGTCTGGTTTATCAGAAGTTTTCACATACACAAAGTAATTAGGTTTTTGACCCCTATTTGTATAGTCACCACTTTTCCATTGTACAAACATAAATGTTTTACCGTTGAGCTGCCTTATTTCGTACTCTGAAATAGTATCATTTGAACCCATCCCGAGAATGTAGCCCTTAGTCCACTTGGTTTCTCCAGTTCCTATGGACTTATCAGCATAAGATACTTCCCTACCATCTTCATAGAAGTTATGAGTACCCATCTCAATATATTTCTGACGGGTTATATCTTTTCCATCAAAATCGTCAGGTGATGCAACAAAGTTGATTTGTTCCCATTTACCAACAGCATCCTTATCCAGTTCAAACTTATAATCCATAGATTCATGGATAACACCATTACTATCTTTTGTAACAGTAATCTTTGAATCACTAGATGCTGTTGTATTAGCAGGAGCTGGGGTGTCAGAAATTTTCTCAAGTATGACATAATAAGGGTTGCTACCTATCCTGGTATAATCGCCATTTTTCCACTCAACGAGCATAAATGTTTTACCATTGAGCTGTTTTATTTCATAAGCTGGAATAGCATCATTTGATTCTACCGAGCCTATAATATAACCTTTAGTCCAATTACGTTCTTCAGTTAATTTAGCTCCAGTATAATTTGTTATCATTTTACCGTCTTCATAAAAGTCATAAATATTAGGGTGGATATACTCCCTCCGTGTTAATATGGTTGAATCAAACTGTTCAATTGTTCTAACAAAGTCAATTTCTTTCCATTGCCCAATAGCATCTTTATCCAATGTGAATGTATACTCTAAGCTGTCATGTTTTCCACCACTACCATCAATTGTAGTAGTGAGCTTTGTATTGCTGTCTTGGATATAAGAAATGGGTGTTGGTATTTCAGCAGGTTTATTAACTGAATGAACTGGAGTATCAGAAGTCTTTACAAACACATAGTAACATTCAATAATACCAGCTCTATTATAATAACCGCTCTTCCATTCCATGACCATAAATGTCTTACCGTTGATAGTAGTTATTGCATAGGCAGGAACATTGCCATCCTTGTCTATTCCATCCATAATATAACCCTTAGTCCAATTGTAAAATATAAATCCGGTATAGTCTCTACCGCCAAGACCATCAATGTGATGTTCAATCATTGTACCATCTTCATAAATACTATTACCCTTCCAATTTAAAAGCTGAGAATGTGGAGCATCATTAGGATTAAACTGGTCTGCTATCTTATCAACATCATAATAGTCAAAGAATTGCCATTCACCGACTGCATCTTTATCCAGTGTGAATGTGTAATCCAGTTTATCATGTCTTTCATCATTGGTATCAATTGTGGTTGTAAGCTTTGCATTGGTATCTTTGATGCTGCCGGGCATGTTTAACTTTACATTATCAATCTTGACTGATGCAGTTGAACCATCCCAAGTAACTGTTTTTCCGAAAGCTTCCGCAATAGCTCTGACAGGCAGGTATGTAGTCCCGTTAACCGTAAATGGGTCAACGACTTTGCCATTGCCATCTTTAGGTGTGAGTTTTGTTCCATTGATGTAAATGCTGATGGTCTTACCGCCGGATGTGTAATATGCTGTGAGCTTTTTTACGGAATCCTGAGTGGTTGTATCAGCAATTGTATCATTTTTAGGAATAGAAATATCTATATAACTAATAATTTTAACTGATGCAGTGGCAGCATCCCATTCAACACCTTTTCCTAAAGCAGAAGCAACAGCCCTAACCGGAAGATACGTTGTTCCATCGACAGTAAACGGATATACTTGATTTCCGTTGCCGTCTCTGGGCGTAATCTTATCGCCATTGATGTAAACAGATATTGATTTGCCGCCTGATGTAAAATATGCGGTTATCTGTTTCGATACATCTTTGGAAACCGCGAAAACAGGTGATGCCGTACCGATGGCGAAAGTAAGAATCATTCCGATCACGATATAACCGAGTTTGCTAATCTTTTTCATTTTTGCCTCCTTTTGTTCTGTAACATTTTTGACTGTAGCTTTCAAAATTTAGCCTGTCTACATATCAAAAGTTTAATTTAGTATCCAAAATTCCCTATTATTTCATTATGCCCCTTAGTTTTTCATTTTTCAACATTAATTTTGCTTTCATTTTTCCATTCGTGTACGAACAATTCCAATTAATTGGCATTATATCCACTTGCATCATCTATAATATATAACTGAAGCAACGCATTACACGGTTTATTCGCGAGTTACTTTATTTTCTCGAAATGAGTTAATTAATGAGGAATCTGAATTCCAAAAAGCTGCAAAGCAAATGCCGTAAGTATTAAGCCGATAACGACAATAGCAATTATTTTTGTTTTGATGCTAATAAACATTGCGCTTAGATTTAGCCATTTCATAAGCAGTTTCTGAAAACCGTTAACAATTATAGTTGAAACAACAAGCCCTACAATAAACAATATCCATATTATCATCTTCATTACCCCTTTTATGTTTAGTATATACAATCTGCTTACTGGTTTATATCAATATACGGAGTATCCACATGTCCTTTGCCTTGCAATTTCACAATGAATTTATCTAGCATAATTCGCCCACAGAGATTAAGCCATTCTGTTCTACCAAACCATTTTACGATAATTGGACTTATGGCATAATATATACGAATAAAAGTACGGCCAAAGATGGTCTTAGCAAGAGTGCTGTCACGATAACGTCGCAATGTCCAAACTTGCGGGCAATCATATGAACCATAAACTGCTGTAGCTATATAACAACCATCTTTTTTTACTGCAATTTTATGCTTTGCCAGTTCTGAATTGAATGCAGCAAGGATTTCTTCTTTTCTCTGTATGTATGCCGCTTTATTTCTATCATTTTGGGCAATAGCATCATCAAGATAGCAAACAATATTGTCAGTGATTTCCTTTAGTTCTTCAGGTTTTACTGGACGCTTACGTTCTTCTGCAATTTTTTTTATTTCAGATACTAAGCGTATTCCTTTATACAAATAGAAATCAGAAATATCGAAATAAAATTCTTTTTCTTCTTTTGATCCAGGGGTTGTTAGGTCAAACGCTTTCAAAAAACACTCTATGACATCTTTATCTTGTTCTAAATCATTTGGCGTTTTACAATTTGCAAAGAATTTGTCTGCCATATCATTGGCGATTAATAATCTTGATTTAAACTCATTATCCTTTCCCGCCATGTTCTATACCTCCCTATAATTTCATCCTTACCTTTACATTCCATTCACATACCAAGTTACAGTGTATTCGCTCGTAATGGTAATTTTTGCACATTCTCAATTGTAAAAATTATATCAGTTAAGTTTAAAAACTGCAACACAGTTTTTTTATACACCTGTGTCATACGGTTCTAATCTCATCTGCTTGCATATACTATTTATCATAGGTGATGATATGAAAAATAATTTAAAATATATCGGAGAAAATATTAGAATAGCCCGAAAAAGCAAGAACCTGACAATAGATACACTGTCAGAAATGATAGGCATATCCTCTTCGTTTCTTGGAACTCTTGAACGTGGAGAATCTTCTTTAAGCGTTGAAACACTGATAAGTGTTTGTAAGGCACTTGGGGTTAGTGCCGATTCTATAATTTTTGACAGAAACGTAGCCCCAGAGCCTTCCATCATCGATAAAAAAGACACAATAACTACATTGTTAAATAATGCAACAGACGATGAATTGTCATTTTTGATTGATTATATAAAGCTGTATCGTGAAAAAGTTGTATTCAAAAATTCTTAATTATGTAGGCTATGAGCAGAGATTGCAGATACAGTATTTCCTTTAATATCTCCACACATGGCCTACTATATTGTGCTGAGATAATCTTCTGGGTAGCTTCACATTGATTGTGAATTGCAAGTAATAATTCTTTGCTGGTCATTTTAACCTCCTTGTGATTTTTGTTATTGTTCTGATTCCTGACCTTCAGTCTTTGTACATTCGCCATAATAATTGCTTATTGCTGGTCTCCATTTTTATCGTTCTGGTTATTTCTTTCTAAATTTCGTTGAATTTCTA
The DNA here is from genome assembly GCA_964564015.1 of uncultured Acetivibrio sp. Lineage (GTDB taxonomy): Bacteria > Bacillota > Clostridia > Acetivibrionales > Acetivibrionaceae > Acetivibrio. The sequence continues at coordinate 9,673 of CAZLZR010000079.1, forward strand.
TTATTCTATTCCGTAGTGACATATATTTGCCCTCAAGAAGCTGATAGTACATATTGTAATGATTAATTTTACACAGTGGGCATGGGTTAATGATAAATCTTACAAGTCCAAGATTGAAGGGGCATTTCATACATTTGCTTTTAAATATGTCAAATAGTCTCATCAATCCATCTCCTTATGCATATTGCCGTTTTTGTCATCGATTCTTATCGTTACGTTTTTTGTAACGCTATCTATTGCCTTACCGATTGCCGTACCAGTTTCGCCAAACAGTGAGCCAATTTTTTCGGCAACATTATCAATTCTGTGACCATATATTTCTACATTGAGATTTTTATTCATGTATACCTCCAAAGTATCGTTATTTGAAAAAGCTATAAGTTAAATTTCGTCTTATAGCTCTTAATCAATTTTTCCGTAAATAACAAAAATGTATTTTTTATACTGTTAAATTGTTATATAATCCGTCTAGACTGCATATCTATCACTGTAGGCTCTGCAAATACATTATGAAATCCCTTGCTTGTTCCTGTGAAAGCAGCTTGTAGTCATTAACCTTATACCTTTCAAGCATCATAAGCCTTGCCTTGTTTGAAGGAATATTCCTGACCCCCAAAAGCTTTGATATTTCTCGGGTTTGATTTTTATCTGCAGAATTACTTTGCAGAGCTTCAGATTTTTGAGTATTATTTTCTTTATATGCTGCCGATTCCCTTAGTGGCATTGTATCTCTTGATGGTGGTAGAGCTAAATCCAAGTCTTCGACGTCCTGTGTGAATATGTCGCTACTCCGAGTAGCCGACAATACAGCATCAACAAGAGCTCTCTTTTTCGCCATTTTCAAAACTGTATTAATAATACTGAGAGCATCATTTTTTATATACTTTTTCTCCCTGTTATTACAGCAGCCAATCCCTTCAGCTTCAACAAATCCAGTCCTTTTATTAATCAGAGTAGCCTTTACTTCATAATGAAATAGTCCCTCGTTCCAATGCTCTACACGGTTTATGACTTCAACATATTTGCTGAAACCGTATACATCACAGATTTTTTCTGCACCTGGCTTTAACAGGGTAGGCTTATTGCAACCCGGCACTACGCCAAAATCAACCCCGGGTATCATAATTTCCTTAACAAATCTCTGCAGCATCGCAATCCTCTGTTTTGCTTCATTTAAGCTGATAGCAAAATCAGGAACAAACGATACCGCTACAATAGCTTCATTTTCATTCCTTTTATTCTCGATTTCCATAGGATTATTGGGTACAAGTTCTATAACTCCAGTGTTATTGGTGCTGCCGACCCTATCAGCCATTCTGTTTTTCAAAGCTTTATTATCCATAATCTCAACCCTTTCTTTACTTTACTGAGAATCTTCTAAAACACGATGGTACGGTATACCTCGAATAAATCTCAGGGTTATCCGCATTAAGCTGCTTGGAATCAAAGCGTTCTGTGTTTACTGTTCTCCATGCAACAATCCTGTTTTCAATGTAGCCTGTCTCATAGTTACCAAGAAGGCATTTAAGCTGATTTGCTGCCATATCCTTATTTGCTGCCGCCTCTTTTTCTGCCTCCTGATTTGTTTCAAATTTCTCAATCAGTGCAAGGGCTTCTGGTGGTAACTGCTTGCTTGAGCCTTTCATTCCTTCTGGAAATGAGCTATTCAGAAGCTGTGTTGAAGCTTCTGACCCGTCAAGAGTTGGAGGGGTGTTGTTGGTTACATGCTGCCAGAAGTCCTGCTCCAGTTTTATGAGCATTTCAATTATTTCTTCATCCCTTAATACAAGCTCCCACTTAAATTGGTTTCCTCCAATCAATACGGCAATATACGTAGCCTTAAAGCCTGTTACTGCCATATAGTGGTGTATCTGCAACAGATATTCATCAGGAATTCTGTCCTCCCATTCAGTGGTTTTGAATACATTAGCAGTCTTTGCTTCAAATATGCAAGTACCATATTCGGGGCATTCTATAATTCCATCAACATTAGCAAGCATGAAGGGGTACTTCTCGTTTTGCAGTATGAATTTTTCTAGCTTTACCTGGAGTCCGGTCTGTTTGGTAAATTCATCCCGTATAAGTGGCTCCATTAATGTTCCCCAGTAGGCGGCTTCCCCCGCAAGCTGTGCTTCAGACACCCCCACCTTCTCCATCCAAAGCTCCACGCCAGACTTATATTTATTTATTCCGCAAATTATTGAAGCATCGCTGCCGCCTATACCTTTCCGTCTCCATTCGAGCCACTTTTCCCGAGACATATTTTCAGTAGACACAAGCCTTTTATACATTTTCATCATCTCCTTTGACAAACAACAGAGATTACCCTTCTCACCTGTACAATAATTGGGTAGATTTTATATTTGGCATAAAATAAGCTATGTAAGAATTTCTCCTACATAGCTCTAACCAAGTCCATAGCCTTATCAATTATGGGATTACCGTCAATGGTTTTGGCAAACAGATTTTCCTTGAAGGAGGCTGTTTCTCTTAAAGGCTTGGCATGAGTTGCAAAATCCGATACTGCATTAATGAACCTGTAAGCATTTTTGCCCACGTTGGCAAGATCGGGTGCATCATAATACCTCATAACCAAATCATTACGAAGGAGCTTTATATTCTTTTCCTGTATAGTAGTAGAATTCTCTGGCGAAGGTATAAGTTCCGCAATGTATTCCATTACCTTGCTATCGGACATTTTTGTTTTTATAAGCTTATCTATCTCAGAACCTAGCTTATCCATGTAAAACTCTGCAAGCAAAAGGGTTTTCCTTGCTTCATCAAGCTTATTTTTAATATCTCCGGTATGGATGGTAGCCCAGATTCTTTTTGCATCAAGCAGCGCAAGATTGAGGGTGTTACTGCAAACCACTCTTATGGGTGTCATTGCAACCTTTATACTTCCACTGCCGTCATGACTGTTTGAGAATACCATATACGGAGTAATCCTATCTCCTGCAATGATATATTTGTCAGGGAGCTTAGCCAAAAGCCATACCTTTTTACCACTTTGAAGGCTTCCAGCGGTTTCGTATTTCACTCCCTCGCCCAAAAGCTGGTCGGTAAATTCAAAGGCTTCATGATTCTGAACTATTTTGTACCTGTCTGTAACCACACCAAGAACCTTATTATCCGTTTCTCTTATGTTTGCCTTGAAGCCGGTAATCGGGTAATTATCCACTGTTTCGATTTCTTTCTGAACAACTCTCCAGTTAAGACCTGCTGCTGTCAAAGCTTCCTTTGAATTAAGAGTATTTTCTACTCTAAGGCCAAGTCCATGCCACGGAGTTTCCCTTACATAAAACATGCTTTCTACATTTGCTGACATAATATCAACTTCCTTTCCTAATTTAAGTTTATCTTTATATGAATTTTGATAGCCTAACCCATAAAGTGCTTCAAAGAGAGATTAAATAAAACCCACATCAGCAGCTTTATTCATGCTGTGATATGTATCTTTTGATACGATAATATGGTCAAGCAGCTTAACCTTTATAGTCTTCAAGGCATTGAGCAATTCAACCGTTACGGAAATATCTTCAGACGAAGGAGTTTTCAGCCCGCTTGGATGATTGTGTCCGACAATAACAGCGGATGCATTATAGTTTAAGACCTTCTTTATTATCTCCCTTGGATAGATATGAGACATGTTGACTGTACCATGAAACAGGATTTCCGATTTGATAAGCTTATTTTGATTATTGAGAAAGCAGACAGCAAATACCTCAACTTCATAGAATTGAAGCATTTCTACAAAGTATTTTCCGGCAAGGTTTGCGGAATTCAGATTAGGTCTTTCCTTGAAGTCAGCCAGTCGGATACGTTTTGAAAGATGATAGAGAAGTTCAAGCTTCTGCTCCTGAAGGCTGGTAAGGAGCATGTTTTTACGAAAGCGAATAAGTTCAGGAAGTCCATAGTCTTCTATGTTTTTATGTATTTCTTCGACTGGGATTCCGGTGAATAGATTTATTGCTTCTTCGTCTGTAATGGCATTTATACCGTATTTTTTTATGCGCTCTTTTACATGCATTATTTACACCTCCGAATAAATAGATACAAGGATAGAGCCGGAGCTCTATCCTTGTTCAAAGGTATAATATATATTTGAAAGCAGGTAATATACTGTCTTGATTTCTAGGATTGTATTGGTAACCCGTTTACACCACATTGCCGTCAAGGAATTTCATGAGTATGACATCTAATTTTAAACTGTATCTCAATGCTCGGTGTCTTCCCTATAATTTTTTTAACCTTTCTTTCTGCTATTTCCACAATAAACATCAAATAAACCGAACCAGTACCACCTGAATGGGCGGTGCTGAGTTCGGTTTATGATGTAATAAAAAATACAACTAGAACTATGTTTCAAAAGACTGCCCTTATTTTTCGGCAAGAGTAGCAAGTCATTATTTTAATGGCTTTAAGGTTTATCTTTATTGATAATTTCCGTAAGTGCCTTTCCCGCTATATCCTCCATGTTATCTTTCAACCCACGATAATCTTTTTTACTAAATTGTTCACATTTTTGAGACTGGATTTTTACGAATATATTTGCATATATCTCTCTGCAACAATTAGTAATGCCTTTAGTTCCTGCTATTACTCCATTAACGTATTCTTTTAATTCATATCTTTTATACTTATCATCAAATCTGTTCAACATGCTTTGTGTATTCTTTAAGTATGATGATAATAAGTTAAGGACATTTTCTGTTGAATTAATGTTTAATAATTCCTTAATGAATAGGAATGTTTGCTTACTCAACAATTTAAAGATCGGCTGCTGAAATACTTCTTTAAACACTGATAAATCATGGAGATAGCACATCAAAAATTGAACTAAATAAGTATCAATTTCATTCCGTAATGACTGCTCAATTCTGGATATTTCATCATTATATCTTTGAATTTCATCTTCGTTGAGGTTTTTTTTATTATTACCCATAAAGTGAGGACAAATTATGGCGTTTCTATTATATCTATTGTCATACTGTGTTACCCTTTCATTAATTAGGGCGTCAGGGAAAAGGGATACTGGATTAGCAATTGTTTTATGTAACACATGCCATTCCTGATTACATAACCAAAATAGATACTCGTCTTTAATTTTAGCATCCTTATCTTTTTTATCCTTATATTTTTCTTCCCATTTTTTTAAGAGGTCTTTAATCTTTGATTCAGCATCGTCAGGCCAATTACCACGGTCAAGGTCGCCGAAGAAAATAGCAAGCTTATTGTCTAGCAAATGATAAGTTTCTGAACTAGATTCAGAGATATCTTGTACTATTTGATCTTTCAAAAAATCCTTGTGTTTCAGCATCCATTCGGAATTATCTTCACTTCGCACTTTTTTCCAGAAGCAACGTTCATACACATCGTCCAGCCCATCAATAAGGTAGTCAAGTATTTCCATATTCATTGCTGGAACTTTGGTTGCATCAAGTATAAGGTGCAGTAAAGCAGACATCCTTTCTAAAATAATTGGTATATATTTTACCAAATAGATAGCATTATAATATTCAGGAGTCATTTTGAGATAATCTGCCAAACAGCCCGGCAAATTATCTATAGACTTAATTACCCTCTCGTTATGTTTGATTATATCCGTTAAAGAATACATCATATTATTTTTTCTGCCATCAAATGTTGGATTTGATTTCATTACACCCATCATAAGGCAAAAAAGTGCAGACATTTCATATGGTATTAAAAATTTACCTTTACCTTTGCCAACAAGAAAGTGGTCCAATTTTATATCATAATAGTCACTAAATTTTTCTTTATAATGACTGATATCAGATTCTGAATCAGAAACATCCGGATACTTTGCAATTTCTTTTAAGTACTCTTTCCTTCCCATATCAAAATTAAAGTATATTGATTTGTTTTCCATAATCGAGACCATGCCTTTCTGTGAAAGGCACTAAAGAACAACAAAATGAAAGTGCCATACACTAAGATTTTAAATTTGAAAGAAGATGCCGAATCACAAAAACCATAAAAAGTCAAGAGCAAAATCACAAAGCATTCTGCTCCTATTTGTCATTATATAACGTGATATGATTCTATACAACAGGAGATTAGTAGATTTGATACATAATTTGATAAGCGCTCCAGTGCTTATAATACTGGAGACTAAAGTGTTTTATCTGGATGACAATAGCCATTACAGGATAAAACCGAGATTTGGGTGTACTGATACAATGCACCCAACGAAATTTGTACATTGAAAATTTAAATGAAGTAAAATTCAAGCTGTTTAAGCTTGAAAGTTCACCCCATTACAAGGAGGAAAAAATCGAAGTTCAATACGTTATTTTCTTCTGTTGCATAATAAGATACGTGTATTTTACATATTTAATGCTAGTTCATATATATTTATAACTCAACAGAAGAAGTGAAGCAACAAAAAATTCTCAATTTGAAAGGGTGTTATTAAGCATGTCCTATAATGAAAAACGTGCAGAAAAATTAGCTGATAAAGTTATCAGGCATTACGAAGCTCACGGAGTTTCGATAAACATTACAGATTATAGCATTTTGAATGACCGCTATATTTTTGAAGTAAAGGTCTCAAAGGGAACAAGGGTTCATCAAATTTCAGATTATGCAGAAGATATTCGTCGGTCGCTAAAGCTTCCACTTTTCATGCTAGTTAAGGATGACATCTCTATTAGCATAGTTGTGTCTGAAGAAAAGATAAATGAGAGTAATTTCTGGGAAACTTTGAGAAGTATGAAATCCATTCTAAGTAAAATGCGGATTCCTTATGTTGTAGGCCATGATACTATAGGTGAAACGGTTATAGTAGATCTGGCGAATTGTCCGCACCTTGTAATAGGGGGGTCAACAAACTCAGGTAAGACTACAGCCTTACTTATTTTAATACTGAGTATAGTTTTAATGAAATCTGTGAACAAAGTAAATTTATTACTATTTGATATGGGAGCAGGCGACTTGGTACCATTCTGTGATTTGCCTCATCTATCTCACCCAATTATAAAAGATACTCAGACTGGAGTTAGGGTTTTGACAGCACTTAAGCAGGAAATGGAAAGGCGAATCGAAATTAAAAATAGTGCTGAATTTAAATTATTACCAAACATCGTGTGTATTATCGACGAATTTCCATCTTTTATCTCAGAAATAATTGACAAAGTTGAATTAAAAGCATTAACGGAAACACTTTCAAGCCTGTTACGCCGAGGCAGACATGCTAAAATTAGCATCGTTCTGGCTGCTCAAGACCCCACTGTAAAGAACATGAAATGTGACATAAGTAATATAACGGCGCGCATTGCATTTGCTTGTGCCAAGCCGCAGTATTCAGTTACAATCCTTGGCGAGGGTGGCGCTGAAAAGCTAACCGGGCAAGGAAAATTGCTGTTTAAGTCACGAGAGCAAAATGGACTTAAACACATCCAAGGGTCATATGTATCACCAAGGGATATGATGAAAGCACTCAGCTGTATTAGCTATGACCAAGATAGCAGATATAAATTTGAAATAAAAGAATCAGATTTAAAACAGCAAACAGAATCGAAAAATGATTTGATGATTAACTCAGCTCCATCTTCATCAGGAAATGATGATGACTTATTAGCAAAGATTATTATATATGCACTTGGACTTAATTCAATTTCTTGCAATGTAATTGAGGAAATTTTTCGTTTAGGTTATCGCCGAGCTAGTGGATATTTGAATAAACTTTACCAATTGAACATTATAGGCGATAAGCAAGCAAAGCTTCCAAGACCAGTTCTGCCTATTTGCTTTGAAGACTTATCATCAGAATTGGTACGTTTTTTGAATCATAAAGGTTATTCAGAAGAGCTCATAAAAAAGACTCTTAATACAAAGCATTGAATGTAGAATATACCGCATTAAATGTAACTGAAAATATATATTCTAACTCTGAAGCCTATACCAAATTTAATTTAAAATCCGAGGTGAAAAATATAATGAAAAAAATGATAACTGTCAAAGAGGCCGCTTTAGTATCCGGTCTCAGTGAATATGAAATCAGAATAGGTCTCAAGCAAGGCAGATTCCCATTTTATGCAGTTGGAAACAAAGGTAAAAAGTATATGATTGACTGTGAACTATTTCTTGAAACGCTAAATAAAATTGTTTTGAATAATATGCAAACTGCTAAGGAAGAAGCACTTGATTCAAAAGAAAGCAATATTGTCATTTATAACAATATCAGAAGAGTCAAAGCACAGTAGTAACCTTCATCACAAGCACAGGCAGAAAAGATGCTTCTACCTGTGCTTGTAATCGTTATATTTATAAAAAAGGGGTGGAAAAATGGCAGCAATCGAAAAAAGAGGAGAAAATTCTTACCGTCTTACGGTATCTTGTGGTTATGATAGCAGAGGTAAAAAAATATTTAAAAAGAAAACAATTACCTTACCTTCAAACGTGACCGAAAAGCAGCGTGAAAAAGAGCTGCAAAAACAGTTTAATCTATTTCAAGAAGCTGTTGAAAAAGGAACTTACCTGGATGGGAGCAAAATTACCTTTGGCGAATTTATTAATAAATGGCTTGCAGACTATGCAGAAAAAGACCTTGCACCCAGCACACTACATGTCTACAAAACCCGAATCGAAAAACGAATTATTCCGGCGTTAGGTCATATAAAGTTAGACAGGCTACAACCAACGCACCTATTAGAGTTTTACAATAACTTGGGTGAAAGCGGTATATGCTTGGATGAGTTATATGTTATATCCAACGATTATTCCAGCAAAATTGAAAACATTGTTAATATAAGCACATGCCTTATGCAGTTGTAGGTAATTGATACCAATTCCACAGAAAAAAGTCAAG
>CAZLZR010000080.1:0-18235 GCA_964564015.1 uncultured Acetivibrio sp.
GATATGGATTGGATAACAGGCATTCAAAATGCCATTGACTATATAGAAGAAAATCTTACAAGTAAACCTTCAAAGCTATCAATTGCAAATATAGCAGCACATGCATATTCTTCAGAGTATCACTTCCAACGAGTATTCAGCATACTCACAGAACTGACGGTGGCTGAATACATTCGCAACAGACGTTTATCTCTTGCAGGTGAAGAACTGATTTTGACTAACGAAAAAATCATTGATATTGCATTGAAATATGGATATGAAACACCGGAAAGTTTTACAAAAGCTTTTACAAGATTTCATGGCTTTACACCTATGGGTATCAGGCTGAATCGAGGAAGTCTCAAGTCCTTCAACCGGCTGAAAATCAAGCTAAAGTTAGAGGGCGGAACTCTGCTGGATTATAAAATTATAGCTCAGCCACAGATACGAATTCTTGCTAAATCCCGGAAATTCAGTACTGCATCGTTGGAAGACAATAATCATGAAATCCCTAAATTTTGCAGAGAATGCTACACCGATAGTTCTTTTGATACAATTTTAGAGTTGGCAAGATGCGCCAGTAATTTTCCCTATGCAATTCTTGGCTTGCGTGACAGTGGTAATTGTATGTCCGACGGAAGCGAGCTAAGGTATTCTATTGGTGCCGAATATTCCGGTGGAATCATACCGGATGGTTATTCCTTAATTGAATTGCCCGAACAGAAATGGGTGGTATTTAAATGCAAAGGAGAAATGCCAAAGGCAATGCAGGAACTGTGGTATCAGGTCTATACGGAATTTATGCCTTTTACAGCATACCGCTTATTGGATGATATCACACTTGAGGTTTGTCCGAAAGGCTCTAAGAATAACGAAAACGCACTATGGATTCCCATACATGAATCATAAAACAACCAGGAATAGTAGTTCTTACGGACAAATGTCAGCAAAAAAAAACAGGATGAATTCCCAAAAAGCAGTTATATTAGAAGCAATAATAATCCATAGGGAGGTCTACAATGAACAAGATTAAATTGATGCTAACCATCTGTCTTATTATAGGTGTGATATTTTCTCTCAGCTCCTGTACAATAGGAGAGGATAGCAAAAATATACGTACATATTCCAATCTGATGACCGAAAAGGAACGTTCTTCAATTAAGACTACTGACAATAATAAAAACAAAACATCTGTTACGTTCTATGATGAACAAATCAATGACAGCTATGTTTTTGATATTAATGTCCCTGCTGATTATGATAAATCAAAACCGCTTTCTCTTTTGATTGTATTGGGAAGTCAAATGCATGATGCAGAATATCAGGCTTTGAATGAATTTATGTCTCTCCATAGCCACAATATAATGGTTGCTACATTGATCAATCCAAGCGAAAATTTTTTCAACAAAGCAGAGAAAAGAGATTTCCTTGACAACCCGTCAAATTTTGGTGACTTTCTGACAAACGATGTGCTCGGATGGATTTGTGAAAATTATAAGATAAACACAAATAATATAACTATTGCCGGCTATGACAAAGGCGGATATTATTCGGCATACGATTTGCTGACCAAGAATTCTTACAGTAATTATCTTATCGTAAACCCTCCCCTGCAAAGTAATGATTTGGCAGCAGAAGCCGAGAATCATTTACAGGCAGAAAAAAATCCGTTATCAGCAAATGTATGTTTTATAAATTCAGGTGATAACTGTACAACCACAGGTCTTCCAAAAAACAGCGAACTTATAGAAGCAGTAGCGGCACTTGATTATAAGGATCTGAATACTCAAAAATTTGAGCTGGATGGACAGGGTTATAACACAATTTTGTGTGAAGCCTTAATTCGTGGACTGTGCAGTCTGAATGGTTGGAAATATGGCAATAAAGAAGCTGAAATAGTTGAAAAATCAAAACAAATGACAGATTTAGAAAAAGATAGTATCAAATTAGGCAAACTATCCGGTGACCATATGTATTATAATGAGGTAGTAGAATTTGATCCAAATTCCGCCCAATACATTGAGGAATTGACAATTTACGATGAGGAGATCGGAGATACATTTAAGGTTCATATTTCTCTTCCTCCTGATTATGATGCGTCCAAAAGCTATCCATTAATGCTGATGACTGATGGGATATGGCGTTTGAGCGATCACCCTGAGCTTCGTCAATTAATGATAAAAGGAGAAATAGAAGATATTATTCTAGTAAGCGTAGGATATCCTAATAATTACGATGTCTTCACCATCCGTGAACGCGATCTTGTAACACAACCGGATTTATATCTGCAGTTTCTTGTTGAGAATTTGTTACCATATCTTTGTAATCAGTACTCTGTAGATACACATCGTATGACATTGACAGGGCATTCTTATGGTGGATATTGGGGTTTATATTCACTGTTTCACAGTGATACCCTTGGAAAGAATAAATTTGCAAATTATTATATTGGCAGTCCATCCTTGCAATGCTCTACAAAAGGGAATAATATTGCATTTTTTGAGGAGCAGTACTACAACAGGTCGAAAAAGCTAAACTACAATGTATATATGACCATAGGCTCCCTTGAGGAGGCAGGCTTCATAAAGCCTGTTTCGAATTTAATGAAGCTGCTTGAAAACCGCAAGTACAATGGTCTTGAAATTGAATATGAAATAATTCAGGATTACGATCACAATACCGTATTCAAACCGTCTATTGCAAATACAGTAAAACGGTTTTACGGAAAGGAATAATACAATATCTATAATCCTGCTAATATTTTACTCAGTATCCTTCTAAGTCCGCCTTACATTAAACCTCAAAACTGTTTTCATCTTGCCAACTTCGGTCTTTCGAGGGTCTGAAATATATATTTCCCGGTGCTTGAGGGAGCTTCTCGCATATCCGTTATCTTTACAGAACTGTTTCATCCTTTCAAAACTAGCGGGTTCATCATCATAGCTCCCTAAATGAAGCATCTGACAGCACAATCCCTCGGTTATGGTGCCATACTTAATTTTATCAAGATAATTATTGGGCTTTTTTGCTTTTGTTTCAGTAATAAACCGTTCAAACAATTTATCTGATAAAAACTCCGGCTGACGAATCATTATTGTGTATGCATAATTGCTTTTGTCAGTTATTGGCTTAGTTTTATCGACCAAATCCCACACACCCTCAAGTGGAAAAACAGTATAATCATAAAATCCTTCCGGAATTTCCTTGCTTTTATAAGACATCTTTACCGAATAACTGATGCTATAAAGTGCAGCAGTAGCCAAGGCAAACTCCTCACCATTCGGATCTCCTTCGCCGTCAATCATCACAAACTTCATTGGCGGTACTTCAATAATACATGGGCTGTTCTTTGGAAGGTATAAATCTTTAAAATCCTTCTTATAGTCAATTTTCTTTTCCATCATAAGAATCCTCCATTTTCGAATTTAATTGTAATAATTCGCAATCCATTTTCATATGCCCTCTTTTGATGCTTAATAAAAATTGTATATCACTCATAACATGACAACTGCCTGTCATATTATAGACACATTTTAACTATTGCCTATATTATTGATTGAACTTATTATTGGATCAGAATCTCATGGGATTAAAGTTTTATAACCGAAAAGCATATAGAATGTAGTTGGTTTTATTTTCACTATCTGAACTATAAATTGGAATTTAACGCTTTACCCAACCCTTATCAACCCAATACTGATTATCAGCCGACAGTGTTTCCTCTTTTTTAGCAAGCACCTGATGCATCTTTTTGGTAATAGTAAAAAGCAAGCTGACTCTTATCCCCTTACGCGCTCTATTAGTATTTTTATATCTTTTTGCCAGCTTCTTTGTTTTTCCAATAATGAAATCGCGTCGTTTATCTGATAACTCATTCCAGATAACACCTTCCAATAATCCGATTCCCAACTTTTTAATATCAGAAACACCCATCCACATCAGACTGGTTGCAATATCTTTTTGGGCTCCACTATTAAATATTCCGATAGCATTTGTTAAAATTACAGCTTTTTTGCTGAACATTCTGTCATCAGGTCTGTGTACCATCCAATAAACGCATAAATGGTCGAGTAAAGATTTCATCTGTGCTGTAGTTCTTAATGCATATACCGGTGAAGCAAATACAAGCAAATCAGAATCCAGTATGGCGTTCCAAATAGGCATAACATACTCTGCATGAGGGCAAAGCCGTTCACTTTTGAAAAAACAATTTTTACAGCCGCAACAAAAATGAGGTAAATCCTTCGGCAAGTAAAATTCCGCGATTTCACTCTCATCATGTAGAGCCTCTAAAAAGCTCTCTTTTATATGATAAGTACAGCCTTTAATTTCTGTACCATTTATCACTGTTATTTTCATATTTTTCACCTTACATTTCATATTTATCGATAAGATTTTATTAATAATCTTAAGATTGCATTTAAAACAAATACACAATAACTATCTTTTGCCTCTTCTCTCATTATTTAATATTTTTGCATAGATGTCAATGTCAAACTTCAGTACTTTAAACGATGCGAAATCATAATTTTGCTTAATTACAAAGATTATGAAAGTTATATCGAAAATCCAAGCACAATTTACTGATTCAAATGGCTAATGTAATTTAGAATCAGTAAATATCAGTACATTTTCATATTCATAGGGAACAACCTCAACTTTATAATCCGATTTTGTATATATTGTTATTTTAAAACCCTTATATTTGCTATTGTTCTGTATCTTCCAACGTTCTTCAATCGTCATCCCATCTGGAAGGTTTAAATACGGCTCATAGCTAACACCATTAATTTCTATGGTTTCATGCAATTTACGCAAAACCCTTTCAACCCCTGAAATAGCCAAATCATTTTCTCCAAAAGTCAAAGCCCTATCATTTGTATCTATCATGTATGCAGTTATTGCCTTTTGGAGCATTGATGCGTTATATTTATCGGCTCTTTCCCTACTACTGATATATGACGGATCAAAAATCCAGTAATATACAAGTATAGCAACAAATAAAATTACAAATGAGGTAAGAGTTAATATAAAGATCTTTTTAATATTAACATTTGAACTTGATTTTTTCCCATAGTTACCTCCCTAAATTAAGCTTAGTTGATCGAAAATAATGCGATTATGAATATCCTATTAAGTATAATAAAAAATAGAATCAATATAATTTGGGATAATTCATTGTAAAAATCTATCTTCTAGAAGTTTTCTTACATCATTACTGTCCTTTATTTTATCTATTTCGTCATAATAAACCAATAAATATTCTTTCTTACTATTTTTATCAGAATCATAACCTATATCAATACGTCCAAATTTATATCTACTATCTTTAATAATATTAAGAAGTTCAAATATTTTTTTGGCTTCACCATCTAAGTCGGATTTATCCAAAGTCTTCTCTATATAAAAGCTTATGACAACATAATTCCAGCCTACTTTATCGATTACATCAAAAAACTTAGGTATCATATCGAATCCTACATTTTCTATATAATCATTATAAACAGTGTTTTTTTGAACACATGTTTGAACACTAACAGGGCAGGGATAAATACCTTCGATAAGTACGCTAATCTCATCATTTATCTCTCTTTCCCATAATACATTAAACAAATTATCCTTAAAATCAAATTTTTCTGATGTCTGTGGAACTATAAAGTGAGTCATTCCTTTATTTGTTTGAACAACCCTAAACACAATATCATTTTTGTCTTCTGGATATGCAAGAAAATAATATCCACCGGATTTAAAATCATAAAATGTATCTTGTATTATAATTTTTTGAATATATTTATTTTCAAGGTATTTATATGCTTTCTTTAAATTAGAATACCTTCCCCAAGGCGTCCCAAAGAAAAAAATTAAACTACATACAATAAATATAAAAGGTATAACATATACAGCCTTCTTAAGAATTTTATAAAACATTTGCAATGTCCTTTCTTCCTTAACTTTAACACTTCAATAGTTTTACCACTGTCAGGAATGAATAGAAAAATCTTCTTGATCCTTTCTCGTTAAAATGGACACTCCAGAGTTAGTATATCTTCGTTATCCTCAGTTTTTTACTTTCTTATAAATATCCGCATTTACTCCACAGTTATATTGTACACTAACTTAACTGTGTCCGGCAAATCGAATATGGGTCAATAGCTTACTTGGAGAATATATGATCTCTTTAATTTAACTTTGTTGATAAATATGATAAAATTGATTAAGTAAAAGTGGTTTAAACCTTTAAACAGGGTATCTTGGATAATGTTAATTTATAATAATAAGTATAATTTAATCTGTATACAAGCATTAAACGAAATTTGTTTCGTTACTGGCACTAAATTATTGCTGTTAAGAATAGAGAGAAGTAATGAACAGGTTATTTTACGCATGTAAAACGATAACTAAGATTATTGGGAGGAAAAATGTTAATGAGTTATAAAACTATGAGCAGATTATTACTAGTTATGGTACTTCTTTATGTTTTTACTTCTTGTAGCAAAGGTACTGATAATAATACAAGTATCAAAACTAGTATTGATAACACACATGAGAAACCCAAGGCAGCAAATGTTGACGTTAAAGAAAATAATATTAGTGTACCAGAATTATATGGGTATTGGAAGGTTAGTGAAATTGAAACGCATGAAGTAAAAGGATTGGAAACAAAGCAAATATCTTCTGAGCGACTTCAATCAAATTACTTCTCTAAAAACGGTTATATACAATTTCGTGAAGATAAAAGATTATTTAGTTATTCAATAGACGAGGAATCATTATTTGTTCATAGTATTAATCGATTTACGTCAGATGAAAAAAATAGATGTTGCTATAAATTTGTTGATGAAAAACACATTGAAATACTCGCAAATTTTATAAAAAATAAATACGAAATAAAATTTTCAAATAATACACTTGAATTGAAATGCCAAACATTCACATACTATTTAACTAAGGAAGAATGTCCTCTATCAATATACTCATTTCAGAACTACGATTTATTTGGTAACTGGAAACTGAAATCTTTTAAGAAATTACATAATAATATTTCAAAAGAGGAGCTATATCATATAGAAAATTTCAGTGCTTCAAAAGAAATTAGTGCTGATAAAAATGGTGTGATTATTTTATATACAAATGAAGGCGGTTTTGGTCTCCAATATGAGGAAAACAAAATAAGAATAGCAATTGGTGAAATGCTTGTTAACTACGAAATTTATATAAATAATGATGGTTTTTTAACTTTGCAGAGTAATGGCGTTCAGTTTGTATTTGAACTTATCAAGGATTATAGTAAAGAAGACCCTCTTTATGAATAGTAGTACAAAAGAACCAGGCATGAATGACCCTTTCTCGTTAAAATAGGCACTCCAGAGTTAGAATATCTTCGTTATCCTCAGTTTTTTACTTTCTTATAAAATTTCCGCATTTATTTCACGGTTCTCTTGACAACGAGCCTTTAACGACATGCAGTTGGCATCTACCAACACCACACATTCTTATCAAGAATTAAACGCTTCGTAGTATGGTTGAAGCCTAGCTTGAGAATCCAACATGCCGTTCTATTCATTGTTAAGAGGCTTTCGCGACATAAACACCACTTTGTGCTTTAAGGAAACTTTTCTACTCATACTTCTTATCATTCCATATTTCTCTAATTCCTCTATATAGTCGTTGCTACAATACTGACTCCCTTTATCTGAATGGCTGTTTTCTTATACTGCAAAGTCCGTTTGCCTTCTGAATTGTATAAACCCTATTCCTGCTGCATTTTATACCAGAATCCTTAACATCATCCCACATTTTATCAAGATCAATCATGCCCTGAGCCTTTGTATGGCTTTTTTTAAGTATTTTCTATGCAGCAAATCTGAAATAATAATTCTGTGTATCGGAATTTATGTAATCTTTCTTAAGCAAGTAATTTCAGGTTTACAAGGCTTACAGAATATATTTCTGTATTACCTCTGAATTATATATTATTGCCAGATTTGTTAAGTGTTATACATAAACTTGATTTAATCTGGCAATAATTATATATACTGACATCGAATATAACGTTTCAAAAGAACACTATACCTGATAAGTGTTTTATAACATCCTGCTTCTTAATATAGTGAACATCTGCTTTTTTCTTTTGTAAACGCATAATTATGGAAGAACCCGCATGTTCCGGAATACGCAGAATACCCATCTCTTCAAATGATTTAATGCCCGGAACACTTTCCACATATCCGGTTAAAAGTACAATATATTTTTTCTTATCAAACTTTCTAAGTTGCTTTACTATTACATCAGCATTTAATTTATTAACATATCAAACTTCTTTTCCCTAAAAGCATTTATTGCTTCCTTAGAAGCTTTAGACTTGAATCAGTATGCTCTTTCAAACTAAGACTTGCATACGTATGTGAAACCTTGGAAAAAAACTAATTGCTTATGAACTTAGCTTATAGACATAAATAAATATTGTTTTGTACTAAATTATGATATAAAATTTAATCCATAAATTCCATAATTAAGTCTAACAGAGCATTATGTTTTCATGGAATGTATTAGTTCAAATATAAAAACTGGCCAGGTTTTTGTATAAAAAGATCATAGAAAGGAGGTTTTCTCGATTTAGAAGAAGTTTATAATCACCTTTTTTACATTAAACACTAAACTTAACAGGAGGTTATCACATGAACAGAATGTTAAAGCACATTTTAGCCAGTACAGTTGTTTTTTTAAGCATATTTATTTTTCAAATGTGCGCCAGTGCAGCTCCGTCTAACGGAGATGAATACAATTTGAGACAGCCTGACGGCTCATATGTAAAGGTAAAAATTTATGGGGATGAATTTTTTCAAAGAGTCGAAAGTATTGATGGGTACACACTCACTCTTGACTCAAAAAGCGGATGGATTTGCTATGCAAAATTAAATAATGATTCATCCGATTACGTTTCAACGGGCATACCTTATAAAGGAGAACTTGTTGATAAGAAAACTGAAATTTCCAAAATACCAAAGGGTATAGAATTAACCCCCCGTGCTATCGAAGCAAAAGTTAAAAAAGCAAAGCAAGAGAATAATATTGAGGAACCATTAAAAAATGCACTGAATGAATCCAATACCTCATCAATTATTCAAGGTTTCAGCCAAGCCAATTATGACACCGGATATGCATATGAAAGAAATCTTATGGGAGGTCAAAATGATTCCGTTGAAACAATTTTTAACAGTGGAAACTTTATTCAAGGAGATATTAAGGGATTAACAATATTGGTTGACTTTCCAAAAGCGGATGGAAGCGGTGGTGATCATACTATTTCGGTGGATACAATAAACGATGCAATGAATAAAGTCGGTTATTGTGAGAACGGCAATAACGGTTCGGTTAGAGATTATTTTTACGATATATCCGGAGGTAAAGTCAATTATACAAACAGGGTAATAGGATATTATACTGCCCAAAATCCTAGAGAATATTATGATAATAATAACTCATTAGCTGGACCAGCAAAACTGGCCGATGAAGCATTGAGCTATTACGAAAGTTTAGGTTATGATTTCTCAGACTTGACATTAGACTCCAGAGGAAATGTTTTATGTTTGAATATCCTTTATTCGGGTTTTTGTCAAAGTGGCTGGTGTAAAGGATTATGGCCTAGCGCGAGGAACATAGCCGGTTCAACATACAGTGGAGTTAAGTTTAACAGATTTCAAATAACTGATATATGTGATCCTTTTCATATAGGAACTACTGTACATGAAAACGGACATATGCTTTGTGGTTGGTGTGATACATACGATCATACAGAAACAACCAACGGAGTAGGAGAGTATGATCTCATGTCATATAGTGGAGGTGCTAATCCGCCCATGCCAAATCCATTATTCAGAAGCTATGTCGGTTGGGGTAACGCAGTTATACTTAATGACTATAGATCTACTACTCAATTAAGTGTGATTGCAAACTCTAATGATTCATACTTATATCAGACAAATGATCCTACTGAATTCTTTATGATAGAGAGTATGAAGAAAACTGGAAGAAGAAAAGATGCACCAGATGAAGGTCTTCTTATATGGCATTTTGATCATATTAGTGCTTTAAATAAATTTAATGAATACGGCACTTACATTTCTTGTAATGCATCGGTTGAGCAAGCTGACGGAAATTACGATCTGGAAAACGCTGTAAACACTGGAGATTATGGTGACCTATTCCACAGTGGCTATATAGACAGTTTTACGTCCGAAACGGAAGTGAATTCGAAAATGCTGGATGGTACAAGGTCAAAGTTAAATATAGTAAACATCGGACCTGTCAGAAATATTATGACCTTTACATATGATCCTGTACTTGAAGCTCCTAAAAATCTGAGGGTAATCGGTAAGAACGGGTCAAAAGTACAGTTGGCATGGGATCCGGTTCAAGGAGCAACACATTATCAATTGCTTGCAGATTTTAAAACAAGTTCATCTTCTTATGATGGTGTAAATATAGGTTATTTAAGTACTACTTCTTCATATATAAATATGCCGGAAGATTGCACATTCTATGTTTATGTAAAGGCTATGCGCAATAATGATACCTATGTTACATCCGATCCTTCAATACCTGTGATAATTTCAACAGATTACAATCCGCCTACTGCGCCTCAAAACTTAACTTATAGCAATTTGCAAGCTTTATCAGTAGAACTCCACTGGGATCACTCAACTGATAATATCAAAGTAGATGGATACAATATATACAATGGTACAACACTAATAGGCACGTCAACTTCAAATACATTTAAAGTAACAGGCCTTAGTCTGGGTTCATCATACAATTTTTCCGTAAGAGCATTTGATGTAAACAATACCTCAACATCAAGTAATGTTTTATCCGTCACCACAAAGCTTGCAACTCCAACACTTGGAACGGGCTGCTTTTATGACCAAAACAATTTATATATGTATTTGGCTTGGGATCCTGTTGAAGGTGCAGAGCAATACCATGTGTACGGAGATATGAAAACACCTTCAGGTACTAGAATATTAGATTTAGGCTACTACACAGACACCTTTTGCGGAGCTAACCTATTTACTGATTGTATATACTCCTTCTACGTAGTCGCAACATCGGGAAATATGTCCTCCGACCCAAGCGAGCCGTTTATCTTAAACCTTGATTATACTCCTCCAACTGCTCCTCAGAACTTTAGATACAGCAATTTAACTTCAAATTCGGTAGAACTTGCATGGGATGCATCTCAGGATAATCTCGAGCTCAAGAGATACAAGGTTCTCTCTGAGTATGGGCAGGTAGTTTCTTCAACTACTACATCTGCCATAGTGAGTCTTGTTCCAGGCCAAACCTACATATTGACAGTTATCGCAATGGATACTAATTATAATGAATCTGCTCCCAGTAATACTATAACATTTACGGTACCTCTTCAGTAATAATTCTGTTAGAAATAGTACCACTTCTGGAACAGAAAGCGAAAAAAGCTTGTGGATCTTACGTCCACGAGCTTTTTTCCTAAATTCCCGCAGGAAAATTCAGCTTTGTGACCAAATAACAAAAAAGAAAGATTACACAATTCGTAGAATCTTGTAATCCTTCTCTTTCAACTTGTGAAAACCGTGGAAAAAAAATTTCTCGAACCCCCCGTAAAAAATGGCGATCCGTTAAAAAATCAAGCAGCAGTTTTACCTCTGAGGATAAAACTGTAGACCCTAATAAAGACTTTTAATATTATATCAGGAAAATCTAATATAAGCAACTCACGGCCTTATCCAAAATTATTGGTAGTTGTTCAGCAGTTATGCCGAAGGAGAACCTGTTGACATTTTTTTGCAAACTATATATGCTTGTGGTGTCGAATGCAGAGAGGCGCTTTGTATTCGGTGAGCCTCGATCCTGGCTCTGCGGATTATAATAATGTGCAAAGACACAAGTTGTTCCGGCGCAAAACTGCCCTCGTCAATTCGGCGGGGGTGTTTTGTTTTATTGCGCTTATAAAAAGCTCCCAGAGATTTTCCATTCGAGGTCGCATACCGGGCGGAAAGTTTTGCGGTGGTTTCAGCTTCTCAAACCACAATACACGAGGTGAAGGATCAGGTGAATGGTGATTGATGAAACTGAGCGGAGGCGGATCGTCATCTGCTTTGCGTTTAGCCTGCCGGTTGCACCCTCTCCATGGGGAGACCGCGGTAGATAAGCTGCCCGTTCTGCTGGGCATATCAACTCCTTGGCGGAGCGGTTCACACGCTGGCACAAACGGCGCACACGCCGTTTCAACGGTTGCTGTAGTGTCTACGCCCGTATTGGACGATATATCGCTTACAGGGGTAATATCGGGTTCAGTGTTTTCAGCAGGACTTTCTTCATTATATAAAATATCAAAGGCATTTTCCTGAATGGCTTTCATGAGGGCCAGCTTGGAAAGATTCTGTGCTGCCGCAAGGTCAATATAAAAAGAGCGCTGCTCATCGCTTTCGCAGCACTCCAGTATAACGGCGTTTTGCGTCCAGCTCAGAGACTGCGCTTTTTCCATGAGAGCCGGTTCGTTTGCGTAGGTGCGGTAAAAGTCACGCATCCTGCGGAGATTGCGAAGGGAGAAGCCTTTCAGCAATGGGAACCGGATGGCGAGGGTTTCGGCCAAGTGAGCGACAAAGGCTTTTTCCCCCTGGCGGCAGATGCATCGGCCGATCAGGGTATAAAGCTCCATCAGAGATTGGTTGGATGGCTTGTCATAGCTTTCGTAGCAAGCGATTATGGCAGATGCGATCTGTTCCATATAGAGGGGACTATCATTTTTCAGTGATTTCATGGGCTTCTCCTTTCCGGCTCGTTGTAAGCCTGTTTTTATGTACCCGGCAGAATCAGCTCTGCCGGTGATATTTTAAGAAGGTATCAGTAGCTTTGCTCCATTTCAAAGCCGCAGTCCTGCTCCTGGGCATCTTCGACAAAGGTGATGTTGACATATTCTCCGATGATGCAAAGCGCGTTGTCATAGCTGCCGCTGGCGGTGATCCGCTCCCGCATTTCTTTTGCCTGATCCCCAAGTCCGTTTTCCTTCAATGTTCGGGTGGCGATGCCCATCAGATTGAAAATATTGCCGTCCTGCCCGATGAGGGCGCAATCGGGTTTTTCCTTTTGAACAGGCGGCCCGTTCATATCGACACCCAGCCGGTTGGGGAGATAATCACTCAGCCAGGTGCCGCCAAAGGTTGCATGGCTCTGCAGCCGCCACATGGCGAGCTTTCCTATGTCCAGATCCATATTTTCCATTGACAACAGCAGATTGGTACAGCCGTTATGCTCAAAGACGGAAACATCTTTGAACGTATCGCCGTTTTGCAGGATGCCCTCCTGAGTCAGCAGTTCATTGATGCCCTTTACCCATTCCGAGAGGTCACCGCCACAGCCCTGGATAACAAGCCCCTCACGGTCTGTCATGGTACGGAGTTCGTCTGTTGTAATATGCTTCATATCGTTCCTCCATTCGTTTCCTGTAGTTTGAAAAGTTATAAGTGGGAGTAATGCGGGACTAATTCATAGCCGGACCGTTTTGCTGATTTGAATTGGGATCATCCGCCTGCTGGCCGTCCTTTTCCATTTCCGGCTGTTCCGGAGAGCAATGGTTCAGAAGATCCTGCACCCTCCACGGGACATTGTCGAAATCCACATGAATATCCCCCTCGACAGGGACGGTGTACCAGTATTCGTAAGGAATATATACGGTTGACAGGTACTTGGACTCTGCGGCCGAGATATGTTCGCCTCCTTGTTCAATGACGCCCTTGGGCGTCAAAAAGAAGGTTCCCCAATGCTCGCCGGAGGACTCCAGATCAAGGGTTACGATGCCCAACCCGATATGGCCGGTGCTGCGGCCTCGAATGACAGCGGGAAGATCAACGATTTCATAGGTGTAGTCGTCGAAATATTCCGTGCCGTATAC
This sequence comes from uncultured Acetivibrio sp., assembly GCA_964564015.1. GTDB lineage: Bacteria > Bacillota > Clostridia > Acetivibrionales > Acetivibrionaceae > Acetivibrio. Next base: position 13,916 of record CAZLZR010000080.1, read on the forward strand.
GTCAATGCAAAGGTCATGCATCCGTTTCAGTATCTCTTTGGCATAGCTGAAATCATCCGAATTGCAGGAGTGGTCCAGCTTTGCGAACTCCACTGTCGGAAGCATAGCGTTCAGGCGGTCTATATAGACCGCCCGCAAATCTTTTTCTTCCATTCTATTTCACCCTCATTCCATTTTCATGCCGAACTGCTCGGATTCACTTTCCTGCAGTTCGGTTTGTTCCGGGCGCGAGATCACGGAAAAGCTGTCCTCGCCTGGAATGACGCCGAGAGTGCGCCCATTGTCAAATGTACAGTGAAGCGTTCCAATGTCATCCACAACATTCACCGTTCCCTCCGTACCGGGCAGAATGGGGGCATAGGGGTCATCCATTCCAATCAAACGGATGCGGGTTCCCTGCGGGTATTGCTCCTTGATACGTTGTACCTGCTTGTGGTCCATAAACATCACGATTCCTCCTATCAGGCCATCTCATGGCCCTGTTTTGATTGGCTGCCGTCCGCAGCCTTGATAGCCTCATATTCGGCTATCAGCTTTTCAGGCTCTTTGTATTCATGGGTGAACACGGGTCGGCCCAGCACTTTCTCCACCGCTTCCTGATAAAGCTCCAGAGGCATGCAAAGCCGATCTTCATATAATTGAAACTCCACAATTTCCTGTGGGGATTTCCCCTCGTACCAGAGGCTTTCAGTCTTGGCAATCGCTTCTCTCGGCGTCATACTCTTTTCCTCCATATGTTTCCTCATTGTATTTCCACCATCTGCTCCCATTGCAGAATGAATCGTCCCTCAATAGTGCGGTTGTCATGGTGGTGCCCGAAAAACCAATAGTCGAAGCTGCACCGGCGTTTGACCGTTTCCAAGAAGCCGGTCAGACGGTCCGGCTTGTAGGGATGGCATACCTGTGCCGCAATGCTGTCGGGACCGCAGTGGGTCAGGATGCAGTCCACATGCCAGCCGGCGTTCTCCAGATTCTTCAGGGCCGTTTCGTATTCCTCATCGCAGGGCAGTTCCTCTTTCCACCATGAAATATGGTTGATACGGTACAGCGCTTTGTGTCTGTCCAGTACCTGCTTGCGATACAGGAAGTCGGGATCGTCCGTCTTTAGTATGCCTGCGCTGATATCGTGGGAGACAGCGCCGCCCATTGTAAAAAAGGTCATCCCGCCGATCTCAAAGACCTGCCCGCGCATCAAGTGCAGGATATGCTCCCGCACCTGATAGACATCGCCGCCCTTCCATTTCATGGTCGGAAAACGGTTCAGCAGGTCAAAGTTTTCGTGGTTGCCGTCTATAAACAGCGTGGTGAACGGCTGATTGTTCAGCCAGTCCAGATCCCGGTTCGATTGGGGTGTTTCATCCCATATCCCAAAATCGCCGCAGACAATAATATAGTCATCCCGGCACAGGCTCTACCCTGCGGGAAAGTATTCCTTTTCAAATCTGCGGAAATTACCGTGGGTGTCTCCTGTAATATAAATCATGGTCGGTTCCTCCGTTACATGATCTGCTCGATTTCCGTTCCATCCTTGAAACGGATAAGCAGTTTATCTTCACCCAGCACTTTGATGGCGCCGATGAGCTGCCGCACCGTCAGCTCGTCAAAGCAGGTGATTCCAGTGTCCACTTTGTCCAGCTCAGCGGCGATCTGCTCGGCTCGTTTATCTGCCTGTGCGATGCCCTGCTGGTTTTTTTCCAGCTCGTTGCGTTTTGATACCAGTGCGGAAAACTCCATGCTGACTTCATTCAAGTCCTCATCGTATTGGGTGGAGTTTGCGCCCACAGACGCTGCGAATTGGAGGAGCTCATATTGCCGTGCCCGCAGCTCCGACAGTCTGCTGTCGATGGCTGCGATGCTTGTTTCTCCGCTGTTCCCTGAAAGGGCGGACAGGATGCTGTCCTGCAGCAGAGATTTCATGGTTTTCAGGCTGAACATTTCGTTCATGGCAGAGACCACGGCGGTGTGGATTCGCCCTTCTTCCAGCGTAGGGGAATCCTTGCAGAACTTTTTGCCGTTCTCCAGCCGGTTGATGCACCGCCAGACGATTTTCTTGCCCTCCGGCCTCGTCCATGTGACACGGCGGTAGGGGCTTCCGCAGTTCCCGCAGGATAAAAGTTCGGTCAGCACATACTTGCCGCTGTACTTGGCAAGCTCGGTTTTAGCGTTTGCGCTGACCTTTCTCAGGCTGGAACGGCGGGCCATTTCCTCCTGCACCCGCTGGAAGGTCAGCTTGTCGATGATGGCGGGATGGCAGTTCTCGACATAATATTGGGGAAGCTCTCCGTTGTTCTTCTTTGACTGGCGGGTGAAGAGGTCAGCGATGAAGGTTTTTTGTAGCAGGGCGTCCCCGATGTATTTTTCGTTTTTAAGCATGCCGCGGATGACGCCGTCATTCCATTTCTCCTTGCCCCGCACCGTTTTGATGCCGTCCGCCTCAAGGTCAGCGATGATTTTAGCGACGCTGTGCCCGACCAGATATCGGGAGAAAACCCTGCGGACGATTTCCGCTTCCTCCGGGTCAATTTCCGGCAGATCGTCCTCGCCCTTGCGGTAGCCGAGGAATCCCGCATAGTGGTAGTAGACCTTGCCGTCCTTGAAGTTCTTGCGGTGACCCCAGCGGATATTGCCGCTCATGGATTCGCTCTCGGCTTGAGCCTGGCTCATCATGAAAGTGAGGATCATCTCATTGTCCATGTAGAGGGTGTTGACATTCTCCTTTTCAAAGAAAACCCCAACGCCCATTCGCTTGAGCTTGCGGACATAGTCGAGGCCGTCCAGCGTATTCCGGCAGAACCGGGATACCGATTTGGTGATGACCAGATCCACCTTGCCTTTTTCACAGGCTTTGATCATCCGCAGGAAATCCTTGCGCTTTTTGGTGGAGGTGGCGGTTTTGCCCTCGTCCGCGAACATATCCACCATGGTCCATTCGGGCTGGACGGCGATTCTTTCCGTGTAGTATTCAATCTGCGCCTGATAGCTGTCGAGCTGTTCCTCGGAGTTGGTGGAAACCCGGCAGTAAGGCGCCACACGCAGGGCTTTTTTGCGGATATCCTTTTGGGCGTATATCGGATCGGCAGGGATAAGCGTTACTTTCCTTGTTGCTGTCGCAGGCATCGTCCAATCTCCTTTCCATTCGCTTCAAGGGTTTCTCCGTTGATGAGCCGCAGCTCCAAGCCGCCGCCTGTAAACTGGATTTCCTGTACGGCGGTTTGGAGGATTTCATTGCGGAGCTCATCGTCCATCGGGCGCTCTGTGATTCTCTCCCGCAGTATCTGCATTTGGTGATAAGGAGTATAATCGGGCAGTCCGCTGTATTTTTCGGCGGCGCAGGCCAGTATCAGCATTTTGGTGTATTCTACACCCGGCTCCGCTTTGTTCAGCTCTCGGATCACCTCATTCTGGATACGGGCTGCCTCCAGCGTCATCTCTCCAGCCTGCTGTGGGAGGGGCCAGACAAAGAGGTCGGGTTTCTGAGCCAGTGCGTTCAGCCGTCCTGTCAGGGCGGTGTGGGTGTCCTCGTCTTCTATGTAGCGGCGGTTGGCACATCCTTCCGTCTGGCAGTACCAGCGAACCTTGTTGGATGCTCTTGTGTCCCTGGCCATCTTCCCGCCGCACACACCGCAGACCGCCTTTTCACGGATAGGCTTGATGTACTCCGGGCATGGGGTGTAGGTATTTTTATCTCCCCTGATAAGCTGGACACGCATAAAGGTTTCCGATTCGATGATCGGCGGGTATTCTTTTTCTCCGAGGTAGCGTTCATTTTCGAGGATGCGCTTGACCATGTGCTTATTCCACTGGTCGGTGTGCTTGTGATAGGCGATGCCCCGGAGCATCATCTCATCGGCAATCTTGCTGTAGGCCATCCCCTCGGAGTAAAGCCTGAAAATCTCTTTGACGGCTGCCGACTCCGTGGGGCAGCACAGGATTTCACCGTTTCTCATCATATAGCCGAAGGGGATTTTTCTCTGCCATGTCATGCTACCGCACCGTCCTTTCTATGGTTTCCTTCAGGGTGAGCCCGTTGTATAGGGTGAGGTTCATCTCGGTTTCCGAGGAGATGGTGATGTTCTCCACCAGCGTTTCAAACAATTCCTCAGTGAGCTCCCCTAAGTGCTCAGGGCTGGACTCCAGATAATCCAGCATTGTTTCCGTGGCCTTGATCTGCCCATCCTCGCCGGTGGTTTCCATGATGCGGCGGCGCAGGCGGCGCAGTTCCCGCAGCTTGAAGTCAATATCGCCGGTTTGGGATAAATAAAGAGCAGAATCTACGTATCCCTTCGACTTGAGTCGAACAAGAACGAGATTCTGCTCGGT
>CAZLZR010000081.1:0-17789 GCA_964564015.1 uncultured Acetivibrio sp.
TAGGTATGACTAAAATATAAATTCATACTCTGGATAACGAAAAAACTTGATTTAATAATGTTTTCAAAATATGAGAATAGGATGTTATTTTTTCGTTATCCCTTAGTAACCGAATATTTTTTCGTAATCCCAAACTTTTTATAGTTTTCTGAAAACTCCAATTACCTTTCCTAAAATAGAAAGGTTTTCTCTCACAATTATAGGCTCAAGATACTTATTCTCAGGCTGAAGTCTGACATAGCCGTTTTCCTTGTAGAATGTTTTTACTGTGGCTTCATCTCCAATAAGTGCAACAACTATATCTCCGTTTGTGGCTGTAGACTGCTGCTTTACAAGTATAAAATCCCTGTCAAAAATTCCTGCTTCAATCATGCTGTCTCCCTGAACTCTTAGCATGAAGGCAGTTGAACCCTGCACGAAATCGAGGGGAAGAGGAAATGTGTCTTCAATGTTTTCTACTGCAAGGATAGGCTGTCCTGCGGTAACCTTTCCTATAATAGGTACATCAATCATTTCTCTTCTCGAATAAACTTCTTTTGAATCATTTTGTTCGTCATCATTTTTTACAATTTTAAGAGCTCTGGGTTTTGTGGCATCCTTTTGGATATAACCTTCCTTTTTTAGTTTTTCAAGATAGCTATGAACTGTAGAAGTAGATTTAAATCCGACAGCTGTGCATATTTCACGTACAGAAGGCGGATATCCTTTTAACTTAACCTGTTCGTTTAAAAAGTCAAGAATTTTTTGCTGCTTTTCATCATTCTTTTTTTGCATTAAATTCACCTCATATAAGTATTTGGCGTGATGCCAAGAAAATTCGCTTTGCTCATGAATTTTCTTGTTCGCTAGGGAACCCTATGGTTCCCTTTGACGGATGCTTCGCGTTCCAGGATGCAGGGGCGAGCAGTGCAGCGGAGCGAAACGACCAGCCTGAGCACCCTCCAAGAAAATTCTATTAATTTACCTGTATTATAACACTATATTTAAAAAAAATCAAACTTATGTTCGATTTTTTGTGATATATATATTGACAACGAACAAGTGTTCTAATATAATACTATTAAAGAACATAAGTTCGATTGGGGGTTGAAATATGAAAAAGAGATATGTACTTAAGAATAAAACAAGATTCTACATATTTGTTACAGTTTTAGCCATTAGCATACTTACGGTATTTTCTTTCACAAAAGCTTATGGGTATAAAGAACGTGAGTTTGAGGTAATCACTATAAAGAGTGGAGATACCTTGTGGGATATTGCTAAAAATTACAATAAAAAAGGTGACATAAGAGAATATATTTATGAGCTTAAAAAGATAAATAACCTTAATGACAGCAGCATTATGGCAGGTAGTGAACTAATAGTTGTAATTGAGTAAACACATTTGATATGAGTCCGTATGAACATATAAATTATATATTTAAAGTGCAAGTACAGCAAAAGAAGATAAATCTCAGTGGCTAAATGCTGCCGGGATTTTTTTTGGATTACCAGATCAAAATTATCAATAAATATCGAAATATTGGAAAATGTATGGTATAATTTATATATAGTAACACATATGTCGTTTTAGTTTTCTAATAAACATATTCTGATTATAATCATGTGTATATCCAAAATTCAGTTCATAAGCATTGTAAAACTTATCCATATAATATTGCGATAGCGAAAAGATAGATTTTTGCGATTTTTATTTGAGGTTGTGATAAGATGAATAATTTAAAGAGTAGCAAGGGTAGTATGACTGTTGAAGCGTCATTGATTTTTCCTGTCATATTTCTAATCATAATCGGTTTAATTTATATGACTGTTTTTCTCTATGAGCAAGCATATGTTAAATCTCTTGCAGATCGGGCAGCTGAGAGAGGAGCGGCTATATGGAAGAATCCTAAATGTGATATGCAAATAGGGCTGGTTATGCTTGAAGATTTTCAGGAAAATGATCCGTACTGGAGATTTTATGACGGTGATACAGATACAAAAGAAGATAATATAGAGGTTTATATAAAGAATCTTTTTGAGGATTACAGTATTCTTAAAAACAGGGACTCCGGTGGGAAGATTAACGGCATAAAAGTGAGTGCGGAAGTAGAGAATTATGTAATATATAAAAAGCTTACAGTCAAAGCGATAAAAAGTTATAACCTTCCTGTAGGCAATGCTCTTGGTATTTTTGGTATTGACAGGACTGTCAACATATCTGCAAGGTCTGAAGCAATAATATATGAACCGGCAGAATTTATAAGGAGTACTGATTTTGTCATGGATATGGGAGAGCATGTGGATGATGCAACAGGAAACCGCTTTGAAAAAATCCGGGATAAAGTAATACGTTTTTTAGATGGCATCGGGCAAAAAGTCTCATCCTTCTTAAAATAGGATATAAATATAACTCTAGAACTGAGGTGCTGTTATGGATTTATTCAAAAAGAATAACGGAGCAATTACAGTTTATATGTCTATTATACTTTGCGTTATGCTAATTCTAACAGGGGTGCTGGTTGACGGAGCAAGAGCCCGTGTAGCCGAAGCACAGGTCCAAAGTGCAGCTGAAGCTGCAGCAAATTCGTTGATTGCCAACTACAATAATATATTAAAAGAATGGTTCGGTCTTATGGCTATGTCGGAAAACTGTCCCGATGTATTGGAAGAGGAACTCATGTATTACTTGAACAGAAACCTTATGACCGAACTTGGAGCGGAGAAAGCAAAATTAAGTGGCGAATCCTGGAACTATTTAAAGAAATTTCTGAACTCCGCAAATGAATATAAGGATGTGAATTTCCTTGATATGTATGACTACCGTGTAGAGGAAGTAAGTGTCCTTCCTATATATAACCTTTCGGAAAGTGAAGTTTTAAGGTCTCAGATAGTTGAATATATGAAATACAGAGCTCCTGTCGCATTAGGTGAGGAGTTCTTAGAAAAAATCAACGTTATTAAAAGCTTTAAAAAGCAGTCGGAAGTATTAGCTTCAAAGCTTGAAATGGATCGCAATTTAGATAAAATCAAGAAGGAGCTTGAACAACTTTCGGATAAAATTGAAAAGGTCAATACCTATGATGCAAAAGTTATTGAGGAAAAAATTACGATTACTTGTGAAAAAGTTGCACAGAAAATAGCAAAGGATAAGGAATGTGAGTATTTAAAGGAAAAGGTATCTGAAGAAAAAGAAGAAAAAGAAGATTTCATAAAATCAGACAGTTATAAAAAAGAGCTTGAAAGCCTTTCTGAAAAACTAGCTGCTGCAATTGAAGAAAGTGAAAAAGAAAGCATAAGGGAGGAAATAAAAAACCTGACCAAATCTTATGATGAAGAAATTGAAAAAGCGGAGGACAACTATAACGCAGCACGGGATATTTTAGGAGATTTAGAGAAAGCAATAAAACTGTTCTATGATGACTTAGTTAATTATACTGAATTATTTTATGATTATAACAAAGATGCCGGTGACTGTGCAGAAAAAGTTAAGAGTAAGTGCGAAGTTATAAAAAACAATGACATAAAAAAGGTAAAAGAGAAACTCGAAGGAGATACAAGTGAATTTGCAGAAAAGATGAGGCTTGAAATTGCCAAAGTAGAGAAGTTGGTGTCTGTTGAAAGCATTATGGCACTCAAAACAAAATTTGATTTAAATAAAGAAATGCTTGCAAAAGGTGATAATAGCCTTACACAAAAGCTCAAAGAAATAAAACTTGACAAGATTGACAGGACCTATAAAGGACTTAGTGGATTTGACAAAGAGGATACTGAAAAAATAAGTGAATATATCAAAAAAGACATTGTAAATATTGATGGAATAATTAAGAATTACGTCAAAAAGTACAAGGTCATTAGTCAGGATGAGTTTGCAACAGATAAAAAAGTCAGCATCGAAAAGAAAATTGAAGATCCACGCAAAGCTACAAAGAAGGTGCTTGACAGTTCGGAGAATCCATTAAAAGAACTGGCTGAACCGAAAGAACATAAAGACTTTAAAGAGAAATTGAAGAATTTGCCGTCAGGTGAAACTAAAATAAGCAGTGAGGATATATTAAAGTCTTTTCTTGGTGAAGATTATGACTTTGTTTCGGAAGCATTAAAAAGTGAATCAGACGATGGGTCGGAAGAAGCAGAAAGTGAAGCCGAAAAAGCTTCAGAAGAAGCCGGAGGTGTAATAAAAGGTTTTGATTTCAATAATAGTGACTCCGATGACCCCGATCAGGGCTTTGCATTGGTTTCAAACCTTATAAGCGTGCTTGAAAAAGGGCTTGAAGGTTTAAGGGACGAAATTTATGTGGGTGAATATGCATTAGGTACGTTTAATAATTATCTTTCAAATAAGGAATTGAAACCAGAGGATGGCAATAGAATAAGTCAGACAGATCTTATGGGAAGACCGAGAAGTGAACGCAAACCGTATTTGTACTTTGAAAACGAGGTTGAATATATTTTGGGCGGACACTCCGATGATAATCTGAATGTGTACAATGTAATGGCAAGAATTTTGCTTATAAGGTTCGTATTAAACACTATATACATATATACCGATAGAGAGAAGTCAAACGAAGCCTTAATAGCGGCAGAATTTCTTGTGGGGTGGACAGGGCTTGGAGTCCCTATTGTCCAAACACTTATTATGTTAAGTTGGTCAATGGCGGAATCCGTATTAGATGTCAAATGCCTCATGAGCGGTAAAGCGGTACCTATATTTAAAACTAGTGATACCTGGATCTTGAGTGCTCAGGGTGGACTTGAAAAGCTACAGGATAAGATAGAGAGTACAATATCAGAAGGAGTACAAAAGTATGCAAAAAAAGCAGTAGATTACGGGATAGATGAGGCCGAAGATGTTGCACAGGCGGCAGCAGAAAATGTAAAAGATACTATAAACGCTAAAATTGACAATGTGGTTGAAAAGTTTTTTGCGCCGATAGAGAACGCATTAAACAGCACAGACAAAGCGATAAAGGATAATTATGCAGAAATTACAGACAGTCTTGAAAATGAACTGAACTCTCTTGATAATGCTTTGATGGGCAATGTGGTCAAAGAGATATACAAGACTGCGAAGGAAGAATATGATAAAGTGAAAACCGAAATAGAAAGTCAGTTGACCCTTCCGATTGAAAAAGCAAAGGAAGAAATTGAGAAGAAAAAAGAAGTGATCAAAACTACAATTGACGAAAAGCTATCAACCTTAAAAAATCAAATAAAAGAAGAAATATCAAAGGCTGCAGAAAAAGGTAAAGAGGGTATAAATAAATATATTGATTCCTTTGTCAAAAAATCGGCCGGAACTGACAGTAATAAATACAAAAATATTAAAGCAAGTGTGCTTTCGTTAAATTATGAAGAATATCTACGTTTGCTGCTTTTGATGATGTTCAGCAGGGAAAAGAAAATTACACGTATTAAAGATCTTATTCAACTGCAAATGTGCAAAATGACAGAAAATGATGATTTCAAGCTTTCAGGCTGCAATACCTATGTTGCTTTAAGGGTAAGGGCTTCGATGAGATACTTTTTCATGACACAGACCTTTGTTAAGAAAGAACTTAAAATAGAAGGCTTAAACAGGCATAAATTAGATGTGATTTTACTCAAGGGTTATTAATGTGAAGGATTAAAGCTTTAACCATGGCGGAAAGCGTAATTTACTTTGTTTGTAATGGCGTAGCGTCTAAATCAATTCTTCTACAAAACACTTGAAAGAAAGGATATGTATGGGTTATAGAACGCTTAAAAAGTCAAAAAAGTATAATAGAGGTTCGCTTACGGTAGAAGCAGCGGTGATAATGCCGTTCTTCATATGCGTTATTTTGAGTTTTGCTTTTTTCATAAAAATCGTGTATACCCAAAGTATTCTTCAACATGCTATAAATGAGACAGCAAACGAGCTTTCTGTATACAGTTATCTGTATTCGGCCTCAGGTGCCCAAAAGTACCATGATGATACAATGGATTACCTTGAAGAAAAGAGTAAGACTGCCCAAAGTCAGATTAATGACACCATTGAAGCAGTGGGCGCACTGGAGAACACAAAAGAGAGCCTGGAGAAAACAGCAGACCATCTGGAAAATCCAAACTTTGATGAATTGATGGGAGATTTGGAAGAAAATAAAGAATTCTTGAAAAAGAATGTGTCTGATGCAAAGAAGCTAAAAGAGACACTTGAAAATGCAATTAAGAACCCAAAGCAGGAAATAATAAGTTTTGCTACCCTTCTGGCACAAGGTGCTTTTGAAGATTTAAAAGGTGCGTTGGCTTCACCGGTTATAAGAATCATGTGCAGAAAACATTTGGCAACAGAGAGCCTCGATGCAGACAAAAGACTTAAAAGCCTGGGTATCCGGGAAGGGCTTGATGGACTTGATTTTAGTGAGACAAAGATCCTTTATGACAAGGAAAATATTGATATAATCGTAAGATATAAAGTTGATATTGGATTGCCAATTAATCTACTGCCTGATCTATATTTTGTTCAAAGGGCAAATGTGCGTGCCTGGCTTGATGGGGATGGCAAGAAACCTGGGAGTAGCGAAGATGCCGAGAGTAACTCAAATGTTTGGCTGCTTTCGGTTCGTGATAGAACAAAAAAGATTTTTGAATTAGAAGGAAAAGATACACCTGAAATGGTATCAATAATAAAATACAATGATGGTAATATAATTGATGTTACAAGTATAAATTTAAGTGAAAAACACTATATTCAAACATATGCAGTAAAGTCGAGGATAAATGCAAGTATTAGAAAACTTCAGGAATTCAACAGCACACAATTTGGTGCTATAAAATCAAAGACGCTTATTGTAATTATACCTGAAAAGTCCCTTGAAACAAGGGAGGATATAAAAAAACTACTGACAGATGAGTGCCTGAAATATGCAAATGACAGGGGAATAATATTAAAATATAAGGAAGCCTATGGAACATTGCCAAAAACCAGTGTATAATATAGATGAAAAATCAAACTAAAATTAAAGGATGTTTTTCAACAAAAATTAGATAACGTTTTGATGCTATATAAAATAACTTTAGTGTACGTTATCTATATATGTGAGCTTTTATAATTAGGCGGACAAAATATTTTTGATGGGAGATTTATGTATGAAGAGGTTTGGAAGTGTGTTGTCAAAGGTGATTCTTATGTTGCTTTTGGCTGAAGTGATAGTATTTAGCTTATCCGGGTGTTCTGGTGAAAGCAAAAAGAATGGTGAAGAAGATAATAAAACACCTGTTCAGACAAGCAGGCAGACAGGCGAAGACAAAGGTAATCTTACAGGTAATGATACAAATAGTCCAATAAGTAATCAGACAAGCAGTCCTGCCACCAGCAAACCGGATAATGAAGCGGGTGGTGAACAAAACAATGAACCGGCAAGTGGAGGAAATACTGACCAAATCAAGGATGTTGACACTGAAAGTGCATTAAAACTTGCATCAGGTTTGCTGCTTGGAATTGCTGAAGCCAACATTATTCCATCAGAACAACCAACGGTTGTTGTTGCAAAGCCCGGCGAAAAGAGTTGTATGGTGGGAACATGTGATATTTTAAAGAAAGTTCTATTGACTGAAGTTCCTGCAATTAATATTATAGACTCAAAGAATGCTGCATGGCGTATTACCTTTACATATAAGCCGGAAATTACAGTTGAAGTTGTGGACGATGTAGATAACCCTCAGAAGGTTATAAAACTTTATCCGGAGGAAGGTATATAAAATATGTTGAAATATCGATAACGGACATAAAAGTTAAATCTATAACATCTGAACGTTATCTGATTTGGATGAAAAACTTCATTGAAAATTATGATTATAAAGTTGTTCATCTATACTAAACGTCTCTTTTTTAAGCACGATTCCCTGGATCGTGTTTTAAAAAGTAGGGACGTTTTTATTAAAATGTGCGAGGGATGTAGAATGAAACATAAAGTTATCAGGAAGCAGCAAAATAGCAGATTGTGTCTTGTATGTGGTTTGAAAAACGAATTTGGATTGAAGACAGCTTTTTATGAACTGGAAAATGGTGAGGTGGTTTCGGTATTTAAAACTCTTGAAGAACATCAAAGTTATCCGGGAAGACTTCACGGAGGAATAGCTGGAGCAATCCTTGACGAAACAATAGGTAGAGCAATAATGGTGGAACAGGAAAATATTTGGGGAGTAACTGTTGAATTGAACATAAAGTATAAAAAACCAATTCCTCTGAATGAAGAACTTAGGGCAGTAGGCAGAATTACAAAAGACACAAAGAGAATATTTGAGGGTACAGGAGAAATATTGTTACCTAATGGTGAGGTGGCCGCCATTGCCCATGGCATATATATGAAGATGCCTTTGGAAAAAATATCAGACTTTAACAGCAATGATAGCGAAGAGTGGAAGACTATTCACGATGGAAATGACCCTGAAGAAATTGAACTACCTGATGTTGTTGAAAAGCAAAAAGAAAAATCGTTTGATTAGTATTATTTTGAGTAAAACTAATTTGCAAGTAGCATTGTACGGAAACTGGCGTATACCATCATACCTGCAATGAATAAATAATATCCTTAATTTTCAAAAAAAAATCACCTTATAAAACATTTTGAAAGGTGATTTTTTTAATGCCTAAGAAAGTGCAATTCTTTCTGGCATCAAAAAAGTCTACCGCAAGGCTGTTTGCTTCAGAGGAATACCATAGCTTTAAATCGGCGAAGCCGACTTTTCTATAAAAAAATTTACAAATGTCAAAACTTTTTTGTTTTTTAGGTGTATATATAGATAAGTACGGCTTAAGTTAAAAGGAAGGGCGGTAAAAAATTGGAACTCCCGGAGCAGAAAATAATAAAATTATGTAAAAAGAATAAACGGGAAGGGTTCGAGCTTCTATTTAAAAAATATGAGAAGTACATATACACTATATGCTACAGTTACACGTATTCACAGCAGGATGCCCTTGACTTGGTACAAGATATATTCTTAAGAATATACAGGAATTTTGAAAAAGTTGATGAGAAAAAGCCTGTTTTACCCTGGATAAAGAAAATTACGGTAAATACCTGCATTAATTTTAAGAGGGATAACAAAAACAAGGCATTGGAATTATCAATTCATTCAAATAACGAGGGCGAGAAAAATCTTGAAGATACGGTTGCTGACAGTGGTCTTACCGAGGATGAAGTTATATACCTTGATACAAGAAAGGTTTTGGAGGAGTCGATCATGGAACTTCCAAAAGAGGTCAAAATGGCTGTTTTACTAAGGCATATCAAGGGACTTAGCTATAATGAGATTTCCGAACTTATGGAGTGTCCTGTTGGCACGGTTAAGACATACATATTCAGAGGTAAAAGACTTTTAAAGGATAGTCTTTTAAGAAAAGGCGTATGGGAGGTGTAGTATATGGAATGCAGATTTGACATCGATTTGATTTTAGAGTATGTGGAAGGAACTATCGAACCGCTTGAAAAGATTTTTGTCGAAGAACATCTGAAGGTTTGCAGGAAATGCAGAAAAGAACTGAATCAATTCAAGCTTCTATATTTTGAACTTGAAAATTTGGAAGAACCCAAAGAAGTTCCTGAAGAATTGGAAGGTATTAGAAATACAGTGCTGGACAATATTTTTGATGTTCCAAGCAAATACGGAGTAAAAGACTTTGTAAGACAACAAAAGAATTCTATGGCATTGGCTTCAGAGTTTGTAGATTTTCTTCCCGGTAAAAGCATGCTTGAAAAGGGACTTAAGACTACAGGGACGGTTATTGGAACAGCAACTAAGAAGGGTGCTAAATATGGATTGAAACTAATTCAAGCGAGGTTTTAAAAAGATGATAATACTTGAAGTTTTAGGATATATATTGATGGCGTTGCTTGTTTTACTGGTGTTAATTCTGATTATGCCTATCGGCTTTAAAGTATATGGGCAAAAATATGAGAAGATATTTTTTAAAGCAAGCTTTAAATGGTTTATGGGAGCAGTCGGATTTTGTTTTATAAAAGACTGTTCACAAGAGGCTGTAATGTATATTCGTATACTGTGTTTCAAAAAGAAAATTGATATAAGTAAATTCAATAAAAAGGATGAAAAACAGGAAGATAAAAAAGAAAAAGTTAAAGAAAAAGATAAAACAAGAAATTATCTGGATTCGAGTTTTTTAAGCTGTGCATTTGAATGTCTTAAAAAGGTATTAAATCACATTAAGCCTAAAATATTTGTAATTGAAGGTAGGGTTGGATTTGAAGATCCCTATGTAACGGGTATTTTGTGTACGATATTAAATGTCTTCAATTGCGAACTTAAAAAGGCAAACATAAAGGTTATAACTGTATTCGATGATAAAATTTTTGAAGGAAAGTGCCTAATCCAGGGAAGGGTGGTAGTGGCTTATCTGGCATACATAGCTTTGAAGCTTTACCTATCAAGACCTGTTAGAATAAATAAAAAACAAAAATTCAAGGAGGTTAAATCATATGTCAACTGATGCAAAATTTAATGTAAATGAAAGCGTTGGAGTGTTATTTGAAAAACTGGAAAAGTTCCTGACTTCTAAAACAGTTATAGGTGAGCCTATAAAAATCGGTGATGCAACATTGATACCATTTATCACTACCAGTTTCGGGTTGGGAGCAGGAGGAGGAGATGGAACTGATTCAAAAGGTGCCGGTGGAGTTGGTGGTGGGTCAGGTATCGGAGCAAGGATTGCACCTACCGCAGTGCTTGTTATAAAGGGTGATCAGATTGAAATGATACCCATAAAGAAATCCGCAGGATTTGAAAAGTTGATTGACATGGTTCCGGATATTGTATCAAAGGTAAATGGCTTCAAGAAAGATGATGAAAAGGGAAAAGAAAAAGACGAAGAATAATTTCAGCGTTTTTTCCATTAAGGGTCACAATTATTACAGTTGTGATCCTTAGTTTTTATGAAAAATACATGTAGTGTGAAAACAAGACTGTTGTGGGGTACATATTATTTTTCTTAACATTTATTACATGTACCCACTGTTGTGGCAAAGGTTTTTGAATTGGATTAAATATTTAAAAAAATAATTATAAAAAGCCTTGACTTATCTATTAATTTAGAATAAAATTGGGTGTAAAGTATTTTGCTTTACAGGTGTAAATATGGATAATATATATGAGATAACCCTTTTGTTGGACTTTTATGGGCAGTTGCTCTCAAAAAAGCAGTATGAAATACTTGATTTACATTTTAATAATGACTATTCTCTTGGAGAGATTGCAGAACACTTCAATATAAGCAGGCAGGGCATTTTCGACAATATAAAGAGAGGCAAAGCTGCGCTTGCAAATATGGAAGAAAAGTTGGGTTTGGTAAGTAAGTTTACCAAACAGAAGGCAAAAGCTGAAAAAATATTGGGATATTTAAGAAATATTAATAGAGAAAATATGAATAAAGTTGATATAGAGTATTTAAAACAGATAGAAGATGGTATAATTGAAATAATCGAGAGTTGAAAAGGATAATTGACTGTAAAGATATGAGTTTAGTGATTTTCTGTTTGAAATTATATAAAAAGAAGACCATTAATTTTCATTACAGGATGTTATCTATAAAAATGAGGTGTCTGAAATATGGTATTTGAAGGGCTTTCAAATAAGCTTCAAGAAACCATTAAGAAGCTTAAGGGAAAAGGTAGAGTTAATGAAAAAGACGTTAAGGAAATGATGCGTGAAATAAAGCTTGCGCTCTTAGAAGCCGACGTGAACTTTAAAGTTGTTAAAGACTTTATTGCCAAGGTTTCAGAAAGAGCAGTAGGGCAGGACGTTTTAGAAAGCCTTACTCCGGGGCAGCAGATTATAAAAATCGTACATGAAGAACTTATTAATCTGATGGGACCTGGGCAAAGCAAAGTGGTATTTGCGCCAAAACCTCCAACTGTTTATATGATGGTAGGTCTTCAAGGATCCGGTAAGACTACAACTTCCGGTAAACTTGCAAATCTCCTCAGAAAGCAGGGTAAAAATCCGCTTTTAGTTGCATGTGATATTTATAGGCCAGCGGCTATCAAACAGCTGCAAGTTGTTGGAGGACAGCTTGGGGTTGAAGTGTTTTCGATGGGAGATAAAACAAATCCCGTTGATATTGCAAAAGCAGCTCTAGAGCATGCTAAAATAAAGCAGCACGATCTTGTTATTATCGATACGGCAGGTCGATTGCACATAGATGAAAAGCTGATGGATGAGCTTAAAAACATCAAGGATTCGGTTAGACCCCATGAAATATTGCTGGTGGTTGACTCGATGACAGGTCAGGATGCAGTGAATGTATCTGAAACCTTCAATGAGAAACTTGGGGTTGACGGTGTTGTCCTGACCAAGCTTGACGGAGACACAAGGGGTGGAGCTGCATTATCTGTCAAAACTGTCACAGGTAAGCCAATAAAATTTATTGGTATGGGTGAAAAACTTAGCGATTTAGAGCCGTTTTTCCCTGACAGAATGGCCTCAAGGATCCTTGGAATGGGTGACGTCCTTAGCTTGATCGAAAAGGCACAGGAAGCCTTTGATGAAAAGAAGGCACTGGAAATGGAAAGAAAAATGCGTACTCAGCAGTTTACGCTCGAAGATTTCCTTGACCAGATGCAGCAGATTAAGAAAATGGGACCATTAAATAAGATTATGGGTATGCTGCCGGGTGTTAATGCCGATGCGCTTAAAGAAATTAATTCGGCGGACAGTGAAAAGGAACTTGGCCGATTTGAAGCAATAATAAGGTCGATGACAAAGAAGGAGAGAAATGATCCTTCGATTATAAACGGTAGTAGAAGAAAGAGAATTGCTGCAGGCAGTGGGACTACAGTACAGGATGTTAACAAGGTTTTAAAGAGCTTTGAAGAGATGAGAAAGATGATGAAGATGATGGCAGATATGGGTAAACACGGTAAAAAAGGATTTGGAAATAAATTCAGATTACCGTTTAGATAATAAAGTAATAAAAACTATTTCAGGAGGTGAAAAATAAATGGCAGTTAAAATAAGATTGAAAAGAATGGGTGCTAAGAAAAACCCGTTTTATAGAGTAGTTGTTGCTGATTCAAGATATCCTCGTGACGGAAGATTCATTGAAGAGATCGGAACTTATAATCCGCTTACTGATCCAAGCTCGATAAATATCGATACTGAAAAGGCTCAAAAATGGCTTAAAAACGGTGCACAACCAACAGATACTGTAAAAAACCTGTTAAAGAAATCTGGAGCTATCCAGTAATAAAGTATTTATTTTATGACAAAATAATGGGTAAAATAGCGGGAGGTAGAATATTATGAAAGAACTTCTCGAAACAATTGCCAAAGCCTTGGTAGATTACCCGGATGATGTTTCTGTTAATGAAGTTGAAGGCGAAAAGTCAATGATTCTTGAGCTGAAAGTTTCAAAAGACGATATGGGTAAGGTTATAGGAAAACAAGGTAGAATTGCAAAGGCTATAAGGACAGTTGTGAAGGCAGCAGCAATAAAAGAAAATAAGAGAGTATCTGTAGAAATACTACAATAGTAAATGTGGGCAGGAGTATACTCTTGTCCATATTTTATTTTAGGAATTTGCAAAACAAATGCCTTAAAAGCAAGATGGGATAGAACCCCTCGAGATTTTTATTTGGAATTTTTTAAAGGATTTCAGGGAATAAATTAAATAGAATAATTTACATAAATGGCGGTGTTAATAATGATACAGTATCTTGAAGTTGGCAAAATTGTAAATACGCATGGTGTAAAAGGTGAAGTAAAAGTAATACCTTTAACTGACGATGCTAATAGATTTAATAGATTAAAGTCAGCTTTCATAGCTTCAGAAGTATCGGATAATATGCAAAAATACAGTTTTGAAAGCGTTAAGTACCATAAAAATTTTGTAATACTCAAAGTGAAAGACGTGAATGACCCGAATGAAGCACAAAAGCTTAAGGACAAGTTTATAATTATAAACAGGGAAGATGCAGTTAAGTTGCCTGTAGATTCTTACTTTGTATGTGATTTGATTAACAGTGAAGTTTATGATGAAAAGAATAGAAGACTTGGGGTTTTGGTTGACGTACTTCAAACCGGAAGCAATGACGTTTACGTTGTTCGTGATGAAAATAAAAAGGAACTTCTTATACCGGCTTTGAAATCTGTGGTGAAGGAAGTTTCTATTGAAAATAAAAAAATAATAGTTGAGTTGCCGCAAGGGTTGGTTGATGATGAAATTTGATATCTTGACATTATTTCCTGAAATAATTGATGCGGTCTTAAAAGAGAGTATTATAGGAAGAGCCAGGGAGAGCGGTATAATCGAGATTAATGCCGTAAACATAAGGGATTTTTCAGCAAACAAGCACAAAAAGGCTGACGATTACCCCTACGGAGGCGGAGGGGGGATGATAATGACAGTTCAGCCTATTTATGATGCCTATCTTTCTATTACCAATGACATAGAATACAAACCGAAGGTAATATACTTGAGTCCACAAGGCAGAACACTTACTCAGGAAGTTGTAAAAGAACTGTCAAAGGAAAAACATCTTGTATTGTTGTGCGGTCATTATGAAGGAATAGATGAGCGAATAATTGAAGAAATTGTTGATGAGGAAATATCGATAGGCGATTATGTACTTACCGGGGGTGAACTTCCGGCAATGGTACTTATAGATTCGGTAAGCAGATTGATACCAGGGGTTTTATCAAGTGAGGATTCGTACTCACAGGAATCACATTATGATGGCCTTCTGGAGTATCCACAATACACAAGGCCTTTGGAGTTTAATACCCGTGTAGTGCCTGAGGTATTGTTATCAGGTCATCACGCCAATATAACAAGGTGGAGAAGAAAAGAGGCTCTTAAGCGTACATATATAAAAAGGCCGGATTTGTTCTCAAAATTTGACCCGGGCAAAGAGGACAAAAAACTTATCGATGAAATGTTAAAAGAGCTGGAAGGCAAATAAACAAGCCTATAATAAATTACACCATAGAAACAGGGAGGATACATACATGGAAAACACAGAAAACAAAAATCCGCTTGTAACAATTGAAATGGAAGACGGCGGAATAATGAAGGTAGAGTTGTACCCAGAAATTGCTCCGAATACCGTTAAAAGTTTTATATCACTGATTAATAAGGGATTTTACAACGGAGTTATATTTCACAGAGTTATACCGGGCTTTATGATACAAGGTGGTGATCCTGAAGGAATAGGCATTGGCGGACCAGGATATTCGATCAGGGGTGAATTTGCATCAAATGGATTTAAAAATGACCTTAAGCATACCAGAGGTGTTTTGTCAATGGCCAGATCACGTGACAGAAATTCAGCCGGATCACAATTTTTTATCATGGTAAAGGATGCTCCACATTTAGACGGGGAATACGCAGCGTTTGGGAAGGTTATTGAGGGCATGGAAGTGGCTGATAAAATAGTTTCAGTAAAGAGAGACAGCTCAGACAAGCCATTTGAGCCTCAAAAGATGAACAAAGTGACAGTTGAACTTTTCGGAAAAGAATACGGTGCTCCGCAAGTTATGTAAGTTTAATTTGACGTATGCCCGGGATATAATTGAACTTCGGGTACCAAGGGCGCATGTTTTTCTTCACATTTATTATATGCCCGGATACAAAAGGAAGTTGCCTTAAAGCTGCTTCCTTTTGTATTTTATACTGAAAAAGTGAATTGAATTAAGTTTTTAAAGAATTGTAGTATTGAAAAAAAATTTGTTTGTTATATAATATAAAAAATGTTAATTTTAATAGTGGCACCAAAATAATAATAAGTAAAGGGGAGATAAGATGAAAAGAGTTACAAGAAAAGTATTGGTATATCTGTTACTGGTGTGCTCATTGGTTGGACTTATGCCACAGGGAAGTATTTTAGCTGCACAAGATAAGGATTTTTTGTTTGATGCTGCCACAGGTACCATAACCAAGTATACAGGAGTAAATTCCGGTAATCTTGTAATACCGACTGAGCTTGAAGGTGTTGAAGTTAAGGCAATTGGTGAGTATGCATTTTATAAGTGCAATGGTTTGACTGGAAATCTCGCAATACCTGAAGGCGTCAAAACAATCGGTAAATATGCTTTTTTTGGTTGTACCGGTTTGAAAGGAAATCTGGTAATCCCCGAAGGTGTAACTACAATTGGAGATAGCGCGTTTATGGGTTGTACCGGTTTGACAGGAAATTTGGTAATACCCGATAGTGTAACTACTATTGGCCCTAGTGCGTTTTATAATTGCAAAGGCTTAACAGGAAATCTTGTAATACCTAAAGGTGTGACCACAATCGGTTATTATGCCTTTTATAGTTGCAAGGGTTTAACAGGGGATCTTATAGTTTCTGAAGGTGTGACTTCAATTGGTTTTTGTGCGTTTTATTATTGTACAGGGCTATCAAATGTGTACTTCTATGGAGATGCTCCGTCGTTTGTCGGGACAAATGCTTTTGAGAACAACAACACAGATATGGTTATTTATTACAAGAAGGGTGCAAAGGGCTTTACTTCTCCTGAATGGAATGAATATAAGTCCGAGGCTCTGGATAAATTACCTGATATACCGGAACTAAAGATATCTGTTGTTTTTGATTCAAATGGTGGATCATCTGTGGAAAATCAGTACATAAAATATAATAACACGGCAGAGGTACCACAACCGCCTAAGAAAGGAGGTTATGCATTTGTAGATTGGTATGAAGATAAAGAGCTTACAAAAGTTTTTGATTTTAATACCAAGATAATTTCTGACAAAACTCTTTATGCTAAATGGGAAAAAACAGTTGACTTGACTATAAAAATTGAAGGATATGGAAGTGTTTACGACTGGAAAAATGGTGATAAAAAACCTTTTGTGTTAGGGTCAACAGTTACTATAACGGCGGTTGATAATAAAAATTCATACTTTTTGTACTGGAGAGACAGCGGCGGCCGTTTGTTGTCAACCGACCCCGAATATTCCTTTGTAATAGGGTGCGATGATACCATAACAGCCGTATTTGCGGAAAAAGACAAACATCTTGTTTTCTTTAAAAATGGAGATGGGGAAATAATTAAACTTGTTTATGTCCTTATTGGAAGCAATGTCGAATTCCCTCAAGCGCCGACGAAATACGGATATACTTTTGTCGGATGGGATAAAACAGCAGAAGAAATCAAAAATTCTAAAGATGATGTAGTAGTTACAGCACTATTTAAGAAGAATGAAGAGACTGTTGCCATATCGGTTTATGGAGGCAGCGGTACAGGAGTGTACAATATTAAGGAATACGTAACTGTAGTGGCAGATCCTCCGGAAGAAGGCAAAAAGTTTTCACACTGGGTTGATGATAGCGGAAACACTCTTTGCTATGATGCTAACTACAAGTTCTATGCAGTAAGAGATATAAAGCTTACGGCGGTGTTTATTGATGATGCTGAAGAAGTGGAGCAAAATGCAAGTATTGCAATAACCAATATAACAAAGTTGGATGGAAAATTATCTTTTGTTGCAGAAAGAATAGTTCCTGAAGGAAGTACAATAATTTCTCATGGAATTATTCTTACAAATAATTCATCAACAGGTACTTCTGAAACAGACTTTATTATTGGAGCAACGGATGTTCTAAAAGGAACAGCTAAAACAACACAATTAGTTGGAACTTTTGTTTTAAGTAAATCTGCTGCTCTCGATGAAACCTGGTATGCAAGAGGGTTTGTAATATACAGGGACAGCGAGGGAAAGATAATTACCGTATATAGCAATATAAAAGAAGGAACTTTGAATTAATCCGGAAATTTATTAACTCAACTTTCCCACTGTAAATTTGTCAGCTTAGCCTTGAAATAAGCGGGC
>CAZLZR010000082.1:0-17653 GCA_964564015.1 uncultured Acetivibrio sp.
CATTTTACCATAATAGTTAACACCATTTTCTAATGTCTGATACCAAAGTCAGGTTTCATTATAACACATAACAGATTCAGTAACAATTCAAGTATCAAATTCGATTTGACATTAGAAATATTAAGGAATGATTTGATTTGATTCAATAATGAGAATTACAAAATAATATATCGCAGTGATAGCTGCAAAAATAGCAGAAATTATCGCTGCGATAAAATACAAAAGGAGTTTTTCTATGTATTTCTATTGACCTTTTTCCATCTGGAGCATCTTTTTCTTCTTTGTCATCAAACCGCCTATACGTCCTGTTTCTTTTGCGGTAAGGCTTTTCCATCCATTTTTCTTTATCTTATCAAACAATCCAAGCTCATTTGCCACCTCATATTTTAACTTCTCATCTACATCTTTCATTCTGCAACACCTCCTAATAGTATTATTGAACAAAAAGCTCCCAAATATACACAAAAAAATGGAATACGTCTTGTGTACGCACTCCATTTTTTAATGTTTAGGGATAACGAAAAACAACTTCCTATTCTCATACTTTGAAACATTAACAAATCAAATTTTTTTGTTATCCAGAGTGGGAACTTATATTTTAGTCGTACCCTACCCGTTAAATTTGATTAAAATCACTAAATTTTCGGGTTGAATGGTTTTACTTCTTTATTTAATAGCTCCCTTAACAACTTCAATAGCCTTCTGGAGTTGGTTATCTTCTTCTTTTGGAATCTGAGAAACCGCAACACCCTTATATTTCTCTGAAACTTCAATTTTAACATGCGGTTCAATGCCTACATCCTGTATGCACACTCCGGATGGTGTAAAATATCTTGCAATAGTGACCTTCAAGCCTGAACCGTCTTCTAAATTCACTACCGCTTGAACAAGACCTTTTCCAAACGTCTTGGTTCCAACCAAAGTAGCCTTATTATGGTCTTTAAGTGCTCCGGATAAAACTTCCGATGCGCTTGCACTGTTTTCATTAACCAAAACAGCTATAGGGATGTTTAACTCTGTAGAATCTGACTTTTTTTCCTGCTTGTTACCTTTTTTATCTTCCGTATATACAATCAATCCTTCCGGAATCAACCTGTCTGCCATAGCTGCGACCTGATCATAATCTCCTCCGGGATTATCCCTCAGGTCGATAATTAAACCCTTTATATTCTTTTTAAGCAAGTCATTTAAATGCTCTAGAAAGAATTTATTTATTTCGCTGTCAAACATGGAAATCTTTATATACCCGATATCATCGCTTAACACTTCGCTTTTTATATTTACCACCTTTATCTTTTTCCTGGTAACATCATAGTCATGATATTTTCCTTCGGATGGTCTGTAAACTGTAATTTTGACTTTTGTATTCTCTTTTCCCTTTATCATGCTGATAATCATATCTTCATCTCTGATAGTTGTAACGTCCTGATCATCAACCTTTACAATCTTGTCATCCTTCATAATTCCCACATCAAGAGCAGGCGAATCCTCAAAAGGTTCAACAACCGACAGGATACCATCTTCGCCCATTGTTACAACTACACCTATCCCGACATAACTACCCTGAGACTTCTCATTAAACTGTTTCATCTGGTCTTTAGTGAAATATACTGTATAAGGATCATTTAAAGCCTGTGTCATACCTGAGATTGCACCTTCAAGCATTTCATTCTCATTTGTATCCTTATAGTAGTATTCTTCCAGCAAGTCTCTTACCTTATCAAATTTCTTCACATTTTCATATTTAACACTATCACTGCTGAACTGCACTGCATAGTTTGGATTAAAGTCATATATATCCGCCTGTTCCTGTGTCACAACATCAGGCACTACAACATAATTCGGAGATAAATAATGCCATAACAAAAATCCTACGGCGGTAACAGCATTTGTCATTACAACAGCTACAATGACAGGCAAAATCTTTCCAGTAAATACATTCTTCTCCAATTCTAGAACACTCCCTTTATTCTCCCATGGGGTCAAAATTTATTTATACAGCACTTTGCTTATTAAAACCATAAATAAAGCAATACATTTACAGCTGACTCTATCATTATATCATATGCTTGCTTAGTAAATAATATAATATCCCTGATTCCAACAAAAAATTTAAATAAGGTCCGGATTTGTCCGGACCTATTTTAAATCTTATAGGTTCATTTACTATAGATAACATTTATGTGTTATACAGGTTTAACTGTTGTGTTGATTATCTATACAACTATTTGCCTACATATCTTAGTGGATCAGTAGTAGAGCCATTTTTTCTTACCTCAAAGTGCAAATGTGGTCCTGTCGACAAACCAGTACTTCCAACTTTGGCGATGGTTTGGCCTGATTTTACTTTACTTCCGACTTTAACCAACAACTTGCTACAGTGAGCATACAATGTAGTTATGCCTCCTCCATGGTCAATTACCACTGTATAACCATAACCACTTTGCCATCCTGCCATCAAAACAGTTCCACTATTGGCTGCTACTATTGAAGATCCTTGACTTGCTGATATATCTATTCCAGTATGCATCTTGTATTTTTTTAATATAGGATGCATCCTGTTTCCATAATAAGACGATATCTTTGAGGAACTAGGACATGGCCAGGCCATACTTCCACCTGCATATGCCCCTTTTGTCTGAAGGTTCTTAATCTGGTTGACCAGAGCATTCGATTGGCTGATCAGCTTATCTTCTTCATCCTCAAGTTTATCAAGCTTTGAATTAATGTCCTTTATCTCTTTGTCTAAACTCGCCCTTGAAGCGCTTAGGTTATTTATGTTTTTTAAGGATTCGTCAGCCTTTTGCTCGACCAGATTTTTTTCTCCAACCACCAGTTGCTTCTTATACTCTATATCGTTTTTCGCTTCTTTGATTCCATCAATTATCTCTTTATCCTTCTTACTTATCGTAGCAACAAGTTCGAGCCTTTCGAAAAAATCCACAATGCTTTTTGATTCTGCCAATGTATCTATGTATGTAAAATCAGAATTCTCGTACATTACTCTCAACCGTACTTTTAAGAGTTCAAGTTTTTCATTGTATTCTTTATTACTTGCCTCAATTGATTTATCGAGTTCAGCAATTCCCTCGTTTAATTCGCTTACTTGATTAAGTAGCTCCTGATACTCTCGCTGCTCTTTTTTCTGGGCAGATTCAATTTCTTCCTTCTTATCCTTTGCTGTCTCTAATTTCTTTTCTTCCTGTTTCTTTTGCTTAGCTAGATCACTGATCTTTTTATCAACGGTTTTTTTCTGCTTTTGAGCTTCCGTGAGCTTATCGGCAAAAGCCGGCACCATAAGTGTAAATACCATTGATAGCGAAATAACAATGCATAAAGCTTTTTTCACGTTTAATACCTCCTAGCATAACTTTTCCTTTGTTAGATTTAATGGCTCAGACACAACTGCTCCCTTTTATCATAGACTATATCAAAAAATAGTTACATAGAAAACTATGCAATAGCATATTGTGCCACAAACCTAAACACGCAGATATTTCCTTATAGAAATAGTACTCCCCAGAGCACCTACCACAATACCCACCAATAAAAAGGTGTAAATAACTTCAAATTGAAGAGCTCGCAAGTTAACAAAATTAATTATTTCTATGCCTTCTTTGAACCTGCTCGAAAACGCTCCATACCCAATACTTATAGCTACAAACCCTAATACTGCACCAACCAAACCTATTATAACACCTTCAACAACAAATGGCCACCTGATAAACCAATCTGTCGCCCCAATATATTTCATTATATTGATTTCTTTTCGTCTGGCAAATACAGTCAGCTTTATGGTATTAGATATAATGAACATTGATATTACAAGCAAAATAAATATCAGTACTGCATTTCCAACCTGCACCCAGGTTGCCACCTTCAATAACATATCTATTGTCTTCTGAGAATACTTCACTTTCCCAACACCCGGGATCTCCTTGAAGGCTTCAACAACAGACTGTGCATCAGCAAGGTTGTTTAATTCTATAATAAACGAAACAGGCATAAAACTTTCACTGAGTCCTTCAATTACATCCTTGTCGTTCCCCAACATATCTTTTGTCTTCTCAAAAGCTTCCTTCTTTGAGACATAGACATGTGTTTTAACTCTGGAGTCATTTCTTATAGTCTGTTCAACAACCATAACCTGCTTGTCATCTAACTCAGGCTCACAAAAAACCATCATTTGGGGTTGTTCCTTTAAATTATCCGTATTGTAGGTTAAGTTTATTGTAATTACCAAAAATAAACCCAATATAATCATAGAAGCTGTAACAACACCCACAGAAGCAAGAGACATTAATGCATTCCTATAAGTATTAATAATACCTTCCTTAATTATATACTTGGTTGTATTTAACTTCATCGCCGTACTGTCCTTTCTCCTGGTCCCTAACTATAGACCCTTTTTCAATAGCAATTACTCTTTTTTTCATCGAGTCTACTATTCCCTTCTCATGTGTAGCTACAATTACCGTTGTACCTCTGCAATTAACTTCCGAAAGCAGCTTCATTATTTCCCAGGAAGTATCAGGATCCAAGTTTCCTGTCGGTTCATCGGCAATAAGCAAGGCAGGATTATTAACCAACGCCCTTGCAAGAGCAACTCTTTGCTGTTCTCCTCCTGACAGCTGTCCCGGATATACATTTGCTTTCTTGCTAAGACCCACTAAAGCCAAAGACATTGGTACCTGTCGCCTAATCTCCTTAGGATACGCTTCTGTGATCTGCATTGCAAAAGCAACGTTTTCATAAACCGTCTTATTGGGAAGAAGTCTGAAGTCCTGGAAAACAGCTCCCAAACTCCTTCTGAGGTAAGGTATCTCTTTTCTTTTCAATGCGGATACGTTGTACCCATTTACAAAAACTTCGCCCGAAGTTGGATCTTCTTCCTTTAAGATAAGCTTTAACATAGTAGATTTCCCAGAACCACTCTGTCCAACTATAAAAGCAAATTCACCTTTGTTTATATTAACACTTATATTGTTAAGTGCCATAGTTCCATTAGAATATTTTTTAGTAACCGACCTAAATTCTACCACTTGAACCTCCTAAAACAGAGATATTTAAATTATATATTCTACATATCCCTGAAAAACCCTTTTTTGCCGTTAAACTAAACCCTTTCTCAGACACTGGTATTT
Organism: uncultured Acetivibrio sp.; assembly: GCA_964564015.1. GTDB lineage: Bacteria > Bacillota > Clostridia > Acetivibrionales > Acetivibrionaceae > Acetivibrio. The sequence continues at coordinate 5,145 of CAZLZR010000082.1, forward strand.
TTTTACTCTACATAAATCGTTTATTACTATCAAGATATTTTTTTACAAGCATGGCAACTTTGAAAATTATTGCATCATCAAACATTCTCAAATCAAGGCCTGTAATCTTTTGAATCTTGTCTAGCCTATAAACCAGAGTATTTCTATGAATATATAACTGTCTTGAGGTCTCGCTGACATTTAAGTTATTCTCAAAAAACTTCTGGATAGTTGACATCGTTTCTGAATCAAGCGACTCAAAAGAACCATCTCTAAAAACTTCATTGAGGAAAAGGGTACATGATGTTGTAGGCAATTGGTAAATCAACCTTCCTATTCCAAGTTTGCTGTAATCATTGACAGGCTGTTCATCATCAAATATACCTCCAATCAGCAATGCTATTTCAGCTTCTTTGTATGAGCGCCCAATATCCTTTATATTATCCACAACAGTACCTATGCCAACTTTAGCCTTTACAAGCTCTGAAGAAAGGGTGTCAATAATTATCTTTGAAGTTTTTCTTATGTCCTTATGTTCAAAATCCTGTTTGAGTTCCTTAACCAAAACAGTATTCTCATCATCCAGAATAATTATAAAGTCTCTATTCTTTCCCGGAAACAATCCTTCAATTATTTCATGGGCATATATATCCTTGACTTTTTCCGTACTTATAAGAAAAACAACCCGCTTGACATTATTGGCCAAATGAAGTTCCTTAGCCTTCAAAGTAATATCACCGGGTAGTATATTATCCATTATTATACTTTTAATAAAGTTTAACTTATCATATTTTTCTTCATAATAAGTCTTCACGTTAACCGCACTTATGGACATCAAAGACAGATATTTAAAATTCTCATTGTCCTGAGAATTTATAAAAGCAATAAACTCAAGCTTGCTCTTTATATATACCTTTAGGAATGACTTCCCTTCTAAGACAACAAACGGATCCCTAGATCTCATAACATCTAGAGCCAGAGGATTATTCTGACCAATAAGTTTTTCGTTTGAACATGCTAATATAAGCCCGGTATCATCCATAATCCCGAACTCATCATTAATTATATCCTTTATCTGATTAACTAAACTTTGATAAAGTTTAACGGCCAATTTTATCCCCCCTATCATTCTATTAAAATTTGTCAAAATAAAGACCATCATTAATAAGGGATTGTAGTATATTTATATTATACACAAAAAATTTAAAAGGGAAAGATTAAATTTAATCTTTCCCTTAATATATCAAATTCTGTTATACCTATTAATTCATTATTGTCTTTTCTGTTTCTTTATCAAACAGGTGAATCTTATTAGTTTCAAAAGCAAGTTTAACAGTATCTCCAGGTTTAGCCTTTGTTCTTGGATTAACTCTGGCAACAAAGTCAATTTCATCAACTACCAGGTAAAGCAAGGTTTCGGAACCAAGCATTTCAACAACTTCAACCTGAGCATTAATGATACTGTCTGATAATGTTTCAAGATACATAGCTTCATCATGAACATTTTCAGGTCTGATACCCATAACAACTTCCTTACCTATATATTCGCTTCCCTCAAGTTTCTTAGCCTTTCCTTCAGGAAGTTTGATATCTTCTTTTCCAAACAGAAGATGCATTTCTTCTCCACGCTTTTCAACTTTTGCATTTATAAAGTTCATTTGAGGACTTCCAATAAATCCTGCAACGAACATATTGTTTGGTCTTTCATACAAGCTTGTTGGTGTATCAACCTGTTGAATATATCCATCCTTCATAACAACAATTCTTGTACCCATTGTTAAGGCTTCAGTCTGGTCATGAGTAACGTATATGATTGTTGTCTGAAGTCTTTGATGCAATTTGCTGATTTCAGTTCTCATCTGAACCCTGAGCTTTGCATCAAGGTTTGACAACGGCTCATCCATTAAGAATACTTTAGGTTCACGAACGATAGCACGACCGAGCGCAACCCTCTGTCTTTGACCTCCGGACAATGCCTTTGGTTTTCTTTCAAGCAAATGCTCTATATCAAGAATTTTTGCTGCTTCAAGAACTCTTCTCTTTATTTCATCTTTTGGCAACTTTCTGAGCTTTAATCCGAATGCCATATTATCAAATACAGACATATGTGGATAAAGAGCGTAGTTCTGGAAAACCATTGCTATATCCCTATCCTTAGGAGCAACGTCATTAACAAGTTTGTCTCCTATATAAAGTTCTCCTTCAGAAATTTCCTCAAGTCCTGCAACCATTCTAAGAGTTGTGGTCTTTCCACATCCGGAAGGACCTACCAATATGATAAATTCCTTGTCCTCGATGTCCAAATTAAAATCATTTACAGCTGTAACGCCACCTGCATATCTCTTGAATATGTTTTTTAGTTTAACGCTTGCCATTTTTTCCCCTCCCAATTATTCCGAACTATTCTACATATTAAATATACCATGTTAGCCAACCCCCAACTAGTATATTTTTTAACAAAATTTATTTTTATGTATTAGTAACTTTGCATAAACCTGATTCAAGAAACCTGAAAATGGCACTTTTACATAAGAATTTTCTGGCATGAATATTTATAAATATTATTGAATTTTTATGCATAGTTTTGTATAATTATAAATCATGTGATAAAAAGCATCTTATAACCTTATGCTATAAGACTTTTAGCAGAATGTTTTCAAAAAACTTTTTGAGAAAATCTGAGAAAAATAGTATCATAGAGGAGGAAATATTATGATAAATGTAGGAATAATTGGCGCAACAGGTTATGTTGGAATAGAAATAGTCAGACTTCTTCAAAACCATCCTGAATTTAATATAAGCACCGTAGTCTCACAAAGCTTCGTCGGCAAGAAAATCTCTGACGTTTATCCGAATTTAAGAAATGTGTTTGATTTAGAATGTGAGGAACTTGATATTGAGAAAATTTCGCAAAAAGCAGATATCTTCGTAACCGCACTTCCACACGGAATTTCCAAGGATGTTATACCAAAGCTTGTTGAAAAAGGCAAAATAATTATGGATCACAGCGGTGACTTCCGTTATAAAGATGTAGAAGTATATGAAAAGTGGTACAATACCAAGCACAATATGCCTGAACTGTTGGACCTGGCCGTTTATGGACTTCCGGAACTTCACCGTAAGGCCATTAAGAATGCAAAAATTATTGCTAATCCCGGATGCTATCCGACTTGTTCGGTTTTAGGGCTCGCTCCGTTATTATCAAATAAGCTGATAGAAACAAAAAACATTATAATTGATGCAGCATCCGGCGTAACCGGTGCCGGCAGGAATACCGAGCTTCCCAACCAGTTCTGTGAGTGTACAGAGAATTTTAAAGCGTACAAGGTTTCAACCCACAGACATACTTCAGAAATTGAACAGGAGTTGTCTCTGCTTGCCAATGAAGAAATTATAGTCTCGTTCACTCCACACCTGGTTCCTATGAAGAGAGGTATGCTTAGCACAATATACGCTAATCTCACCTCTGAAAAATCAGCATCAGAGTTGATCTCACTTTACAAGGAATTCTATAAGGATGAATTCTTTGTAAGAATATTAGATGAAGGAAAACTTCCTGAAACCAAATTTGTTGCAGGCTCAAATTATATAGATATAAGTGTTGTTGTTGATAAACGATTAAACCGCGTTATTGTTCTGTCCGCAGTGGATAACCTTGGAAAAGGAGCAGCCGGTCAAGCTGTTCAGGACATGAATATAATTTACGGATTTCCGGAACATACAGGTCTCACAACCCCGGGCTTATATTTATAATCAACCCCTATAAAATATTACTGGAGGAATTTAAATGGAAACTTCGATGGAAACTATAATAAAAAAAGCAGAAATTCTCATAGAAGCCTTGCCTTATATTCAAAAACTGTCCGGCAAGACTGTTGTAATAAAATATGGCGGAAATGCCATGATCAATGATGAACTGAAGAACTCCGTCATGGAGGACATAACACTTCTTAAGTATATCGGTATGAATCCTATAGTTGTGCATGGTGGAGGTCCTGAAATAAACAAGGCACTAGAGAAATTCAATATAAAAAGCCAATTTATAAATGGCTTGAGAGTAACTGACAGTTCTACCATGGAAGTAGCGCAAATGGTTCTTGTCGGTAAAACCAACAAGGAAATTGTCTCACTCCTTAACAAAATGGGAGGTAAGGCCATTGGCTTATGTGGTATTGACGGTAACCTGATAGAATGTGAACAATACAAAACCACTGTAGATGGAAATGAAGTAGATTTGGGTTATGTGGGAAAAATAACCAATATCAACTCCAAATTGATTGAATTAATTGCTAAAGACGAGTACATACCGGTTGTTGCCCCAATAGGTGTAGGCAAAGATGGCAAAAGCTACAATATAAATGCAGATACAGTGGCCGGGGAAATTGCGGCTGCTCTGAAAGCAGAAAAGCTAATGTTACTGACTGATATTGAAGGTGTAAAAATGAACAAAGACAGCAACGACATTATACCATCTCTGACTGTCAACGAAGCCCATGATCTCATTGAAAGAAAAGTTATAGACGGCGGAATGATACCAAAAGTTCTCGGTTGTATCGAAGCATTAGAAAAAGGAGTAGGTAGAACCCATATTATTGATGGTAGAATTTCACACTGTCTACTACTCGAAATATTCACTAATAAAGGAATTGGAACTATGATCATGAAGGAAAAGGTTCCATATTATAGCAATGAAAAATTATAATTTTATTCACTTGAGGAAGGATTTTCGAAATATATTTAGAATATTATAGAAAGCACTAAAACATGTACATAATACTTTTACTTTTATGTAACAATATACTTTAAAAACGGTAACTAAAAATATATAATATAGTTGTCTATTTATTTTCTTTAAACTTATTCACATAAAGTTGTAATAATAAAGCTATTGGTTAAGTTTATGCGTTGATTTCTGCAATTGATAACTCAGTTAATCACATTGGATTAAACAGGAGGATTGATTATTTTGGCAAAAGATTTACTTTATACAGTATTAAAAGAAGGCACCGTAGTATATACGAAGCTTTCTTCAAGTAGCATATGGCACCAAAATATTGTTTATAAAGTCGAGAACAAAACTGTATCAGTAGCTTTATTAACTGGTTTTCTTGAAAACATAATAATGCCCGGTCAAAAAATTACTATTAAACTTACAAACGAAGACATGGAATATCTTTTTATAGGCTCGGTAGGAGAAATATACCCTCAGTTTCCAAGTCATGTAAAGGTGAACATTGAAAGCATTAAAGATTTGAAAAACTCAAGGATTTTCCCTAGATACGATGTATACCTTGCCTCCAATATTAAATATGAAAATAGGGAGGAAGAGTATTTTGCAATTATTCACGATATCAGCCTGACCGGAATGGCATTTTACTCTAAGGACAATTTTGATATCAGCAACGAGCAGCTTCACCTTACCATATTTCTTCCCGACAAAAACATAATCGTTGCCAAAGGCAATGTTAACCGTAAAATTGAATGCGCTGCATATACTGACTATGGAATGCACTATACAGATATGCAGGAAGAAAACAACAACTCTCTTTATGCTTTCTTCTCCGTGTTAGAGGAAGAAAAGACAAAAATGAAAGATTCTTTCTTTAGTTTTATAAAAAAGCACTTGCCATGATATATTTCTTCACAACTCCTCTTTTTACGCAATGCACTACTATTGTGTCTTTTGCAGTCTTCTAAAACTTTTTTCCATTTTGAGTATTGCATTTTTATACATTTTTTTGTATAATTATTAATATTATAAACGGAAAATCTTTCTTATTTTCTGAATACTAAGGAAAAACGAATAAATACCTTCCTGTTTTAATATTGTTTAAGTACCATAGAATGGAGTTTTTTCGTTATTCAGATTAGGAACTTAATTTATTGCTGTTCCTATCGCAAAAATATTTATAAATGGGGGATTAAATTATGGATCATCTAATAAGCCTGAATGACCTAACGTTAGAAGAAATAGAACAAATACTTAACCTTTCGGAAAAATTGAAAAAGCAGCAACAAGAAGGAGTTACTCACCATCATTTGAAAGGTAAAACGCTTGGAATGATTTTTACAAAGTCATCCACAAGAACAAGGGTATCCTTCGAAGTTGGTATGTATCAATTGGGCGGATTCGCTTTGTTTCTGAGTTCTAACGATATCCAAATCGGGAGAGGAGAAACAATCTATGATACCGCACAGGTTTTATCAAGATATCTAGATGGAATTATGATAAGAACCTTTGCTCACAGCGATGTTGAGGATCTTGCAAAATATGGGAACATTCCTGTAATAAACGGACTTACCGATCTGATGCATCCATGCCAGATCCTTGCTGATCTCTTTACCGTATACGAACATAAGGGGACTCTGAAGGGCTTGAAAATGGCTTATCTCGGTGATGGTAACAATATAGCAAATTCCCTCCTCCACGGTTGTTCAAAAGTAGGTATGGATATATCAGTTGGTTCCCCAAAAGGTTATCATTGTGATGAAAAGATTGTATCCGAAGCTATGGAAGCTGCCAAAGTATCAGGATCAAAAGTTATTCTGACAGAAGATCCGGTTGAAGCTATCAAAGATGCTGATGTTGTATATACAGATACTTGGGTAAGCATGGGGCAGGAAACTGAAAAGCAATCGAGGATTAAGATTTTTGAACCTTACAGGGTTGATGGAAACCTCTTTAGCAAGGCTAAGGAAGATGCTATTTTCCTTCATTGTCTGCCTGCATACAGAGGCTATGAAGTCTCAGAGGAAATTATTGATGGGCCGCAATCCGTTGTTTTTGATGAAGCAGAAAACAGGCTTCACGTTCAAAAAGCAATAATGGCTCTTCTGATGGGTAAATAGAAAAGTGGTGGGGTCAAAATGAATTATTCGTTTATTATAAGGAAAGCAACTGTTGATGATGCAGAAGCTATACAATTAATTACACAAGAAGCATTTAAAAAATATATGAAGGACACCGGCCTTAAAGGTTCGATGGAAGCACTCGATGAGTCTGTTGAAGATATTATGGCTGATATCAGCTCCAAAGAAGTATTTGTTGCCTTCATTGATAACACACCTGTTGGTACTATAAGGGTTCAAATACTCCCGGACAAATCTGCTTATATAAGCAGATTTGGTGTAAGCCTTGCATACCATAATATAGGTATCGGCAAGTCTCTTATGAACCTCGTAGACAAGTTAATGTCAGCTAAAGGTATAAAAAAAGTCAGTTTACATACCGCCTCCAGATATAAGGACTTAATCAGATTCTACTATGGAAGAGGATTCTACATAGATTCTACCAGTAAGGACAGGGGATATATCAGGGCACTTTTAGTTAAGGAATATCAGTGACCATATAAATCACGAAAATGATGTATCTATCAAATAAAGTTGTTCCATTGGGAGTAGAAAGCATAAAAATTAAAGTATAAGAATAATATCCATACAAAAATTAAAACCCTCATAAGTCTTAATATAAAAGGCTTGTGAGGGTTTTTACTTAGGGAGTAAAAAGGATTAAGCAATAAGTATAAAGCAATTGTCTCTTAACTCTTTAAACTCAAGGCTTTCAGCATTTTTCTAATCAATTCTCTTTTCCATAAAGAATCAGTATAAATATCCTCTATCCCTTTATACTTACGTCTTTTCCTTATTACTTTTCGCTTCATACTATCCATTCCCACGGAACGACTTTATTTTTATTTTCATTTTCGTTTTCCATTTTTGTATTTCCATTATAAAAATCAGCCATTTTATTTACCGACTATTTTTTCTGGCTTGGTTTTTCCATTTTCACTTCTATCCATTGAGACGTTAGGCTTTGATGGGGGTGAAGTTCATTTACCAACTTTTTTTGATGTATACAAATGATTGTACATTGGAAAATATGATTTTCAATAACAAAAATCATATTTTGTGCATTTTAGCAGGCAGTCTGTAAAATTACCAGACTGCCTAATATTTACCCATTTAGTGGCATTTATCATTATTTGACTTTGAAGCCTCAACTTTCAGCAATGTGACGGAAAGTCTACCACCTTTATTCTTCCTTCTTACGTGCTTGTATTTTACTTTCATTAATGCCATCCTATTCAAAAAACAATTGAAATTTTTCTATGAAATCAAATAGTTTTATCCCTCTATATAAATCACTATTTCTCCTTCTAATTCCGTGACTCATCGAATAGATATTTATTGAGAAGGAGTACAAAAATAATGAAAATATTTATTATTACTTTAAATAGAAAACTTTTAATATTTATGGCATTTCTACTGATATTTTCTACTGCAATTGTATTAATTGTAAATGGAATACATACTGAAAACATAAAAACTTTTAATAACAGCTTGGATGAAGTATTAGAGGATAATCATACCCTTAAAAATCTACTTGATTCTTTGATAGGTCTGGAACAGAAAATTATCTACGAAGGCGAGAACAGGACAGTATATAAAAACGTTCACCATCTTCCCCCCTCACCCATACAAACATGTGAACTGAGTAAAGTTGTTAACTATGGAGTCGAAGTAAACTTCAGAATTCTTTCTGATGACTCATTATATTTAAGACCTGTATATGACCCTACCTGGAAATCAACATATTATAGGGGTTGGTTGGATTTGCCCGTAAAAAATATGGAAGCTCGTCATAAGATATTTGCGTTCTCAATAGGAGGAAGCATGAATTATGACATTTTTGGCAGTTTAGGCTACAGCCCGGATGTTAGCATTAATGCACATAAAAATATAAACTTCCTTATCTATGGATTTAGTGTTAAAAGCGTTAAAGTATTAGAAAACCAGGTAGCATTGATTGGAGAAACAAAACAGACAGGGGCCCAAATAGTTTCTATTGTTCAGAACGATTTGCTGCCTGAAGGGGTAGATATTAAAGATTTTGTCTTTCAACTCTCTACTCCAAAAGGTTATGAGGTAGACTTCTTAAGATACAATATAATCCGGTATGAGTACTTGATGCAGAAAATTAAAGAGAGCACTGTGGGTGCCTTTGAGCCCATTGAGGAAATTAAATCCAAAGAGCATTTGATGCAGGAAAACAACTCACTCAAGGAAGAACTTTCTTACTTTATACCCTTGAAGGATGAAGTAATACACCAGCAAAGTTGTGATATTATTTTTGGCAGTCAAACCAAAATATACAACATAAAATCTGTAATAATGCAAGGGAAGAAAGTTCCTTTTAGTTATAATTACAGTAACCCCCTATATAATCGTCCGCTATATGACCCTGCATGGAAAGTAAACTATAAAAGAAGTTGGAGCTATATTCCAAAGCAAATAGAGAATAGCCTGCACCACCTTCTCATTATTCCTCAATATAACGAAAACCAGAAAGACTTTTTCGGAACATTAGGTTTCCACGAGAAATTCCAGCCTATAAAACCTGAACAGTACGGTTTGATGGTTTATAACTTTAATGTTTATGATGCCATACTCTATGAAAATCAACTATTACTTATCGGAACTCCATCCAGGACAGGTGCTCAAATAATATCCGTAAACCGAAATATTATGAATGGCTATGATAAGTATTTGATAAGAATTCTTACTCCTGATAATTCTGAAATAGACTGCGGCCTTTTAAGACCATAAGCAAATCTACATATTAAGTATTACTGTTCTATGCTGCTATTCATAATTTCCGATCAACAAGTTGTTGACTATTATGATAATTTTTGGTATTATTTTAATGCACTTAATAAATAAAAAGTTTTAAAAAACTAAAGGGGATGTAAAAAATGAGAAAAAGCAGTATAGGTTCTTGTGTTGTCTTGGCGCTAGCTCTAATAGTACATCTGTTGATAGTATCCACATTTGCAAGTTTTCATTAGCACCCATGTTTATTAAATAGTATATAGAGTAATAAATCCCCCCATTCACAACGAATGGAGGGATTTTTGTTACTCTAGCTTTTTACCAAATGCCTTCCGGTATAATTTCCACAAGTGTTTCGCTTCCATCCTCATTATAATATGATTTATGAGTGTTTGTAGCTTCCTCTACATGTCCGAAAGACCAGTTAGTTTTTAAATTGTCAGGGAATGATGGTTCTACATTCGTTAACGGTCCCCTATGAAGCATTTGATTAACCATTGTAATCGTTTCTTCTCTGGTTATCGTATTATCAGGTCTGAATGTATTATCTTCATAACCCTTAATAATATCGTACCTGTATATCTCCGTGATAATAGCTTCAGCCCAATGTCCTGATATATCATTAAAGTATTTGGCTAAAACATTGTACTCCGGATAAGTTGTGATCTTCAAGTACTTTGATATTACCGTTGCCAGCTCTGCTCTGGTTATTGGCTGATTTGGCCTGAAAGAATTATCCTCATATCCTTTGAAAAGGCCAATTTTAGTTACAGCTTCAATATGCTCTGCAGCCCAGAAGTTGACATTTACATCATCAAATACCTTATCCCCTTTTACATACCCTTGTTCTTTTAATTTCAGTATCCTGGCAAATATTACTGCAACTTCCGCTCTTGTCACAGCACCTTTCGGCTTAACCGTACCATCCGGGTAACCTAATATATACCTTGTATGAACAAATTCCGATTCGTTTGCAAACAAGAATGTATCAATTTTTGATTCATCATCGTTTGGATTTATAAGCTCTACGTTTTCATACTTAGTGTATATATTTGCTTTCAAAGTTACTATAGCTTCCTGAACGTCCAGCTTTCCAACTTTCAGAGTAAATTTAACCGTTCCCTTTGCATTACCTTTCAGAGTGCCTATATCCCAGACAACATCTTTTTCAACCAATTTTCCACCTTCATTGGCTTCTACAAATAGCATCAAATCAGGAACATTAACTTTTACAAATGTATTACTTACATCAGTACTTAATTTGTTGAAGTATGTGATTGTATATTCTACATTGCTGTTTTCTCCGGCTCTCATAGTAGATGAATCTATCAAAATTGCAAGATCCGCTTTTACTACAGGTGCTCCTGGAATTTCCTGTTCAGGTTCAGGTACAGGTACTTCTCTATCATCGTCATCATCCCTTGGAGTTGACGGAGTGCTTGGAGGAGTAACCTTTTCAGGTGTTATTTTTATAGTTATTGTGCTTATTGCTGTTCCACCATTTCCATCACTTACTTCTACTTTAAAGCTATCTGTTCCCGTATAGCCTTTTTTGGGATTGTAAGTCCACGTGCCGTCAGCATTTGCCTCTACTTTCCCATTTGCTGGGTCACTTGCTTTTGAGTATGTCAGTTTATCGCCATCAACATCTGTCCCAACTACTTTTCCTGATACAGATGTATTTTCTTTAGTTGTAAAGCTGTAATCAGGAACTGTTGGCGGATCATTTACCGGTGTCACCGTTACTGTTACTGTGCTTATTGCCGTTCCACCATTTCCATCACTTACTTCTACTGTGAAAATATCTATTCCTGTAAAGTTTAGGTTTGGAGTATACTCCCAATCTCCATACACACTATCGACAACAGTTCCATTTGTAGGTCCGGTAATAGCTTTATATGTAAGGATATCCCCATCTAAATCTACACCTACTACCTTTCCAGATACCGGAGTGTCTTCCGGTGTTGTTACATTGTAGTTAGGTACTGTTGGTACATCATTGGTTCCACCTACATCTATTGTTACTGTGCTTATCTCTGTTCCACCATTTCCGTCACTTACTTCTACTGTAAAGCTGTCTGTCCCATTGTAGTCTGGGTTCGGTGTATATGTCCATGTTCCATCCGGATTTACTTCTACTGTTCCGTTTGTTGGGTCAGTCTCTTTTTCGTAGGTAAGTGTGTCGCCGTCTTTGTCTGTTCCCTCTATTTCACCTGATACTGGTGTATCTTCCGGTGTTGTTACATTGTAATCAGGTACTGTTGGTGCATCGTTAACTGGTGTAACGGTTATTGTTACTGTACTTATTGCTGTTCCACCGTTTCCATCACTTACTTCTACTGTAAAGGTGTCTATTCCATTGTAGTCTTCATTCGGTGTATACGTCCATGTTCCATCCGAATTCACTACTACAGTTCCGTTTGTTGGGTCTGTTTCCTTTTCGTATGTCAGTGTGTCGCCATCTATGTCCGTTCCCTCTACTTTACCTGATACTGCTGTATCTTCCGGTGTTGTTACATCGTAATCAGGTACTGTTGGAGCGTCATTGGTTCCACCTACATCGATTGTTACTGTACTTATTGCTGTTCCACCGTTTCCGTCACTCACTTCTACTATAAAGCTGTCTGTTCCATTGTAGTCTGGGTTCGGTGTGTATGTCCATGTCCCATCCGAATTCACTACTACGGTTCCGTTTGTTGGGTCGGTTTCTTTTTCATATGTCAGTGTATCACCGTCTACGTCTGTTCCTTCTACCGTTCCTGATACTGGTGTATCTTCCGGCGTGGTTACATTGTAGTCAGGTACTGTCGGAGCATCGTTTACTGGTGTAACGGTTATTGTTACTGTGCTTATTGCTGTTCCACCGTTTCCGTCACTCACTTCTACTGTAAAGCTGTCTGTTCCATTGTAGTCTGGGTTCG
>CAZLZR010000083.1:0-17631 GCA_964564015.1 uncultured Acetivibrio sp.
TTTTTAACTGTTTTTAATATGTATTCCATATAATTACATACATGCGTTAGCCGTGAGTAAACATATTGTAATTTACTTATGCATTTGTCAAAGGGGAATTAAGAATTTACTACTAAATTCTCAATTCCCCTTTGATAGATAATCCATCTTATATCTTAAAAAATCTTTGTACATTCCTCACACTTGATTCTCTTACACATTTACATTTGCTTTATTTGTTGGTACATTGCCAGAAGTTCCAACTTTTACTTTTGCATATACTCCAATAAGCAAACTTCCTGCTACTACTAGTCCTAGAAATACATATAAGCTTACCATTAAACTCGTATAAGTAAATAATGTTCCAAAAATTATTATAAATGCAGCATTAAGAAGTCCAAAATATTGTTCTCCCCTGGACATAATCAATCCCCTGTTGCTCTTAATTTTACTGTTTATGTAATTTACAGAAATAGGTCTCACTGTTATCCCCGAAAATCCTAACAATATAGGAACAAAAAACAATACATATATGCTTTTCAGACTTAAAATTACTATTGCAAGCACTAAGAAAAGTGGTACAGCAAACCATAAACCTTTAAAAGCTTTTGAAATTTTCTCAATAGTATTACCAACAACAAATGCTGTTAATGAAAATAATCCTAATATAATACCAAAAAATACTAGGTTAAGTTCATATACTTCTTGTAAAAACATCGGCAATACATATACAAATATTGCAATAATAATTCCTCGATTTAAAGCGTAAAAATACAAAACATGAGATACTTTTCTGATATCTTCTTTTACAGTTTCTTGTGATTCATTATTTGATTCACTTAGAGTATATTCTTTGAAGGATAAAATAATGAAAGAAGAAGCAATAGCAAATACTGCTGAAATATATAATGTAATACTAAGACTAGTATTACCAACAACTGATCCTAAAATACCAGCAAAAAAGCAAGATACAAAACTTAGTGCCTGGGACTTAGCTTCTATGCTACGATACTCATTTTCACTATTATGGAATTTTAATAGGTTAAATAACAATGCTGACTCTATGCTGGTAGTTAATGCAAAACCAATGCCATTAATAAGTTGTCCTAATAAAATTAAATAAAAATTTCCTCCTGATATGGCTATACACAAAATACCTATCCCCTTAGTTATTTCACCAATAAAAACAATTTTTTTAATTGATTTTACTTTTTTCAGTATATATTTAAGAGGAAACTTGAATAACATTATCGAAAACCCATGTATAGCAATTGCACAACTTACTTCCATATATGATAATTTAAAACTAAGGAAAATAGCAACGAGAATCGGTAAATACATATAAAAACGAGATATAAATCTGTATAAATGAAATATATTTACATTCTTTTTTAACTCTAAATTCATATAGTTACTCCTTTACAAAAATTGTATTTATTTGTATAAAACTTCATAACTTTGACATGCCTCAATAGCTCTTAAACTATTGAGGCAGTTATACTTCATTCTTTTGATATTTGATTAATTCCTCTAATATTTTTGTGATATGTATTAAACGTCCTTATATACACACAAATATATTAACTTAGGTTGATTCGCTCTTGTAACATCCTACTATATTCTTCAACATTACAGTTTAGTTCTGGAATAAACTTGATAACTTCCTCTTCAGATATTGCTCCTTTTCTTGCTACTATAGGCTTCAAAAATGTAAAATCAATAATGGTATTACTACCATTTATTGAAGATACACCATTATCTATTATCAAGTCAACAAACTCGCCTAAATGGTCTATTGCCTTATCCACTCCTGGAACTATTCCAGTTCCGCTAAGATTTGCGGAAGTTGCTGCAACTGGTGCATCCAATTTTTTTGTTATTTCACTGAGCACCTCATTTTTGAACAACGTTAATGCAACTGTTTCAAATGAACAAGTTACAAAATCAGGAACAATCTCTTTCTTCCTAAGTATAACGGTTAGTGGTCCAGGCCAAAATGATTTTACCAGTGAATCAACTTGCTTGGTTGAAAATGCATATTCATTTATTTCTTCAATTTTTCCTAACAATAATGTCAATGGTTTTTTTCCATCTCTTTTTTTCATGGAGTAAATTCTGTTCACACCTTCGCTAGATTGTACATTAGTCATAACGACATAATTTGTATCAGTGGGACAAATTACTACTCCACCTTGTTTTATAATATCCACTGCCTCTAATACCGATTGCTCCGAAAATTTTTTTATGTTCATATTTTATCTCCTAGAACTTTGTTAATCCTCAATCTTTTTTGCTGTAAACTTAAAATATACTTTACCTAGACCATTATTCCCCAAGCCAGGATCCATACATTCTGCTACTTGCCAAACACTTCCATTAGGGTTCAAACCATCTATTATTCTATCTGCTATATTATTTAAGAAGGGTGTTACAACACCTAATGCTCTCATACATAGGGGTGCTGTGGATTTCTCGGCTTTTAGCATTATAGGCATTGCACTAAAAACAAATTTGTCCCCTTTTTTTATTCCAGCTGAACAGTTTACAGAACTTAAGGCTTCTGCTTCGATTTCATATTTTAATAGTTCAGGAAATTTTTCCAATACTCTAAAAGTGTTTTCACGTACTAAACCAATTTCTTCATCACTTAGACCAAAGTTTTCTTTTAACATATTTTTCTCTGATTCATAACCAACCATTTTATTCTCTCCTTATTTATTATATATTTAGGTTATATTACCTATAATACTTTTTCATCATATTATTAATCATCTGTAGATACTAAATATAGCTTTGAGGAATATTGCTATAACAAAACATCGTAGGCTTTTTATCAAGAAAATTCTGTTCCACTAACCTATCTATAAAATAATTAATTGCAATTTTTAACTCTGGATACCTCTCACCTTTTTCAAACATCCTAATCTGCCATTCTTCACTGCTATACACTTTCTTCAAAATATCCTTTTTAATTTTGAGCATTTCCTGCTCAGTAATATTCTGTCCTTCAGGGAACAAAATCAATGTACTTGAATTAAAGTTATCAAATGCCCGTGGTAATTCCAAATCTTTATATATCTTTCTAAATTCGCAGTTTCCATATTTCGTACCAAGGTATGGTGTTACAGCGCCCATACGCCAAACATCAACAGGCATTGTTTTCATTCTGTCAGGATATTCAGAATATAACTCTATTTTATCATCAGGTGTACCATACATTGATAGTCCTCTTGTAAATATGCCTGCATCTCCTGCAGCTTTTAAATGTTTATACACATCTGTAGTCTTATAACTTCTGTTAAAGTCATCCAGTTTTTTGTCTATTAAAAATTCAATTCCAAATCCTATTCTAATAACTCCCATTCTTTTCATATAATCATAAATACCATAATCCAGACCCAATGGCTTCTGTTGTGCTTCAGTATGAGGACGAAACATGCAATAAAATGTAAGTTTCGGGTTAATACGTCCCTGATTCTTATAATCAACAATGGCTTCTGATAGTTCTTTTAAATAGTCTCCAGATAAATTTGTAGTTAAATCTGTTAGAAAAATACAGTTTACACCAAGTGTTGTTAAATACTCTAACTCTTTAACTACATTTCCTACTGATTTTGTTCTTCCACTAAAACTGGTATCACATACTAATTTACTGCCTGCGCGTCCGTAAATATTCGCAGATTGACAATAGGAACAAGCAGAAGGACAGCCTTTAGTAATCTGAAGAGTAGCAGTAACTTGCTCGTGAGGTAGTGGTAAAGCCAATCTTCCACATACAACTTTTTTATGTATTTCTGGATTACGTCGTGGTATAGGAGCTTCATCAATGTTTTTAAACATATCTTCAGATTCTCTTTTTAGCAGTTTTATTACTCCATTATCCAGATATGCAATAGCTGCTTCATCTACTAATTTGTCAAATTCTAAATAAACTTCTTCAGAGTATGTTCCATCAAATCTACCTTTAGGTATATCATATCTTTTTCTCGTGCTAAAGATTTCATCTTTATTTTTGCCGCTTAATATTTCTTTAGCTAATTTCATTGTCACCAATTCTCCAGGGCCTAAAACTAAATAATCTATGTTCCCATCTGCATCAAATAACATTTCAGGATAACCGCTAGGGTGATATCCACCAGAAATAATTACTATATCCCTGTTTAATTTTTTTATTTCTTTTGACAATGAAATAACATTGTTTGAATAGCAAGACATCGCCTCTATTGCAACAATTTTAGGGTTCTTTGTTAATACAAACTCTGCCAGTTCTCTCATACATTCTGCAGTCACAACATCAGGTCTATGAATGAAATAATCACTTCTAATACCATTTTGGTTACAAACCTCTGCAATTAATGCAAGTTCATAGCCATCACTTGTACTTTCACTCATGTCAATTCCATGAATTTTACCTTGCTTATGTATTTCTCCTCTCCAGTTTTCACCAGATGGCTGTACAAAAAATAAATCCAATGTGCTCAAATCATAATTATTCATATTTAACCCCCTAATTATTTATTGAGATCGAACAGTAAAAGTAGATAAAGTTGATGAGTCCGTCATTTTATATCAAATAACTGAGTGAATCACATTTATCTTTATAGTTCGTTATCTCTAGTACAAAATATAATTACAAAATTGTAATACTTGTAAATGCATCCTACCTTGTCAAAACCTGCCTCTTCCAACCATTTCATATTACTGACTAATAATGCTTCTCTATCAAGTTTTACTCTTTCTTCCCACATTTTTATTTGATTGTCAGGTAAACCACTATTCACTACAAAATTATACCAGTTATTTCTATTCAGTTTATTCAAATCGTCATATTCTTCCAACACCTGGTCGAGATTTATAAAAATACCGTTTTTCTTTAATGATTTGTATATATTTTTATATACTATTGGTTTATATTCATTTTCTACATGATGAATTGATAAAGCAGAAATTACAATATCAAACTCTTCTAATGGTAAAGATTCTGTATAATCACAAACACTAAAACTAACATTTGGATTTGATACAAATTTTTTCTTTGCAACATTTATCATTTCTTCTGATATATCTAACAATGTTATATCGGCATTTGCAAAACTCTTTAATATTATTTCAGAAAACAGTCCAGTACCACACCCTAAATCCAGTATCTTTGGGTTATGTAGGTTATGACAAAATGTCTGAATAAGATCAATAGGTATTTTGTAGAAATCATCGAAACATGGAACTAGACTTCTTCGTTGTTTGTCATAATTCTCCGCAACTTCACTAAATACATCTTTAGTTGTTGCATACATCTTTAAGCCCCCTACCTTTTACTTTGATTTTTTTGATAACTTATTTACAATCTTTATTTCTTTAGGTACCTCAATTTTCCTTAAATGTTTTCTACACCACTTGCTTATTTCATTGATACTATCACTATTGTTCATACTTTCTTCAAGTAGAATTACTTCAGCGATAGGCACTTGTCCTAATTGGGCATCATCCTTTGAATAAACATAAGAATCTATTACTAACGGATTCTGGTTGATAATTTTTCTGATATACCCAGGAAGTAGCTTTTCTCCCCCACAAACTATAAGGTTTTTTGCTCTGTTTGAATAAGAAAGCTTTCCAGTTTTTTTGTCATAAAAAACATTATCTCCAGTTTTTAGCCAATCCTCTTGAAAGCTGCTTCTATCAATGCCATCTCGCAGTTTATAATATCCCAACATATTAGTTGGAGATTTTATCAGTAACTCTCCAAATTCTAATCCATCTTTTATTTCCGTATTATGTAGCTTAAACTCTATACCAGGAATCACCTTGCCCAATTCTTCCCAGTTTTCACTTTTATATCTATCCAGTCTGTTTGTAAAAACCCGTGGTCCTGCTTCAGTCAAACCATAAGTCAGATAAACTTCCTTGTCATAATATTTATATAGTTCACCAATTAATTGTGAACCTGCAAAATCTCCTCCTATAGTTATCTTATTAATACAAAGTGGAAAATCTTTGTTTAAACTTAAAAGTTGCTTAAGATTATATGGTGTTAAACCAAATAATGTTATTTTGTATTTTTCACATATTTTAAAGAAATTTGCAACACTAAATGGACTTTCAGAAATTACAAAAGTACACTCACTTAGTAGGGCCCCAATTAGATTTGCTACTAATCCATAAGAGTAGTTCATAGGTAACAATTGAAGCATATTATCATTTTGAGTTATTCCTATCTCCCCTATATGCATTAAGCTATTAAGTAATAATTTATCAAAATCAAGCAGAATAGCCTTGGGATTTCCAGTAGTTCCTGAAGACATCATTATAACTTTATTGTATAGTGACCTATCCTCATCTTTAACTTTTAATGAAACTAGATATAAGTTATTACTATATATACAATGCTTTTGAATAGAAATTGCATCAACATTATCAAGCAAAGACGCTTTAACACTTGTTACAATTAATAATGATGGTTCAGTTAAACTTATTACTTCTTTTAAATATGTTGAAGTACAGGTATTTGGTAGAGGTATTGGAACAGCTCCTACTAACAAACAACTAAAAAAACAAACAATATATGCAATATTATTGCCAGTAGCAATAATAACTTTATCTCCTTTTGTCACTCCTCTTTTGTTAAGTTCCTCAGCATTATCATATATACTATTTGCCAAGTCACTGAAGGTTAATTCTTTTATGTAGGGATTATTTGACTCATCAATAATTAATGAATTTGATTTCTGCAATTTTGACAAAAATTTATTTACGCTCATAATATCCCTGTCCATGAGTTTTCCATCCTTTAATTTATATATTTAATACTATTAAAACAAGAAGTATTATTTTCAGAGAGCACAAAACCTTTTCCAGCATTGTACTTTTCCCATAATAAATATGAAGACACCATCTCTTCATGATAATCTTTTATAAACCCCATGAAGTTGTTAGAATCTCTTTCTTCATTACTAATCTCAATGCTTTTTAATGATTCATTAGCTTCTTGTATTTCAATAATACTATTTTTATTACACTGTGATGTAACTGTATACATCACACAAATACCTGATTTTCCATTAGGATTTACATCCACTTTACCTACTAAAAGTGCCTTAACATCTTGTCTTTTTAATATATTTCCAGCTATAAGAAACATATCCGACAGTGCATTACTACCTGCCATTACGAAAGTAGGACCTTGTAATTCATGAACTAACGCAGGTACACCAACACAAATATTATATCCACTTGCAGAATAAAGCGTAGGTGCCTTTTTTTTAGAATTTGTCTTACTAACATATTCTTTTATTATTTGGTAATTACCCAATCTTGTTCCTAATACAATTCCAACATTTTTCTTTGACCCTTGAATCGGCTGAATTAAATTATCAACTGCTACAGTACACAAAGCTGTAGCGGGGTCTACTTTTAAGACCTTATTTTTCAAAGATGGTGGACGTAATATCTCACTTAATACAGGCTCTGATGTTATCATTCCATTTAAACCAATATCATTTAATCCTTGAAATGTAACTAATACGCTGTTACAAATACATAATTTCACCATAATATACCACCTAATTTCTATAGTAAACTTGTTAATACTGTTCCTTCAACATACTTTTGTTGATGTTCATCAACAACACTAACAAATACCTTATTATATACTTTGTCCTGAATAAATCTTGCTAGAAGAAAGTAGCGGTTATCTTGATCAAATGCTTTGTAAAAATGCACTTCTCTCAACTGAGCAGGTACGACCAATTTACTTGTTCTTAATATTAATGCTGTAAGCCTGCAAGATATTTGATTTATAGCTTCAATAACAAGATATTCTG
Organism: uncultured Acetivibrio sp.; assembly: GCA_964564015.1. GTDB lineage: Bacteria > Bacillota > Clostridia > Acetivibrionales > Acetivibrionaceae > Acetivibrio. The sequence continues at coordinate 7,800 of CAZLZR010000083.1, forward strand.
ATAAATTATTGTTATTCAATTCAGGTGACCTTTGAATTGGATACTCACTTACCTTCAACAAAGCTCTACAGTATTCTCCATCAAATTCAAGATCTTCACAAATTCTTAAAAACATCAGTTATCAGCTCCCTTGGTCTGTACTTTTATATAGTCACTAGACCATGTTCCCATAATATTGTATCCACAATCAACATTGATTACCTCTCCTGTGATTCCAGATGACATATCACTAAGTAAAAATAAGGCTGATTTAGCAACATCATCGAAAGTCACATTTCTCTTTAGCGGACTCATAACAGCTGTCTTTTCTAGCATTTCTTTAAAAAATGGAATTCCCATAGCAGCTGAAGTTCTTAATGGACCTGCTGATATAGCATTAACTCTTACTCCTTCTTTTCCCAAATCCTCAGCTAAGTATCTGCAGCTTGAATTTAATGCAGCTTTAGCTACTCCCATAACGTTATATCCAACACATACTCTGCTTGAGCCTAGATAAGTTAAGGTTACAACGCTTGCATCCTTGGAAAAAAATTGTTTTGCATGATTGCACATTGTTATTAATGAATATACAGAGATTTCAAGCGTCTTAGAAAAGTTAGATTTTTCTGTGGCTACTAGTCCTTTTCCATCCATTTCACCAAAAGCGATGGAATGAACTATAAAATCTATGCTACCATACATACTATAAAATTTTTCAAATATTCTTTTTATATCCTCTTCTTCCGTTACATCACATTTTTCAAAGAAATCAACATTAATTGTTTCTCCCAGCTTTGTTACTTTTTTCTGATTATTTTCATTTAAATAGTTAAAACCTAATATTGCTCCATTATCTGATAGTGTTTTAGCAATTGCCCAACTAATAGACATTTTATTAGCAATACCAAAAACCAAGCCCTTCTTACCCTTCATAAGAAAACTCATAAAAATTCTCCTCAACTTAGGAACAATGAAATGTAAATAAACATATTATTTTTGCTCTTGGCTTGTTTGATTCAAATGTACACGCAAAAAACTGTATGTAATATTTCATTCATTCCGTATTTATTTTCATTTACACACATAAGGCCATTTCATAAAAGCAATTCATAATTAAGGTTACAAAAGCCTTCAAATCATATCTCTTTAAATGGCAATTAACCGATTTTTTTGAACAACTTAAATATTGACTATAAAACAATAATACAAAAACTATTTACCACCTATTGGTATATTTGTGCCAAAAAAAACCGGTTTTCTACGTAAAAGAAATATCACAACATCTGTTACATCAATCAGCTCAGTTAACCTACGAGAAGGAATCTGTTTTATAATCTCATTTTTCTTGATTTCAAACAATTCATTAGTCATATCAGTCTTAACAAAACTAGGTGATATTGTATTAACTGCAATATTAAACCTTGCTAATTCCATTGATAAAGAATTTGAAAATCTATCTATTGCAGCTTTGCTAGTTCCGTATGCTGCATTACCCAATCTTACATTAAAGCTAGCCTGAGAAGAAATATTTATTATATTACCATATTTATTTCTTCTCATACTTTTCATTATTGCCTTTGAGAAATTAAACACTCCTCCTAGATTGCTATGCATAACCTTAATAAAGGTATCCCACGAAACATCCTCTATAAGTGCTTCATTAGAAATTCCGGCATTATTTATCAAAGTATCTATTGTTCCTTCCTGTAGGATACTATTTATAAAAGTTTCCACTTCCAATGTATTTGCTCCATCAACTTTAGCTGACTTGCACTTATTATGATATAATTCTTCTAGTTCTCTTGCTTCCTTATCAGAATTTACATATGTAAAATAAACAAAATAGTCCTCTAATATAAGTCGTTCCACAATAGCTTTGCCAATACCTCTTGTACCACCTGTAACTACAACTCTCTTCATAAGTCACCTTCCATATGAAACTAATCCATTAGCAATTACTTCTTTACTAAAATAAGATTTAGTAACAAAATTTGCTTCCATCACATTATTTAAAGCTACAGCTGATATACAAATTTCCAGTAAATCACCTGGTTTGCAAGGTTTTCTAAAATTTGTCTTATTTATACACATTAAGCTAAACCCTTCAAAATCTTCAGAGTTTTTGACTAACAACTCAATTGCGGACAATATTGAGTTTAGTATTAATGAACCTGGGTAGATAGGATTATTAATAAAGTGCTCTTTAAAGATTTCTTCATTATAGGATATAAACTTTAATACATTGATACTTTTATTTTTTTCCATATCAACAATCTTATCTATAGGATAATCACGATAATACGTTTTCAACTGTTCTGCCATATAAGTACCCTCTGATAACATTTTTTATTGAATCATTGCTTAAATCTGGTGGTGACTTTTCTTTTCCAATTAAACTTTCAAGTTGCTTTGTACAAAATGTATTCTTTGTACTCATAAATAAATTATTATGCTCATTAATTTTATTAAACATGATATTTGATCCTTCAATTCCTTCGCCATAGCAAATTTTCAGTATGGAATTACTCTCCTCAGTAAATATCTGAAAATGTCTTTGTACAGTTAATAAATTACTATTTACTAAATTGAAAATCTGTTTACTTTTAAGGTTATTGCAGAATCTTAATGTATTACAAACATCAACAAGATGATCAATATGAATTACAGGTAACTTACTATCAGGATTTAAATTGAAATAATATGTTGTATCTCTTTTTATATACTTTTTTAAAATATGAAGATAAGAATAATAACCAAATTTTGTATCATTTACCCACCCAGTTTTACTATGACCAATAACTGAACTCAACCTTAATATTATCAATTTTGATTTGTAACTATCACAAATATTATAAAGTAAATGCTCCGAAAAACATTTTGAAATTGTATATGGATTTAAGGAATCAAATTCTAATATTAAATCCTCGGCAAGCTCATAACCATTAGTTATTCCTGGACCAGCAACACCTATTGTTGATATATAGAAAAATTTTTCGCAATAATTAGAAGCTATTTGATACAAAATACCTGTGTCTACAACATTAAACTGTATAGTCTTATTGAATTGTCCTAAGTCATAACTCATATTAGCAGCAATATGCCATACTTCCTGTGGCCTATATTTATTAAATACTTGTTCTAATTCCTGTTTATTACCCAAGTCATTTATGTAAACATGTATAAATCGCTGCATAATATCGTTAACATCATAGTTAAATCCTATTAATACAGATTCTAATATACTTTTAATTCTTTCACTATCTTTTTCATTATTTGAAATTGAAATGACCTGTACATTTTCATTCTGTAAAAACTTTACAGCTAACCCAGAACCAACAAATCCTGATATCCCTGTCATAAGAATAGTAAACAATTCATCACCACCTATCCAAATACTAAACAGGTATTTGGTCCACCAAATCCATATGTTACACTGATAGTCACTTTGTCATTATCTAAATGTCGTGGCTTATTAGCATAGATTAATCCTGTTTTTAGCCACTCATCTTTTGGATTAATACAGTTAGTAGTAGGTGGACCCATTTTGTAATTAAAAGCTAAAATTGCCATAACTGCTTCAACAGCACCTGTAGCTCCTAATAAGTGTCCAAATGCACCTTTAGTTGATGATATTGGAGTTTTTAATTCACTAAATATTTCCTGATAAACTTTATACTCCATTTTATCATTCGTCACAGTGCCCGAACCATGTGCATTTATGTAGGCTACATCTTCAGGAGTTTTTCCTGCACTAGCCAATGCACCTTTTATGCAATTTATAGGTCCTTCTGCCTCATCACTAGGGGCAGTTAAATTTTGCAAATCAGTTGTATTGCAACTACCTAGAAGTTTACAGTAAACTTTGCAGTTAGTTCTCAATGACCTTTCTGATTCAAATAGTAAAAAGCACGCACCTTCACCCAGTAATGTACCATCATTGTCACAGCTAAATGGTTTGCACATTGTTGGACTCAAAGTATATAGTCCAGAGTGCCCAGATAACTTAAAAATATCAAGTACGTCAACGCCTCCGCACAATACAGTTTCATAATTTGAGTACTTTATAAGATCACCCGCAATTAATAAAGCATCACTACTTGAAGAACATGCAGATGAAAGGGTTAAATGTGGTATATCTAGATTTAATTCCTCCAAGCATTCTTTAATGAAATCATTCAATTGAGTTGGACTTGCATCAGGTTGAAATATTGACCCAAAACTAGAACCCATTATAAGAATACTCTTTTTTTGTTTTAGATCATCTAACTCAATACCTGCATCAATTATACAATTTCTTATTGCTTCAACTGCAAAACTCTTCATCCTGCTTGTAGTGTTTTTCTCATAGTTACCTTTAACTTCTCCACCTAATGAATTTATACACATCTCAGTATCGAAGTTCTCTATAGTTGATATTCCATTAATTCCATTAATAATCTTATCCCAGACTAATTCCAGTGAATTTCCTAAAGATGTAACCAAACCCATTCCAGTAATTATTACTTGTTCCATATTTATACATCCTTTTTATTTGAGATATTAATTAAGTTATTAATAACATGATCAGGAATTTCTGTAAGCTCACCTGATGAATCAACACATGCTACAACAAGATTTGCTCTCATTAATACTTTACCACTATTATTTTTCAATCGGAAATAAACATGCATATACTTTTCAAATAGTATCATTCTATGTATAACTACGTTAACAACATCATTAATTTTAGCAGAACTCAAATATGCTGCTTGAACCTTTGCTACTCTAATTTCAAAATTATACTTATTATTAAAAATATCAACATTAACATTTGATAAAAGGTTTAATAAACATGCACTTATCCATTCGTAATACCTGGAGTAGTGTACCACTTTGAATTGATCAATTTCACTGGGCAAAACTTGATGGCTATATAGAAACTGATCAAAATTACAGTTTACCTCCATACCCTTTTGAAATTTTATTTCTGTTGACATATTCTCAATCTCCTAATTTTTTTTCTACAAATGATAAAATCTTATTTATTGTCCTAAAATTATCAGGTACATATTCTTCTTTAGAAATGGATATGGAATATGTATCTTCCAAATATGCCATTATCTCTGTAAATCCCAACGAATCAACTCCTAGATCCTGTCCTATTCTCATATCATGTCCTATTTCTTCTTTTTTTAAGTCTACAAATAAATCACTTATAAAAAATTCCTTCAGTTCTTCAGCTGCTTTTTCAAAATTAAACATACTTTTCTCCCCCATTATATATTATATATTATAAATGGCAAAATTAATAACTCTGGCGAGAGTGATTTTTTGCTTGGCCTCATGAGTATTTCTAGTACACATGGGGCTTTTATTTTCATATTTCAAAATGTTAATCTTTTAAAAAAAATTCTTTTCTATTTATTAATATAATTTGCCAATCCACCTTTTGATATAATCTCCTTTAGGAAATCTGAAAGTGGGACAATACCAAAACTGCTTCCATTATATTCAACTAATGACTTCTCAGTATTTATACTTGCTGTATCTCCTTGCTTAAAACTTGATGTATCTTTTATTTCAATAAGTAAAATACCAAGATTTATACAATTTCTAAAAAATATTCTTGCAAAACTTTCAGCTATAATAACTTTAACACCAAGCTCTTTTAACACTGCAGGCGCTTGTTCACGACTAGAACCACAACCAAAATTCTTACCGCCTACAATTATATCTCCCATTTTGAAATTACCAGCAAATTCAGGATCTTGAGGTTCCATTGCATATTTTGCCATCTCACTTAAAGTTGGCAGTGTAAGATACTGCGTAGGTATTATCTGATCAGTATCAATATCATTTCCAAACTTCCAAATCTTTCCTTCTATTATCATTTATTACATCTCCTTTGTTGGATTGGTTAACTTGCCATTTATTGCACTAGCTATAACTGTAGCAGGGCTACCTAAATAAATTTCTGATTGTGCACTTCCTGCTCTACCCTTAAAATTTCTGTTAGCCGACGTAATCATTACTTGACCTGCAGTAAGTGATCCAATAGATGATCCCCAGCAAGTACTACAACCTGGATGGTTAATTATTGCTCCTGCCTCAATAAATGTTTCAATATAACCTCTTCTTATTGCCTCTTTATAAATGTTCACACTAGCAGGAACTATTAACAATCTTACATCTTTATGAATTTTCTTGTTTTTTAGTAAATCAGCAGCTATTTCAAGATCATCTAATCTACCATTAGTACAGCCTCCAAGAAAAGCTTGATCAATTTTTACCCCTTCAACCAGCCTTAAATCCTTAACATTGTCAACATAATGAGGACATGCTACCTGTGGCTCAAGTTGAGATATATCATATTCTTTAATTTCCAAATATTCTACATCGTCATCAGGCTTAAAAATTTCCCAGTCTATATTTTTATCTTTGTATTTTTCTTTAACCTTATCGTCAGGTTCTATCATTGCACTTTTACCACCTGCTTCTATTACCATATTACAAAGTGTAAATCTTTCAGAAATTGAAAGTTCCTTTACAAACTCACCAGAAAATTCTACAGCTTTATATGTTGCACCTGAACTTGTGATGTCTCTAATTATGTTGAGAATAACATCTTTTGCATAAACTCCTTTTTTCAATCTACCATTTATATTAATCTTTATTGTTTCAGGAACCTTAAGCCAAGTCTTTCCAGTACCCATTATGGCAGAAATATCCGTTGAACCCATTCCTACAGATACTACTCCGATACAACCATAGCTGCAAGTATGAGAATCTGCACCAGTTACCAAATCTCCAGGCTTTATGTATTTTTCAAACATGACCTGATGACAAACACCATCACTCTCATGTACTTTTATACCTAATTGATTTGCAAACTCTCTGCCAATTTTATGTCCTTCAGCAGTATCAATACTATCAGATGGAATTCTATGGTCAAATATAAATACTACACGTTCCTTGTCAAATACTTCTTTAAAACCAAATTGATTATAAAATATATCCTTAGTTATTGGTATTGTAACATCATTCAGCATACACCAATCAACATTTACTTCTACAATCTCGTTAGGAATTACTTTGTCTTTATTTGCATGTCTTGCAATTATTTTTTCAGTAATGGTCATTCCCATATCTTAATATTCTCCTATACGTATTTTCTTGGATCTACAATCTTACCTTCTAAAACTGAACATGCTACTGTTGCAGGACTTGCTAAAAAAACTTTTGAGTTTTTATGTCCTAATCTTCCTGGGAAATTTCTATTATTTGAACATATTGCAACTTCATTTTCTCCTAAAACACCACCATGAGTACCATAACATAGATTACATCCAGGATTGGTAACTACTGCACCTGCGTCGATAAATGTTTCAATTATGCCCTCTTTAATAGCTTGTTTATAAACAGTTTGGCTTGCAGGACTCACAATAAGTTTAATATACGGAGCAATCTTTTTGCCTTTTAAAATATTAGCAGCTACACGCAAATCTTCAAGTCTTCCATTTGTACAGGAGCCGATATAACCCTGGTGAATCTTCATACCTTCTACTTCAGTAATACTTTTTACATCGTCAACTCCATTCGGTCCTGAAACTTGAGGCAAAATCTCACTCGCATCTATATAAAAAGTCTCTTTAAAAACAGCATCACTATCATTTTCATATACAGTATAATCAGTAATGTTTCGCTCAATAAGGTAATCTTTTGTTTTCTGATCAAAAGGAACTATTCCATTTTTAGCACCCATTTCAACAACCATATTTGTCAACGTAAAACGCTCACTCATTGACAAATCTTCAATAGGTTTACCACAAAATTCAACAGCATTATAAACACAACCATGACTTCTCATCTTACCAATGAGATAAAGAATGATATCTTTTGAATATACATTTTTGCCTAGTTGACCTGTAAAAACAAATTTTATAGTTTCAGGCACTTTAAGCCATATCTTGCCCGTTTTCCAAATCTCGGCCATTTCTGTACTTCCAATACCTGTAGCTAATGCAGTCAATGCTCCATATGTAACTGTATGAGAATCAGTACCAACAAAAATCTCTCCAGGCCTTACATGTCCCTGCTCAGGTATTATTTGATGACAAACACCTTCCCCATAATAGAGATTTTTAATATTCTGTTCCTGTACAAATTTAACCATACTTTGATAAATATCACCTGAAAATATAGAAGAGGCTGGAAGTTCGTGATCTACTACAATTATTATCTTATCTGGATCCCAAACATTACAATTTTTTTCTTTAAACGCATTATGTACTCCAGTAAAAAAGATATCATGAGTAAATACCTTATCAACATTTACAGTAAGTATTTGTCCTGGAATAACATTTTTCTCACCGGAATGTGCTGCAATAATTTTTTCTGTAATTGTCATTCCCATTAGTCTTATCACCCCATTAAAAAAATTTATTTAGCATCTTCATGCTTTATTAGAAAAAACAAACTGTAAAGATAATCATATGATTAACTTTATTTATTTGATATCTAATGGCTAGGTCATCAAATTTATCTATTATTACAGTTCGATATATATATATACACTAATTTATCAATAAACTCATTGAATAGTGTAATAATATTCTATGAAAATATTTTATAGAAATCTTTTTGAAAATATATAGTCTAAATGTTTATCCCCAAAACAATCTTACTTTACACCTATGTAATATAGAAATAATTTAATATGTACATAATAAATTATTCCTTATACTATTTCTTTTCACTTTGAGAAAAATAGTAGCTAAAAATCTAAAATAAGTTGTGTTAAGAATAAAAACCATTATTCTACATTATTCTTCATTTTATGTATAATTTTATTGAATTTCGTTACTTTTTGTTGCTACATAAGTATATACTTGTAAACTATATTAATTTATTTGTTGCAATTTGTCAAGTATTTAAATAATATAATTGTAAATATTTTTCCATCAAATACACAATATAATATCAACAACTTCATTCAATCAAAACATATTATTACATCCTTATCTATACATGTTTCTATATTGAAGAGGTGTATATTTTGTATATTTTTTAAATATATCATTAAACCTTTGCTGATTTGAAAAACCAACACTTAAAGAAATGTCGCTCATTTTATGGTCAGTATCTCTTAAAATCTTTTTAGATTTCTCTATTCTCAGCCTCAAAAGATAATTAATCGGACTAATACCCATCTCACATTTAAATGCTTTTGCTAAATAACTTGAACTTAAAAAAACATAACTTGAAATATCTTTTAAAGTAATATTTTTTTCAAAATTGTGATTAATATAATTAACGGAAGCTTTAATAATTTCTTTTATCTTTGTATTCTTTTCTTTTATACTGATTTCCCATTCCATCTTAAGAGCTCTTGTGATTAATACAAACAATCTAAGAATTGAAATATAAATTAAAAACTCACTACCCAAATCAGGATTTTCTTTTTCCTTAAAGATTCTATTTAATAGCAATATAATCTCACTTTTCTGACTAGCTTTCATTACTATATAAATTCCTGACTCCTTTCCACTTACAAAATCAAGAAAATCCCCAAGAGCTTCTGATGATAGTTGGCTTTCAAACTTATTTACTAATTCAAAGTTTAAGACTATACATTCACATTTACTATCAGCTTTCAAGATAAATAGTTCAAGTTGATTTGGCTTAATTATTATAATGTCATTTGGCTTTGCTTGTCTGCTATATCCTTCTATCTCGAGATCAATATTCCCTTTTTTTATGTAAATTAGCCTAAAAATTTCATTATTGCACTTTAAAAATCCATTAGTGTTGTAAAACATTATAGATAGGTATTTGCTTTTTTCATAATATCATATTAAATTCTGTTTTTCACTAC
>CAZLZR010000084.1:0-17481 GCA_964564015.1 uncultured Acetivibrio sp.
ATTATAGAAATGGGGCGTTGTACTACGATTATAAATCGTAATTGCAACAGCCCCTTGCGCACTTTTTTGAAACGACTTTTATTTCGTTGGAAGTTTGAGTTTTTTGGAGCTTGAAAAATAAAATGGGCTTGCCGTTAAGGAAGCCCTAATTAAACCTATTATCGGTATAATTCCCATTAAAATTAATATACGAATGGTATAGTAATTCTCCATGTTGACCTCCCATGTAAACTTTTAATGTGTTTATGAAGGTCATCGTATTAAGGAATCAGATAATAGGTTTCATTTTATATCTTATGTTATTTTTTAATTTTTCTTATTATAACTCAGCCAACATCTTTTCTGGGTCATTTGCAGCCTTTACTTTACTATTTGCCTTAACAATAATCCCCTCTTCATCTATAAGATATGAGGTTCTGACAACGCCCATATACGCTTTACCGTATTGCATCTTTTCCTTCCACACATCATAAGCCTCAATAACCTTACGCTCCTGATCTGAGAGAAGTGTAAATGCTAATCCGTATTTTTCTTCAAATTTCTTGTGGGAATCAACTGAATCCTTGCTCACACCAAGAACTACCACACCCTTTTCCATAAACTGCAGGTACCTCTCCGAATAACCACACGCCTGCTTGGTACATCCTGCTGTGTTATCCTTGGAATAAAAATAAAGGATTACTTTCTTTCCTCTATAATCAGATAATTTGTGCATTATACCGTTCTGGTCCGGCAACTCGAAATCCGGTGCTTTTGTTCCTACTTCCAACATAACATATCCTCCTTTAAATAAAAGAACTAAATATAGCAAATCTTTTAATGTGCTATATTTATAAGTAAGATATCGTATCCTGTAAAAATGTGCCTTTTCTTAAATCATCAAAAGCTTTATTCAATTCTTCCTTGGTATTCATTACAATAGGACCGCCCCAAACTACCGGTTCGTTCAAAAGCACCGAACTAATAAATAGCACTTGGGCATTTTTATCTGTAGACTTTATCTCTACTTCATCACCGGAGGTAAGTTTTACCGCCGTCTTTTCCTTTACCAGTTCTCCACCGATATAAGCATCTCCTAAAAGTGTAAACATCATAACTGAACGCCCGCTATCAGTACTCAATAGCATAGAAGCATTAGGATTAAGGTGAATATCATAGTAGTCCAGGGGCAAATATTTGCTCATATATCCTTTTCTCTCTTTAAATTGCCCTGCTAATAATCTTAATTTACCACCCTCAAAATCAATTTCCTGAATTTCTGAGTTTTTGATGCTATGATAAGCCGGTGGAGCCATTTTGTCCTTTGCGGGAAGGTTAAGCCAGAGCTGCACGCCCAATAGTCTTTCGGCCGCCGGAAGTCTTTCTTCATGCATAATACCGGAACCCGCGGTCATCCATTGAACCTCTCCATCACCAATCGTATCTTCATTCCCCAAACTGTCCTTATGAGTCATAAATCCGCGATACACATAACTGATTGTCTCGATGCCTCTGTGTGGATGCATTGGAAAACCTGCCGTGTAATCCTCAGGATTAGTGCTGTCAAAGGAATCCAGCAGTAATATCGGATCATATTTCTGAACCGTTTGGTCTCCCAATACTCTGACCAAACTTACTCCGGCTCCGTCCTTAGTTCTATAACCTATAACCTGATGACTAATTTTCCGTTCCATATGCTTAACCTCCTCGTATAATAGTCTAATACTTAACACATTAGTGTTCGTGACTTAATAAAATGTTACCTCCAGGAATCATTGTTTATTCCCAAAGGTAAGCAGTCATTGACAATGACCCCAGTTCGCAAGATTTATTATAAACACTGATTTTATCATCTTTATCCGAAGCTCCGAGCACATATAAAAGGGGATAAAAGTGATCCGGTGTTGGCACTGCCAGTCTCGCAATATTACCAAGTTCATTATACTTCAAAATATTTTCATGATTCTTATTGAAAATGTTCTCATAAATATACTCATCAAATTCATATGCCCAATCAAAGCCCTTGTTTACTTTATTCCAATCAACCAGTCTCAAGTTATGGACAACGTTACCGGTTCCAAATATAAGAACGCCCTGTTCTCTTAAGGTTCTTAACTCCATGCCGATTTTATAATGTTCTTCCGGAGGTGCATCAGCATCAATGCTTATTTGAAAAACTGGAATATCTCTATCCTGATACATGTGAACTAATACTGACCAAGTTCCGTGGTCTATTCCCCAGGAATTATCAAATGTTGTTGCTTTTGAAATCAGATTCTTCGAAATTTTGGCAAAACCGGGTGAACCTGCGGTGTTATATGTTACCTCATACAATTCCTTTGGGAAACCATACATATCGTGTATTGTTTTTGGGTTTTCCTCATTCATAATATGGGTACCATTTGTAAACCAGTGAGCTGAAACAGATAGTATAACCTCTGGTTTGGGTAACCTTTCAGCTATACTTCGCCAGGTTCTGGTATATTGGTTATCTTCAATGGCATTCATTGGTGACCCATGTCCTACAAACAAAACCGGCATCTTTGACATAAGCATCTCCCATTCATTTTTCAATTTTACTGAAAAAACTCTCCGTCGATATGTTTTCAAAAACCGTCGTTTAAGAAAGCATGCCCACGTCTTCGTTCTCCGTTAGTTTTTCATTATCTATACTCTTATCAATAGCATGGCGGAGAATTTTCTTTGAAGTATTCTTAATGAATTCCTCTTCGCGGATCTTCACCTTCCTGATGGTCTTATGTGGTGCCATTCTGCTGTTTACCTTCTTTATCTCCTTATTAAAGTGCGCATTGATAGCCTCCGCACCTTCAATTCCTTTTAATTTAAGTAATTCGTAATCCGGGTATATCTCGGCAACGATAACTTCCTTACTGTTCTGTTTCTTTGTTTCTCCGGCATAAACAATTACCTCTGAAACACCTTCTATCCTCTGTACCTCTTGTTCGATCTCCTCAGGATATACATTCTTACCGTTACTCAATATAATAATATTCTTCCGTCTGCCGGTAATAAATAACCAGCCCTCATCGTCAAGCTTTCCATAATCTCCTGTCATGAAGTAACCGTCTTCATCGAATGCTGCGGCAGTAGCCTCAGGATTTTTATAATAGCCGAGCATAACATTGGTTCCCTTTACGCAGATCTCTCCCTCTCCGTTTTCATCAGGGTCTTTAATCTTAACCTGCTCTCCAATGATAGGAATCCCGACACTTCCTTTTTTCTGATACTTGTTTCTGTTACATGAAACCAGAGGTGAACACTCGGTTATTCCATATCCGTTAAGAATAGTTATACCCAAAGCATCAAACATGTCAATTATATCCTGATTTATGGCCGCACCGCCCGAAATAATCATCTTAAGCTTTCCACCAAAATTTTCTAGTATACTCTTAAAGAATAGGCGCCGTAGATCTATGCCTATTTTCCTTAAAAAATTGCTGACCTTTATCATTCGCTTCAGAATATTTGCCTTTCCGCTTTTCTCAGCAGTGGTCCATATCCTTTTATAAAGAGTTTCTACGAACAACGGTACCAAAACCAGATGACTTGGCTGTTGTTCCTTTATTTCGTTAATGAAATACTTAAGTCCGCTGTTAATGAAGGTAGTGCACCCCTGCGAAAAATGTCCGACAAAAACCACCGTAGAGCAATAGGTATGATGCGGTGGAAGCACTGCCATGGTTTTGGGTGTTATATCAAAGAGATACATGCCCTGTGTCATGTCTGTAACGATATTTTTCTGAGTAAGCATAACACCCTTGCCTTTGCCTGTTGTACCTGATGTGAATACGATGGTGGCAAGCCTGTCAGGATCGATTTCATGGTCATAGTATGAATTATCGCCGTTTTCGAATTTTTCTTTACCCTTTTCAACCAGATCTGAGAGCCTTAAGGCTGACTCCATTTTTGGTTCACCCATGCATATATAGTTCTTTAAAGTGGGAGCACTGTCACCTATCTTCATGATCTTTTCTTCAACAGAAGTACTGTAAAAAATATATTCACACTCGGCAAAATCGAGTATCCCTGTTAATTCATTAAGAGGCATATCCTTGTCTATGGGAACCACAATTGCTCCTATGGCTATCAGTGCAAAATAACTACAGATCCAGTTATATGATGTTTCGCCTACAATGGCAACCCTTTTATCAGTACACTCCATAGATATCAGCTCAATACCCATATTGCGTACATAGTCACGAACTTCTTTGAAGGTTACATCAACAGTTTTTGTATCATGTGGATCTTTTTTATAGGAATATGCTACCATATCGGGATATTTTCCGGCTACATTTTCCACCATTACCCGGAAATTTTCAAAGACTGTGGTCTCGTACAGTGGATACTTTATATCATTATTCATTCTCATGGATACTCCTTACCTTTTTAGTCTATAATTATTAAATAACAGATTCTCCTTAATAATGATATCTTTTTCATAAGATAATTTCAATATCTAGAGAATTCAATCTCATGCTAACGCATGTATATTTTCTCATATTCCTTCAATGGAAATGTCAACTTCTCCGCTTGCTTGATATCCCACAATGACAATCCTGTTTTCACCTTTGGGTATAGTCAGATTCAAAGCCTTCAAACAACTGGTCCAGAAATTCCAACTCTCTGTTCTCTCGCTGCTTTATATAATCCACAGATTCTTTAGTCATTTTGATTTTTTGAACTCGTGCATCATTTGAATCCTTCTCAATTGTCACAAACCCTAATTTTTTCTAAATTAGAAGCATCTTCTTCACATTTTGATTACAAAAAGTAGCTGCGATTAATGAAAACAACTCAAAAATCGCAGCTACATGTTAAGAAAAAATCTTCATTCTTATATCACATCATTTAGTGCAGTCCAAAAGTCATCAAATAATTCGTTTAATGAACTTAATTCACCAAAATTATCTATATAAGCATCCTTATCTTTACTGTTTAGCTCCTCCATAAAGCCTTCTATAGTTGTTTCATCTTCAAGGCCCAATTTATTAACTATTTGTTGAAAGACATTTTTAGCATATCCGTAAGTTACTTTAGTGTAAGGGTAATTATCTGAAGAATCCAAGTCAGCAATATCAGATACATTAATAATTTCATTTAACATCATAGCAGCATATGCATAATGTCGGCGTGCATAATCATCATTCCTGTCATCTCCCAAAAACCACGCTCTAACATCAGAAGCCTTCAATTCAATATCTACAGTTGAAACAATGCTTGCACCTGCACTTACACTTATTGCTGAAGGATCAATCGACATCTCTTGCTCATCAAATTCATATAAAATATCAAGTGTATGGTCTATAAAGCCTGCTCTGTCAGAATAGGTTGTTATTTTCCCGGTACCTGTTATTTGAGAATCAATATTTTCATAATCATAAACTCTTAAATTACCTCTAATATCTATATCGGTTGCTGTTTCAAGCATTCCATCTTCTTCAATTCTTATGCCTCCATTATCTGCAACCGTTATTGTACCATTGTTAACTACATGACCGTTTCCATTGATAACCAAATAACCCTCATTTACATTTAGCGTGTATCCATCAGGTATTGTAAGTGTAAATCCGTTGGTTCCTAACTCTCCTACACCATATATATTACTGCCTATTAATATTGTCTTGTTTAAAGTCAAATCAGCATCAAGGCCAATGTTTCCAGCAACTAAAATACCTGTAATGGAGGCATCGTCTATTGCGGCCATTAATTGATCATAACTATAAACCTTCATATATACCTTTCCTGAAACACCTTGAATGTCTGAAAATATATCTGTATATAGTTCGCCGTTTCCGTTATATTCACCATCTTGAACTTTAAATGTGCCTTGGTTATTGATGGTACCTTCGTCAGTAAACAAACCGTTTGATAACACCTCAATGTAATTTAAATTCTCAATAGTTCCGTTATTAGTAAAGGTACACTTATCTGGTAAATCACCATATATTCCACCGACTTGAATTTTACTATAATTATAAAGCTCAGAGCCTGAACCAAGATTTAAATTACCGTATACCCATATATCACCAAAATTTTCGATATTATGATTACTACCAACAAAATTCAATGTGCAGTCTTCAGGAACTTCTATTCCACAGCCCCATTCAATATACATATCAGCATCAATGTCTAGATTTTCTTCCATCGTAATATCAGACTCATTAATTTCTTCATATTTCATGACATAAATAAGTTCATATATTGCTTTGTCAGTAACTGCTGCCTTTTTTAAACCTGCAAAATCATGAACAATTGCTGTATCAAAAACATCAAGCTCATGAGTACCGTCTATTGTAGCAGGTATAATATTTATTCCAGTATCTATTGTTTTTAAATCGTCTACTTTATAAATTCTGCCGTTTCTGTCATCTACATTGCCGTTATTAGTGAAATATCCTTCCGGCCATATTTTAATGTCTCCAAAAATGTGCAGCTCACCCTCTTGACCTAATATAATAGTATCACTATTTATCAGCTTGCCCTCCACATTTAAAGCACAATTATTCAATGTTATAGTAGCGTTATTTGTCACTTCAACTTTTACTACTTGTACTTCATTATCTTCATCTTTTTCATATTTCTTAGTAACCCATAAATCAGCTCTGTTTATTGTTTTCATTTTTACAGTTAAAGTATCCATAATATCAATCCTCTCATTTTTTAATGTTAGAATGTGTTGCCACATCAAATATCATATTTATTTCTTCAATAATTTCGCTGTCGGGAATATCTTCCTCCAAAAGAACAATTCGCTGAATTAAATCCGTAATAGACCGTGCAATAAACTTAGCCCACTGAACTGAACCAACGATGGAGGCATACTCCTCCCAAGCTTTTTGGTATGCCTTCTGCTCCCATTCCACAAGCTTTTTTCGGCACTCTTCAAAGCCTTCGCATCGCAGCCACGTTTTAATGGCAAGACGATAAATAATGAGTTCGTCTTCCGTTAAATGTTTTTTCTGAATTACCTTTTGAATATTGTACTCCTTATATGAAACATCCTTAGGAAGCTGTGTCCAAAGCCGTGCCACCAAGTCCTCAAATGCGACACGAACCACCTCATCGAAAAGTTTTTCTTTGCTTTCATAGTAGTAGTATATTGTAGGCATCTTGCACCCCGCCAGTTTACAGACATCACGTAAAGCAGTGCCATGAAAACCGTGTATATCGAACAATCTCCGGGCATGGTATGCAATTTTTTCTTTCATTGGCTCCATTGTTTCACCTCTTTACATATCGTTAGATATATAATATTGCTGTGTTAATTATTTGTCAATAAAACTTCGGTTTTTATTGTGGAATTTCATCTCCTTTTGTATAAATAATTTTCATTTATCTTCCGATTATCTTATGTATGGCAATTCATTAAGAGAGGGGGAATAGGAGTGAAACTTCTAAATATTCGAAATAGTATTGGCTCTAAACTTTTTATTGATGATGCTAACTGGTATGTTAATACCTGCAATAGTTCTGCTTGTTAGTTTATTCGCTTCAGTTAATCGTATCAGCAATTCTTCTCAGACAGTAATAGCAGAACAGGTAGTTGGAGAAGTAAAAAGCGGTATAAAAAATCCTGTTGATTCAGTTATATCCGGTATTGAGGCTAAATATAAGGATAAAGTTGACGGACTTACCGACGAAGAAATACATCAAATCATAAAAAACGAATTAGATGGAATAAAGTATGGAGAATCAGGGTACTTTTTTGCATATTTCTATGATGGTGTACGTCTGGTTGCGCCAGAAAACAAGTCAATGGAAGGTAAGAATCTATGGGATTTGGAAGATAAAGACGGAGTAAAAGTTGTCCAGAAGCTTATTAATGCCGCAAAAAATAAAGGTGATTTTTTTGAGTACATGTGGCTGAACCCAAATGTAGGAAAAGATGAGAAAAAGCTTTCATATGCTGCTCCGTTCAAGCTCGGAAATGTTGAAGTTGCAGTAGGTACAGGAACATATCTTCCAATGATTGAAAAATCTAAAGCTATAATTGCAAAGAACATTGAAGATACTAGAAACAGTATTATTCCTCCAGTTATTATATTATGTATAGTTGTGCTGCTTGGTTTACTCGTATTTTTATACCAATTTTTGATGAGACGAATAGTTAATCCTATAAGCGAATTAACCAAAACAGCGGAATTAATAGCTCTTGACAAGCTTCCAAGTGATATTAAGGTAATTGATTCAAACGATGAAATAGGAAATTTGTCAAAGTCCTTCGCAAAAATGCATTCAAATCTCAAAAATGTAGCATTTGCAGTAAATGAAACAGCTGAAGGAAATATTATAAACAATGAAAGGTTAACCGCTTTTGGTAGTACAACCGGAGACTTATCAAGTGCACTCAGCAAACAGGCGAACTCAATAAAGCTTGTATTATCCGACATTGATTCCCTTGTGCAGGGTGCCATTGATGGCAAGCTTAATATTAGGATTGATACCTCAAAACACAGAGGTGATTTCAAAGAAATAGTTTCAGGGATCAATAAGACCCTTGACTCGATTACCGAACCTATAAAGGAAGCCTCTGACGTCTTAAAAGAAATGTCGATAGGTAATCTTGATGTTGAAGTAAAAGGAGACTATAAGGGAGATCATGCTGAGATAAAGAATGCTCTTAACAATACGATAAAATCCTTAAAACAGTATATTTATGAGATCACTACAGTTTTAAATGAAATGTCAAATGGTAACTTTGAAATAGAAATAACTTCAGACTATGAAGGTAGCTTTTCACAAATTAAAGATTCAGTCAATAAAATTATTGAGTCTATGAACAATTTATTTATGAGTATAAATAATGCATCTGAACAGGTACTTGCAGGTTCAAAACAGGTAGCCACTTCCAGTCAGATGTTGGCTCAAGGTTCTTCTACACAGGCAAGTTCAATTGAGCAGGTAACTTCAGCAATAAATGAAATTGCCGAACAAACTAAGAAAAATGCACATAACGCCGATATAGCTAACGATAAGTCCTTAATGGCTAAAGAATTTGCAAGCCAGGGGAATAGCCGTATGACGGAAATGCTTAATGCCATGGAAGACATAAACCAATCTTCCAACAGTATATCTAGAATAATAAAAGTTATTGATGAAATAGCCTTCCAGACCAATATTCTTTCTTTAAATGCTGCTGTAGAAGCTGCAAGAGCAGGTGCTTACGGGAAGGGCTTTGCAGTTGTCGCTGAAGAGGTAAGAAACTTAGCTGCCAGGAGTTCTGATGCAGCAAAAGAAACTACCACCATGATTGAGAGTTCCATCAGTAAAATTAAAAATGGTTCAAATATCGCAATTGAAACATCGGCAGCTTTAGAAAAAATAGTTGAAAGTGTTTCAGGTGCTGTAGATTTAGTAGGAAGAATTGCTGAATCCGCTAACGAACAAGCCAATGCCATATCCCAGATAAACCAAGGTCTTATACAGGTTTCTCAGGTTACACAGACAAATTCTGCAACAGCTGAACAACAAGCTGCATCTAGCGAGGAATTATCCAGCCAGGCTGAAAGCATGCAGTATATGATTTCAAAACTTAAGCTTAAAGAACAGAGCACCTTAACTAGTCTTGCGGGATTGGATAGCGATGTCTTGAATTCTTTAGAAAACCAGTTTTACATAAAAAGCAACAGCAATACATCAAGGAAGAATTCTAAAAAAACATATAATGGTTTTGATAAATTCTAATTCCTAATGCTTGAAAATAACTACTGTCCATGACCAATTCGTAAGAATCCCTCAGGTAAATAAAGCTCCTGAGGGATTTTTATCTAAACTCTTTCTATGAGCCTTTATTAACAATCCATTACTATACATCTGGAATATTTTTTGATAAAATATCAAAAAAGTGAGTCTATTACATTTTACAGATTATATAAACGGCAAAGCTACACTATTAATCTTCTTATGCTCCGTAAGTTGCTCTATATGTAGCACCTAGCTCCTGAAGCTTTGCAATTCTATCATCCTTATCAGTATGGCTGCTTGCTATGTTTGCAAAAAGACCTTTTGCTTGAGAGCCACTGATTGAATCCAAAAGAATGCATAATTCATTTCCATAACCAAGGTTGAATGAAAACTCATCAGCCTCATATTCATTTGATCGGCTAGCTTTCATTACAAGAAGTACACCAATCTTTGTCCAAACCCATGTTAAACCGGCAACGATTGCTGTAATAAGTGCATGATAAATTCCATTTAATATAGCTGCCAACACACCTTCGGAACCACCCATAAATAGTGTTGCAATTCCAAAGATTAAATAAAAAATCTAATCTGTCAACTCAACCCTAGCAAGTTAATATGTTCCCACAAAAAAATAAGGATTTCCCTACATTGACACTTCCAGCTAAGCAGCCGATATAAAAGTTCAATGCCCGAAATCCCCTTATTTTCTGCACTTTCCACCCTGCTATTTATCCACTCTTGACATCAAACATACCGTCTCCACATGGCTTAAGTGGGTAAAAAACATGTCGCGCCCCTCTGGTATCCCCCTGGCGGACTACTATTTTGAAGCTGATTTTTGCAATTAGATAGTGTATTTCTTTTACCAATACATTTTTTGTACAAATATACTGTGTGTTTTTTATAAATACATATTAAAGCGGAGATAGATAAACTTTTCAACATACTCTTATAATCCACTCGCTATTTCTACAATTCGATTAGTGGCATCACCACGAAATAGTCCCCCATGATAACAAACAAGCATTTCTATTTTATATCTACTTATTTTTTTGAGTGAAGCTATAAAAGCTTCCTTATCCAGAATGGTGAAATCAGGACACTTCTCCAAAGAACCGTCCATTACCTGGAGGATATCTCCGGCAATTAGCAATTTCAACTTTTCAAGATAATAACTCATATGTCCAGGTGTGTGTCCAGGCGTATAAATACAGGTGATTCCGCCGCAGACTGGAAGAACCTCACCATCCTCTAAGGTTTTATCCACAATTGCTTTGAACATTTGATAGCTCTTTTTTAGATTTTCGGTCATAGTTACTATTTGTTCACGCATTGCCCCTGTCATTGAACAAATGTTTGCTTCCATTTGCTTTAATCGTATTGGTGGCAGCTCACACTCGATATATGGTTTTTCTTCTTTGTGGGCAAATACTGTTATATCACCACCACGTATATTAATTATTTGTGAAAGGCTTCCGATATGATCCATATCAGAATGGGTAATCAGCACTTTATTCAGCCTTTCAAATGGAACACCGGTATCTGCCGCAGTCTCACGGAATTTTTTATCCATACCTGGTAGACCCGCATCAAATAAAACAACATCCTTTTCATCCCAGACAATCAGTGGATTGATTACTCCGGGTCCATTAGCCAATATGGTTTCTAATTCCAACATTTCTACGTTATTGAATATTCTCATTTCATCCTCCATTTATTTTTATAGAAGAGGAATTCACAAACATAGTAATTCGATTTTGATTATTTTAAATGCGAAAGCAATTTACTTTTGTTTATTAAACGCCTCTATATGTTTAATACCATAAAAAATATCCAGTTTCCAGACTTGAAAAAATTTCTATTTTATGGTATATTAAATGCATAAAGGAATAAAAAATCAAAAAATATTTTTGTATAAGCTTATAAAAACACCCGATTCGATTTGTAACGGGTGCTTTTTATATCAATGTAATCTATGTTTTCGCTAAAAAAGCCAGTCTCAAAAATACACTTTCTCAACCTTAGAATTACCTATTTTCGACAAATTACGACACATTCTCCGGGATTGAACATTTTTTTCGTTGTTTTGGCACCTGATTTTGCTTTACAATTCAAGTAAATTGTAAGCAATAAAGCCTTCAAAAGTGCATTGAGCTCTTGAAGGCTTTATTCGATACAATTATCTTATCTAAATCTCTTTTATACATAGTATTGTTTATATCATAATTTTCTTAAGTGCTTCTAAATCATCATAATATCTACTTACCGTCATATTCATGCATGCAATTCTATTTTCAGGCGTCCTGGTTGACAAATATCTCTTGTTATAAAACAAGGTAAAATCATGTATTGTGGCTGATAAATTAGAACAACACTGACTCCACTCTTTAAGCTCAATTGGAGGAATAGCGAGATCAGTTTCTTCAAAATAATACTTATCAATTGAAGGAATTACCGTTTCCATATCATCAACAAGGGTTTCTTCTGATTTGGTTCCATTTAGGAACTCATTATATAGCCCAATCACTTTTTCAGCTAATGTAATAAGGTGAGACATTATCGACTTTGTCTTTTCAATTAATATGTCCTTATTCGGCAAATTCCTCAACGGTTTCATCAATATTAAAAACAGCAGTTTGGCCAATGAAAAAGTTGCCAGACATACAACAATCCAAAATTATAACTTTATTTTTTGCGGGTATTTTTTCGAGGATTTCAATAATGTCCTTAGTTTTAATGACGGTATCACTAAGAAGAAGATGACCATCTAATATTGATCCACCATAAGCAGATACTCGTTTGTGAATTCCTCCTTCTCCAGAAATTTTCTCAGGACATTGAATTCGTCCCGCCCATTAAGAGGAAACCGACGCCGGGATATGGACAGCCATCGCATCGGATGGTATCTTTGGGCGGGGGGACGATAAACTTTCTAGGCGGACTGCTTTCTCCCGCGTTTGCTTTTGCTTCAAGGAATAATTTTCAACCTGTTTCTTGTTTAAAACTACCCCTCAGAAATATAAAATAAAAAAATCGATATAAAACATTTGACTTTATGTCAAAAATATTGTACATTTAGTATAAGGTATATAACATATTGTTAAAAGGAGTGTGCCTACTGTGTCATATAAGGAAAAGAAAACAATCGTTTCACTTGTGACGGGACTGTTGATTTTGGCAACATATTGCATCTATACTTTAAACAAAATTCAATTGGGTACGGCTGCCCTGGATGATTTGAAGTTTTGGGCGACAACAATACTGATATTTATAGGCATTGGAGTTGTCGCACTAATCATTATTCTAATCGTATTTCACATTCTGCTTTCTGTAACAATTGCAGTAAAGGAAGAAATACAGAATGGAGAATATGATGACAAGAAAATAGCAAAAACACTCGAACTGGATATGGTTGAGGACGAAATGGATAAGCTGATTGGGCTGAAAGCAATGAGGATTAGTCTTGCTGTTGTAGGTATAGGATTTATTGCGGCGTTGGTATCTCTTGTATTGAATTATTCTCCCGCAGTGATGCTCAACATCTTGTTTTTCTCTTTCGGCATCGGTTCGATGATTGAAGGCTTCACCCAACTGTACTTTTATAGGCGGGGGGTCAGAAATGGCTAAGAAGATTCAGATAACAAACAACATCAGAAAATTTCGCTTCTTTGCCAATGAAATGACACAGCAACAACTTGCTGAAAAAGCCGGAGTCTCCAGACAAACCATTATGGCCATAGAAGCGGGTAAGTATTCCCCCTCCCTGGAACTGGCATTTCGGATCGCGGATGCATTCGGTGTTAAAATCGGAGAGGTTTTTGATTATCAAGTTAAAGAAGATTAAAAAAATGACAGACTTAAAAAAACAGCCAGAATAGTAGGCATATTATTTATCCTTGGGACGGTTTCGGGTCTTCTGAGCCTGAATATGGTATCAATTCTGAATGCTCCGGATTACATGGTAAAGAAGTCCGTCATCAGCTGGTTGATGATAAACGAAAATTAATAAAATTTGAGTTAAGGAGGAGAAAAAATGAATACAAACAAGAAAACGGCGCGGCTGGCAGGTCTTTTATTCCTGATGATGGTAGTCTTCGGATTGCTTGCGGAGATTTTCTTCCGTCAAAAGCTATTCGTTGCAGATGATGTTGCTTTGACAGCAAACAACATTTTGTCAAATACTTTTCTATACCGGGCGGGCATTATAAGTGATATCCTCATGACGCTAAGTTATTTGCTTACTGCCTTGGTATTATATAAGCTGCTTTCCTCGGTAAATAAAAATATGGCCTCGGCAATGGTCGTTTTTGCAGCCGCAGGTAGCGTATTGCTTACATTTAATATTCTGATTGAAATTGCGCCGCTCTATATTTTAAGCGGTAATGATTATCTGAGCGCTTTTAATGCCAGCCAGCAGCAGTCCCTGGCAATGCTCTTTTATAATTTATATCAGCATGGGTACATGATCGGTCAGATTTTCTTTGCCCTATGGGTACTGCCTCTTGGAGTTTTGATTAATAAGTCGGGATTTATTCCAAAGATACTCGGTATTCTGTTTGTAGTTGAAACAATATTTGGTTTGATGGCAGTAATAGTGCATTTTCTTGTTCCGAATGGAACTCTGGAGACAATTATGATGCTGCCGATGATGATTGCCGAATTCTCATTTATGTTTTATTTATTGATCCGAGGAATTAATGAATCTAAATTATTGAAGTGAAGTTGTATATTTTGAGAAAAGGAACAGAAGAATGAATATGAATAGATTGTCATGATTTTTCTGTCCAGGATATTGAAGCATCGGGCAAATCGCTTGGCAAACATCATTGCAAGCGTGATTACAATTCCGTTTGTGATTGCCGGCGGCTCGCTGACTCTTCATTATATATTCTTCCCCATTGTAGAGGTTGTAATTATGTTATTTATTATCAGGTATGCATGGAAATGGACGAACTCTGTGGATTGTCTCTAATATACACCTGGTTGAAATTGAGTAAGTCATCTATGAAATGCCCAAAAAATCGAGGTCAAAAATCGCACTTTTTGGCCTCAATTTTTGCCCATTTTTTACTCCAGAACCACTGCATATAGTGGTTGACCTGCCTCATTTGCCCTTAGCACCACAATACGTCATCATTACCACACACTCAACATGGCTCGTCTGGATACGCTGAATTTCCTCACTGTTTTTAGGTTCAAGGGAATATATCCATAGCCTTTTATACACTTTTTCTGTTTGTGGGAATATGTCAACAGATTGAGGGGGTTAGCTATCGCTACACACATTACAGTTTTCTGGTATAGAGATATCCCTTCATTTTTATAGGTCTTCCACATTTGTGCATAAATAAGCATTAGAGTTCTTTATTACATGGATATCCATCTATATCCAAATACTCCTCACAACCGTTCTATAAGTCCCAAGGAAACAAAATAATCCCACAAATCGTCACAACAGCGTGATGTTGCAATTGCTTCTGCTCTTTTCTTCATACAATCTATCAAATGTTCTACCGTAGATTCATCAATACTATGACTATACTCTATAACATCATAATTCTCATCAACATATGAACCTACCAAAAAATTTTTGTCTACAAATTCTTTAAAACTATTTGCTTTAAAATAGCGTCCAAAATTCTTATGATAATCACCAAATTTAAATTTCACCAAAAGAAGAAATCTGTCCATGAAATCTTGAATTTGATATGTATTACTTGTTTTTGACAAAGGACTATTAGATTTTCTACCTAACTCCATAGGAATCAACCAAAAATTTGCTAAGCAGTGATATTTTTCTTTTAATTCTGGTAGCTTGCTCACACTTGTCATAGTATCACCAGCAAACTCTTTATCTACTAAATTTCCATTGTTATCCACAATACTGAGTTTGTATAGAATTTTATAGAATCCTACCGCAAAATCCGACATATCACAATCAGCAGAAAAATCATATCTGAACGGTTTGCCTGTTGTTTTATCTATGTATTCAGTCCAATAAGACTGCGTTGCACTAATCAAATTGTCTCTCTTTTTAACCTCGATTTTTTTATCCTCAAATCCACTGTGCTTGGTACAAACGATTGGCATAAGTAATATTTCATAAATTTGTTTTTGCTTCTGATTCATTGAAACTCCGCCTTCCATTTCTTCTATAGTAATCAATTATCCTCTATTTACAAATATACTATTCAGATTCTGACAAATCAAAGTCCTCGTCCGTACACTTACGGATGATTCGTTTTGTTTTCTCAATAGGTAGCGGAACATTCTCTTCATCGAAGTATTCGATATTAACTACCTCTACAACCGCCTCATGGTTATCCTTGCCCGCAGGTACAAGCACAAAATCACCGATTTCTATGCTGTCATCATCGGTCAGATAATAATAGCTCTTATATCCTTCATCAAAGGTAACGCTGCAAAAGATGTATTCCGACTTGCGGCGTTTTGCTTTGCCATAGACCGATGGGTTGGACCTATGTCAATACATTGGACACAAAAAGTTGAACTTTTTTATGCAACCTGAATAGCTTCATCCTCCATTTGCTGAGGTGTTTTATCCAAGTGCACTATGAATCCTCTGGCGGTTATACCAGGATTCTATATACTCAAAGAGTGCCCTGCGACATTCTTCAAAGTCTTGGTAAGTGTGGAGGTATATCTCTTCTTTCTTCATTACAGAATGAAAAGATTCGATACATGCGTTATCATAAGGGTTTCCTTTTCTACTAAATGAGTGAATAAAGCCATTTGTTCGCATATATTCTTCAAACAGATCACTGGTGTATTGACTTCCTAAATCACTATGGAGAATAATGCCATTCGTATCCGATACATTTAGGCAAGCATTTTTCACAGCATCCAATGCCAAGTCGGCAGTCATGCTTTTACCATAGGAATAGCCTATTATTTTGCGGTCATAAAGATCCATGACAGATGCCAAATATGTCCAGCCTTCTTTTAGCACATGAATGTATGTAATATCTGTAACCCATTTTTGATTGATTGTTTCAGCTTTAAAATTACGGTTTAGAACATTCTCTTTGTCATCAGGAACTTTACCCTGATTAGCCTTATGATTGTATTTTTTTACTACAACAGAGTGAAGACCCTGACGTTGCATATGACGCTGTACTCGCTTGATACTGCATGGAATACCACTATCATTAAGCTTGCGTTGTATCTTGACTGCACCATAACGCTTTTTGTTTTCTTCAAAGCATTGCTTAACCTCTACTGAAAACTTCTGGTATTCCAGTTCCTTATTTGAAGGTATACGAACCAGAGCCTTATAATAGGTACTTCTTGCGAATTTTAAGGCTTTACACATTTGCTTGACAGTATATTTATCAAGGTTGTTATTGATGAAGGACACGTACTCAGTTATCGATCCTTTGCGAATATGGCTGTAGCTTTTTTTAATATTTCATTCTCAATCTCAAGGTCTCTCATCTTCTTTTGAAGCGCTTTATATTCCTTCATAGAGATAGTTTCTGTTTCAGATACCTGGATGGGGCTTAAATTTCTTACCCAGCCTAAAATAGTTGATTTTGCTACGCCATACTCGCTTGATAGCTGTGGGAATGAGTAATTCCCAGTATTGTACAAATCCACAAGTTGTTGTTTGAATTCTTGTGTGTACTTCTTTTGATTCTTTGCCATGTTGAACAGCTCCTTTACATTATGATATTGATTATAAGGTGTTCAACTTTTCGTGTCCATACTTATATACTAACACCACCGGAAGCATCTTGGGATGCCGAACTGCCAGAACGCACTGATTGAAGCGGTGGC
>CAZLZR010000085.1:0-17348 GCA_964564015.1 uncultured Acetivibrio sp.
CAGACATTTTTTATAAGTGATATAATATGAGCAGGCAGGCACTAATCCGAAAGGCGCACTTATGCAAAACTACGTTTTGCGTGCGTCAGGTGTTTCACACCTGAATAGCAAGGTTTCACCTTGCACCCTGCGGGTAGCTTTATACTTATATTTGAAAGGTGGTGTTTATCGTGGCTTTGTATTCGTTTCATGCTGAAAGGGTAAGTCGTTCTAAAGGTCATTGTTCTGTCCAATATGCTGCGTATCGTTCCGGCTCACATTTGCACGATGAACGCACTGGTAAAGATTTTGACTATAGTAAAAAATGTGACATTATACATTCTGAGATACTAGCTCCTGATAATTCGCCAGAGTGGGTTTATGATAGAGAAAAGCTTTGGAATGAAGTTGAAAAGGTGGAGAAAAGAGCAGATGCTTATTTGTGTAAACAGTTTATAGCTCCACTTCAAAGAGAACTAACAAAAGAGGAAAATATAAAACTTGCTCGTGAATATTTTAAAGATATGTTCGTAAATGAAAAGGGTGTTATAGTTGATTTATGTATACATGATAAAGGGGACGGAAATCCTCATGCTCATGCAATGGTTACATTAAGAACAATAGACGGTGATAAATTCTCAAAAACCAAACGTCGTGATATGGACAATGAGTTTAAAAAAGGCAAAGTTACAAATGTTGATGTCTTAATTGAATGGCGTGCAAAATGGGCTGAATATACAAATAGATATTTAGAAAAAGCAAACGTTAAAGAAAGGGTTGACCATCGCAGTTATAAAGACCGTGGAATTGATAAAGTACCGACTAAACATTTAGGTGTTAAAGCTCACCATTTAGAATTAAAGGGAGTACGTACAGAAATAGGAGATATAAACAGAGCTATTGAAAAGTTTAACAAAGAAAAGATTGTTGAACTTGAAAAATATAAAGAACTTAAAAAGCAACTCGAAGAAGCAAAAGCAAAACTTCATGTAAAATACAAGTTCAAAAATAGTGACGATGCATTATATTTTAAGATAAAAAATAGTTATAGAAAACAATTTCCACAGGCTCGATATTTAACAACTAATGGAGCTATGGCAATACACAATTTAAACAATCATTTAGGCAAAACAGCAACTATAAAAGCTATATATGAAATGTACACTTTATTATTGAAATCCGTTGAACTGGATAGAAAATTAATAGAGGAAATTCAAAAAACAATTGATGCTAAAAACATAAAAACTGAAATACAAAAGAATCAGGATAAAAAGGCAGAACTGCAAAAAGGTCTATTCGGTAAGGTGAAAAATAAATCTGAAATTGAGCAGTTGACACAGGTAATTGAGCGGTTAGAATATCGATTAAATAATACTGGTTTAAATCCAGATAGTATAGACCAAAAGATAAAAGACCTTAAAGAAACTAAAGTCAAGAATGATAAGTCAGTAGAAACATATAAGAAAGTTTCAGAAGCTAAAAAAGGAATTGAAGAGGCAAGAAGGAGAGCCGAAAGAAAAGCTTACTTTAAAAATAAATATAAAAAGCAACAGAGGGAAGATGACAGAGGAAGGGAAAACGGTTATAGCAGATAAAGGAGGGAATTGTATTGAAAAACATAGTTAGAAGAAAGACCAGTATTGCTCCTTTAATAATTATTGCAATTTGTATATTGGGATTTGGTAGTTATTTTGTGCTTCATATGGCTATTGTTTCAACTCCTAGCAACTCAGAAATAATAAAAATTATGTCAGATGCTATGGAGCATATGAGAAACAACCCATTAGGTTTGACTTGGAATGACAGCATCCAAAAAAACTTCTTGGAGTATGAAAAATGGTGGTTGATATCATTCTTTGTATTGATACTTGTGGTTTATTCTTCACAGGGAATTGGAAAAAGTGAATTTCATGGAATGGAACATGGCTCTGCAAGTTGGGCAACTGAAAATGACTTAAAGTCTTTCAGAAAACCATCATCAACAATAATTGGGCATAGATTGTATTTACAGAAACATGACCCTAAAAAGGAGTATAACCAAAACAGGTTTGTAATTGGTGCTCCAGGAACAGGTAAGACCTTTGGTGATGTTAAACCTAATATTTTGTTAGCCCAAGATAATTACATAGCAACAGATATAAAAGGCGAAATACTAAGAGATACAGGCTACAGGCTTACACAAGAAGGTTATACAATTAAAGTGTTAAACCTTATATCTATGTCTCACTCAATGAGATTTAACCCATTACAATACATAAAAGATGATGAAGATGTCATATCCCTAACAGATACATTTTTGCGTAATACTGATAACGGGAAAACAACAAATGAAGATGGTTTTTGGTCAAAAGCTGAAAAGGCACTATTACAAGCAATAATATTTTACATATATAAAGAATTGCCACCAGAGGAAAGAACTTTATCAAACTGTTTAAGACTTCTTGTTATAAATGTTGATTTAGATACTTTTGATGAGAAAAAGGCTAAAAGCTCACTACAAATATTAGACGGTTTATTCCAAGAGATAGCCGAACGTGATCCTGATCACCCAGCAGTTCAAAACTATAAAATTTTCAAACTCTCTGGGGGAGACACAACATCAGGAATATTGGTTGGATTAGCTGTAAGATTTTCATTATTTACTGTTGAAAAGGTGAAAGAGCTTACATCAACTGATGAAATGGAACTTGATAAACTAGCAACTGAAAAGATAGCAATATTTTGTATAATACCTGAAACAAATAGAGCTTTTGACCTGATAACAGCTATGTTCTTTAGCAAACTATTTGAGCATGTTATTTGGATGGCTGACAATGTTTACAATGGAAGTTTGCCAAGAAGAGTTAAATTTATTATGGATGAATTTAGGAACTGCGGTTATATACCAAATGTAGACGGATATTTAAGTACTGTTCGGTCACGTAATGTTAGCATAACCCCTTATATACAAGAGTTATCACAATTACAAGAAAAATATAAAGATAGTTGGAAAGCAATTATAGGATGTTGTGACACTTTTGTTTTTATGGGTTCCCCTGAAACAGAAACACTTAAATATATTAGTCAAAAGTTAGATAAAACAACCGTACAAGTTAACTCAAAGTCCTATAATTTTGGTTCCAGAGGTGGAAGAACAGAATCAATAAACTACATAGAAAGGGACTTACTAAAACCAAATGAAATATCAGAGATTGTAACTCCTGAAAAGCAAATAGTATTTGTTAAAGCTACAAAGCCGATTTTTTGCGACAAATTTAAAACTAAAAAATCAAAGCTATATCAATATATGCCAGATAGAAATAACCCCAATGACCCAAGAAGAACAGATTATACTAAAATAAGGGAAAAACAGGACTTGTCAAATGGAAAAAATGATGTACAATATTATGAAACTATAGAAATGGTTGTTAATGGTTTAGATGACATTTTAGCCGATTTAGGCTAAAAATAAATTGTTGCATGGTCTGTAACTGCTAGAACAGCCACAGACTGCGAAGGTATCCAAACTAAAGCCCTTTACCTACACAAGATTTATAATCCCAAGCAACAGTAATATTTTATATTACAAAGTCTTAATTTTCAATAGGGATAAACTGGTGTAGGGGGATACCCTACATTTTTTAATTGCATTAAGGAGGTGAACACTAGAGAAAATAGCAATTTTTAAAAATGACCAAGGGGCAAAATCAAAATATATTTTAGGAGGAATTTGAAATGAAAAGTAAAAAATTAACAAAGGTGTTGTACATGGTAATTACAATGATTTTAACAGTAGTCCTAACCTCAGTAATTTGTTATGCAGCACCTCTAGACGGATACAAAGGATTCGATGAACTAAAAAAATTACTTAAAGACATTCTAACAATTGTGGCTGGTTTTATGGCAGTTATAGCAGTAATATTCTTTGCTTATTCTATGATTGGTGACAGACCAGAACAAAAACTAACAGCCTTGAAAGTAATGGCTGGTGGTGGCTTGATATTCATGTTAGCACAAGGTATAGATAACTTCTTTTAGTGAAGAGCCGAAAGGCTCTTTTGCTTAAAGAATACTGGACAGCAAAAAAAGGAAAATGACTTTTGAAAGTTAATATTCAAAGTTTTTGTAATACAAAACAAAGAAGCCGGTCAGGATCTCCAAAATGATTTTGTATTACATATTTAAAAATTGTAATACGATATTTTCTTCCTGATGCGGAGCTGCTGAGGGACTATGTATTACATTAACTTAAAGAAAGAGGTCATATAAAATGATTGAGGTTAAACTACCTAAAGATATAGCTAATTTTCGCCCTAAACATGTATTGAATTTAACATTGAGAGAATTTACATTCGGTCTTATTGGTTTAGTTGCAATGCTTTATTACTATCTAATGGGGCGATACATCTATAAATGGAATATGGAACCCACTTCAATAACCTCGTGGTTAATATTTGGTGCTGGGGGATTTATAATAGCTATTGGTTTTTTCAGGTGGCACAATATGTCACTTGAACAAATCATATTACAAGGGATTAAGTTTTTATTAACCCCAAGGAAACGTATATATCACAACAATAACGATTTAATGGAGGTCATTGACCATGGTGAAAATAAACTTCAAAGAGATTATATTAAAACCAAAGAAAGACAGAATATCAATTCCAAGAAGAGTACAAACAACGCTACCCTTCCGCCAGATGCTGTCTAATGGAATGTTAGATGTAGGAAATAATATATATAGCAGAACTATAAACATTGGAAATATTAATTATTCATCTTCAAAAGATGTTGATAAAAAAAGCGTATTCAACCGTTACAGCAATATTTTAAACGCTTTGCCAACAGACGTTAATTGTCAGCTATATTTGACCAATGAAAAAATTAATAAGGATGATCTTTTATCTGATTTATCAGTAGATACTACTGAAAGTGAATATTCAGAACAGGCACAAGAATATAACGAAATTATATCAGACAAAGTAACCGAAGCATATCAGGCAACAGCAAGAAAAAATATAAAAATGGTGGTTAGTGCCACAGGTTCAACCCCTGAATCTGCTGACAATAAAATGAAAACTCTGATAGATGCCGTTGCAGAAGATTTTAAAAAGGTTGGTAGCAGAGTTGATAAAGCAAATCTTGAATCAGTAATAGAAGGATTGCACACTTTTTATAATCCGTTGAATAAAGAAGAAGATTTCAGCAACATATGGAAACAGGGGTTAGCTGTAAAAGATATAATATCTCCTGCACATATGAAATTCAACATTAACCATTATCAAATGGGAAACTTTTTCGGTCGTGTAATGTTTTTCAAAGGATTCCCAAATAAAATTAATGATGCAATATTATCTGATTTATTGTCTTTGCCTTATACCATGCAAATATCAATACACATAGAACCTAAAAACTCAGGTGAGGTAATAAAAAAGATAACAAGGCAATTAACACATCTACACGCAAATAAAATGAGCTACACTAAAAAAGGAGGATTGACATTAGACCCATATGTTCCAGCAGATTTAAAAAAGTCTATAGCAGAAACAAATGAGTTACTTGAAGCAATGCAACAAGATAAAAAATTATTCTTTGTATCTATATATGTTAACGTTTTAGCAGTATCTAAAGAATTATTAGATACTAGAACAGAAGAGATAAAGGCAAAGTGCAGAAAACACCTTATAACATGTGAAACACTCCACATGCAACAAGAAGAAGGTTTGGCTTCTGTTCTTCCAGTGGGGAATGATAAATTAAAAATTAAACGTGCTTTATTGACTGATTCATTAGCGGTTTTTATGCCTTTCACAAGCCATGAAATTGTAGAAATTGGCGGTTATTATTATGGAATTAACCAAATAACAAAAGCTTTAATCCTTCTTAACAGAAGGAAAATGAAAAATCAAGCAGGTTTTGTAATTGGTACACCGAGGTCAGGTAAAACTTTTAAAGTAAAATGGGAAGCATTAAATACTAGGCTTCGTCATCCAGAAGACTATATAATTTTTATAGACCCTGACAACGATTACACACCGTTTGTCGAATACTTAGGTGGTGAAGTTGTACGTCTTGGTACTAATACTTATATGAATGCAATGGAAATTAATCGTGACTATGGTTTAGGGAAAGACCCAGTTAAAGAAAAGTCAGTATTTATACTTTCATTTTTTGAGACTATAAAAGGAAAAATTGAACCTTCCGAACGTACCATAATTGACCGATGCGTTAAAGAGGTATATAAAGAGCTAGTTGAACACGATTATGACCGCCAATACATGCCTACTCTAAAAGATTTACTTAAAACATTAGTAGATGCACCTGAAAAAGAAATTACAAAAGCACTAATTACACCATTAGAAATATATGTAACTGGTTCACTAGACTATTTTGCACACCATACCAACGTTGACCTTTATAATAAAATGACATCATTCAATTTGTTTGATATTACGGACTTAAAACTTAGGCAATTAGCAATGATGACTATTTGTGATTATATATGGAATCGGCTATGTAATAACTTTAAAGAAGGAATACATACATGGATTAATGTTGATGAATTCCAAACTTTCTATGGTGCAGATTCTGAGTATATGGCTGTATTCTTTAATGAGTTTTTCAGGAGAAGCCAAAAAAAGGGTGGTATACCAACGGGAATTACTCAAAACATAACTGCAGTATTAAACAACCAGAATTCATCATTAATGTTCCAGAACTCTGAATTTTTCTTACTCTTTAGACAATCGCAACTTGATAAATCAGCTATTAAAGAGTTGTTAAAAATGAGTGATGAACAACTGGAAAGGTTAGATGACCCAGACGAAGGGGAAGGAGTTTTAGTCTATCGTAAAAGTGTAATCCCCTTCAAAGATATTATTCCAGCAAATACTAACACTTATAAAGCCCTTACTACAAAATTCAGTGATAGACAGGAGGCTTTGAAGAAATGAAAAGGCTAATATTTTGTTTTACCCTTATAGCAATGTTATTAATACCTTTAGTGGTGTCGGCAGCTCCGACACCCTCCCCTGCTCCGACATCTTCTCCAACAGTTGAAGAAGATGATTCAGGAATACTAACAGGTTTAGGAGATATATTTAGAAGTATAGTAGATTTGCCAGGAAGGATAATAACAGATGGATTAAAGAGGTTAGCAGAAGTACTCAATCAAGGTATGTCAACAGCAATTATAAATAACTTACGTTTTTATCTATCTGTTTTTACCGACTTTTTAAAAGGAGGAGATAACAACATATTTAATGACCCAACCGTAAGAGCAGTAAGTGATGTTATGAAACCTGTTGCCTACAGTATTATAACTATATTATTTTTAATTGGAATGTCAAAAGCAACAATAAACCTAGAAGTAGTAAGTACAGAGGTCGCAATAAAATATGGTCTTATGCTTGTTATAACCAAAATATTTGTTGACAACACTTCATGGGTTCTTCAAACTATATGCGGAGCAAATAACTTTTTAACTTTAAAAATTTTAGATATGACAAGTGTAAGTATAGAAAATTTATATGATGTTTCCAGAGCATGGAATGACGGTCTAGCTCCTTCCTCAACTATAGATGAAGAAATAGGTTTATCTGTATTGTTTATTGTATTTGCTATGGTTGCATTACTGGCTGCCGTTGCTATGTTTATAGTCCTGATACTCAGGCAAATACATCTAGCTGTTATGATTTGTGTAGCTCCTTTATTTTTTGCAACTATGATAGTTGATGTATCAAATTTTGTATTTAGAAACTTCCTTATGAACTTTATAGCCGCTGTTTTCCAAACTACCTTTATGGCTGTAGCATTAGCAATTTTCTGTGGAAGTATACAAAGTTACTTATCAGGAACAGTACTTGGAATAAGTGGTGGATTTGTTGGCATGTGCATAGGTATAATAGGATTAAGCTTCTATATGGTAAAAACTCCAAGTACAATAAATCAAATACTTGGTGCTAATGGACATGGTGGAGGAATTAACGTTGCATCAATAGCAGCTCTATTTGCAAGAGCCTAAAAAGGAGGAACTGAAATGCGAAAAAAAGCCAATACAAAATTAATTATAACCGTTGCTTTATTGTTTCTCACATTAATAGTAGGATATTTTATATCAGGAAAGAAGAATAAACCCCAAGAAGTAGCAACACCAATTCAAACGCCAACACAAACAATTAAAGAGAATGAAGATGAAGAGATATATTTTTCTGACGGATACTATTATCATCGTGTAATTGACTGTACAGAAAGGAAAAGTAATATGTCTGAATCCATAAAGTTTTCAAAAAGAGGTTGTGAATTATATGGAGACAAACCATGTCCTAAATGTTGCCCAGAAGAGTATAAGGAGTATATGGACAAAAATAAATAGTTTGAAAATTAACTTTCAAAAAATATTAAAGGAGTGTTGACCATATGGAACTAGAAGATAAATTCTTAGAAACAATGCAAGTATTAAAAGGTATTGCTGACAGTATAAAACGTGAAGCACAACAGAAGAATAACAGTAAAGTACAAGAACAGTTAAAGGAACTTATTAAAGGTTTTAAAGATGAATTAGAGAAAGGCAACGCATCACGAAAGGAATTGGCTGATAAATTAAATGAATCAAAAGATTTAAAGCCAGAAGAAATAGAAAAAAAACAAGCACAAGAAAAAGTGGAAATGTCAAAACTAGATAAATACTTATTTGAAAAACTTGATGACGTAAGGACAAAGGCTGAAAAGTTAGCAAAAGATAATAACATATCATGGGCAATATGCAAGGAATTTAAGCCTAAACACAGCAGAGACAGTATTAAAAGCACTCTCGATTTACTAATTGATAAAGCTAAAAACAAAGTTGAACAGCAAGATAGGAATACCAGCAAGGAAAAAGTAAAGACACTTGAACCTAAAGAAGAAAAAACAAAAACCAAAAGCAGATAATGTAATACATTCTCACTCTGCAGCTCTGCATCCAGGGAAAAGGATTGTATTACAATTCTAAAAAAATAGAATACTGGACAGCAAAAAAAGGAATTGGAATTGGAGGTTTTTGCTGTCCAGTATTTATTTTATGCTACCTGTAAAAAAGATTGATTTAATGCTTTTAAACTGTCTCTAATTTCATAAATTAATTTCACATCAGGATTAACAAACCTTACATATTTTGATTTTAGCCTGTAAGTGTATGAAATTACTTTTGATGATATTTCTAAAGTTGGGCTATCTTCTGAAAAAGATTGAAATTTGAAAGAAACAGAGTTTGTATATAAATTACTTTGAGAATAATAGAAATCAATTATGCCATGTTCTAGAGTATATTGAACATGAGTATTTATGTTATCAAATGTTGATATGCGGTTCTGCATCAAGCTTTTAATATAAGGCTTTAAATTACTGTTTATGTATTGTTTTAATTCGGAAAGAGCTTCTAAATCAAAATCGTTTAAATCCTTTTCATTCACATTAGTTAGATATTTAACCTTAGTATATATCCTAATATACGCTAAAATATAATCTTTAACACTATTAATTTGGTATATTTCAAGTTTATTAGCAAAAAACTTACTTACGTTTAATTTAGGAAAAAACTTGTATGCATTTTTATCAATTATATTGATTATATACAGAACTCCCAGAAAACTAAGTATCATATACATGTTAAAGTCCTCCTTTCAAATATTGGCGATAGTTCAAATTTAAAATCTTTGCATTCTTCACCCTTTATTGAAGCATTAACGATAATATCCACTGTATTAGAACTTGATACAAATTCCTTTTGAATATTCGATATATTTAAAATAAAGTATACTGTAGAATCAGGAATACCAATATATCTTACTTTCGCTATCAATTTATCACCAACTATAGTAACTGGTACATTTTTAACAACAGTATTAATACCAAATTTTTTCTTTCGAGGTTCTATAGTGTAAAAAGAATCTCTAAAGTGGTACATACTTTCAGTCTTATGAAAAATAAAGCGTTCCAATTCAATTTTATTAAAGTTATCTTTCTTTTTCCAAAACCAAAACATATCAATTTTCCTCCTTGTTTTCTATTGGTTTGAATTGGGAAGGTTTTCCCCCTGACGTTTCAGAACATACTTTACAAAGCTCAGTTCCTTTATTTTCGCATATTTTACAATCTTCAATCATTTTAAAGAAACCCCCTTTCATGGATTTAACTATTAACTTATCAAGTTTTTGAGATTCTTTTATAACCCTTGGAAATAATAAATCTATTGAGTTCTCAAGGGTTTGATATAATTTTAGACGGCATTTTTCCAATGCACTCAATAAAGACACCCCCATATTGTTAGTTGGGGTAAAAGAGGGTATAATTAATTGTTGTTGGTGTCCGTTTTAGTCTTGGCAGATTGTCGGGCATCCATCACAGGGGGGGACTTTTTAAGTCCCTTCCTCTTTTACCTTGTAATACAAAATACCGGCTCCGGCCAGGAGAATCGAATTAATTTTGTATTACATTTTTTATAGCTCTATCACAGCTACCTATTCCCCTTTTCAGTTTTTCTATATCATCACTTAGTTGTTTGAAGGAACTTTCTAGCCATGATACACTACTAAGCTTTGTATTCAAATCCTGTAACCTTTTTTCCCTTTCCTTAATAGCATTATCCAGAGCTTTTATTTTTTCTTTCTTTTCCTTCTCAGTATCTTTGAAATATCTAACCAGTTTATGGAATTTATCTGAGAAATTATCTCCATCAAAGCTATTAATATAATCCTCAACATCTTTTTCAAATCTCATTGTTCTTGGTACACTCTTAGCCATTTTAAACCTCCATTGTAATACAATATTTTTGATGCCAGTCGGATCTCCTGAAGGTATCCGTATTACATTTGAAACTTAACTTTCAAAAACCCCCTTCCTTTTTTTGCTGTCCAGTTATTCTTTTAATTTGTTGGTGTCAATACCAATCAAGTCAAGCAGTTCCGAAGCCTTTTTATTCATTACGTTTTCGCCTTGAAAACTTAACAGATATTTTACGTCATAAAGCAAGTCAATAGCTAATTCAGCAATTTTACTGTAGTCTCTCATGCTTATCCCTTCTATTGCCTGAATATGTTGTATTTTTTGTGCTACTTCCTTACTAAGTGAGAAATTAACCTTGTACTTATCTCCCTGCATTGCTTTGTTAACCGGAATTGATTTATATACAGTATAATTATTATACTTCTCAACTTCTTTACTTGTCATCTTCTCAACTTCTTTTATAGGTTTATTTACTTTTCGTGCTTCTTGTCCTATTTCTCCAATAATATCAAAACCTTTTCTTTTGTTATCTGACACGCTCTTCAACCTCCTTTGTAAGTTTTATATATTCATGTGATACTTTACTGTTTTTATCAAACAAAACTATGGGTTTACTTTCAAATTCACTTTCTACGACTTTAACAGCTTTTGAAATAACTGTTTTAAAAACAAGGTTGTCAAGTTGTTCCTGTAGTTGTTGTCTAATTTCTTTTGATATACGAGTGTTTGTATCATCTTGGGTGACAACTACACCTGCAATAGATATATTTTCATTTAAGTGTTCACGCACTTTTTCAATGGTGCTGAAAAGATTTTTTAATCCTCTCAAAGCGTATTTTCCGACACGAACAGGAATAATTACATGGCTTGAAGCAGAA
The DNA here is from genome assembly GCA_964564015.1 of uncultured Acetivibrio sp. GTDB lineage: Bacteria > Bacillota > Clostridia > Acetivibrionales > Acetivibrionaceae > Acetivibrio. The sequence goes on from CAZLZR010000085.1 coordinate 11,601, forward strand.
AGGGAATTTATAGACAATAGACCCAGTGAAGGGGGGCAGTCTATAATTATATAGTCAAAATCGTTAATGACTTTCTTTAATGCTTTTGCAAGAACTAGTTCTCTGCTCATGGCATTCATTAAAGAAACTTCTGTGGAAGCATGAATTATATTTGCAGGAAGTAAATAGAGGTTTTCAATGTCTGTTTCTTTTATTGCATCAACAACAGGGACACCTTCGACCATTACATCATAAATATTCTTCTCATTGTCGTACATGTCAAAACTTTCTGAGCAGTTCCCCTGTGGGTCATTATCGATAAGGAGAACTTTTTTTCCGGTTAGTGCAAGACAAGTAGAAACATTTACAGATGTTGTTGTTTTGGACACTCCCCCTTTTTGTGAAAATACAGAAATAACTTTAGCTTGCATTTTATCAACTCCTTCATTTTTAATATCTTATAAGTATTTTACCACACAGAAGTATAGAAGTCAAGAAATATAGAAGTATAAAAGTATAGATATAAATTGAAAGTTTACTTTCAAAAATAGTAATTTCTTAATTTTCAGTTGCTATAAATATTCTGTCAAAATTCTTATTTATTCTGCATACAAAAATATGTGTAGCTCCTGAACCTATCCTATATTTTTTATTTATATCTTTGTAGGAATTGGGTTCGTAAATTTCCAATTGTTTCATAAGGTCAGTAAGTTTCATTTCAGGAAAACCTTTTAAAAGGTTTTCAAAAACTTCTATGGTTTCTTTTTCTTGCGGTGTAATGTTTTCTTCATACTCAAAATTAATCATAAAAAAACCTCCCTTGGATGATAAATATAGTGTTTCTTATGAATTATATTATACAGAAGGTTAGAAGTCAAGAAGTATAGAATTGCAGAAGTAATTCCGTAGATTGGGAAAAATCGTTGATATTTTACCGAATACTCTTTACATTTTTGCTGTCCCGTAATTTCTTATAGAAAAAACTACACCTAAAACCATAATAAATAATATATGCTTGCGAACTTTAAAAAGGCTGTTCAATCCCTTTTGTAACAAGGTTTTGAGTTACTTTAATAGATTATTGCTCTCAGATAATGGTATTATTGCTCTGAAATAATTACATTATTCCTCTGCAATAATACCATTCTAATAAATTACTTTAAAAGGGTATTAAATATTATTGCTCTGAAATAATAACATTATAGCAATTTACTAGAATGAATTTTTAAAAAAGTACTTGAAAACATTCTAGTAAATTGCTATAATGTTGGGAAATATTATAAAAGGGAGAGTTACGAATGCCAAGAATTATAGAATCACATGAAAAAGTTGAGATTGACCAAAATGGTGTATCTCGCAAAACAACACAAAACATAACTAAAAGGTACGAAGATGAGCCAGAGTATGTGAAAGTTTACCTTGATACTATTCTATATTTAAAAGACCTCCCAAAAGGTTTTAATTCTATTCTTCTAGCTTTCTTGAGACATATGACTTATGCAAACTTTCATAACAGGGAGAAAGGACAAATAATTTATGTTAATGCTAGTATGAAAAAAAGCATAGCAAATGACTTGGGGGTTAGTGTAGCAAGAATAAATCAAGCTTTAACTGAATTTACAAAAGGTGAAATTTTCTATAGGGTTGATACTGGAACTTATAAAGTTAATGCCCACCTGTTTGGTAAAGGTGACTGGCAGGATATAAAGGAAATAAGAATGCAAGTAAACTTTAACGCAGAAGGAAAAAGTGTAATGAGTGTTATTGAAAAAAAGAATACAAAGAACCATTTAAAAATTGTAGCAAGTGAAAATCCTTTTGATGAATAAATGTAATACATAGTCACTTTGCAGTTCCGCATCCGGAAGAAAATATTGTATTACAATTAAGAAAGAAGGTGAAACAATGAGTGAAGCAGTAAATAAAGAGGAAATTAAAAAAGCTCGTCAGGCTGACCTTGCACAGTATTTAAAATCAAAAGGCATAAACTTAGAAAAGGATGGTAGACGATACAGGCACCCAGAACACAAAAGTTTAGTTTTCACTAAGAACGCTTATTTCTGGAACTCCCGACAGGAACACGGAAACGCTCTGGATTATGTTACAAAATATTTGAATATGGATTTTACAACTGCTGTAAAGGAACTATCACAATTTAATAGAAGCTCTATTCTGAGCAAAGAACAGAGCTTCAAAATAAAAGATATAGAATTAAATCCAAACATGCAAAGAGCAGTTGCATATTTGAATAAAACACGCAGTATTGATTATAGCATAATTCAAGACCTTATTAAAAATAAACTTTTATATCAGAGCAAAGAGAAGTCAAATATAGTATTCCCAATCCGAAACGAGAAGGGAAATATTGTTGGTGCTGAATTTAACGGAACGTTATCGGACAAAAGATTTAAAGGTATTGCAGAAAATAGTGAATATGGTTATGGGTACAATCTCCGCACATCAGAAATAAAAGACCTGAAACATTATCTTTATTTTGAAAGCTCTATTGATATGATAAGCTACATAAATATCCAACAAGACAAAGGTGCTTTAGACCGTCTAAAAGACTGTATATTCGTTTCTATGGGAGGATTGAAGGTAAATATAGTACAACATACACTAAAAGCCTTTAAAAGCGAAAATAAGCCTAATATTTGCCTGTGTGTAGACAATGACGAAGCCGGAAGGAACTTTTGCGACTTAGTTACTAAAGAACTGGAAAACGAAAATATTAAAATTATAAAACCTAAGATTGGAAAGGATTGGAACGAACAACTCAAAAATATAAAACAGGCGAAAGGGGATTTGAGCATGGAAGAAAAAAAGTATTTCAGTTATGAGGAAGAAATGGCGGATAGATTAGGTCTTGACGATGATTTTTACGAGTTTATGAAAAGTAATATTGTTGAAATAGAATTAACTAGAGATCAGGCAAGAGAATTGCAAAACCTATGCCTAAATATAATATCAAAAGAAAATGAATTAAAGGCAATTGAAACTTTAGATAGTTCTAAAATGAAACCAGAAGCACAAATTAACCATAGCCTGAGAAAATTGGAAGAGAGTATAAAAGGTAATAAACACAGTGAAAGCACTTTAAATATGGCAAAACAAGCACAGGACGAATTGTCTATAGTTAAAGAAAAGTTTGAACTAAACAAAACCTTTATTCCGGTTCTTCTGGATGCAGCTCACCACGAGAATACGAAAATGGATAATATAATTAAATGCACTAAGGATGAGATACCTAACTTACAGGGTTATAGTAAAGAATCACAAGAAAAATACGTTGATACAATGGCTAAAAGAAAAGAGTGTCTCTTAGAAGCTACTGAGAAGTTAAATAAAAGAATTACTGGACAGCAAAAAAAGGAATCCCTTGACCAACGCATTGATAGGGTAAAAAAAACACTTGAACAGAAACCACAAAGCAAGGAACACACCCAAGAAATAAAACATAGTCGCAGTAGGTAAGCATGTAATACAAAATCAGGCTAAAGCTCCAGGCCGAAAGATATATATTGTATTACACAAATATTTCTATACTTCTATATAGTATAATATTATTATTAATAAACTTGAAGGGAGATTTTTAAAATTATGGATGAGAAAGCATTTGAGCTTTTAACTAAAATGTATTCTGAAATGCAGGAAATGAAGTCGGAAATAAAAGAAATGAAACAAGATATTAGCAATATTAATCATACGGTTGTAAGAATAGAAAACAGCCACGGTAAAAGGTTAGAGGCATTATTTGAAGGGTATCAGGCAGTATATGAGAAACAGCAGGAACATGATAAACGCTTTGATACCATAGAGAGTAAACTAGAAAAGCATGATTTAGAAATCAAGGTTATAAAAGCTGTAAAGTAGATTAATAATGGGCGAAAGCCTATTATTTTTTTAATCAACGTTGAAAGTTAACTTTCAATAAATACTTCTATACTTCTTGACTTCTATATGTTATAATTAATTATACTCAAACAGTTGAAAGGAGCGGTTTTCATGGCAAATATAAAAATGGCAGTTGAAGAATTACACAAAGCTTTTCATTTTCTAAATAAGCATAAATTTAACTCTGAACTTCCTGAGCCTGCAATTGTGATACAGAATCAAGGGAAACATAAAAATACTTATGGTTGGTGTAGCATTGACCCAATTTGGAATGACAGCGAAAGAGAAGAGAAGAAACACGAAATAACTATTTGTGCTGAATACCTCAACAGACCGTTATATCAATTGATGTCCACATTATTACATGAAATGGTACACTTACACAATATATTAAATGGTATTAAGGACGTTTCAAGGGGAAACACATACCACAATAAAAAATTTAAGCAAACAGCAGAGGAAAGAGGGTTAATAATTACTTTCAATGAAAAAATCGGATGGAGTATTTCAGAACTTAACGAAGAAAGTAAGGCACTAATTGATACTTTTGACCTGAATGAAGAAGCCTTTACCATAGCAAGAATGGGATTTCATGCAGAAGGAAAGGCAAAGAAAAAATCATCCATGAGAAAATATATTTGCCCTGAATGCGGTCAAAGCATCAGGGCAACCAAAGAAATAAATGTAATTTGCGGTGATTGTGACGTTCCGTTCTTACTAGAGGAAACAGAAGATGAAGATTAACCTTTATCTTCTTTCTTTACCTGTCTTTTACAAAATTCTCCATTTGATTGTAATTATTTTGTCCTCCTTTTATTATAAAACTTTTTAAAGGTTCTCTTAATACATATGTAAGAAGTAAAAGCATTGCAATAACTATTACAATTACAGCTTTAAAACTTAATTCAATAAAAAAATTTTTTAACTCGTTCATTTTTATTCTCCTTTTTCCGTAATACAAATTTATGCCGGTGAGCCTGTTGGTTCATTTATATTGGTATTACAAATTAATGTAATACAATATTCCCTTCAGGATCTCCAGCTGCAACATGATTATGTATTACAATTCTTTTTAACCTAATTTTAAAAATTCATCACAAAACCTTTTAAAATAGACCATGAACAAATTAATAATAATACTAAAGAAATAACCCCTGTTAAAAGCCTTATATAAACAAAAGGCATTACAGGTGTTAAGCATCCATTTGATTCTCCAACACTAACAATTTTATTACAAATAAAAAATATTAGAAAAACTACACCTGTAATTATATATAAAGTAATCATAATTCATCTCCTCTTCTTTTCTTATTATTCATTTGTTTTCGGCTGTTCTTGCTCCTCAGTTTTTTCTTCAAATTCTTTCATTATGGAATTGAACCACTCTAAAAATTCAGGCTTATTTACAAGTCTATCTTTGAATGCATTAGCTTGCTTTAAATTTTTCATTCCAATAGTATCCATTGTACTACCAATTTGAATTAATCTTCTTGTTCTTTTTTTACGTTCTTCTTCTTTAACTTTGTTTAAAAACTGTTGTTTTTGTGCTTGAAGTTGTTTTATTCTTTCGTCCAAATCTTTTAATTTCTCATCAGGTTTTTTAGGCACTAAAATCATCCTTTCATTCTTATTTCTTTAACCATCTTACAAATAATAGAACTGCAACAATAATCAATATTGTTCTGATAATACCAATCTGAAATCCGTCTTTAATAATCCAATGAACCAGAAAAGTTTGTTTCAATTTGTTTTCAACAATTGAAGAAAGCCAACATAAAAAGATAATAACTGTAACAGCAGAAATTCCAAGTAATAACCTTCTCATATATCACACCCTTTACCCTTTTGACGCTTTTTAAATTATTTTACCATAAT
>CAZLZR010000086.1:0-17246 GCA_964564015.1 uncultured Acetivibrio sp.
ATAGGGTTCCCTAGCGAACAAGAAAATTCATGAGCGAAGCGAATTTTCTTGATGTCTTTACGAAAAAATACCGCAGTGGGGACACTGCGGTTTTGTACGGAGCATAATTGCCCTTGGTAATAACAATTTATCCAAGTTATTACCCTATGAAAATAAAATGCAAAAAAAATATAGCTTTATCAATTATCACAAAGAAAAAATTAACTCGGTAAAATTAAATTTGGAATACTTTACTTTAAGATATTACAATGGAGCGAAAAGTTTGTCAATATATGTAATAAAATTGTAATATTATTGAAATACTTCATGAGCCTTTCCAGGTAAGATTGAGTATATTTTAGGATGAATGGTGATAATTTTATGAAATTATTTATATAAATATTCGCAAGATAGAATTTGGATTGGCAGCATGATATACTATCCTTGGAGTATGGGAAGTTATAGCTTTATAGCATACTCTGGAAATAAATTTAGATAAGGAAATATTCCAAAAACTCTAGATAATAGGTGCATTAATTGTGAAGAAAAATATGCACACTTAGGAAATGAATCAACTTTGAGGGGTAGGAGTTCAATGAGTTTGGTATCAATAGTTAAGTGCACACGGTATGACAGAGAAATTGTTAGTCTGGCATTAATGAATACTTTTAATAATTTAGGCGGTGTTGAAAAATTTATTAAGCCGGGTATGAAGGTGGCGCTTAAAGTTAATCTGGTCATGAAGAAGAAGCCTGAGGAGGCTGCAACTACTCACCCGATTGTGGTTGGAGAACTGGCTAGGATAGTAAGGGATGCCGGAGCTGAAGTGATAATAGTTGACAGTCCTGGCGGTCCTTATACACGTACCCGCTTGAAGGATATATATGTTGGTACCGGTATGGAAGCAATGGCAGATGAGGTTGGAGTGCAGTTGAATTACGATACTTCTGATCATGAGGTTTCAAATTCTGGTGGGAAATATATACAAAAACTGAGAATAATTAAACCTCTTGTTGACGTAGATCTTATAATAAACGTTCCCAAGCTCAAAACCCATGGGCAGATGGTTTATACAGGAGCAGTAAAGAACATGTTTGGAGCAATAGCCGGTATTTCAAAGTTAGAGTATCACTTTAACATGAAAGAATATGACAAATTCGCCGACGCACTGATAGATATTTTTCTCAGTACCAAGCCGGGTCTGAATATTATGGATGCCGTAGTAGGTATGGAAGGGCCTGGACCATCTGCCGGCACGCCTAAGGACATTGGGGTTATTCTTGCATCTGAGAATGCTTTTAATTTGGATATGACTGCTGTAAGTATAGTAAATATTGATCCTAAAAGTGTACCCGTGTTAAAGAATGCAATCGATAGAGGTTTGTGTGAAGCTGACCTAAGTAAGATTGAATGCATAGGCGAAAAAATTGAAAATGTAAAGGTCAGTGAGTTTTATGTTCCGGCACTGGAAGGACTTCGGGAGATAAGATTTTATAAAAACGGGTTGATTAAAGTACTTGCAGGTACAATGCTTCCGAAGCCGGTGTTCATTCTTAAAAAATGCATTGGCTGTGGGGAGTGCATGAGAAGCTGTCCACCAAAAGCCATTAATATGAAAAATAAAAAACCTGCAGTTGAACTATCAAAATGTATACGGTGTTTTTGCTGTCAGGAAATGTGTCCTGCAAAGTCTATAGAAATAAGAAGAAACCGGTTGCTTAATGGAATGCGTAAGGCTTATTCAAAGTTAAACAGCTTTAAAAAAATATGAAGTAATATTCAACTTGTTCCTGATGATGGAAATAATGGGATTGTATTTTATAGTTTCAATAAACACTGATTCTATGGTATTATATTATTATAGATAATACAAGCATTACAGCTTTGTTTGATTTTGAGTTTAATATGAATAATGAAGAATATATAAATACAATTGGAGGAAAAAAGCGTGGATTCGAAAAAGGTTAAAAAGATCTCTATTATAGTTGGGTCTGTTATTTTGGTAGTAGGCATAACCGTGTGTAGTGTCATATATTATAACAATAGGAATGATAACAAAAATTCAAGTCAGGTCGGAAGCGAAGTTGAAAATGAAGATACATTTGGCTATCAGGTGCTAAAAGTTGGAGGAGGATTTGTAGATAAGAAGGTATTTCAGAATGAAAGAAATAAATTGTTTCTGACAATAGACAAGCAGGCGGATCTTATGCAAGCTTCTGATGAAGAAATAAATGACAGGGTGCTTCTGGCGGTTATTGACAAAGCTGTTATGAATAACTTCCTGCTCAAAAAGTCTGGCGAAAGCGCAACTGAAGCTGAAATTGATGAATACGTCAATGACTATATTAAGGCCAGATATGATAAAAAGGAGGACTTTGAGGGTTTTCTGGCTACAGGAGGCTATGAAACGGAGGAAGATTTGAGAGCGTATGCAGGGATTTTCCTTACTCAACTCAAAGTTATGCCTGGAATTGCAGTTGAATATGGAATTACTGTTGAGGACAAGGATGTACAAGAAAGTTATGAATCCTTTAAGGCAGCTAATACCGAGTATACTTTCAGGCACATATACATTTCAAATGAAAAGAGAAGTGACCAGGAAGCAGCTGAACTGGCAAATGATATTTACAAGCAGCTTCTTGCAGGAGCAGATTTTGCGAAACTTGCAGCTAAATACTCCGATGATTTAGAGACAAAGGATAATGGTGGATTGAATGAATATGTGACTTTTGCAGAAATAAATGAAGAGTTGAAAAATGCTTACTCAAATGCTAATGTGGGTGAACTTATACCCCCGATAAAAATGGAAAAGGGTTATAATATTGCTTTGATTGAAAAAAGGGGCGAATATTACCCTGATATAGAAAGTTATAAGAAAAATATGCTGGTTTCAATTTTTATGGAGTCGGACAAGTATACTGAATGGTTTGCGAAGATAAAAGCGGAAGAAACTATAGAAATAATTGATACGAAATTCAGAGCGTACAGGGAATTGGCAAATGGGGAGTACTTAAAAGCTGGACAGGATTACGAAGCAGCATATGAAGAAGATAAGAACTATGTGAATCTTGAAAAAGCGGCAGAAAGTTATGGGATGACTGAAAACTGGGAAGAAACAATAAGAGTATGTGATATTGGAATAAGTGTAAATGCATCGGCACCAACGTTTTATGTTTATAAGGGAGTGAGCCTTTATAAAACCAACAAAACAGAGGAAGGCCTCAAACTATTGATAAAGGCTGAAGAATTGGCAGGGAATAACTTTAATTCATTAGCTCTGGTGGAGAGTGCTTATAAGACTTTAGGTCTTAATGATGAAGCGGCAAGGATAAATGAGAAATACTATGAGTAAGAGGCAACAAAAATTACTACGTATCTTCCATTAATAAACATTAAAAAAAATATCAAATAGCTATTGACTTTTATCTCATGTATCTGCTACAATGTTAAAGCGTGCTGGGGATGACACAATTGTCAAAGCTGGCATCGGCAAAATATATGGCGGCGTGGCTCAGTTGGCTAGAGCATGCGGTTCATACCCGCAGGGTCGTTGGTTCAAGTCCGACCGCCGCTACCATTAATTGGCCCATTGGTCAAGCGGTTAAGACACCGCCCTTTCACGGCGGCTACAGGGGTTCGAATCCCCTATGGGTCACCACAAATTAATATGGGCGCTTAGCTCAGCTGGGGGAGCACCTGCCTTACAAGCAGGGGGTCATAGGTTCGAGCCCTATAGTGCCCACCAAAATAAATAAGCTATACATTTAGTATAGCTTATTTATTTTGGTAACATTCTTGAGCATGTGGGCTACCAGGGGCATATTTTTCTTCACACTTATTACATGCACCATGGATGCCAAATCAAAAAGTTATTTACTTAAGTCTACAAAATTCTACTGCTATTTTATAAATTCAAACTTCAATTAAAAATTTGAGCGTGCTTATTTAACTTATTTTTAAGTAATCAAAAGTTGTGTTTTGCGGATAAGTGTCAGAATTATTTTTGGTTCTGACTACCAAATGTGACAAATATTTTTTTTGGTTTACCCTATAATCAGTTGTGCACAACAAAATAAAAAAAGTTTGTAGGGGGTCACAAAAGATGAAAACACAAGCTATTCCGTATCAAAGATCAGGAGAATTTGTTAGGATGTTCGGCAGAACAAAGGAAGGAATACTCACCGGTGTTCCGATTTCAAAAAGTGGCATTATTATGCTGGTGATTTGTTTTATGTTAGGAAGAATTTCCCTGTTTCAAGGTTTTATGCCCTTTGGGATTGCATTTTTTATTGCAGCATCAGGTACAAGCATAAGCAAGGTTCTGATGGGTCTTGCTGTATCATTTGGTATGATTACAGGTGGCGGATTTGAAGAAGTTTATATAACAATAACTTCAATGATGATATTTAGTGCTTTAGATGCGTTGTTTACAAAGCCAAGGATTAAGAGTAATCTCAAAATATCTGCAATTGCCTTTGTAAGTGTGGTTTTACCTCAATTGGTTATGGTGTTTTTTCAGGGGTTTTTACTATATGATATTTTAAAGAGCTTATGTTATTCCGGACTTGTTTTCTCATTAGTGTTCATATTTCAACACACAATCTCCATTATTGAAGGAACCAAAAAGAGAAATGTTTTTTCCAATGAGGAAATGATAAGTATGGCAATGATTCTGACCTTAACTCTATCGGGGATTGGTAATTTAGAGTTGGCAGGATTGAACCTTATAAATGTTATTGGAGTTTTAGCTATTTTGCTTTTTAGTTTTATTGCAGGTCCGGGAGTAGGAGCAGCTGTGGGTGTTATTGTCGGGTTGGTGGTGAATATAACTAATCCGGGCTTGCCCATAGTAATAGCTTCATATGCATTCTGCGGCTTGCTTGCGGGTGTGTTCAAAAATCTTGGAAAGGTGGGGGCATGCCTTGGATTTATCGCTGCAAATGCAGTATTTACACTGTATTTAAACGGATCAACAGAGGTGCTCATTTATATAAAGGACATTTTAATGGCAGCAATTTTATTTTTACTTATCCCAAAAAAGATAATTACCGATTCTATAGGATGTTTTGCATTGGCTGCCGTCAACGTTAGGGATAAAGCCGGATATAGTCAAAGGATTAAAGAGCTGACAATCGAAAGGTTGAGTAAGTTTTCAAAGGCGTTTGGAGAATTATCCAAAACCTTCAGTGAAATATCTGAAACCAGTACGGCAACAAGTAAACAGGATATTTCTTCGCTATTTGACAGAGTGGCAGACAAGGTTTGTAAAGATTGCAGTTTGTGCATGCATTGTTGGGACAGAAATTTTTATAATACATATCAGGTAATGTTTAAAATTGTTGAGAAGCTTGAAGATAAAGGACATATAGATGAAGAGGATATTCCCGGTTACTTTATGGAAAGGTGCGAAAGGATAAGTGATTTTGTAAGGCAGGTTAACAATATATACGAACTGTTTAAAGTAAATCTGGTTTGGAAAAACAGGGTTGGAGAAAGCAGAGGTCTCATGTCCCAACAGTTGGATGGACTTTCTAAGGTTATAGCAAACCTTGCAAATGAGATTGATTATGATGTGAAATTTATGGGCGATATAGAGGACAAGCTGCTGGTAGAACTGGATAAAGCGGGGATTAAGGCAAATGATGCAGTTATATTCCAAAATAAATGGGGAAAGAACGAAGTGACTATTTTTCATAAAGGATGTGGTGGAAAGAGGAATTGTATAAATACTATTGAGAAAGTAGCAACAGGAGTTTTAGGCAGGAAGATGATAAAAGACAGAAGTGAGTGTGTACAAAATCATAAATCAGGCATCTGCTCACTAAAGCTTGTAGAGGAAGAAGCTTTCAGGGTGACTACAGGGGTGGCAAGACTTGGTAAGCATGAGGAAAGCGTGTCAGGAGATAATTATTCTTTTATGAGTACCGGTGATGGAAAATACATTGTGGCATTGAGTGACGGTATGGGCTCAGGACAGAAGGCAGATTGTCAGAGCAGAGCAGCTATAAGCCTGCTTGAACAGTTCATGGAGACAGGTTTTGACAAGGATACCGCTGTTAAGCTTATAAACTCAATACTTGTTTTAAAATCTGATGATGATTCCTTTGCTACTATAGATATGTCTGCGATTGATTTGTATGACGGAAAGGTGGAGTTTGTTAAAATAGGGGCGGTATCGACATATATTAAGAGGCCTCAAAGGGTTGAAACTGTAAAATCAGTATCCCTTCCGGCAGGAATATTAAGTGATATCGAAACAGAGTTGATCTGCAAGACTGTAAATAATGGAGATTTTATAATAATGGTAACCGACGGTATTATTGACTCGTTTAAGATGGAAGAAGGTGGGGAAAAAGCACTGGTGCAATATATTGAAGAGATAGGAAATTTAAATCCTCAGGGAGTTGCTGATGCTATACTTGACAAAGCCTATTCCAAGTGTGGAAATAAGGCAATAGATGATATGACGGTACTGGTAGCCAAAGTATGGAAAAGGGTTGGATAAAATTATGTATAATTATAACCATAATGCCACAAACTATCTCTGAATATATTTTTTGGAGGAATTTTATGGTATGCGATGGGACTAAAAGGGTTGTAATAATCAAAAATATATCTTCAAATATTGTTGAAGAGGCTATACTTGTTTTGAAGGACAGAAAAAGCGATAAGGACAAAAATAAAAATGTAATAATAACATCAGCAAACAGCTCAAAAAAAGTTAATAATTATTTGCTGAGAGAAGCTGAAGATATAATTAATAATTATATAAGAGAGAGGGATTTAAAAGGCGGTTTTGTTAATGAGTTAAACTTAAGACCGTTGAATCCAAAAAGAAAGTTTTTTACAAATGTAGTTATAAACACTGTTCTGGTTGCAAGTATAGCTCTTCTGCTTTTTTTGGTTACAAAAATCCTTTAAGGTATTTATATGATTAATACAGCTTTTTATTATTTCATTGATTTTACAGTTTTTTAGTTGTATTATTATTAGTAAATAACTAAGGGCGCAAAAAAGTGAATCATTCTTTATGGTGAATTAATTACACTTAACAAAAAAGTTTGAGGCATTTATTATTTTGTGTACCCCCCTGAGGAGAAGTTCTTGTGGAGAGACCAACTATACTGGATATACTGCTTTTGCCCAAGTCTTTCTTTGCAAAGATAACGGACAAGCTTCCAATTTTATTTCTGGGGATTATCTTTGTAGGTTTGACTGATGCTGCATTCCTACTTTTACAACACATTCCCCGGCTGTTTGTCAATAAGACTTTAACGGTACTTATATTTAACTCTACACTGGCTCTTTGTGTTGCAATTTTGCTGGGGCTTGTTGATATTGTGTTTTTTTCTCTTCCTTTGTTTGATCTGTTTAAGTTATTCAGAGTAAAGGAAAGAATAAAAAGTGTAAACGGACAGTTGATTAAACTAATGAAAGTGTACATATCGGCACATTTTATAATTGTTCCTGTACAGGCTTTTTTTGAGGCTACTATATATCTATCCAGTATGACGGGGATGGCTACGAATTTTAGTGTGGCTATGGCTATGATTGAATTTATATTAATTCCAATATGGTTAAGTGCAATAGTTTCAAGAGGAATTAATACAATTTATGATTTTGATGACAGACTAAAGAGTATGGTTTTTGTAATCGTATATACGTGGTATTTGCTGCTTTCCTTTGCAATGAGCTTCACAGCGACAAAATGGATCTTGATGTTATTTAAATAATTTGCTTTTTCATATATGTGTCAGTTGCCAATTTACGTATGTTGGATTATAATGTTATGGTGATTGATATTTAAGTCCCGGTGGCCTAATGGATAAGGTAGTGGATTCCGGTTCCACTGATACGGGTTCGATTCCTGTCCGGGACGCCAAATTTATAAATGCAGGGCTTCTTTGAGAATTTCGAAATGAAATTTTAATTGAGGTAGCCAACGCAAAATAAGTAGCAATGGATTCCTCTTACATGACATTTGAGAATAAGTCGTGGAGGGATTTTTTTTTGCAAAACGGGAGTAGTAACCTAAATTCCCGTAAAATTATACTATACAATATAAGAAATTCAGTATTTATGCGACTTCTGGAGTTTTCATTATATTTTTGTATAATATAATTATAACATACATGAAAATAGAGCCGTTACTTGAAAACTTTATTTTCAGGCGCTTTGCTTCCTGTATAGTATAAAAACGCGGGAATTTAGTATACATCTATTGAGAGAAGAATGGTAAATTGGATTTAATTAGCAGTAATGTTGTTGCTCAGTTGGTTTGAAGCTATTTTAACAATGTCAAAAAACCTTCTACAGCCTGAACCAGGGCATATTGTCAAAAAACTAACACTCGACTTTATTCTAATTATATGGTAAAATATAAATAGAAAGAAAGTACATAATAATCCAAAAAAAGTTATATACTATGTATGGTTGCTAAAGCTTTCTAGCAGAAAAAACTGTTAGCTTTTAGTACTTTGTACAGGGAAGTGCATTTTCAACATAAGAGTTTATTAATGTTGGAGCACTTTTGTTATTCTAAATCTTGTCTTATTTCTGTACAGCTCGCTGAATATTAACCACATATGCCCTTTAGCGTATATGACGATTGTAGACGGTATTGGGATTTAACCCAAAGGAGGGGGAACATGGCTGCTTTTCGTGAAGTTTTAACTCAAAATGTTAACAACGCTACTTTATGTACAGCTTCTGTTAGCTCAGACATGATCAGGTGGAGAGATGTTGAGGTTGATGATATTTCAACGTCAGGACTTAGATTATACTCTGATAAAGAGTATAAATTGGGCGAGGTGCTGAAAATTGATCTGAGAGTTTACAGTATGATTACCGAGTTTAGCATTCCTATAGAAGGAAGGATTGCTAAGGAAAAAACAACTACTGAGGGCTTTTGTTATTCTGTTGAGTATTCCAAAATTGAAAAACATGCTAAGATTCAGCTGGATGAAATATTTAAGGCAAATATAGCCGCAAAAACTACTCCCGAGTTTGCAACTGGAGACGGTATATACTCCTTTATATTGAACCCGAGAACAAGGTATGCAAAAGTATAAAAAGATGTTTCAACTTAAGAGTTTGGTATAGAAAACAAAAACAGTATTTGTTTATGGGATTTTATTTAATAAGATTTGAAATCTTATTTTTTTTGTCTGTTCATACCTTTGAGTATTCCCTAAATTTCCGTATAGCAGAGCTTCATATAGAAGCTGAGTTTTAGTGCTTGATGTTTTCCTCCCTTTTTGGTCTGTATTTTGTTGTTTTCAAGCTTTAAAGTTTGCTGGTCAAATTTGTGTTGTTTTGCTAAAATAGCTTTATGGTAGATCTAAAATATTAGTTTCTACTGTGGATAACGAAAAAACTTGATTTGATAACGTTCTTAAGAATATAAGATTAGGAAGTTGTTTTTCGTTATCCCTATGTGGGAGGATGTTATATGAAGATAGGTAATGTTTTACTGGAGAACAATATTTTTTTGGCACCTATGGCAGGTGTTACAGATATGCCCTTCAGAATTTTGTGTAAGGAGCAGGGATGTGGTCTTTTATATTCGGAGATGATCAGTGCGAAGGGTCTTTTTTATAATGATGCGAAGAGCTTCAAATTGACAGAAATAGACCCGGAAGAGGAGCCTACGGCAATACAGATTTTTGGTTCAGAACCGGATATTATGGCAAAAGTTGCTGAAAGATTGAGCAGGCTTAATACGGCAATAATTGATATAAATATGGGATGCCCTACTCCGAAGATAACTAAAAATGGTGAAGGAAGTGCTCTGATGCGAAATCCTTCATTGGTGGGTAAAATTGTTAAGGAGGTATCCCGGGCATCCGATAAACCTGTTACAGTCAAAATCCGTAAGGGATGGGATGAAGAAAATATAAATGCTGTAGAAATTGCAAAAATAGCGGAGGAGAACGGAGCCGCAGCTATAGCAGTCCATGGGAGGACAAGGGAACAGTTTTATTCAGGTAAGGCGGATTGGGATATAATAAGAAAGGTCAAAGAGGCAGTATCTGTACCTGTTATTGGCAATGGGGATATTTTTACGGAAGAAGATGCTAGGAATATGCTGGAAAAGACAGGCTGTGATGCTATCATGGTTGGCAGAGGTTCACAGGGCAACCCTTGGATTTTTAGCAGAATAATAAAATACATTAATTGTAACGAGAAAGTATCCGATATATGTGATGAAGATAAAATTAATATGATCAAAAGACATATGCAGATGCTTATAGAACGTAAGGGTGAAAGTTCCGGTATCAAGGAAATGAGAAAACATATTGCATGGTATGTTAAAGGGATGAAAAATTCAACAGTATTAAGAGAAAAAGTATTTCATTCCAATACAAAGGATGAAGTTGTTAATCTTTTACATGAATATTTGAACAGTATGACTACTATAAATAATTAAAATGTATTTTATGCTTGCAATTTAAAACTTTATTAGGACTAAAATATTGATTTTAGAGTATCAGGGTGGTAATATTAATAGTGTATAGATAATATATAAAGTATATAGTCCTATCTGAAATTTACTATTGGGTCTTGTATCTTTGAATAGATAATTAGTAAATGGGGAATTTGTTTTTTCAGTCATATGTTGTTCAATAATACTTAAGGAGTAGATAAAATGGTATCGTTACCTTTCATAAGAAACAGCCTTGTAAGTATTGACATTGGCTTCAGAAACATAAAAATTGTTGAGGTTGATGTCGGACGAAATAGTGAGATATTTATTAAAAACTTCGGAATAGCATCTACACCTAAAGGATCTATAAAAAATGGTGCAATTAAGGACGTTAAAAGCGTTACTAACGAGATTAAAAAAGTAATGAATGAGGTTAACGTCAAGGCAAAGAATGCCAAGATTGTTATGTCTGGTACCAATATTATTTCGCGTATTTTTATGATTGATAAAATTCCAGGAGAGGATTTAACTCATGCTGTAAGGAATACTATTTCGCAAAATATGCCTATTGATATGGATGCGCACCAGATAGATTACAAAGTCCTTCAAGAGCTCAAGGAGGACGGATCTACAAAAATGAAAGTGTTTGTTACGGCAGTTTTGAAAAGCATTATTCAAAGTTATATCGAAATATTGATTGAACTTGGCTTGAAACCTATATCTGTAGATATTCCTGCTAACAGTACGGCAAAGTTTTTTAACAGGGAAATTATGGTGACGGAAAGTGAAACCTGGTTTAAGAAAAAGAAGTATAGCAAGTTAAGTCAGAATACTTTTGCTGTTATAGATTTTGGTTCGGAAACTACAATTGTAAATGTCCTTAAAGATAGGGTTCTTGAGTTTAACAAAGTAATATTACGAGGTAGTAGTAATCTTGATGAAGCAATAGCTGCTAGGGTTGACAAAAAGATTGATGAAGCAGAGCGAATAAAGAAAATGTACGGAATGGTGTTACCTGAAACCAATATTGGCGAGGAACAGGAAATAATTTACCAAAGCATGAAAGGCGTAATTGACGACATAATAAAGCAGATTTTTCAATGTTTTGATTTTTATGAAAAAAGATGCTATGGCGATAAGGTAGGGAAGATATACATTATTGGTGGAGGGTCTTTGCTTAAAGGTTTGAGAGAATACATGGAGGATGTATTTAATCTTCCGGTATATCCCGTAAGCCTTCTAAGTATTGAAGGTATTGACATAAACAAGGGCCTTGATGGAGAGAGACTGAATTACCTGATAAACTCCGTGGGTATAACTTTATAATGTGGCTATGATAAAAAAACGGCACATTGTGTGTCGTTTTTTCTTTATAAAATTGACATAAGGAGAACTTAAATATGCATGATGTATCTAAGGATTATAATAATAGTCTTGTGGGAAAGGCTCCAAGTGTATCACAGGTAGAGATGACTGAATTGGTACTGCCAAATGATACAAATCTTCTGGGCAACCTTCTGGGAGGAAGGCTTATGCACTGGATTGACATAGCCGGAGCTATGGCAGCTTCAAGACATGCGGAACGCATTGTTGCAACTGTGGCGTTAGACAGCCTTGATTTCAGACACCCGGCTCGTATGGGAGAATTAGTTATTCTGAAAGCAAAATTGACGTGGACCGGGAGAACATCTATGGAAGTAAGTGTAAATGTATTTGCTGAGAATATTAAGTCAGGTAAAACCATATTGACAAACAAGGCGTATATAACTTTTGTTGCATTAGATGAGTCAGGAAAGCCCGTAGCGGTTCCTCCTCTTATTCCTGAGACAGAGGAAGAAAAAGTGGTTTTTTCTCAGGCTGAACTCAGGCGTGAGGAAAGGCTAAAGAGAAAAAACGCTGAAATGTAAAAATTATGAAACGTAATTAATGAGGCCACTAAGAATTTTTAGGTGGCCTCATTTTTAACGTCCCGGATTGAAACTTTCATATAACCCTTTTTGCTCCAATATATCTTTGAGCATAATACGTATTACTTAAGCTTGATATCGTAATTTTACCGGCTCCCGAACTTGCGTGTATAAATTGGTTGTTTCCAATATAGATTCCCACATGGGATGGGCCGGACTTGTATGTTGAGAAGAACACAAGATCACCGTTTTTAAGTTGTGACTTTGAAACCCAATTGCCTTTGGTATATTGAGCACTAGCCGTTCTTGGGATTATGATGTCATTCTTAAGCATTACATAATGAGTGAAGCCTGAACAATCAAAACCTGACTGTGAAGTTCCTCCCCATACATAGGGAACACCTTGATAACCTTTAGCTGTCTTTATAATCATATCTGCTTTTATTTGTCTTGCAGTATTTGTCCCAACTATTCCATCAGTAGATAAATTCTTGGCTCTCTGATAATTTGTAACCGACTGATAAGTCAGGCTGCCAAAGTAACCTGTGGAATTGTTATAGAAATATCCAAGCTGTTTCAAATCCTCCTGAAGATTGTATACTTCATTGCTCCTCATTCCCTGCCTTAAAGTTATACGCTCTGAATAGTAATCCGCATAAACTGTATTGGCAAACATAAAGACAGATATAAATGCTGCAGATATCATAGCAGCTAATTTCTTTTTCATTTTATTCTCCTCTCCAAGCCTACGAGGTTAGTTGGCGGGTTGGGAGAGAGCGGACTTCCCCCACTGTTTAAAGGTGTTTTAGATAAATGCTATTTGACAATAAGCAAAACATTATGTTCATCTAAAGTACATCATTTGTGCAAGCGTTTATGACCATACCTTAAAAACAGTTTAACCCCAAAATTTCGTCCCCCGTTCCTTTTTAAAGGATTAGGCTGCAATATTTATTTTTACTTTGCATTTAAGACAGCTGTCAAAATAACTCAATATATCCTTTTGTATGCAAAGTATGTGCTAAAGGACGTCCCCCATTATAAGTGAGAGAGCATGGGTAATCAACCAGTAATATATGGCATGGTTATTAAGGGAAATAACGGAATGCGGTTTTCGGTACAGATATAGTTATTGAAAAATGTGTTATAGCGAGCTTAAGAGATGAATAAATGGTTATGACAGGGAAAATTTCTTCGGGAGATTTACATTTATAGGTCATAAGTAAAACTTATGCTAAATATTAATAAGGAGGACAATATTTTTCTGGGGATAATATATGGGGAAAAAATCGTTTGTGGGAAGTACAATAGTTTTAATGCTTGCAGGTTTTGTAGTAAAAATATTAGGGTTTGTGTATAGAATATACCTTTCAAATTTAATAGGAGCTGAGGGAATGGGGCTCTTTCAGCTGATTTCTCCTATATATTCCCTTGTAATTCTCACATTGACTTCCGGTGTATCAATAGCTGTTTCCAAAATGGTTGCTGAAGAAATGGCAAAAAACCACTTTGTTAATTTAAGGCGCATTACATCATGTGCACTTTTTATAGTGCTATCTTCGGGGGTAGTTGTCTCGGTATTTATGTATTTGTTTATTGACCCGATTGTAAATGTCATATTAAAAGACCCAAGAACATATTACTCAATGCTGCTTCTTATACCATGTATCCCTGTAGTAGCAGCTGCTTCAGCTCTGAAAGGATACTTTTATGGGATACAGGAGGTTGTTCCTACTGCATTTTCACAGATAGCAGAGCAGGTAGTCAGAATAACTCTGGTAATTACAATGGCAGGATATTTCTTAAACATAGGTCTGGAATTCGCCTGCGCATTGGCAACAATTGGAATGGCAGTGGGTGAAATATCAAATTTATTGGTTTTACTTGTGATATATAAGTTTAAAAAGAAAAAAGAAGACAGGACATCAAAAAGAGGATTTATAAGAAAAAGATACATAGTGAGAGATCTGACAAAAATATCGATTCCCATCTCTTTCAACAGGTTTATAACCTCTATAATGGCAGCGATAGAGATGATTCTGATACCAAGGATGCTTTTGGCGGGAGGACTGAACTACCAAAACAGTATGGAGGAGTTCGGAAAACTAACAGGAATGGCTATGCCTCTGATATTTTTTCCTTCTCTTGTTACCTCATCACTGGCAACGACTCTGGTACCTGCAATTTCAGAGGCTATGTCGTTAAAAAACTATAAAACAGTAAACTATAGAATGTCTAAGTCAATTCAACTCAGCTTAATTCTTGGGTTTATATTTACTTCGATTTTTATTGTTTTTCCTGGCGAAATTGGAGATATGCTCTACAGGAAGGAAAAAATCGG
Source organism: uncultured Acetivibrio sp. (assembly GCA_964564015.1). Taxonomy (GTDB): domain Bacteria; phylum Bacillota; class Clostridia; order Acetivibrionales; family Acetivibrionaceae; genus Acetivibrio. Next base: position 14,654 of record CAZLZR010000086.1, read on the forward strand.
AGATATATTATACCTTCTATCTTTTACAAGCATTTTTGTGTATTTACAGCAAACCCTTTTAGGAATTATGAATGGTCTTGGCAAGCAAGGAATTTCTTTGAGAAACTCAATGGTAGGCTATGTAATCAGAATTGCATTTGTTGTATACTTGATTCCTGTCTATGGGATTAAAGGCTACATTATAGGGATGGTGGTAAGCTCTGCTATCGTCAGCGCGATGAATATGGGAACAGTGGTAAAAACTACAGGAATGGCTCTTGATATCAGAAACTGGCTGTTAAGGCCCGGAATTGTAGGGCTGATTATGTTTGTTATCGGAAGATACGTCTTTTATTTTTTCACTATATTTAATCAAAGTGCTGCAGTTACAACCCTGCTTGCCATATTTGGAAATGTGCTTATAGCTTTAATATTGCTGTTTGTATTTGGTGTGCTTGACAGAAAAGAAACGTTAAAGCTTATTGGTATAAATAAATAGCCGACTTTTTTAATGCCTAAGAAAGTGTATTTCTTTCTGGCATCAAAAAAGTCTACCGCAAGGTTGTTCGCTGCAGAGAAATACCCTAGATTTAAATCGGCGAAGCCGACTTTTTTAATGCCTAAGAAAGTGCATTTCTTTCTGGCATCAAAAAAGTCTACCGAAAGGCTGTTCGCTACAGAGAAATACCCTGGCTTTAAATCGGCGAAGCCGACTTTTTTATTTTGCCAAAGTTGCTGACAATATGGTTTTAGCTTCATTAATTTCACAGCTTAATTTCACATTATCTCCAACCTGTAAAAGGATTATTTCTTCATTGTCAAGAATACTTAAAGCATAATACTTTTTACTATTTTCGAGCTTGATATAATAATATGTTGTGCCTTGTTTGATAGCCTCTTTTATAACTTCTATCCTGCCTTCTATAAGTTTTTTTTCGGCTTCAAATATGTCTGCTCCACTGTTCTTTAGCAGCTCTTTATACTTACTGTGACAGCTTTGTACAGTATCTCCGATGGCAACTATCTGGTACTTTTCCACATTTATCATGCCATACATTTTTACAAGCCCGGCAGCATCTTTTAGCGCTACCATATATGTTGGATGACCTTCGATTTTCAGAAGCAGCGGGAAGGTTGACGTATATTCCAAGTCCTGAACCATACCTTCGGCACTGCTCATTGCGGAATACTCTTCTGCACCGGACTGAGAGTAATATACAACTTCTTTTGTTCTTTTATTTGCTACAATAAATCCGATATTTGATTCATCCCTGGTGGCAGATGTAACACCTGTATAGATATAATTGTCATTGTTCTGGGGAATATAATTATACCCTTCTGTAGTTACTTTTACACCTTTTTGTCCAACTATGGAATTCCAGAATCCATTTTGTAATTTACCGTAATCATCATATTGTGTCATAATCAGTTCAGAACTGAATACATTGTCCAGCCACTCAGGAATTTCTCCATAATCATATTTTTGTACATCCCCTGTTACTGCATCTACGGTTACTACTCCAATTATGTCCTTACCTCCAAACAAGCCTATTGTGTGGTCAATAATTGATGCTATCCAATAGGGATGTCCGTTTTCGTCAAGTTCTAGTGTTGGGTATTCGAACATTAATGTGGGAAAGTGTTTTCTTAAATATCTCCTTAAGTCCCTTCCGAAATATTCACTTGGTGAATATTTTATACCACCGTCCACTCTTACCAACTCAGCATCTTGTGTGGTCATGTCTACTTTAATATAGCCTGGAGTGCCTGAAGCCTTATTATTCATCCATTTAAAAAATCCGGCATACTCTAAAACAGATACTCTTATTGGTTTACCTTTAACTGTTATTTGTTCGGTATCTTCTATTTCGAACTGAGAAACGACGTCTATCAAAGTGCCTAACTCCCTGTTGGCTAACAACGTGGCACTATCCTTGTCGAGCAGCGGTACGTTATCAATAGTTGCATTGAAATCCTTTATATCACCTTCTACAAGGTGCGATTCCAACATAGATGCATAATCTTTTGAATTTATCATTCTGCTGCCGAAAAATGCAGCACCAATTAAAAAGACAAAAATCAAGCCGATAACTATGAAAGCTACAATTGTTGTTTTAGTAATTTTATTATTTTTTGATGCATCAATAGCAAATGATGTTCCTGCAAAGATGAATAAAGTTATAATTATAAAGACCCACATTCCAACAGACTCAACATTCCATGCCGGCAAAAATAAATAGTTTAAAAGCCATGCAGATGCACCTGTAATTACTGCTGAAATGATGACATTTTTTACATTTATCATTTCCTTACCCCTTTTTTAATACTAAAAGTTTATTATACAATTCTTCTTAAAAATTTAATAGTATTCCCATCCTGTTTGCAATTTCAATTGCTCGCAGATTTCAGAATTAACATATGCATACATTTATGAGTGCAATATAAATACATTCTATTTGTATCTGTAAAGAAGGTCAATATCTACCATGGTTTTTTATAGAATTTTGTAAGGGTGATTTTTAGCGACGTGGGTTTGCGAATTTACTGTGCCATGTAGGGCACGGTAAATTCATGAAGAAATATATTGGAAACAATAATAACTGAATAACAAATT
>CAZLZR010000087.1:0-17207 GCA_964564015.1 uncultured Acetivibrio sp.
ATGATGCTGAAGATATATTGGAACTAACTAAAGACTATCTGGATGGAATGGATACTTGGAAAAATTGCTATGAGGATTTTAATGACTTTATGGGCTGTTTAATTGGACTGGAAGATGGTCCAATAAAACCGTATGCTGCCGGAAGAAGTATTGCACATGTACTAAGTGCTGCTCTCTACGACGAAAAATTTGATTTGGAAAATATGGAGCCTAATTTTGAAGAAGACCGCGAAGTGGACAGATGGGATGCCAGCTTTGCTGCATCCGTAGCTGAATCCGGATTATACTGGTATGAAGATGAAAATAATATTGAAAAACGCAGGGCATTCTGGAATTGGTATTTAGATGAAGCTGTGCCTAGTGTATAGATGAGTTTTATTCCATGATAAAAGTGTGTGCTGAGTACTTACAGTGTTTAGAGGATATAGGAACTATACTTTTCGCACACTATTGGACAAAATAACAAACCCCCGAACTGATTTTCTTCGAGGGTTTGTTATTTAAAGATTAGAAGTGGAAGTGACTAATTTTTAAGGAGCATCCTATGGAAATTCATATTCAAAAACTATTGAGTTAATGTTTTATCATCAGTATTTTCTTTAATTGCTACGGATTTGTTTTCTGACTAAGTAAAATATGCTTAGTATCAGACTTGTTAATATTGTAAATATACTAAGTAAGTTGATATACATATTGACATTATATACGTATGTGGTTATACTTTATATTATAAAGTACTTTATAATTATTGCTAGGAGATGATTATATGGATCAAAAAACTTTAAATGAAGCAGTAGAGAATATTTCAATTATAAAAGGGGTGATAGAACGGACAGGGAAGATGTTTATAGGTTTTAGCAGAATTTTTATTTGCTGGGGATTTCTTTTTATATTAAATTCTGTTGTTTCGCTATACATGTTTGCCAATAAAGAGAAGGTTGCCGACCTTATAAGTAAGATGCATATGCCGGGCTATATTTTACCAACAGGAATTACAGCAATTGTTGCAGCAATAATTTATTTTTTTATTTCAAGAAAGTCTCCTCTTGTTGGGCTTGAAAAACATTTAATGAAATTATGGATGTTAGTTTTAATTATGAATGCTTTACCTAGTAAAATAAGTATAGGTACTTCTGATGCATTATTAGATATGTCCAAAATTACAATCGAAAGTGATCGTTTTTCAATAATGATTTTCAGTCTCGCTATAGCACTCATTGCAACTTCAATGTTTGCAGGATATAAACAATTTATGTATGTAGGATGTATATATATCGGGATAAGTATAATAAATGCTTGGATTAGAATACCGATATTTGAATCAACTTTAGTCCAGCTCCTGTTTTCGTTACTACTGCCATTTACATTCTTATATACTGGTTTTTTCTTAAAATCCCAGCAAGCAAGGGGGAATTAGTTTGGATGTAAATTCCATTCCGGACATTTTTCAATCTAAGTTAAGAATAGCAATAGTTTCTTGCTTAATGACTGGAGAAAAGACTTTTAAAGAAGTTAAAGAAGTAACTGGTGGGACAGATGGAAACTTAAGTGTTCAGATGAGCAAGATGGAGGAGAGTGGGTACGTTAAAGTATGTAAAGATTTTTTAAACAATAAGCCTCGAACAAGATATAATTTAACCGAAAAAGGCAAGCGTGAATTTATAGAGTATGTGCAAATGCTCGATGATTTGTTGAGGAAATACAAGCAGGTTGAAGATTAAATGTTCTAGAAAAAATGTTTGTAGTAATAATGTGATTGATAAGGCTGTTGGCGTCGTGTTTGCTGATAGTCTTTATTTATGTTTGGACTTTATCCGAATGATAACAGAAATACTATTTGTCTTAATTTTGAAAAATCCAAAAAATTTGTTAAAATGATGGTAGATTTTATTAAAGAAATAAGGTTGACAGTACTGTACAAAATAATTGGTGTAATAAATACATCCTTTCTGTGTATTTGAAAAGAAAAAGAATTTGTAGATACAGTAGAGGTTATTCGTAATGATTACAAATGAATTGGTTAAGCAAAGTATTGATTATATCATGCAGCATCTTGATGAGGATATCTCAATTGAAGATGTTGCAAATTACTGCCATTATTCAAAATATCACTTTAGCAGAGTTTTTAAGGCTGAGACGGGAGAAAGTATCTATGCTTTCATAAAACGTTTAATAATGGAACAAAGTGCTTTAAGACTTAAGCATGAAAGAGATAAACCCATAACTAAAATCGGAGTAGATTATGGATACACTTCATCAAATTATAGTTCTGCATTTAAGAAGCACCATAATATTTCTCCTGCGGAATTTCGGAAAGTAATGAATACAACATGTTTACCCCATCCATTTTACCCGGAAAAGATCGCCAGATTTCAATCCTTTGAGGAATATGATCAAAAGATCAGAATAAAGGAACTGGAGGATTTTTTCGTTATACATGAAAGGTACATTGGAAACTATATTGAACTTGGGAAAAATTGGTATGAGTTTACAGAGAAATACAGGTCATATTTTACGGAAAATACGCTTTTGATTGAACGGTTTTATGACGATCCAACTGTTACGAGTTTAGATCAATGTTTATATGATATATGCATGACAGTTGATAAGGATTGTTCACTCCGCAACGTTACAACTATTAAAGGAGGAAAATTTGCCGTTTACCAATTCAATGGATTAATACAAGACATTTTTATTGATTTTCAAGGGGTATTCACTATATGGTTGGCAAAGAGCGGTTATGAAATGAACCAGAGATATGGATTGGGTATTTATCGAAATGTTGACAGAGAAAGCATGCACGTTGTTCTGGATTTATGTATACCGCTTAAATAGCGCAAGATTTCAGAAGTAAAAGAAGAAATTTCGTAATATACTGAGAACTATAGCATAAATAGTGCTGGTTAACAAAATATAATTCTAGTATTTTATTTTGTTAACCAGCAAAACTACTAGTCCGGCTTAAGTGGAGTTTTTCACATTCTGAAGCAATAGAAATAAAGTAGGGGGACTTGAAAATGTTTGATATACGGAAAATTCAAGAACAGATAATTTATGGTGCTGTCAAAAGTGCACTCAACGATGAAACAGCAAAAGAAATAGTATTCGGGAAAGATGAACAGGCTAGAGCAGAGGACAATCCTACATGGGTTAAGTCTACCATGAAGAGATTGGAAGATCGTTTCGATGAGTCCGAGGTTAAGGCGATCAGGATGCAATGTCAGTGTGGCTATGGAATGAATGAGAAATTAGAGCTAATAAAAGAGCTGTTAGAAGCCTCATCCGGCATGGAGGAATTTGGGAATTTAAACAAGGCTAAAGCAGCAGGTTTGTTTTGTGAAAGGGGAGAACTATTTCTTCAATTTCTATTTTGTCCATGTCCAATGCTTGCAGAAGTGGAACGGTTAGATACATACACATGGTGCCAATGCACAACAGGGTATAGTAAAGTCTTATTTGAGAAAGCTTTTGAGTGTGAAGTGGATGTGGAACTGTTAAAAAGTATAAAAGCGGGAGATGAGATATGCCTTATGAAAATTATTCCCAAAGGTGTAATTTGGAAATAAGAAAAAATAATACGAGCCTACTTATAAAACTATTGTAAGAATTAATGATGACTTGTGGAAGAAGATAATTATATCCTGTGAAGGCAAAATAGAATCCCTTCAGAAATTGATAGGCGGAAATAATGATATGTGTAAATTCTGAAGAAATATATGAAGGAATTATAAACAATAAAGGGATAAGGTGCTCTAAGAGGCTTACAAACAGGGGGGAATTCTGTTTATGAACCGGTAGATTTATAGTGCCTTAACCCAAATCTCCAAAGAATATAACAGGGAATAAGAAATAATACCCCAAAAAGAGGCGAGAGAATATATAGTTTAATGCTTGTTCTGCCAATTAAATATGTAAGTGGATAGTATTGAACAAGAGCAAAAGGAATAACAAAAGTGAAAAATTTCAATACTCCCTCACCATAGATTGAGAGGGGATATTTACCGAATTCTCGCCCGCCGTCTGTAAATATATTTATAAATTCCAATCCCTCAGTTGTAAAAAAGCAAAGGCTTGCATAAATAATAAAAAGTCCGGAAAAAAGGCAAACACCACCGACTATCATGAAAATAAGTGTTGCAATTTTATCAAATGTCCATAATACTTGACTTGCAGGTATTGCATAGAAAAAAATAATAACGGCCTGCAAAAAACGTCCAATTCTTGTAAATTCTATCTTTGAGCATAACACTTGAAAAATTTCATTTCTTGGACGAACCATGATCCTGTCAAATTCCCCATTTGAAACTGTTCCGCTAAATGTGTCAAATCCACGGACAAAACATTCTGCAATTGAAAAAGATGTCAGCACTATAGCGAAACAAAGTAAAACTTCACTGTACGAAAAACCTTCAACTCTGTTAAATCGCTGAAACATAAAATAAATACCAACAAACATAGAAAATGAGATTAAAAATTGACCAATAACAGTCATAAAAAAAGATGACTTATATTGCATTTGTGAACGCAGAATAATTGAACAATATCTAAAATATAGTTTCATTTTCATCCTCCTTGTACAACTACTTTTCTTAATGCTTTTTTCATAAGGAATTTTCCGATTATTATTAACGAGACAAGCCAGAATATTTGCAATAATATACTAAAAATTGCATTTTTATAATCTGAGTTTCCGATATAAATTAAGAAAGGTGCGTTTTGCATAGAGGCAAACGGCAGAAGTTCAAATATTACTTTTATACCATTTGGCAAAAATGGTATCGGAATAACTGCCCCTGCAAATAACTCCACCAAAGAAACCGATAATATGCGTATTCCAATAGGTGAAACGGTATAAAATGCAGAAATATAAATAAGCATATTAAAGGCAACCAAAACCAAAAATCCTATAGTTAATGAAATTATAAAGAAAATCGCTGTGACCCAATTAACTGGTAGTGAAATCCCAAATGGTGACGGTAAAAATGCGCCGACTACCAAAATTGGGATAGAACGTAATACGACTTTTGATAGCCTGCTCGCCACATTTCTTATAAACCACATATTATAAACATTTATTGGTCTACATAGTTCATAAGCTATATTACCACTCGTAATAGCAGCAAAAATTTCATTTTCAAAAAGCCATGCCATAAACAAAGATAAGAAGGCTTGTTGTAACCAGATGTATGAACTTAATTGTTCAAAAGTCATTGGAAATGACTTCATATCACTTTTATAAAATGCCCAAAACATTAAAAGTGTCATAAAGCCCCATGCAAATTGCGTGACTATACCTGCGTAGGCAGCTGAACGATATTGAAGACCATTAACAAATCGTATCCGGAAAAATGAAATATATTTCCTCATATTTGATACTCCTTGTAAAGAGAGACTACTATTTCTTCGGCAGTTGTTCCTGCTACAGAAATATCCAATACTTCAAGGTTTCTTGAAAGTTCTGCAATTGCATTTGATACTGAAATTTTATTTGTGTCTAATGCAATAATTGCCCTGCCATGGATACTTTCTAGCAGGGTCAATCCATCACATAAGGAGAGAGTTCCTTCCGCATATTCAACTGTTATTTTCTTTTGTTCGGTGTATTGCTTCTTTAATGTACCCAAGTCTCCATCAAGCAGAATTTTACCTTTTCCAATTAAAATAATTCTCTTTGTCAAAGCTTCAATATCCTGCATATCATGGGTTGTCAATATGACAGTGGTTTTTTCTTCCCTATTTATATTGGTAATAAAATTTCGCACTGCAATTTTAGAAACAGCATCAAGTCCAATAGTGGGTTCATCCAAGAATAGAATTTTAGGATTATGTAAAAGTGAAGCAGCAATCTCACAACGCATACGTTGACCAAGAGATAATTGCCTTACAGGGGTTTTAATAATTGTTTCAATATCAAGTAAAGTAGAAAGCTTATTCAGGTTTGATTTATACGTTGTTTCCTCAATTTTATATATATCCCGAAGTAATTCAAAGCTGTCCACAACTGGCACATCCCACCACAGTTGAGACCGTTGACCAAAAACAACGCCTATGTCTCTGACGTGTCGGATTCTATCTTTCCAAGGTATCAGGCCATTTATTGTACATAATCCACTTTTAGGTGACAAAATACCGCACATGATTTTTATAGTACTACTTTTACCTGCTCCATTTGGTCCAATATAACCTACCATTTCACCTTCATTTATTTTGAAAGAGACATTATCAAGAGCCTTTATGTAGTCGCATTTCTTATGAAACATAGCTCGAACGGCCTCTAAAAAACCTGCGTTTCTCCTCGTCACCTTAAAAGTCTTGCAAACATTTTGTAGCTCAATCAAGATTGTGTCCCTCCAATATATGATGGTATAGGTAAATTACTTGACTATCACTTAATGAATTAGTGATTCTATCACAATTAGTTTGCTATTTCAATACATAATTTGGATTTTTTAAGATTTTATAAGTAGCATGAGTGGTTTTTTAACACTCAAGGTCTTATAATTTTGATATTTTTTGAAATTTTATTCAAGAGATGTTTATATCTATAGGAGATTATGGTAAAATATTAATTAGTATTTTGTTTATTCCAAGAAATAATGACGTTTATCTGATACATTTCAATTACTGCAAATTCTTAAGGTTAAAGGAAGAAGTAATAAGTCTTACAATATTCATGTTTAATGAACATAATGGATTTAAGTGATGATACTCTGCAATCTCAAAACAAGGAGGATTTTTGTATTATGAAAAAGATTATTATGGTTATTACAGTTGTTATTGTTATGACATCAATATTTTCAATATTGAACGTTTTAGGTGAAATGCCGCTTCGCATATTGATAAACGGCGATAGATTGTTTTTTCCTGATGCACAGCCGTTCATAGATGCAAATGGAAGAACCCAGACACCAGCCAGGTTTATTGGCGAGGAACTGGGTGCAACAGTAACCTGGGATGGTTCAGCACAGAAAGCAACTTTTGTGAAGGGCAGTAATAAGTTGATTTTGTACATTGGAAAGAAAGAGTATGAGCTAGACGGTAAGAAGCTCGAGATGGATACGGCTGCGTTACTACAAGAGGGAAGAACGTTTGTGCCTGCCAGATATGTAGCTGAAGCGTTTGGGGCAACTGTGAGATGGGATAGTGTAATCAGGACAGTGTACATTGATACGAGTGGAGCTGTTGTACCTACGCCACAGGCTACGAAGGATCCGGTTTATGGGTGGATTAAGGTTGATCATAATAGACAAGATGTTGAATATGGAATATCTATCACGTTTACATCAGACCAGGAAATATTAAAAGCAAGGTTTGATGCAGCTGAGAAGATGTTTACTGAAGAATATGGAGCAGATATTGCAAAAGAAGTTTTTCAATATTTAAGACAAAAGAAATTAAGGTGGGACGATTTACCAATAAAACAATATAAGGTAGGAAATAAGATTGTAACCGCTGAAGCAGCAGGTTTTGAAATTTTGTTGCAAGTATGGAAGGAAGGTGTAAATCTTCAATGAGCAAAGACCTATCAATTATACTATTTGCTATATTTTTCTTAATTGCTATATTTTTAGTGGCCACTGCAAATGCTACAGGGGAATTGTCAAGAATTCAACTTCTAGAATTGGCAAACAAAGAACTAATTTCTATGGGGATATGTGAAGAAGATTATTTTATTGAAACAAATAAAACTGGTAGGCAGTTATCAAACAATGTGCACTTAACAGATTATAGAAACTATATTGTATATGGTGACCCACATGGAGATTTTAGAAATGACAGGTACAGATATTTAGGTTATACTATGTCAGATGCAAAATTTACCAACTATTTATTTCCGAATGATGTTACTTCAACTATTGGATTATGGGATAGAAATTGGGTTGAAGATCCTAAATGGAATGACTTGACAAAGACAAGAATTGAAGTAAAGGATGAGGGGACTTTCAACAACAACCCACTATACGAAGAAAGCATAAGATTAGGACTACAACTAATTTCAAGAAAGAATCCGGATGGTACCCTACTGGACTTCCCGGAGGACAAAGTCAGAGAAAGGGAATGGCACAAATATGTACACGTGTACCAGCCACCAACAAGTGTCAGTTGGGGTTGCGGGATTATGTTCCACAACAACGGTAAGAACTATCTGACTGTTCCAATGTCGCCGGAGGGACTTAAAAGCGAGACCAAATTCGGTGACCTCAATGTAGAGTTAGAAGAATTGGCATCAAGCGTCGCATCCGGTGATAAAGTACAAGTACTCATACAAATCAAATCAACGTATAAAACAGACTTGACTGATGCCGATGGAAATGCGCCATTGTATAAATGGGAAATTACCGATAAAGCTACAAATAAACCATTACCTTCAGTAAAGTATTATGGCTATGCTGAAAAGGATACCGGTAATATTGAAATACCGGCTAACGGAGAAACTGCAATTCTTGCAGAATTTGAAATGCCTGAAAGTGATGTAAACGTTAAGTTTGAGATAAATAAAGATGGAACAAACCCGGAAGAGACGCTTGTTGACAATAACATTTTTGAAACGGTAATAAAACCTGCAACAGCAATTAACACATCGGGAAAGTTTGATCTGGACTATAACGTATTGAGCAGAAAAGTCAAATTTCCACTTGCGGATGGTAAGGATATAACTGCAAAATTGACAGCTCCAAGGGGAACCTTATATGGTAATGCATGGGGACAGTTGAGTATTAATAATAAAACTGCTGATTTGTTTAGGAATTTCAGCCCAACAACTCAAGAAGTATATGAGGTGGCAGGTACAATTATAAAACATCCTGTTATCAACACAACAGTATATAGAAAAGATGCTACTTATGATTCAACCACCAATCGCTACGACAATCCTATAGATAGCAAATGGTTGGATGGACCGTCTTCAAAGACAGCCACTGGCAAAATTACCTTTAGTGGTACTGCCTATGGAAATTATGAATATACTGTTACCCGAATTAATGAGGATGGAAGTACATACACTGAAGACAAAATAAATAAAACCAGTGCGGCATTTAATTCCGGAACCGATACAAGAACTATTACAACTCATATATACAATGGCAAACCAACAATACCGGCAAAGAGTTTTGAAAACAAAATAGAATACAATGCAGCAAACTATCTACAGAAAAACCTTTTCTGGACAAGTGAGCCTTACAAATTTGATGTCATACGCTGGATGTGCCATCAGGACATGGATGATTCACTATACGGATGGACAGCAGTGCCGGGGCGGTATCAAAGAACTTTTACACAGCAAAACAGCGGTATACTGAAATGGACGCCAATAAGTACAATGGCAAAGGATTACAAACGTAGCAGAGAAGCTGCCAGAAACGGAGATTACAGAAAAACAGAGTATGATAAAGCAGTATTTGCATCGGATATAGGTATGAAAAATGTCGATTATCCAATAAAATCAGGCTATTATTTCAACCCGACAGGAACCTATACATTTATAGTTGAAACAGTTACATACAAGACAACTGATGCTGGGACTAAAGACCACAAAGACCTTGTGGATGCCGTAATTGATTCTTTTCGTTATGAATCTGACCTGATGTACATAAACAGTCGTAAAGAGCCGGTAAATATACAAAATGAATTGTTACCCAAAAGCGGAAGCAGTTATGCCCGAAAACCCGCAGTATTAACAGCAAAAGATCCCACGGGTGTTGATGATGTAAAGTTGCTTAATATAAAAAAATTGGACTATATAAAAGAGAAAGAAGAAATAAAACACAGTCAGAAAAGTGGAGAATATACACATGAGTACTTAACGGCAATACTCGAGGGCTATGAGGAATCGGGAACTATCGGAAGCAAGAATAATTATAAGTACAGGGAATATTTAAAGGATGGACAAAACCTGTACAAGATTACTGAAAAAACAACTGTTACAATAGAAATCAATCCAGAGAACAAAAAGGTATACACTCACGTACACATGCCCGATGGAAAGTATACGGTTGCAGCATGGATTGGAGATATACCGCTATCTGCTACAGGTAACGAATACAAGAAACTGGGAACTATAAAAGGCATATACCCATTAGATACAATTGAGGTAACTGTGAAGGGTTCTATGTACGACGATCAGAATGCTGTCATTGGTGATTGATAGTTTTTGACTTAATCGGTACATAAGGTAGAAAGATAAATTGTCAAAGAACATATGTTTGACTTGAGTGGATTTTATGATATAATTTATACAGGTAATAAAATTGTTTGGCAATAATGTGTGTATGAAGAGATTTAAAGAGAGTTGTTAAAAAGGGCGGAGCATCTAGGGAAATTAGAAGATCAACAGACAGGGATTGAATATTTTGAGACTTTTTTAAGGTATATTTTGAATGCCGGTCAGAAATTAACTAAAGATGATATTGAAGAAATTATTAAGAAGGTTGAAATGAAATATCCAGAAGGGAGTGAACTTGTTATGACTTTAGCTGAACAACTTAGAGAAGAAGGCGAATTGAGGGGCGAATTGAGAGGCGAATTGAGAGGCGAAACTAAGGCTCTTTCCAAAGCAGCAATAAGATTATTAACTAAGAAATTTGGAAAAGTGCCGGAAGAAATAAAGGGCAAGATATCAAAATTAGATGTTGATGTTTTAGAGGTTATAATTGATAGTATTTTTGATTTCGAAAAGATAGGTGATGTTGAAAAATACCTGTAGTGGATTGTTTTATTTGAGTATTTTGATAGGATTCCCGTTGCTACAAGAGGATAAGTAAAACCCCGAACGAAGTTTCTTCGGGGTTTATATATTTTAAAGGTTAGAAACAGCATCTATTTCATCAGCATCAAATATCTTTCCGGCAGCTTTAAACTTGCCTTCCAGCTTTGCTATTTTATAGTCGTGATTATCCAACGCAGCTTTTCTAACGTGTTTTGAATGCTCAATACAAAATAAGAATTGCTTATATATATCAGAGTGATATAATAATTGTATACGGATGGTGATTAATTCTTAGGGGGCATCCTATGGAAAATTCATATTCAAAAATTGTTACAAGCTCCTACAGCTTGTTATGGCCGGATGAACGCTCATATAAGTGCTGGAAGGAGACGGTTACACCTTCTGTCTGTTTCTATAAGGATCTGAATATAAATAAAGTGATTGACAGTCTTATGTTTAAGGAGAATGACAGGGGGATAATAAGCCAATTATTTAAAAGTCCATGTACCAGCAGAGAGGTATTGGAATATAGATTGGACACTATGCAGGACTTTGTGGAAAATCAATGGCTTGTAGATAATTTTAAAGAACTTGTTAAAATGATGGTTTTTATCCAAAACTGCTCTAAGAAAGAATTTTCAAATCTTAACGGAATTCATGTTCAAACTTGCTTTTTCGAGCAAGCGTCCAAATATGTTAATTTGATTTTGGGTATAAAAGAGTGCCTTGATTCTGGAAAGGAAAGCATACGGTCAACAGGCCTTAAACGGCTGTTGAGACATGCTGAGATGATCGTACACCAGCATGATTTTAAAGCTATGATGGAGGATATAAAAAGGATAGAGGAAGAGTACAAAAACATATCGGAATTGTACCTTGAATTTGGATACTATGAGGGCTTGAAAGATATTGTCATTAATATGGATAACGCTAAAAAGAATACTGCTGTGAAAGAACCTTTGATATCGAAATTACTTAAATATGGTTCGTCTTTCTTGGAGGATTGGGACGAGAATTACTGCAGTATCTATTATGATGCACGTTTTTCAAGATTGGAGGAAATTATATTTGAAAAATTGCAGGTGAAAGAACCTGCTATTTTTGAAAGCCTTCATGCTTTTTACACTAAGTATTCAGACAATAGCATTGAAGATATCTGTGAGTTGAAAGTAGAAGCGGAGTTTTATATAAAATTTTCTGAGCTTGTATGTCGTATGGAAAGATTAGGGCTCAAGTTTTGCAAACCTAAAATTGCAGACAGCCAGAGAGAAAATACCAAAATTGAGTGCTTGTATGATTTAAGTCTTGCATTACAAATGCTAGAGGATGGGAAAAGCGAGCTTTCCACCAATATTGTGTGCAATGATTTATGTTTTGATGAGCATGGAGAAATTTTTATTGTGACAGGACCTAATAAGGGAGGAAAGACCACTTACATACGTTCGGTAGGAATAGCCCAGGTTTTATTTCAAGCAGGATGTTTTGTTCCGGCATTGAGAGCTAAAATGGGTATTGTGGACGTTGTCCATACACATTTTCCCGAAGAGGAGACTTTGGGTATAGATAAAGGAAGACTCGGCGAGGAGGCAGAGAGAATTTCTGTAATAATAAAAAATTCTACTTCAAAAAGTTTAGTACTTCTAAATGAGACCTTTTCAAGTACAAGAAGTATTGACGGCTATTTTCTTGGAAGGGACGTATTAAAGATTTTGATGAAACTTAAATGCAAAGGTATATATGTAACTCATTTTGGAGAGCTTGCCGATGATATTGACGCATTGAATCAAGAGGTGCAGGAAGGAAGTCAACTTGCCTGCCTGACTGCAGGTATTGAAGATACTGATGGCAAGGGAGTGACAAGAAACAGAACTTTCAGGATTAAAAGGATGAAGGCGGTTGGGCTTGGATATTCAAAGGATATTGTTTTGAAGCATGGCCTTTCATCAGAGCAGATTATAGAGCTTCTCAAAAAAAGAGGTTATTTTCCCGGTACAAGGAGGGATAAAAATGGGCAATAAGCTAAGTTTGTTGTATAAGGATGCTAATAAGAAACTTCAATTATTGGCTAGTCCACCAGAGTTCATCAAGGATTTGCAGCTTGATGGAATTCTGGAATTTATGTCTCATGGAAATAAAAACATAAATTCCAACCGGGTTATTGCATCGGTTTTATCTGAACTCTGTGAAGACACGGAGGATATCACATACAGAGCTGATATTCTACAGGAATTTGTTCAAAAACCGCAGATGTTTTTGGATTTACAGTGTGCATTGGCAAAATTAATATCTATAGAGAGAGAACGTCATTTATCCAATAGAAGAAGGGCAGATGTGTCGGCGGAGTATAAACTTGGAAACGGTATCGGTATGCTGCTCGGATACTGTGGTATTTGCAAAGAACTTGACAAGGTTCTAAAACAGCATGGGAACAGCTATTCATCTGAAGGATTATCCGGATTGTCGGAAACGGTTTCTGAGTATGTTGGAAATGATGGCTACAATAAACTCGAAAGCATTCTTATGGTACTTAAAAAGTGTGTCAAAGGATATGCAAGGTTAAAGCTCAATGCAAGTTTGGATACCTCGTTCAAACTTAAGGAAGCTATGGTTTTAGACCTGGACTGCAATGGCTTTTTTGACAATGATATGGAAAGAGATAAATTGATTAAGGAAGACTTGTCAAGCAGACTGAAAAAGCTGTTGAAATTGGGTAGAGGAAATAAGAATACTTATGTTATAAAGAAGATGAATTATGTTTTAGAGGAAAATTCAAATGAGATTAAGGATAAAATTTTCACAAATATTGCTCAGATACTAGAAGCGATGATTTCTAATGTTTCATCTTTCCTGAGAAAAATTTCCGAAGAAATGCTGTTCTATGAAGGCGCTCTAAAACTTGTAAACGAAATGAAAAGCCTTGGTCTGACCACTTCTAGGGCTGAAGTGGCTCCTCAGGATAGACGGAGTATGATCATAGAAGGTATGTATGATTTAAGTTTTGCTTTATATCTTTCGGATAAAGGGTGTTTAAGGCCACTTGATAGTATCGTTACAAATGATGTATGCATAAGTGGCCAAGATAGAATTCAGGTAATTACAGGACCGAATCAAGGTGGAAAAACGACTTATATCAGGGCAATTGGAATTTTACAGGTTCTTGCACAAGCAGGTATTCCTGTTCCGGCTTCTAAGGCTGTTATTAGTCCGGTAGGGCAGCTGTTTACGCATTTTCCTGTTGAGGAGCGGCCTGAAAGTAATGAGGGCAGGTTGGGGGAAGAATTAAGCAGAATGTTGCTGATTCTTCAGAATGTAACACCAAACAGTCTTGTATTTATAAATGAGGCTTTTGCTTCTACAAATTCGAGAGAAGGCAGCCTGATAGCTCAAGATGTAATGTCTGCACTTGCAGTTATAGGTGCAAAGTGTTTCTTTGTCACACACCTTTACGAACTTGCCATTAGGTTAGAGGATATCAACAAGGGAATTGAGAGTATGGGTGAAGGCTATGGCCGACTCATAAGTATGACAGCGCAGTTTGAGGAAAATTCCGGTGATTCTGGACAGGAAGCAGAGGGTGGCATTAGGAGAAACTATAAAATACTTCCAGGAGTACCGTCAAAATCAAGTTTTGCTGCCGATATAGCAGCTCAGTTTGGAATAAGATACATCGATTTTTGTACAAAAAATCTATAAATACAGATCAGCTTTTCAATGACCCCATAACAGAATTTATTTCTGCTATATTGACATTTTGGTCTATTGGTTATAGACTTATAGTAAGAGGTCTACAAATATTAGACCAGGGGAGGTAATTATGGATATATATAAACTTACAGAAAGCGAAGAAAAGTTTGCAGACATCATTTGGCAAAACGGACCGATTGGTTCAGGCGATCTTGTGAAACTATGTGAAAAACAGATGAACTGGAAAAAGTCCACAACATATACAGTGCTGAAAAAACTATGTGAAAATGGAATATTTCGAAATGAAAATGCTACCGTCTCATCTCTGATTACAAAGGATGAATACTATGCAAAACAGAGCATACGTTTTGTAGAAGACACCTTTGGAGGATCCCTGCCTAAATTTCTGACAGCTTTTATAGGCGGAAAAAAATTAAGCAAGCACCAGGCTGAGGAGTTGAAAAAGTTAATTGATGAGCACAAGGAGGTGTAATAATGAGTGGATTGTTTATATCTATCTTGAATATGAGTCTTACGGCAAGTTATGTAATCCTTTTTGTGATACTTATCAGACTATTACTTAAGAGAGCACCCAAATTCATTTCCTATGCCTTATGGGGTGTGGTGGCATTTCGTCTCATTATTCCGTTTTCTATTGAAAGTATGTTTAGCCTACTGCCACGAGACACCAGTGCTGTACCGATTCCTCAAGATATTATTTATCAGCAAAAGCCACAAATTAATAGCGGAATAGAAGTAGTTGATTCATTTGTAAACGAGACACTTCCTGCCCCGGCTGTCGGAGATAGTGTAAATCCATTGCAGATTTATACAGAAATAGGTGCATTTATCTGGATTTTTGGAATAGTAGTACTGCTTGTTTATAGTCTTGTATCTGTTTTGAGATTAAAAAGACAGCTCAAAAATGCGAAATTAATAGAGCAGAATATTTACGAAGCTAAGAATTTAAAAACACCGTTTGTGCTAGGTTTTATAAGGCCAAGGATTTATTTGCCGGCTGGGCTAGGTGTTGAAGAGAAAAGCTATACTTTGCTGCACGAACAGACACATATCCATCGAAAAGACCATGTTATTAAGATATTGGCGTTCTTAATATTGTCAATTCATTGGTTTAATCCTCTTGTGTGGATTGCGTTCAGGTTGATGAGTATGGACATGGAGCTTTCCTGTGATGAAAGAGTACTGAAAAAAATGGACGAGGATATTAAAAAGCCTTATGCTACTTCCTTATTATCACTTGCTACCGATAGAAATATCCTGAATGGAAGTCCTCTTGCCTTTGGTGAGGGAAATGTAAAAGGAAGGATTAAAAACGTTTTGAACTATAAAAAACCCTCTTTCTGGGTAGTTGTTGTATCAATTGTCGCTGTCATTGTTGTTGGAGTTGCACTGGTTACAAATCCTAAGCAACGGGAGGAAGTTCTGGTAGATAACAATTCATCTGGAAGTCCTTCAGCTTCAGCAAAAGCGACATATACAACTGAGTATAATAAAGTGGAATTTGAATTCCTTTCCGAAGTGAAAGGTTTTAAGTCAACAGTGAAATATGAAACCTCCGACTCCAAAATCGTGGCAAATATTGATTCGACGCTAAAAAATAGTCAAACGCCTTCAAAAGAGGATGACTTAAACAATAATAATACCAATCAGTATAGGATAGAATTGTCTAATAGTTCTGGAGGATACAGCTGTGTCCTATACTACAATACGCTGTATAATAAGGCATATGTCTTGAAGGATGGAGGTCTTTACGAAACCGGAACAGATTTTGCACGTTATATTGATTCGTTTTTTGAGAATACAAACATTGACGTCGACATGGATGATACCAATGCCGTAGAGCTGTTTGGGAAATATGGGTGGACGCTTGATTACAGGATAAATACGATGGAAAACAAACTCAATGGCATCAGTACCTTGTCGGGATTTAATCCAAACGCATACTATTTTGCTTACAACAATGAGCTCTCAAAGGATATAGGTTTGGACATGAGTGGGTATTCCAATTCCTCTGACATTACTGTTGATATTTATAGAATCCATGAGAGCATGCCTCAGGAGTTTTATCCAATTCAAAACTGCAGAGGTATTGTTGTGAAAAAAGATGACAAAATAATAGGAGCCTTCATCAGCTCAGGGAGGCATAGTACATTTAATGCCTGTAGTTTAAAAGGAAACAGTTTTGAAAAAGTGACAGGAAAAACGCTTTCTGATTGGTTTACTCAAAGGGTTAAAGCGGACAGCACTGAAGAAAGATTAGCTGAACTAGAGCCGGAACAGGTCATTGAGGAATACTTCAATGCGCTTAATAATAAAGATGCTAGAACTGCAACATACTGTATTTCGAAAAAAAGCCTACTTGGAAATTTAACTTCAAATATGCTGAATGATCAATTGTTTAGCGAAGTAATTGGGCTTCCGCTAACCGGTAATGAAATTGGAGCAAAATCAAGTTTTGATAACCTTAAGTCGGTAAAGCAATCAGAAGTCAGACTGCTCGAAGAGTCTGACAAGAACAGGAAAATCTACAATGTAACCGTGGAGCTTCAATACAAAAGAAATACCACTATTAATAACGGCAAGCAGGATTTTAGTTGCCGTATGATTTATGAATCTCCTCAGACAGGATGGAAAATAGAAGGCTTTGGAGCTTAGTTCTTTCAGGCTATTAGCGTACACACAACCTTCAGATACAACAAACTCAAAAGTTTGATTCTACCCCGCTTCAACATATGGAGGATATTAATTAGGGCTTCCTTAACGGCAAGCCCATTTTATTTTTCAAGCTCCAAAAAAC
>CAZLZR010000088.1:0-17062 GCA_964564015.1 uncultured Acetivibrio sp.
CCTATATCAAGGCTTTAAAGTGATTTTGATTAATTGGAACTGTCGAAGACCCGGGGCTATTCAGGGGATACGCTGGCATAACCTGTCGGAAGAAATAAAAGATGATCTGAAGAAATTCTATAAGGAAGTAACAGCAAAGCAGGAAAAATGATAAAAACAGAGGTTTTGACAACTGGTATAATTATATGCTAGAATAATGAAAAATGAACAGGGGAGCTTGGTTCGCAGGCTGAGAGGAAGTTTTCAACTTCGACCCTTACACCTGATGTGGATAATGCCAACGAAGGAAGTAATACTATTGCTTATTTGCGGGAAATGCCTGAGGGTGTTTCCCGTTTTTGTGTGAGGTCTTAAAGTGAGGAAATGGAGTAGATCGCCTGTTATGATTATTGTTTCTATGCTCCGTATTATTGTATATTATAAATGTTGGAGGTAAAAAACATGCTTAATGAGATGCTTGATAATGTTAGGAAGGTACATCCGCTTGTACATTGCATAACCAATTATGTAACCGTGAATGACTGTGCGAATATTTTGATTGCCTGTGGTGGCTCGCCAATTATGGCGGATGATACGGGTGAGGTTGAGGAGATTACTTCCATTTGCGGTGGATTGAATATAAATATCGGAACACTTAATCAGTGTACAATTCCATCAATGTTTCTGGCGGGAAAAAGGTCCAATCAGCTTGGACATCCTGTAATTCTTGACCCTGTGGGTGCGGGAGCATCAAAACTTCGCACAGAGACTTCTCAGAAGCTTTTGGATGAAGTCAGATTTATTGCCATCCGCGGAAATATTTCAGAAATCAAGACACTGGCACAAGGTGAAGGGACAACAAAAGGTGTGGATGCGGATATCGCAGATGTTGTAACAGATCAAAACCTTGATGGCGTAGTTGAATTTGCAAAGGCGTTTTCAAAGAAAACAGGTGCTGTGGTAACAATTACGGGTGCAATCGACATTGTGGCCGATGAAAAGAAGGCCTACATTATCCGAAATGGCAATTCTATGATGGCAGATATTACAGGAAGCGGCTGCATGCTCACTGCTATGATAGCGGCGTATCTGGTTGCAAATCCGGGCAAAGCACTTGAAGCAACTGCAGCAGCAGTTTGCGCTATGGGTCTTTGTGGTGAATTGGCCTTTGACAGGATAGAGAGAACCGGTGGAGGAAATTCTACGTTTAGAAATTACCTGATTGATGGGATTTATGGTCTTGATGGTGAGACACTAATGAGAGGAGCCAGATATGAAATTAAGTAAACAATCAATGTGTTTGTATGTGGTGACAGACCGTTCATGGTTAGGCGGACGCACCTTGGCTGAGCAGGTTGAGGAGACCCTCAAAGGCGGGGCAACTTTTATTCAATTGCGGGAAAAAGAACTTGATTATGACAGTTTTTTTAAGGAAGCCACGGAAATTAAAGCGTTATGTAAAAGCTATAACGTTCCCTTTGTAATCAATGACAATGTGGATATTGCAATTGCCTGTGATGCGGATGGAGTTCATGTGGGGCAGAGCGATATGGAAGCTGGTAATGTGCGTATGAAGCTGGGGAAAGACAAAATTATCGGAGTTTCTGCCCAGACAGTAGAACAGGCAATTCTTGCAGAGAAGCAGGGTGCAGATTATATAGGTATTGGAGCTGTATTTTCCACATCAACAAAAGCTGATGCTGATATGGTTTCATTGGAAACCCTGAAAGAGATATGCAATTGTGTGAGCATACCGATAGTAGCAATTGGAGGAATTAATGCTCAAAATATTCTGGAACTTTCGGGTACAGGAATTGATGGCGTTGCTGTCATATCCGCTGTTTTTGCACAGCCGGATATTTGTTTGGCAACCAAAGAATTATTATCACTTTCAAAGGAAATGGTATCCTGTGGATATATAAATAAAGAAAAATAAAAATACGGAATGGGGATTTATATATGATCAGAAAAGTATTGACAATTGCAGGTTCTGACTGTAGTGGCGGAGCCGGTATTCAGGCAGATATTAAAACTATAACAGCCCATAAAATGTATGCTATGAGCGCAATTACAGCATTGACAGCCCAAAATACAACAGGTGTTTATGGTGTGCTGGAAGCAACACCTGAATTTGTAGGTCAGCAAATTGACTGCATATTTTCCGATATTCGCCCTGACGCTGTTAAAATTGGCATGGTTTCAAACAGCAGGATTATTGAAATTATAGCAAATAAGTTGATGGAGTATAAGGCAGACAATATAGTTGTGGATCCTGTTATGGTTGCTACAAGCGGTAGTCGTCTGCTCTGTGACGAGGCTATGGAAACCCTTGTGACAAAGTTACTTCCAATTGGTACGGTTATTACACCTAACATTCCTGAAGCAGAAACACTTTGTGGATTTGAGATCCAATCCCCCTCAGATATGGTTAAGGCGGCGGAAAAGATATCGGATATGGTAAGTGGAGGTATTTTGATCAAAGGGGGGCATTTACAAAGTACTGCTGACGATTTGCTGTACATTGGAGGGAAATCGTACTGGTATAAGTCTGAACGTGTGGACAATAAAAATACACATGGAACAGGATGCACATTGTCTTCTGCCATTGCGTGCAATCTTGCAGGTGGATATACATTGGAGCAAAGTATTTCTAACGCAAAAGATTTTATAACGGGAGCATTAAAAGCAGGCTTGAATATTGGAAAAGGCAGCGGTCCTTTAGACCATACCTATAATATATAGTAGCCAAAGTGGAGGAAAGTGCTAAGCATTTACAAACCCCATTCACCTTTACCGGTGGGACAGTATGACAAAATGCTATATATTTTCATGATACAATGAAACTCAAGTAAAAGTTTTATTGAGTGCGGGTATCTAAATTGTTCGTGTATTTAGAGATACTTTAGCGCTAAATAAACTAATTATAAGGGGAGGAATTTGTATATGAAAAGGATTATTGCAATTTTATTGCTATTGGGGCTATTTGTTAATTTGGCACCTACAGTTGGTTTGTCAGCAATGGCAGCAAGCTCGTTACCAAAGTATGTTGATAACAGAAATCTAAGTATTTCCCACCTATCGCAAACCAATGAAAGCAAGGTTCCTGTGTGCCGTTTTCAATATGTTATTACCAATTAACCTATACCCTTGCAAAGGCAAGAAATTTGGATGTAAAGAACGATACGGCAAATAAGTATAAGTATTCACCCAAATTTATATATAATTTATGTAATGGTGGAATGGACAATGGCACCAATGGGAGAGTTGGTGACAAAGATGCTAAGACGGTTTTGACTTCATTAACATATGATTATCTCAGCGATTCACCAGAGTGTAAGGTTTCTGCAAAAGCATATGAATACACAAGACCATTCTACCTGAAAAATGCTAAGAATCTCAGGCTTACAAAAGTAACTGTAAAATCACCCAGCAAAAGTCTGGATATTCCATTGAGTGAGATTGACACACAACATGCCTATAATATGTTCCCCGGTGAAATAGATTTCAGTGATTTCAATTATGAAAAGGGATACTACGAAGTTATAATGAAATGTGTAAACAGCAATAATGAATCTGTTGAATACAGAAGAAGTATACCTTGTACTCCGAAGATTCCAAATACAGGTAAGAACCTGGCATTAAATAAACCTGTAAATGCCTCCGTTAAAGATTGGCGTAATGAAACTCCTGATAAAGCGGTTAATGGTACTTGGAATAATTTGTAGGACAAATGGTGTTCAGGTTTGAATCCGGAGGGTAAGGTTGGAAGAGAAGGTGATGGCTCGTGGTTGTCTGTGGATCTGGGCGAAATAACCAGGGTAAACCGTTGGCTTGTTGTTTACGAAAAAGGGGGTAACCAGGCATACAGTCAATTCTTTACCAACAATTTTAGTCTTGAAGCAAGTAATGATAATATAAACTGGAAAGTAGTAGATAATGTTAGTAATAATACAGCAGGAATAACCAATCGATATCTGCCATACACAGTACAAGCAAGATATTTCAGGCTGAAAATTAATATTGCTGATAGTGACGGTATTGCTAGAATATATGAATTTCAGTTGTACAATGATTGACAATAACTATGTGTAGTACATAGACGAATTTTATTATACTTTCCGGTATAAGCAAAAATACGAGGAATTGCTTTTCAAGCTTTAACTTATAACATTTCGCTTTAAAAGGCTGAACAGGTTTAAATTTTGTTCAGCCTTTTTTTATTGAAGTCTTATTGCATGGGGGTGGAAAAGTTTTGTGCTTGCTGTTGCACAATAGCTTGTTTGCCTTTTTCAGTGTGTTCAGCCTCTTTTGGACACAAAATATAAAGAAGTTGTTGGAGCTCTCCCACATGTTGTTTTTCTTCATCCGCAATGTGGTAAAGAATCTTTTTTACTCTTTCATCATTTGTAGCCATAGCATGAGCCTCATATCCAATAATAGCTTCAAGTTCGCCAGCAATATCTACCCGGAGAGCCTGAGCCAATTCTTCACTGGACATTTGTCTTGGGACATTTGCTACAAAAGGGTTTCCTAATAGTGCCATTATAACACATCCTTTTCATTTTTATACAGATTATTTTTTGTAGTTTAGAGATTAATATGCACCTAAAAGGTATCTTGATGTGGCATGGTCTTCATGTATTTTGCCAAGGATATATCGGGATAATAAACCTGCTCTAAAATTAGGTTTTGGAATAGATGATTATAATTTATGTAAATATTATTGGGAAATATGTATAAAAATTACAAAATAATAATAGATTTATAATAGTAGACTTATGCACCTTATACTATATATTTTGTAATATCCAAAATGAATGTAAAGGTTTATTGCAAAATAATTAGATACGCAATGTCTGGATTTCCGGGTCAATTGGAACCGTTCATTAAGTACAACACCACAAGAGAGGTAGAAAGATGACACAGAGAATTGTTTTAAACCCCATTACAAGAATAAGCGGTTTCATGGAGATTGATGCTACAATTGAAAACAATACAGTAATAGATGCGAAAACGAAGGGATTGTTTTTCAGGGGATTTGAGAAGATATTGCATGGAAGGAAAACGTTTGATGCAATATATTATACTCAGCGTATATGTGGAATATGTTCTACGGCACATTCTGTTGCATCCACGCTTGCTTTGGAAAATGCAATAGGGATTACCCCAAACGAACAGGGAAAGTATCTTCGTGATATTCTTCACGGCTGCGAGTTTTTGCAAAACCATATAAGGCACTTTTATCAATATACTTTGCTGGATTTTGTGAGACTGCCGGAGGATTACCCTTTGTATGTGAATGAGCATGATGATTTCAGATTGCCAAAGAGAAAAAACGACGAATTAGCGGGACACTATTTTGAATCACTTGATATCAGTCGAAGTGCTCACCAAATGTTAGCGTTGCTTGGAGGAAAAATGCCACACAATCACGGAATTTTTGTTGGTGGAATTACTGGTCAGGCCACTTTAGATAAGATTACAAAGATGAAGTCTATTTTACATAAAATAAGGCGGTTTATTACTGAAAAAATGGTATCGGATGTGTATTCAATTGCCCAGTATTATGGTGATTATTACAGCCTTGGAGGAGGGTATGGAAACTTTCTGAGTTATGGTTGCTTTAACGGTTATAAGGAGTTTGGAACTTTGTATGTAAACCCGAAAGTCTATGTTCAGGGTAAAGAAAACATATTCAACCCTGTTAAAATAACAGAAGAAATTGACTATTCCTGGTATGTGGATAAAAAGGATTCATATAAACCTATGGAAACAGTTCCGGAAGCAGATATGGACAAGATAAATGCATATTCATGGGTAAAGGCACCCAGATATAATGGATTGACCTGTGAAGTTGGTCCATTGGCAAGACAGTGGCTTTGTGGTGATTATAGAAATGGAATATCGACAATGGATAGAATTATTGCCAGAGTTCTGGAAGCTAGGAAAATAGCTGAAATCATAGGAGTCCTTATGGAAAATATAACTTCGGGAGTATCTATGCAAAAAGAATATACTATTCCTGATTTTTCACAAGGTACAGGACTTGTTGACACTACGAGAGGAGCTCTTGGGCATTGGCTTAAAATTAATAATGGAACGATCTCTTTTTATCAGATCATCACTCCTTCAGCATGGAATCTTTCTACGAGAGGGAATAATAATTTGATGGGAGCAGCTGAACAAGCGTTAATTGGTACAAACATTCAAACGATTGAGAACCCGATTGAACTGGGCAGAATTATACGTTCTTTTGATCCGTGTGTTTCCTGCGCCACACATGTATATTCCGAGGGAGAATACGTTAAGACTATACAGGTGGTGCCATGAAAGAATTAATTATACTTGGAATCGGTAACATTCCCTTGCAGCAAGTTTTAGACAGCCCTGTCAAGCATATTTCCATACATGATTCTCATTTCCTCAATGATATCAGTTGCAATTATTAACTTTAATTTAAAACATACTTATTTATTCAAATAGGCTATAAAAATGCCGGAGCTAACTATTAAGTGTGGTATAATAAAAGGACTATTAGCTCTATTTTTTGTGAGAACTTTTAATGAGGAGAATCTACCTAATGAAGAGGTTTAAGAAGTTTTATATAGAAATCACAAATGTATGTAATCTTAAATGTAATTTTTGCCCCGCTACAAGGCGGAAACCTGAATTTATGAAACTGGAAACATTCAATAAATTATTGGATCAAATAAAATTATATACCGATTATATTTACATGCATGTAAAAGGTGAACCTCTACTTCATCCGGAAATAGGCAGGTTCTTGGATGCAAGCTATGAAAAGGGCTTTAAGGTTAACATAACTACGAATGGAACCCTTATAAACAGGGTTAAGGATAAGATAATTCTAAAGCCTGCTCTTAGGCAGGTAAACTTTTCACTGCACAGCTTTTACGGAAACGAAGGGTATGATAAGGAAGAATACTTGAGGGACATTCTCACATTTATAAGAGAAGTGAGAGATAAAACGGATGTTATAATATCATTAAGACTGTGGAATTTAGAACAGGATAATGCAGTTAATTTAAAGACAAAAAGAAATCATGAATTACTGGAAATAATAGAAAAGGAGTTTGATTTAACCTACAAGATAAAAGAAGAAGTCACTCCTGCAAGGGGCATTAAAATTGCAGACAAAGTTTACTTGAATCAGGAATATGAATTTATGTGGCCGGACTTAAATGAGAAAGAAGATAATGGAGCAGGTTTTTGCTTTGGCCTCAGGAATCAGGTGGCAGTATTGGTTGATGGAACCGTAGTGCCTTGTTGTCTTGATGGGGAAGGAATAATTAATCTGGGAAATATAAATTCCAGTCGTTTTTCGGAGATAATTGAAAGTCAAAGAGCAAAAAACATTTTCGATGGTTTTTCAAGGAGATTTGCTGTTGAGGAGCTATGCAGAAAATGTGGCTATAGGCGAAGATTCGGCAACGGTATAATATAGCAACATGCAATTAATAAATAACTCAGTCTCAATACTTTAGACAATAGGGAATCCAACTTTTTGAATTTTAAGGTGTTTAAAGAAATGTAATACTTATGGTAAGAATTTTGATTTTTGAAAAAGAATAGAATAATTTGATGTGTAAAAATGAAGTGTTTGATGAAAATTCTGAATTAAAAGGTAAGTAATGGGAAAATATATACAAGGAAGGATTTAACCAAAATTTTTTGTGTATTTTAAAATACAAGTGTTAATTGGAGGACTATTGTGGCGAAAAGTAAGAAAAAACTAAAAGTTATTCCTCTTGGAGGCCTAGGGGAGATAGGAAAGAATATCACTGTTTTTGAATACGGTGAGGATATTTTTGCAGTTGACTGTGGTACGGCATTTCCAGATGATGATATGTTGGGTATAGATCTGGTGTTGCCTGACATAACATATTTGCTCAAAAATAGGGAACGGGTGAGGGGAATTATTATTACTCATGGACATGAGGATCATATCGGTGGCTTGCCTTATGTGCTGAAGGAAATTAATGTACCTGTTTATGGCAGCAGGCTTGCACTTGGGTTGCTCGAATATAAACTTGAGGAGCATGGAATACTTTCTGAATGCAAGCTTAATTCTGTAACTCCCGGACAGACAATAGAACTGGGTGCCTTCAAAATTGAGTTTATCCGTACTACCCACAGCATAGTTGATGCTATGGGGTTGGCTATTCAATGTCCGGCTGGAACAGTTGTACATACATCGGATTTTAAGGTCGACTATACACCTATTTCCGGTGACCCCATTGATCTTCCGCGTTTTGCAGAACTTGGGCAAAAAGGAGTTTTGCTACTGATGTGTGATAGTACCAATGTGGAACGTCCTGGTTATACAATGTCAGAAAGAACAGTAGGCGAAACTTTTAATGACATATTCCGAAATGCAGACAGCAGGATACTTATAGCTACTTTTGCTTCAAACGTACATAGAATTCAGCAGATAGTAAATGCAGCAGTTAAGTATGGCCGCAAAATTGCTTTATGTGGAAGAAGTATGGTAAATGTCTGCAACAAGGCGATGGAACTTGGTTATTTGGATATACCCGAAGGTACCCTGATAGATATTGAACAAGCAAAAAACTATAGCAGGGAAGAGATTGCGATTATTTCCACAGGAAGTCAGGGAGAGCCTATGTCTGCGCTTTCAAGGATAGCGGCAGGGGAACACCGACAGGTTGAAATTTTTCCTGGGGACTTGGTTGTAATTTCCGCCACTCCAATTCCCGGGAATGAGAAATCTGTATCAGGAGTAGTTAACGAGCTGTTTAAAAAGGGTGCGGAGGTTATTTACGAATCGCTTGCAGATGTACATGTTTCAGGACACGCATGTCAGGAAGAACTCAAACTGATCCAGCGATTGGTTAACCCCAAGTATTTTCTACCTGTTCACGGGGAGTACAGACACTTAAAAAAACACGCCGATCTTGCCAGGTCTTTGGGTATGGAGAAGGAAAGAACTATAATCATGGAAATTGGACAGGTTCTCGAAATAGATAGTGATGCTGCAAAGATCAAGGGAAATGTGCCTTCGGGTAAGGTGCTTGTTGATGGCCTTGGAATTGGAGATGTGGGTAACATTGTCTTAAGAGACAGAAAGCATTTGTCGGAAGATGGTATGATTATTGCTGTTGTTACTATTCAGAGGGAAACAGGAAATATAGTTAACGGTCCTGATGTTTTGACAAGGGGATTTGTGTATGGCAGGGAATCGGAAGAATTTATGGATGATGTAAAGCAGGTTTGCTTTGAAGCTATGCAAAAATGTAATGCAAGGAATTTGACCTCTAAAAAGAATAAAATCAAGGAAACTATGAGAAATTACATATATCAAAGAACCAAACGGACACCAATGATTATTCCGATAATTATGGAAATTTAAATATTATTTTACATAAAACACGGGGGAATACGAAAATAAGAGAAAAGGCTACTGGGGATATCTGGTAGCCTCTTTTGCTGTTGATTTCTGGAGTATAAATGGGTGTACATTTTTCTTCATGCTTATTAAATACACAAAATCCAAATTATTTAAAAAAGTTGTTTTTATTTGCAGCATTTGCTAAAATATATTAATAAAATCCGATAGAGAAATTAGAATGGAAGAATGATTTGATATTTTGTTTTTGGGGGTAAAGGATTCTTTGTTTATGATTTTATATATGCCTGATAACGAAGATTGTACTCTTGAATCCGAACTTTTTGTTATCAAATATCTTGGTTTCTATAGAGTAGATCATATTGCTTCCCTATAATTTTCATCATACGGTAATTAATAAGCAATCCTAATTATATGTGGGGTTTATTCCTCAATGGGTTTAATAAAATACTGGTTTGGTAAGGAGTAAAATATGGAGCCATGCATTCAGCTTAAGCAGATAAGTAAGGAATTCAAAATTTTAAACCGGAGGCAAGGATTAAAAGGAAGTATCAGAGATCTTTTCTCAAGAGATTATAATATAATCAAAGCAGTTAATAGTGTTTCGATGGATATTATGCAGGGCGAAATTGTCGGTTATTTAGGTCCTAATGGTGCGGGGAAATCCACAACCATAAAAATGATGACAGGTGTACTTGAGCCTACTTCGGGTGAAATTCTGGTAAATGGAAGAGTGCCCTACAAAAACAGAACGCAGAATGCTCAGGAGATAGGTGTTGTTTTTGGTCAGAGGTCACAGCTGTGGTGGGCGCTGCCTGTAATAGAGTCTTTTGGAATATTAAAGGATATTTATCAGATAGGGGACAAGAATTACAAAGATATGCTGGATTTATACGAGTCACTGGTAGATGTAAAGTCACTTTATAAAAAACCGGTGAGGCAGTTATCTTTAGGTCAGAGAACGCTGTGTGACATTTTGGCAGCTTTTTTACATAATCCCAGTGTAGTCTTTTTGGATGAACCAACCATTGGTCTTGATGTGTCTATGAAAAGTAAAATACGTGAGTTGATCAAATCCTTGAATCGGGAAAAAAAGACGACAGTAATTCTAACTACCCACGATATGGGTGATGTGGACGCGTTATGTAAAAGAATTGTCATTATAGATAAGGGGGCAGTTCTTTATGACAACGATATAGATAGTTTAAAGAGATTTTTTGGGGCTTATCGTACGTTAAAGGTTATGTTTGTCAATGAGCCGTCCGGAAAAAATCAGGAATTGTTGGAAAAGACAGCGGTTGAATTGCCCGACCAATTGAAAGGGCGTTTCCCTGAGATGAGATATGTTTCAGTTTCTGTAAACGAAGAGTGGATCGATATATTGATAAATGAAGATGAAGTTCCTATGATGAAAGTATTAAACTATATGCAGGAAATCCGTAAAATTATCAATGTAAAGATAGAAGAAATATCCACAGAAAGTATAATCAAAAAAATATATGAAGGAGGGATTCGATGAGTAAAGCGGCGACCCCTTCTTTAAGTAAATATAAGACTTTGACCCGTGCAGGTATAATGGAGGCACTAACTTTCAGAGCGAGTTATGTTATTTCTGTGCTGGGAAATCTGGTGTATCTTGTTGTCATATACTATCTATGGAAAGCAATTTATGCGTCAAGCAATGTTGATGCCGTGAATGGAATGACTTTTTCCGATACTATGATATATCTTGTTTTGGCTGCCGCGCTGGGCAATTTCCTGGAGACATATCTGGTATGGGATATAGGATATGATATTCAGACGGGCAGAATTGTACTGAATATAATCAAACCAATGGATTTTCAGGTCTATACCTTTTTTAACTATTCCGGGAAATATCTGATATCGTTCTTTACTACGTTTTTGCCGACTTTTATACTGGTATACTTACTAACCGGTGGCGCAATTGTAATTGGAATAAATATATTATTTTTTATGGTTGGTGTGATTTTGGGGTTACTCATCAATTTCTGTATTGATTTCTTTGTAGCAACCATTTGTTTATATACCCAATCTACTTGGGGGATCAATATAATGAAAGAAGTTATTGTAATGTTTGTTTCAGGAGCTGTGGTACCACTTGCTTTCTTCCCGGAACCCTTGAAAACCATTGTTGGATATCTTCCGTTTCAGGCAATTTACAATACACCCCTTCAGTTTTTAGTTAATGAATCCCTGACTGTGAATAAATGTATTGAAATGCTCTTATGGCAGGTGTTTTGGATGGTTCTAACATTGGCAGCAAGCCGTTTGTTCTGGAAAAAGTCGCTAAAAATAATAACTGTAAATGGGGGCTAGTGTTATGAAAAAAAGAGGAATTTCTTATTATCTTCATATATACGGAAAAATTCTGGTGCAGGATATTAAAAGTAAAATGAGTTATCGTGCTGACTTTATAATTTCCATGATAGGAATGCTTTTTGTAAACATATCAGGGTTTCTTGTGTTCTGGATTACATTTCAGAATTTTCCATCAATAAAGGGGTGGAATTACAATGAGATTCTTTTTCTGTATGGATTTTCTTTAGTGGCATTAACTCCTGCACAGCTTTTCTTTGATAATAACTGGAATTTAAGACATTATGTCTATTCGGGGGATTTCATCAAATATTGTTTTCGACCAATAAACGTATTTTTCTATTTTATTTCAGAAACATTCGATATAAAGGGGTTGTCACAATTCTTATTCGGAAGTGCAACTTTAATATACGCATGGAATAAACTCGGATTGGACTTTTCCATTATCATACTTATAAAAGTGATACTTGCTTTAATTACGGCTTCGCTTTTTATGATTGCCATGATAAATATATCGGCAGCAACTTGCTTCTGGATTTTGGGATCTGTGTTTATTTTGATGCTTGTAAACAAAATCAAGGATTATGCAAGATATCCGGTAAGTATTTATAACTCGGTTTTTCGTTTTATATTTACTTTTTTGATTCCTATTGCATTCATTGCTTATTATCCAAGTCTTGCATTTTTACGGCAAAATGATATACCTGTGCTTACATATTTATCGCCGGTTATCGGTATTTTGTTTTTCTATACCAGTTACAAAATATGGATGAAGGGTGCAAGTTCATACACTGGTACAGGGTCTTAAATTATGTGTGCAAATTTAATCTATTCAATGGACTTTAGGGATTCAACCATGTTTATATTCTTTAGCCTGCCATACATTGAAAGATTGACAAGAACGGAAAACACCATTGTAAGCACTATGGAAAATGCATAACTTGGCAAATGAATACTCTGACCAAACATCATTGCGTCTATTTCCATTGTTCCAATAACATATTTATGGAGCAAGACACCGAGTATTATCCCGAGCAAGGTTCCCGCGATGCTGAGCAGTATATTCTCTCTGTATACGTAGGTGGATACTTCTCCATCCCGGAAGCCTAAAACCTTGATAGTGGCGATTTCTCTCATTCTTTCAGTGATGTTTATGTTTGTAAGGTTGTACAATACTACAAAGGCCAGAGCCCCGGCAGACAATATAAGTATCATAACGACATAGTCCAAGCTTTCCATGGTGTCCATGACTTCTTCAGCAATTCCTCTTGTTAATACGACAGCAAGTACTCCTTTATAGTTCATCAGTGCTTCCTTAAAATCACGTTCGTCAATGGTTTCAGGATTTTTTAAATTAAACATTCCGGTGTTGTACTGAGGGTCGCCAAGAGTAACTTTGTTAAAGTATTCCGGTGACAGGTAAATATAGTGGGACAAATAATTCTCTGCTATGGCACTTACTACAATCTCATAAGTTATATTGTCGTTGTTTCTGTATTTTAAAGTGTCTCCAACACCAAGACCAAGGAGATTCGACAGCTTTTCGGAAATGACGGCACCGTCTTCCGGGAGGTCAATTTTATTCTTGGTTTCCCTGTCATGAAGACTAACAAAGTTCGTAAAATGGAGGGCTTTTTCCGGTACCATTATACTTGTTTCGTAGCTTCTGTTGGAGTTTCCAACGAAAACATCGCCGTTTTCGCTGAATATTTGAATATAGGACTCTATTGATGAATTTTCACCCAGGATTTTTTCAAGATCCCTTTCAGAAATTTCCTTGTCGGTATCTACAATCACCTGTCCATCATAAATAAAGATGTCATCGAACTGTTTATCCATTATATCATTGATAGAATTCTTAAGTCCAAATCCAGTTACAAGAAGCGCCGTACACCCTGATATACCGAAGACGGTCATTAAGAATCTTTGTTTGTATCTAAAAATGTTACGGGCAGTTATTTTTTGCATAAAGGACAATCTGTTCCATAAAAAAGTGATTCTTTCCATCAAAATCCTTTTGCCGGGTTTGGGAGCTTTAGGTTGAATAAGTACTGCGGGTGTTGTACGGAGCTCTTGCAGAGTGGCAAGCAAGGATGCGGATACGGTGGTGATTACTGCCAGGAATATTGATATAACAGCATAATTCAAGTGATAGGGAGTTATTCGTACAGGTATTTTGTACATGATTCCATAGGCATTCATTATGGCATTAGGGAACAACCAAAAACCTATGCTAAGGCCTATTAGTGCCCCCAACAGGCTTGATAGCAGAGCATAAATCAAATACTTTGAAGCTATGGTATAAGTGCTGTAGCCCAACGCTTTAAGTGTGCCGATTTCCATTCTGTCATCTTCCACCATTCTTGTCATGGTAGTTAAACACACCAATGCAGCCACCAAAAAGAAAAACAGGGGGAATACCTTGGCAACAGCACCAATCCTTCGGGCATCATCGCCATAACCTGCATATCCGGGGTTTCCATCTCTGTCAAATACAAACCACCCGGATGGAATTTCAAGTATTTGTTTTTCACTATCTTTAATTTTTTCCTCTGCATGCTGTATTTCATTTAAGGCTTTAGTTCTATTCTCAATATAAGTTTTACGCCCTTTCAGCAGGTCGACTTCAGCCTTTGCAAGCTTGAGGCGTCCATCTTCCAAAGACTTTTTCAAATCTTCCTTTGCTTTGTTTAATGCTTTTTCTCCCTCTGAAAGCTTTTCTTCGTTTTTTTCGATTTCTATTTTTGCTTTGTCAAGCTCCAGTTTGCCACTGTCTAGGGTAGCTTTTGCTTGGCTTAATTCTTTTTGTCCTTCTTCATATTTTGCTAATCCGCTTTTGTATTCGTCTAAAGCTTTAGCACCTTCGCTGTATTTCGCAAGACCCTCCTGATACTCCTTAATTCCCGCTGTATGAGTGGATTCCATATTGGTTATTATGGTTTGTAAAGTCATATTTAGATTGAAAAGGAAATATTCATCCTCACCCAATTTTGCAGAGTTTGCAATCGCCGCTGATGCTTCTTTGGAATATATTGCGATTTTTTCTATTAATTGATTATACTCATCAATATTTTCAGGTGGGTTGGACTTAAGATCTGTTTGTATTTCCTTTAGCCCTAGAATGGACTTTGAAAGCAAATCCAATTGTGCATTAGCTAGGTCCAATTCTTCCTTGCCTGCTGCCAATTCAGCTTCTATAGGTTTTAGCATTTGAGCTGCGTTATCAAGTTGAGCTTTGGCAGTGGCGAGTTCTTTTTCACCTTCAAGGTATTCATCATATCCTGTCAGCCACTTTTGATAGTTTTCTTCATATGTTTTTTTGCCGTTTTCCAGTTCTTTTTTGCCGTTTTTGAGTTCTATTTCTTTGTCTTCCAGTTCTTTTGTGTATTTAATCTCGTTCTTATTGAGCTCATCTTTACCTTTTGCAATTTCATTTTCCGCATCCGCCAACTTTTTTTCCGCGTCGGCTAATTCAGACTCAGCTTTGGCTTTATTGTCTTTGAACTCTTTTTTTCCATCTTCCAGTTCGCTTTTAAGCTCTTTGGTTTCTATTGCTACAGCATCCGTACCAAGTTTCTCAAGAGCGGATTTAACAGGTGTCAGATGCTCTTTATATTCGTCTGAATAAGCTTTGAAAGCATTAGACTGTTTTGTCCTTATAAATAGATCTGTAACTTTTCCCATTTTGAAGTCTTCCTCGCATATGTATGCAAAGAAGTCTATGGAACCATTACCGATATTGGTTTGTCCTCTTTCAAAGTTAATATATAACGGAGAGTCTATGATGCCCACCACGACAAAGGTTTGGGTTCGGATAAAATCATCCGTTTGCTGATTTTCAGGTACTGAAAGGACAACCTTACTGCCCGGCTTAATATCTTTAGGGACATTTAAACCATATTCCACAACCATTTCACCTGATTTTTCCGGCATTCTACCCTCTTTAATCACCGGGATATTCTGTCCGCTGCCGGCTTTATAGTACTTGTCATTATAGCTAAACAGCTTTACAATGGATGTTATGCCCTCCTGAGAGGTTAGAAAAAGGTCTTTAGAGTACCCTTTCTGGACACTGTATATACCTTCGGTTTTCATTACATTACTAATATCCTCTTCCTTAAAACCAAGAGGAGAAATAATTCTAAAGTCAGACAAATTATTATTTTTATAATATTTGTCTGCAGACAATATCATATCGGGTTCCGTGGCATTTATACCCGCAAAAAAGCCTACTCCGACAGCTATAATGGCGAGTACGGACAAAAATCTTGGAAGACTTTTTAGTATCATTCTAAGGAGACTCTTGTAAAGGGCTGTTTTCATTACCATTCAATCCTTTCAACAGGAGTTGGATTTTCATTTTTCTTAATTTGTGAAACTTGTCCGTTTTTCATTTTTATAACCTTATCAGCCATATCTGCCAGTGCGGCATTATGTGTAATAACAACCACAGTCATACCCGTATTCCTGCAGGTATCCTGC
This sequence comes from uncultured Acetivibrio sp., assembly GCA_964564015.1. GTDB lineage: Bacteria > Bacillota > Clostridia > Acetivibrionales > Acetivibrionaceae > Acetivibrio. The sequence continues at coordinate 16,187 of CAZLZR010000088.1, forward strand.
AACAGCTTCAAAATGGCTTTACCCGTCTGGTAATCAAGAGCGCCAGTTGGCTCATCGCACAGGAGAAGCTTTGGATTTTTTGCCAGAGCCCTTGCTATTGATACCCTTTGTTGTTCTCCACCTGAGAGCTGTGAAGGAAAATTATTCATTCTATTCTCTAACCCCACCATTTTCAATACTTCTTTGGCATCCATGGGGTTTTTGCTCATCTGAGAAGATAACTCGATATTTTCTATTGCCGTAAGATTTTGGATTAAGTTGTAGAACTGGAATACAAAGCCGATGTCATACCTTCTGTATTCAGTTAACAGCTTTCGGGAATACTTGCTTATATTTTTGCTGCCTACGATGACGGTTCCCTGATCTAAGGAATCCATTCCTCCTAATATATTGAGAACGGTTGTTTTACCTGCACCCGAGGGGCCTAGTACAACCGCAAATTCTCCTTTGTCTATTTCAAAACTTACGCCGTTTAGGGCATTTATAACAACTTCGCCCATTTTGTAGATTTTGTAAACGTTATCAAGTTTTATATAGCTCATTTTATCACCTTTCTTTAATCCCGGTAATCTATATAATCTCACTAAACAGTTCTTTGTAGTCTAATTAATTGTTGAAAATTTTTTGAATGGGTTTTCAGTACGAGGTTTGAATTTCAAATAATAAAGATTTTCAGACCATTAATAATATTATACTCATTGGCTGTTAATTGTTCAATGGGATTGTGAGGTGTATATTTATATTTAAATGGTACTTCCGTAACAGACTTTTGTTGTTTAGGAAAGCTTTTTGTTTTTTAGAGTATAGGAATTTATAAAAATGCTATTTTTGTAAATTCCTATACTGGGGTTTGGAAAGGGGATTCCCCTTTCCCGG
>CAZLZR010000089.1:0-16953 GCA_964564015.1 uncultured Acetivibrio sp.
ATATAATAACTAAATTTTAGTGTACTGTATATGGAAAGCCATTAAGGAATATCAGAGGACCACATTATGCTTATATCAATCAAATTGATAAGGAAAAATAATTTGGGAGGAATACAATAGATGAATGGCTGATTGTTGCATCTGATAAGTATAGAGATACATATACTGTAGTTCCGAAATAATCGATTGTGTTAGTAGTAGGAAGTATAATTCAAATTGAAATTAAGGAGGCTAGCTCAATGTATGATTACATAAGTCTGTATTCAGACGATTATTATTCCGGTAGGATAAAAACTGGTCAATTAGAAAAATATTTACTACAAACCTTGGAATTAAAAAAAGAAAGCACATTGAAATTTTCTAGAGAATTATATGGGAATAAAATAAATATGGAAGGAATTTTGGCAGATGAAAATGGAAATTATGCATATGATTCTCCTGATGGTTTTGAATAAATAAACTTAATTGAAATTGATATTCCAAGTGGTGCAGACGGAAAAATTGAGAATGAAATAACAAAAATTGCAGTTTCAATAGCAAAAGAGTTTTCTTGTTGTGTTTTTGATCATGAAACATCATCAAAGATATACCCATGAATCTTCAGGGAACAAGTATCATTATACAGTATAAAAAAAGAAAAACGCAATTCTGTGTTACAATATTGAAACACACTCTGAATAATTTTTTGATTATAGGCAATGATACACTTGAAATGTTATGGTTTTGTAACATTTTTCTTGACGTGAACATAAAATGTAGTATAATAATATTGTAAGGGAGTGTTAATATGAATGCTATATTAGGAGCAAGGATTAAAAGCTTGAGGGAAGCAAAAGGTTTTACTCAAGAACAGCTTGCTGAAAAAATGAATTGTTCAAGGCAAAAATATGCAAGACTTGAAAAAGGCTTAATAGACATTTCGTTTGCCAGTATATCTGCTATTGCTCAAATTTTAGATGCAAAAATGGATGATATAACATCTGCGGTTCGCTATGAAAAGATTGATGAGCCAATGTATAGAGGAAACAGCGGTTATGGGCAAGAGGATAAGTTTTTATTTATAAATAATATGTTGGATACATTTTATGCTCATCGCAAACTATATAACAGTGTTAGGCAGGTCGAAACAAATGAATAAGAGCAGACAAATTACTATTGAAAGAAATGCTGAGGATGTTAGGGATAAGTGTAATATAACAGATTATGGCGTTAAAGATGTTTTTGAAGCTTCTGGAAAGTTGGGTTATAGATTAATTAGATACCCAATTGGGGCAGAAGCTTTTTTAGGTTTTGCATTAATAAAAGATTCTGAAAGAATTATATTTTCAAACTCTTCAATAATTTTATCAAGGGAGATTTTTTCTGTTGCTCATGAAATTGGTCACCAAAGACTGCATTTAAATGAACAAGGGAGAACTTTGATAAAAGATGATGATTTTTTGGATAGAGATGAATTGGAAGTTGAAGCAAATTATTTTGCAGCTTGTTTATTAATGCCGATAGAGAAAGTCGAAAAGTTTGTTAGGCTTGAGCTTAAAGACAAAGATATTACAGCTTGGGACGGTTTAGATATAGCAAGAATACAAACAGCTTTTAATGTTAGCTATGATATGGCATTAGTTAGACTTAGAGCATTGAATATTTTAAATGATGCCATTATTGAAAAACTAAAAATTGACAAAATAGAGCAAACAGCATCTAAATTGTTGAATGTAATAGGCGGTAATACAGAACTGTGTAGAGCTGCTGAAGCTAAAAAAGTGCCGGCTGAGTTTTTAGAATGGGTCATTACAAATTATAATGAGAAACTAATTCCCAAAACAAGTCTTGTTACTGCTCTTAATTACGTAGATTTAAGTCCTGAGGATGTAAATATTAATGATAAAGATGAAAAAGAAGAGGAAAGTTTTGATGATTTGCTTGTAGGGATGGATTAGCTGTATTTGTCATGTAATAGATGATATAATAGAGCGTGGATCCCATTATACCCTTATGAGAATACCGGATTCTGAGGTTATCCCGTTTGCTTTTTATGAGATTTTATTTTTAGATTTTTTAGAAGGCAGAATGTCAGAAGTTGAATTGGTTGATGCATTTAATGCGGTCTGTGATTTATGTGACTTAGTTTGGGATATCAAATCCAAATTAAAAAGTTTTATGAGAAGGTTTTGGAAGGAGCCATATAGTGAAAATGAAAAAGTATGGATGAGAGGGTTTTGCTGTGAGAAAAGCATAGATGCAAAGGAACGCATCCTAAAACTATGGAATTACATAAATAAATAGCAGGTTTTAAATGGTAAGTTAAATATTGTTGGCTACGAAACAGGAATACAGTTGAATATTTAGGGATTTGGGTAAAATTTATATTCCGACATTAATTATAGTGAATTCGCCATAATTAAAAGTCAAGCTGAACTAAATAGTTACAAAAATAGGATAGGAGGAATATTTATGTTTCGTAAAAAAGAATTTATAGTTTCCCTGTGTTCAGTCATTATTATATGTGGAGCTGTATTTGCATTTTCTATTGGTTATAAAAGCAAAGCAACAAATATCGATAATTTGGAAGAAGTTAATCAGGCGGAAAATTTGGAGATTTATCAAAAATTAACCCAAGAATTAAGTGAAAATGAGTATGGCGGTGGATATATAGATGATGAAGGTTTTCTTAATGTCAATATAGTTGGTAATAATGCTCAAAAGGCTAAGGAATTAACTAAAGGTAAGCAGGTTAAGTATCATACAGTAAAGTACTCATTAAGTGATTTGAAGGAAATTATTAATACTTTAAATACAAAATATTATCAACTAGGTATAAAGAGAATAGAATTAGATGAGAAGAATAACAAAGTTAATGTTTATTTAGATAGTCTTGAAGAAAGTAAAATAAACTCTATAAAAAACATAGTAGATTCTGAAGCTGTAGAAATTAAGAAAATTGAATCTGAGATTAAACTTGATTTTATTGATTAAAATTCTTGTCTCATTGTAAGGATTTTTGTACTCTGCTTTATTTTTTATCATAGACCTTAAGCTGCTGGAACGTACAGTATATAATGAGCCGGACAATGTGGAAGTACGTAGTTTGATAGACAATGTATGAGTTAGTCTGCCGGAGTTGGATTTTCCTGATAGAGAATTATATGTTGTTCACAGTGAAAGAGAAAGTCTTGATATTAAGGGACAGATATGTAATTTAAATTTCTCAACTTTAACATGTGGATCTATAATACATATATCTCCTTGATATTCTGCAATTTCACCAAGTAGAGCAAAAATAGCAGCGGAGTTTCACCGTATCTATAACATCTGTACCTGTCCTGATATTCTCTGCTGGTTTCCAAGATTAAATTCAGTTATGGAACTGCTTAAACTTTTTACAACAGGATCAAAAAATCTTGTTTAAGAATTAATATAGAAGGTATATATAATACAATCAGTAAATGATTAGTAAGCAAAGTTACCGGGAAGGAATGAGTCCAATGAACTAGGACAAAACCATAAAACGTAATAGAAAGTAGGAGGACTAGTATTTGAGTAGGATTCAATACCAATTAAATGTAGTAGATTGAAAGGCTAGATATGAATTATAGTATCTGGCCTTTTAATATGCTATTCTTCTCCACTGGAAGGTTTAATGACTATCTAATTAAAGTGGTTGTATACGTTAATAAACATGAAGATAGCAAAGTTAATGCTATAAATAATATAGTTTTGTCAGCAATGGAAGTTAAGGTAAAGTCTTCCCAGATAGATTCAATATCTGTTTTTGTATTATCTTGGTATTCTTATTCATTTGATTTGGCATGAAAATAGGTTATAATGAGTACAAGACAAAATAAAGGGAGGAAGTATAATGAAGATTAAATGGTATGGGCACTCTTGTTTTCTTATTTCGTCGGATAAAGAAATAAAAATTGTAACGGATCCCTTTGACGAGACAGTTGGTTATAAACTTCCGGATACAGAAACAAATATTGTGAGTACAAGTCATGATCACTATGACCATAATAATTTTAAAATATTTAAAGGAACGCCTGTGCTTGTTAAAGGGTCAGGGAAAATTAATATTAAGGGTATTGAAGTGACAGGTGTGGATACTTTTCATGATGAAAACAATGGAAAAAAGAGAGGGCTTAATACGGTATTTAAGTTTAGAGTGGATGGTTTAAACGTTTGTCATCTCGGAGATTTGGGTCATGTTTTAACACCAGGTCAGGTGAAGGAGCTTGGCGATGTGGATGTTTTACTGACACCGGTAGGGGGTAAGTATACTATCGATCATGTCGGAGCCTTAAAAGTAATGGATATATTGAAGCCGGCAGTTACCATTCCTATGCATTATAAAACAAAAGATGTAAGAATTAAGCTTGATGGAGTTGATAAGTTTCTGAAGCTGGCAGGCGAACACAAAAAGGTTGATGGGTCTGAGTTTGAGATTAATGAGGGAAATATAGGTGATTATCCCAGGGTAGTTGTTCTTGATTATAGAGATTAGAGAAAAAAATATGGGAGAGGGATAATGAAAAGAATTCTAGTTGTGGATGACGAAAACTCAGTAAGGGATCTGATTCAGTTAATTCTGAAAAGAGAAAATTACGAAGTGATTACAGCTGTGGACGGTAACAGCGCTTTAGAGACATTAAAAAACATTAAGCCCGATTTAATAATTCTGGATCTTATGCTGCCGGACATGAGTGGGTATGAAGTCTGTAAGGTCATCTTTAGGGATTATAAAATTCCCATTATAATGCTGACTGCTAAGAATGAAGTTTTTGATAAGGTTTTAGGGTTTGAATGCGGGGCTGATGACTATATAACAAAACCCTTTGAGTCAATTGAGTTTATTGCGAGGGTTAAAGCTGTATTAAGGAGGCATAACGGCAGTTCTTCCACAGAAGAAGTAGTAGAGTGCAATGCACTTAAAATAGATTTGACAAACATGGTAATAACTAAAAATGGTGAGGATATAAGCGTTACACAAAAAGAATTTCAGCTTTTAGAGCTTTTTGCCAGAAACCCCAGGAAGGTTTTCAGCCGGGAGGATTTATTGCAAAAAATATGGGGGTATGATTACTTTGGTGATTCAAGAGTAGTCGATACTTGCATTACAAGATTGAGGAAAAAAATTGAAGATGATAGTACTGATCCTAAATACATAATAACAGTGTTTGGACTTGGATATCGTTTTGGGGGTAAGGGTTGATGAAATTCAGGACAAGACTCATTAAATTTTATCTGGTTTCTGCAATTATATCAATTATGATTATTGGAATTGCTATTTTGGGTAGTCTTGAGATGTACAAAACAAAAACTGTTAAAAGTCAACTTACCGAACAGAGTAATCTGATTTTTTCATATATAAAGCAAGTGTTCCTTTTTGAAAAAGAGGGTACAACGGAATTAAGCGATCAAACTGCAAAGTTGATTGCCGGTAATTTGAGTTCCGGCATAGGCCAGGTACAGATTTATGATAAAAAATTCAGACTTCAATGTAACCCGGTAGAAATTGAAAAGGAATCAAGCTTTAATGATGATCAGTATTTAAAATATATTTTAAAGCCTGCTTTAAGTGGCAAAACAGTGTACAAAACCAAAAATAAAGTTGTTTATTATTCTGTTCCGATAGTCTACAAGACTGAAACGATAGGAGTCCTTGTAATAATTTACAAGCTTGATCTGCTCAACGTATTCTTAGATAATGTTTTATACATTTTGGTGGTAGGAGCTTTTGCCTTTTTTGGGCTGATAATTGTTATAAGTATTTACTTGTCAAAAAAGATAGTCGAACCAATAAATCAGCTTGTTGAGACTACTCAACGCTATGCACAAAGAGATTTTACCCTTGTTGAGCTTAATAGAGACGATGAATTGGGACAGTTGAGCAAGAGTATCAATTCCATGGGTTCGCAATTGCAGGAATACATCAGCAGGCAGAAACAGTTGATATCAAATGTTTCTCATGAAATACGTACGCCTCTAACTGCAATAAAAGGGTATTCTGAGTTTTTATATGATGAAATTGCAGGTAATCCCGATACCGAATCTGCTCTGATGCACCTCAATAGTGAGACATCAAGGCTTGAAAAGCTGGTAAATGATCTTTTAAATTTATCTAAATTAGACTCCTTTCAGGAATCCTTTGTATTTTCAAAGACCAATTATTCAAATCTTTTGAAGGATACTCTCGAAAAGCAAAAAGTCAAGGCCGATAAAAATAATATAGTTATTCTCTCATCTATTAAACCTGATATATTTATAAACGCCGATCCGGAGAAAATTGTTCAGGTTGTTGTCAATATCCTGGATAATGCAATAAAATACTCTCGCTCAGGAGGAACAATTGAATTACTTCTTAATACACAGGAAGAATATGCTGTATTGGAGGTAATCGACCAGGGAATTGGCATTCCCGAGGAGGATTTGAAAAATATATTTAAGAGATTTCATAGGGCTTCAAATACTAAGGGTATTTCAGGCACGGGACTTGGCCTTTCAATATCCAAAATAATAATTGATAAACATAAAGGTGATATCCAAATACAAAGTGCTGTTAATTCGGGAACAAAAGTAAAACTGCAAATACCTGTTTTAGAGGTTTCCTGTTAATGTCACAAAATTGACACATCCTTGACAAAAGATAGAAAAAGGTCTGTTCTATAATGAAATCATAGTTAAACTGTAAATATAGAGGAGGTCTTTAACGTGAATAAAAAATATTCAAGAGCAGGTGCAATTATACTATCGGCAGTTTTATTAATTGGTTTTGCGGGATGTAAAAGTGCAGGTAGATCTGATTATGAACCTAATATACAAAATAATGATGGCGTCAGTAATAATTCAAAGTGGGATATATCCAAAGCCAGGGGGAATAATGACGGCTACATTGACACATACTTTGAAAACTATGGTGTAAATCCTGAAACATATGTGTCGGAGGATTCCAAGTCTACATTTGCTTTAGATGTTGATACGGCATCCTACACCAAGGCAAGGAATTATATTGAACAGGGCATGATGCCTCCGAAGGATTCAGTCAGAGTTGAAGAATTTATAAACTATTTCAAGAGACATTACGATGCTCCTGATAATGACACTTTCTCAATATATACCGAAATTGCCCCTTCCGCTTTCAATAAGGATTATCATATTATCGAAGTGGGCGTTCAGGGGAAAGAAGTTCAAGCAAGAGAAAAGAAAAACTCGGTACTTACCTTTGTAATTGATATATCAGGATCAATGAATACGGAAAACAGGCTTGGATTGGTTAAAGAGAGCCTTAACATGCTGATAGATCAAATGACTGAGGATGATAAAATAGGTATTGCAGTATACGGTACAAAGGGAAGAAAGCTATTGGAACATACGTCGGGAGATAGAAAAGATTATATAAAGAAGAAAATTGAGCAGTTGGAATCAGAAGGCTCTACTAATGCCTCTGAGGGTCTGCAAATCGGATTTGAAATGGCCAATCAGAATTTTGATAAAAATGCCAATAACAGAATAATTCTATGCACAGATGGCGTGGCCAATCAGGGGCTTACAGATGCTGAAGATATTTTAAAGACAATTGAGGACTACAGTAAAAGAGGAATTGCATTATCTGCGTTTGGTTTCGGAATGGATAATTATAATGACATGTTCATGGAAAAGTTAGCCGACAAAGGCGATGGTAATTACTCCTATATAGATACCTTAGACGAGGCTAAGAGGATATTTACAGAAGAACTGACCTCAGTCCTTCAGATTATTGCTAAAGATGCAAAGGCTCAGGTTGAATTCGATAAAAACAGTGTTGAGACCTACAGACTTATTGGTTATGAAAACAGGGATATAAAGGATGAGGATTTTGAAGACAACAGTGTAGATGCGGGAGAAGTAGGCGCAGGTCATGCTGTAACAGCTTTGTACGAAGTAAAACTAAAAGAGGACTTAAGTGATGACATAGCAGTTGTTAAGTTGAGATACAAAGATATGCAAACCGACAAATTCGACGAAATAAGCAAAACAATAAAAGCTTCGGAGGTCAAGAAGAATTTTAACGATGCAACTGCCAGATTCAGGTTTATTAATATGGTCACACAATTTGCAGAAGTATTAAGAGAAAGCAAATATGCAGATGGTAGCTTAAGCGAAATCTATAATCTGCTGAAAGCAGATGAAAGTCAGCTCGTTGCAAGTAAAGAAGACAGTGAATTTATTGAACTGGTAGGTAAGGCATTGGATATTAATTCGGAAAAACAAACAGGGCAAAGGGGACAACGGGAATAAAAGGTAAAGTAGAAAATTATATTTTAGTCTTGACTAAAACATCTTGAAAAATTAGCCGATATAGAAGTACAGGCTAGTTTTTCTTTTTTAATTTAAAAAATAGCAAAAATTAATTGCGAATATATATAAAAAGGACAAACTTTTTGACACTATCCGTAAACACATTTGATATTATGTAAATCAAAAAACTAAGTCATTTTAATAAATCAAACAGGAGTAATACTGTTATGAAAAAAAGGCCTAACCTACTTAAAAAATTTATAGCTCCTACGCTAATTGTGTTCCTTTCCCTCGCTTTTTTAACTCCAGCGCATACTGAAGAGGCTGTGGAAAAAGTTTACACAGGTATTGATGCTGTCGGTACCATCCTAAACAATATCGACTATCGGGATGTAAAGCAATCCGGAGCATGGTCGAAGGAAGCTATATGCGAAGTCAGTGCCCTTGAGGTTATGAAGGGGTATGGCAACAGAACCTTTGGACGGACAAATTCCGTTACAAAGGAACAGGCTCTGACAATGATATATAACGCAGTGGGAAGAGAGGCTGATGCTCAGATTGCAGCAGAATTGATTGATGCAACAAGAACAGCCGCCAACAAAAAAAATTATGCTCCGGCGATGTGGTCTGACGGATACTTGCAGCTTGCGGCAACCGATGGGCTTATTAGTGCCCAGGATTTTGCTGACGCCATGGCATTGGACAGAAGTGCTTTTACTGCTGCAAGTTTTATCAGGGAATCGGCGGCAAAAAGGCAGGATGTTGCTTTTTGGATAGCGAAAGCTCTAGGGTTGGCACCGGTATATGGGCAGCAAAAAATCTTTAACAACTACAGTGACTGGTCTGATGCAGACCCTTATAAAATTCCTTATATAGAAGCAGTGCTGCAAAATAATATTATGAGCGGCATGGGAAACGGAAGTTTCAGGCCTGCGGGGAGTGTTACAAGGGAGCAGATGGCACAGATAATAAAAAATGCACTTCCGGTTATAATGCCTCTGAGGGGCTATGAAAAGGAATTGGGAACTATTGAAAGCATAAAAAATTCCATCGACTTTGCAGATGGACAAAACCTGGCAAAAAATACATTCAACGTGAGAAACAGCAACGGAAAGCTGCATCAGGTCATAACCGGTATACCGGATAACGGGTCTTACGATTATAGAAATGAGCAGAACGGCAGCATAAAAACAGAAGAAAACACAGATTTGATTGTCTATAAAAACGGTTGGGTGGGAAGGAGCAGTCTGCTTGAGGTTGGAGATCGCATAGAGTATACTGTAACCACCGATGGAAAGGTATTATATACCAAAGTAATATCAAATACAGCAGATACTAAATACCTGGTTGCCAAAGTTAATGATATTGATACACTAAACCAAACGCTAAATATCTCAAAGGTGTTCGATTTGAAATATCCTGATATTGATATTGAGAACGAAAATTTTTCTTATGACAGTGAAGGTAAGAACGTAGACGTTACATTTGTTTACAGCAGTAATGCGGAAATATTTGCAGACAATAATAAGTCAGGCATAGATGCAATTGAGCGCGGAATGGATGTTATTCTGGCCATAACAGACAATATGATAACGGGGATAAAGAAGGTAACGCTCAGGTTGAGGGAGCAGGGAATAGCTAACGGCATAGTTGAGGATATTAATCCGCAGCTTGGATATATCACACTGTACAGTGAAGAGTTTAAAGGGGATGCATCCGATCCGGGCATTATAACTTACAACTACTCAAATCCCAGGAATATCAGTGTCTTAAAAAACTATAAACCTGCAGAGATAGAAGCTGTTGAAGGCGGAGATTCTGTCTACATAAAGTTTGATTCGGAAGGAAACATTGAACTCATCAGTGCGGTAGACAACTATATTGAACGACATGGAAAAATTCTTTCTATTAAGCCTGCAACACTTGCGGTGCAATATGATGATGGCAGTCAGCAGATATTGACGACTAATGATGAGATACCTGTAATACTTGATAAAAAACTGGTTGGGTATAATACGTTAAAAGATGGGGACAGAGTAAAGCTTCTCTTGAATACAACCGATAACTTTACCCGGTTAAAACAGATAACAATAGAAGGAGACGAGCATTTCGTTACAAATATATATAAAGGTGTTGTAGTTAAACTCGATGATATCTCAAACAGTCTGATACTTCAGAACATGGAAATCCTCAAAAACGGAAAATGGGAAAGAACTGAACAGAAAGGCTTTTCAAGTGTCGGACTGGCGGAAGATAGCAATTTGCTTCATAACAGTAAAAACATAGATGCTGACGCCATAAACAGCAAACTAAGGAGTTCTGAAGCATACATAGCTGTTGAAAAAGATTATGGCGGGGAAGAAAAGGCAATTATGGTATCCTTTAAGGACAAAAGCGACACTGAGCTGATTACCTTTGATGACAGTATTACATCAAATACTTTGGGAATTGAAGGTGCAATATATTTAGAAAAAGAAACAGCTAGCGTTGCCTATGATAAAGGTACTATTGTTGTGAAGGATAAAAGGTTGGTTAACGGCAGCAGTATATCTCTGGAGGATATGGCTTATGTTATAGCAAACAGAAAATACTCGGACGGTAAATTCTATGCAAGTGTGGTTGAAATAAATGAGAGGTCTGATCCTGACTTTATAAGCATTTATCGTGGAAGGATAGCCGGAATTAACGAAAATAAGGATTTTACAGTAAATTCATTTTCACAGCTTAATGGCGTTAATTGGGATTACTACAATACACCGAAAACCTTCAGAATTACTTATGATACAAGTATAATTGACGATGCGGGAATTGTAGGACAGCGCAACTTCACAGATTATGGAGACTTGAGTTTTAAAGGCCGGACAGTTTATATATTGGCAAACGGTACCGATGCAGTTCTGGTTAATACTGCTCCGTATGGAACTGTTTTTGCAAAGGGTGAAATATATGAAATGACAGGAGACGATAAACTTTCAGGGTTTACCCTGATAAATGCAAAGGTCTATAATTCGACTACCTTTAAATGGGAGGACAGTGAAACAATGAACCTGGGTATTTTAACAAACAGCATTATTTTAAAGGAAAATAGAATTGCAAAATCATCAGACCTTGAAAAAGGTGACAAGGTGAGAGTGATAAAAAAAGATGACAGTGACGAGGGCGATGCTTACATTATATTTGTTGAGTAGTAAGGAATAACGAAAAAAACATCAAATATGTTCAGCAGGGTGAATAAATCCGGATTTTTGGAGGGGATTGCAGAATGTCGAAACTGTTGAAATTAATGTCAATGACAATTATTATAGTATTAGGCTTGCTAAATATTTCGGTAAATGCAAGAAGTGGTGATAGCGGTTTTGAAGGAGGAATATCTTCCGGAGAAGTCGAAGGCAAGACTACATACGATTATAAGGAGGTTGTATTTCTTACCGGAGAGCCTGTTGTGTTTGACGGAACATTAACAATAAAGAAAACGGTGAAGCAGGATAGTACAACAGGTAAGCAAACTATAACAGCAAACTATACATACAAGCTTACTAATAACGAAAGAAGCGGCACTCTCACCAAATTTCTTTCATATAATACTGTCCTTACCAAAAAGGATAACGGTCAGACGATAGAGGAGACTTCGCTGAATCCGAAGTATACTGAAGTTATTAAAATTGATAATGCCACATATACCTTGAAAAACTATGAGTTTACAAAGACTAATATAACCGATTCAAAGCCTGCAATTGACTATATAGCCGGTAACCTATGGGGTAGAAAGACGTATGAGATTGGGTCAGACGAAGGAACGGTGACTGTAAACATCACAGGTGATTTCTATGGGTACAACCAATACTGGGGAACAACTGAAACACAGATTCTTTATTATATGATCCAGAGTGAAGGTAAAAGCGGGGATATTGTTGACCGATGGGGAGGGACAGCTAGTTTAAGCCTTTCCAATACGACAACAAAGCAAATAAAGTATGTGGAGAATGAGCCGGAGACCATCAGTTTTGAAGGCGGATTTGTACAGACGCAGTACAACAATAGTGTTCTTCAGTACTCAGCAAATCTTCCGGAGTTTGACGCAACGGGTGTTTCAACAGATAAATTGATTAAAACATCGGACAGCCTCAAGATTGAGGGGTTTCCAGTCAAGACAAGGCTTGTGGTTCCGGATATGAATCATTTAAAAGGCCACTGGGCAGAAAATGATATAAAAGCATTATTTAGTATGGAGGTTTTCAATGGAGAACCTAAAAATTTCAATCCTCAGGAAGTTATGACGAGAGCAGAATTTGCAGATGCAATTGTGAATGCGGCAAAAGAGGTTCCTGCCGATACAACAATTACCAACACCAGAACAAGCAAGACTTCCAAAAGCAAGCAGGAAGAGATTTTGTCGCCGTTTGTTGATGTGGCTGTAGGAAGTAAGTATTTTGATAATATTAACAGTGCATACAAACGGGGGATTATAAGCGGTCGGGGAAATGACAGATTTGCTCCGGATGACTATCTGACTATGGCGGATGCCGTTACAATATTAATAAGGGCTCTTGGTCTTGAAGCTATGGCGCCTGCAGGTGGAGTGGCTACTTCGTTTATAGATGATGGCGAAATTCCTTCATATGCAAGAAACCATATTTATGTAGCTCAAAGGATAGGTCTTGTTTTGGGGGATGAAAGAGGGTACCTCAAACCTCGTGAATATCTCACCAAAGCTAGAGCAGCAGTAGTTATAAACAAATTAATTAATTATATGAGAGATGATCTCAAGAAAGATTATAGAGAAAGGATAATCAACTATTAGTAGTAACTTAGGTATGACTAAAATATAAGTTCCTACTCTGGATAACGAAAAAACTTGATTAATAATGTTTTCAAAATATGAGAATAGGAAGTTATTTTTTCGTTATCCCTTAGTGACAACCAATACAAAGGATAGAAAAGGGGAGGCTAATAAAAATGAAAGCTTTAATCAGAATCGCATGTGTTGTTATGGTATTGTGTTTAACGGCAGTAAATACATCTTTTGCAGAAGATATCCAGGTTGCAGGCGATAGTGGAAAGGATCTGGAATATTTACAGAGTGTCATTGACATGATAAAGGATAAATACAAGGATAAAATTACCGATGAACAGTTAATTGAAGGTGCAATAAACGGAATGTTTGACACGATGGACAAATATACAGATTATTATACAAGGGAAGAAGCCGAAAGTTTCTTTTCCGATATTGATGGATCTTATGTGGGAATAGGTGTACGAATATCATCGGATACAAAAGAAATACTTATTGTAGAAGTGTTTGCAGCTTCACCGGCAGATAAGGCGGGAATTGTAAATGGTGATATAATACTTTCTGTCGATGGACTGAGCTTGGAAGGGAAAAGCGGTGATGAAGCGGCACAGCTTATAAGAGGAAAGGCGGGTACTAAAGTTACACTTGAAATACAAAGAATAGGTGAAAAAGCTCCGCTTAAAATTGATGTAGAGAGGGCGGAAGTAAAGATTAATCCCGTATCTTACAATATAAGTGGTGATATTGGTTATATCAAGCTTGATATATTTAACTCCAATTCAAACTTAAACATGAAAAAGGCACTTGACGAAATGGATAAAAGCAATATAAAGAAGCTGGTATTGGATCTTAGGGACAATCCTGGAGGAGAGGTGGGTCAGGTTGTTAAAATAGCAGAAAACTTTGTCCCTGAGGGTTTGATAACAAAGTTGGACTTTAAGTCTGAAAGAGTAAAAGATGAAGAATACTTTTCTAAAAACAAAGCTTTGAAATATAAATTAGTAGTATTGGTAAATGAATCCAGTGCAAGTGCATCTGAGATACTTGCCGGAGCGGTTCAGGACATGAAATCGGGAATTCTGGTAGGTACTAAGACTTATGGAAAAGGGAAGGTGCAGAATGTCTATCCCGTGCTTTCGCCCGAAGCGTTTAGGAAATATGAGAAAAAACTTGGTACTAAGATAGTTGATGGATATGATCTGATGAATAATTATGACATTACGCCTGATGAGGATGAAATAATTGGATGGACAAAGATTACTACGGGCGAATATTATACTCCTAATGGCAGAATGATTGATGGTACAGGACTTCAGCCCGATTATTACATTGAAAATACATATATACAAAATGAAGTGGATTTAAGAACTATTAAGAGCCTTTCAAAAAAAGTCAAACCTGCTATTAATGACAAGAGTATTGATGTAATAAATGCAGAGAAAATTCTTAAATTTTGTGGATATAGCATCAACCAGCCGGACATGCTCTTGGATGAACAAACATCTTCTGCCGTTCGCGAGTTTCAAAAGGATAATGGGCTATACTCATATGGAGTTCTGGATTTTGCTACTCAGCAAGCCCTCAATGATAAGCTTGAGAAACTCATATTACAGTATGACAAGCAGAGGGCAAAGGCATTTGAATTATTGGAAGATTAGTTTGAAATTTACATTTAAGGGTCGGTTCCGCTGACAATACAGTGCCAGTGGAGTCGGCTCTTTGTTTTGGGAAATATATTACAGTTGTCACCATTTAGTTGATTTTGTAAACGAACTGTTGACAAGTTGGAATATTTTTGATATCCTTTAATTAACAGGATGGTTAACATTAAATGTATTTATGAAGTGGCAAAATTATGTTTGACATTTTAACGACTTATCTTTTTACAGAATGACTTTGTTTTTATTGTTTTAACTTGGTTGTTTGTGCAATTCTTATGATTTATGATGAATCTGGATGTTTTTAAATTTTTATAATATATGTTACATAGTTGGCATAAAATAGTAATAAAGTATTTGTATAGGGAGGGATGTATAAGCGGTCTGGCTACTTTGCGTTGTATCATTCAGAAGGCTGTTTACTTCGTAGTCCAAGCTCCATTTTATGTACAGTTTTTAAGTGTTTTTTTACCTTCTATAAAATGGGATTATTACGGGGAGCAAGTTTGGAGAGATTTGCAAGCGTATGTTTTAATTTAGCTTGGATGTAAGGGTGAAAACGATGGATTTAGGGGAGAGTATAATAAGATTCACAGAGAGAAAGATTATTTTGGTTGAGCGGTTTATAAAAGAAGAAAGAGAAAGTTTTGGGGGAGGAAGAATATAGAATTGTTAAAAGATTCTATATTTTCGGAATTAATGTATTTTGTTATTAACTATTGTGGTCTTGGGCTACGAAGTAAACAGCTTTCATATTTAATATATAAATTTCCTGGACAGCAGATAAAGCTGTCTTTTTTATTTTTTATTCCAAAAATTCAATCTTCTATTGACACTGCATTTAGGCAAATATAAAATATAAATTGTATGTTTTATAATATGAATAGACTTTAGTTTATTAAATATATTGTCAGCCGAGGAGTTCATCTATCCGGCTGTAACTGTTTTTGGAGGATAAGAAATCATGTCTGTTAAGTACATTTTTGTAACCGGTGGCGTTGTTTCCGGCCTGGGCAAGGGAATAACAGCTGCATCTTTAGGAAGACTTCTTAAAGCAAGAGGGTTGAGGGTAACAATTCAAAAATTTGATCCTTACATCAACGTCGATCCTGGAACTATGAGCCCATATCAGCATGGGGAAGTGTTTGTGACTGATGATGGAGCTGAAACCGACCTTGATTTGGGTCATTATGAAAGATTTATTGACGAAAACTTAAGTAAAAACAATAACATCACCACAGGAAAGATTTATTGGTCTGTTATCAGTAAGGAAAGAAAAGGTGAGTTTTTAGGTGGTACGGTTCAAGTAATACCACACATCACTAACGAAATTAAAGACAGAATCTACAGAGTTGCCAAGACGGATCACACGGATGTTGTCATAACGGAGATCGGCGGAACGGTTGGGGATATAGAAAGTCTTCCTTTCCTTGAGGCCATAAGGCAGGTTTCAACAGAAAAGGGACGAGAAAACGTTATGTATATACATGTTACCCTTGTTCCTTATCTTGGAAAATCCGGTGAGCTTAAGACAAAGCCTACACAGCATAGTGTTAAGGAATTGAGAAGTATAGGTATTCAGCCTGATGTTATAGTTTGTCGTACTGAACAGCGTTTGAGCAAGGATCTTAAAGATAAGATCGGATTATTTTGCAATATTTCAGGAGAGTCAGTCATACAGAATCTTGACGCGGAAATACTGTACGAAGTGCCGTTAATGCTTGAAGAAGAGGGATTGGCTGTTAATGTGTGCAAACGCCTGGGTTTGCCATGCACCGAACCGGATCTGGCTGAGTGGAGAAGTATGGTAGAGAAGCAAAAGGGGATTAGTAATTCTGTTACAATTGCCCTTGTTGGTAAGTATGTTGAATTGCATGATGCATATTTAAGTGTGGTAGAAGCCTTAAAACATGGCGGTATAGCAAATAATGTAGATGTTAAAATTAAATGGATAAATTCCGAAAATCTGGATGAAAACAATTTAATGAGCAGTCTGTATGATTGCGATGGTATTTTAGTGCCTGGAGGATTTGGAGACAGGGGAATAGAAGGAAAGATACTTGCAGCAAAATACGCAAGGGAAAATAAAACCCCATACTTTGGTATATGTCTGGGTATGCAGATGGCAGTGGTAGAGTTTGCGCGCAATGTGGCAGGTATGGAAGGTGCCAATAGTTCAGAGTTTGATGAACAAACGCCATATCCTGTAATAGACCTTATGCCGGAACAAAG
>CAZLZR010000090.1:0-16215 GCA_964564015.1 uncultured Acetivibrio sp.
ATCAATCGTATATGTGTCCGCGTTTATATCTACAAAGACAGGTTTGGCTCGCTCGTAAATTACCACATTGACCGTAGAAGAAAAAGTGAAGGATGGTACCAGTACCTCATCCCCTTCTTTTATATCGAGCGCCCTTACAAGGATATGTAATCCGGCCGTTCCAGAGCTTACGGTGACTCCATAATTTGCCCCAACATAGTCCACCATCCCTTTTTCGAACTCTTGTGCCTTAGGCCCTAACGCCAAACGGCCAGACCTCAAAACTTCGCTTATCTCTCTAATTTCAAATTCGTCCAAATCAGGAGATGACATTGAAATCTTTGACATTTTTAGCTCCATCGCTAGGTTCTAAGACCGATATTCAGCCCTTTTTTAGGAAACCCCTATACTTAGAAAACCACTTGTTTGTCTAGACGCAACATCTTGTATTAAATGGGGATACGATATAAGGGGAAAAAATCAGACCCCCTTAGATTGCTCTTTTTAACGTTATCGCTATTTTCTATAGCCTGCTGATATGTTACTGGATCGATGACATATTTTATTATTTTAAACTCAAAGCGATCATGAGAGAAACCTGCCTTAAAGCAAAAAAGAGAATCTTCATTCGAGCCAACACCTCCCCCCAAATGAAGCCATGACATGTTCTTCGAAGAAGCCCATTTTCTTACTTCATCTATAATCACTTTAGAGCCAGATAGAGAAAGGTATTTTGACAATGTGCCTGACAGATGGTACTGCACAACTTTTTCAGATAAAAGAAATATCGATGCCGATATTGGTATATCGTTTAATTCAGCTATGTATAACTTTACCAAATTACCAAGGTTTTTTTTAAGTCTTAAGTAATACTCTTTAGAAAAAAAATAGAAGTCTCTGGCTTTAGATCTCAACATTGTATCGCTATAAATATTGATGAACACATCTATGTACTCATAAAAGTCTACCTCTTTTCCAGTTACCCCTTTCTCTCTTGCTTTGCGTATATCATATCTGTGACCCTTAGTCATCTGCCTTATCTGCTCATCATTGGAGAGAGTGAGATTAAGTGCAACAGTGTGCCCAAGGGAAACCACTTCAGCAATGCTTTCCATTAACCATGAAGTATCAAAAAGCGGATTCTGCCTAATAAAAAAGGTTATTATGTCCAAATCTCTCAATGTGTTATATAAAGACTCCTGGAAACCGGCTTTAAACTCCTTCGCATTTGCGTCACTGGGCAGAATAGATGCTAAAAGTCCAGGATAACCATAAGCGGAAGTGGCATCATATTGTTTAAAGTGTTCAAGGCCCTTAACATTAGATAAAGGCCTTCTCAAGAATGGTAACGCGGCAACATGATCACCGTGAGAATAAAAAAACAAGTAAGGCTCCCCTTCTCTTTGTTCTTTTGATAACAGATGATATTCAGCTAGGTGATATACATCATAATTTCCTAAAACGACCCTTATAATTTTATTCCATTCTTCATTATTTTTTATAGGTATTAACATTTTGACCTTATATATTCCTTATATTTTTGATGCAAATAAGATGTGATTATATAGGTTTCTTTAGGGATCCTTCAAAACCCATGTCAAATTTCTTAAAAGTCATTGAAGCCACCCTAATAGTTTGCAAAGAAAAAAGGCTGATATTATTTGCAGATTTGAGCTCCCTTTCTTTATTCTTCTAACCCAGTTCTTGTACCGACGCTAATCATGTGGTGAGCTCCAGAATAAGCTTCATATATCCCAGCACAACCTGGGGTTTAATACAGCTAACCTTTCTTATGCGAGCAAAAATAAGCTCGTTACGGTTAAATGGTAGTACTATATATATCTTCATTTTTACCTCTAGTCTATAGCTCTAAAATAAGAAAACATTATTTATTCAGACCTTTTTTAATAACCTCTTTATTATTTCTGCAACTTGTAATTGATCGTCTGTAGAATAACGACCATCACAATGAATTGAAAGCATCCTTGAGCTTAAATTCTGATTGCTTTTATAGAGCTTTTGTATCTGAATATCTAAATCCCATAGCACAGCGGGGAAAATATTGGACCTTATCAGTTCCATACGCATTTTTTCTCGAGTATTGTTGCTATCAAATACTACGATAAATGAAAAAGGGCAAGCCGCTTTACTCGATGGCTTTAATACATTAATGCCATCATAATTCCCTAGTTCTTTTAATAAAAACAAATAGTTGCTTAATCTCAAAGACCTCCATTTCTCAACATCAAAACTTTTAATTATATATTCAGAGGCAGGTATCAAATTTGAGACTCTTCTGCTCGTTATATGGGCTTCTCCTTCTCGAAAGTCATTTAAGTATTCATCCTTTTGGCCTGCGTAGCCATTAAGATAAAGTGATTTTATAATCATCGCATTTAATTTTAGAGAGGCCGCCAAGTGATGTGTAGTGCTTAACTTGGGTTGTTTAGGTAATGATAAACCCTTGGGAGACCAGATAATCGCTCCGTCCGCCACAGGTAATGTCTTTCTTAAAGAAGCGAAACAGTAATCTGCACTGCTCTCTTTTGCATGCTCTGACCAAGGATCGTGCGTGTGGTCTTCGATTATTTGCCCAGCAAAATCATGGCCTATATGCCACCTCGGCCTGATACCGAAAGTGTTGACAAGAAATAGGACTTCGTTTGAATTTGGAGTTGGTGGGTTTACTGCTTCTTCAGGATCATCATAATAAATCTTTAGTTCAGGTATTTCTTCTTTTATAGTGCGAATAACCTCTGGGCATAGATAACTCGGCACAAATGCCCTTTTCCATTTAAACACATTCCTCCCCATTCTTAAAATTAATCTTATTGCGTCTCTTCCTGAACCAGTAAAAACAATTGATGGTTGCCAAAATTTCTCCTCCGTAACAGTATAAAAGCTATCATCAATTATCAAATGAAATTCGGAGCCGACTTCCCAATTATTCCTATGATATCTCATTTTCTTGGTTTAGCTATTCATATTACTACATTCTTGAGCCTTACTCTTCTATTAGCTTCGGCTGTCAAAATTTTAATTTTATTAGCCCAAAACATTTTTAGTTTTCACCTGTGCCTTGGGAGATCAAGAAAACAGGTTTCATTAAATTTATCTTCATTATGGTCTCTTAGACCTTCTCCTATTAATTTGTCCAAGGTGGATACCAGCACTAAAATTTAAATTGCTCCCTATTCTTCTTTTTTCTAAATTATTTACAACTTTAGTGTCAACATAGAGCTCGTCCCACATCCGCAAGGCGACCCCACTAGAAGCATGAGTAGGATAAACTTCTTCTTTAAGTACCATTGCTCTTATAAAAAGCTCGGGCTCATTAAATCCATAAAACGCACGGATGACAGTAGTACTTGAAAATCGAGGATTTATCTCAAAAATTTTAGGCCCTTCTTCGGTTAAACGTAGCTGTACATTATTAGGTCCAACAAGTCCTAAATATTTCACTGCTCTCAGACACGTGTCAGCTATAAGTTCATTATGGACAACTTCCGCTTTAAAAGTTAGCCCTGCAGCCAACTCTCTTTTTAAGATAATCGTGCCTTCTCCTCTTTCTTCCGGTGCAATAAAGACACCGACCGTATACTCCTCATCGTCAGGCAGCAAAAGTTCCTGAATAATAGGATCTTTCACATACCGAGAAAAAAATTCGAGCTCATCATGGTTTTGTATTCGGAATAGGTGGCGAGATCCTGAATCTCTTCTTGCTTTCAGGATAACGGGATATCCATGAACCTTAAGAAAATCATCGATTTCTTTAGATGTGGGAATTATTGAATCTGGTACAAGAAAGCCCCCTTTTAACAACTCCTGATTTAGCAAATATTTATCCATAACCTTTTCTATAAGGTGAGGCAAGGGCACCGATATGCTGCAATTAAACTGGGCGAAAAGATCTAAATTCATTGAAAGAGCTATCATCTCATCTTCTGAACAGGGGAAAATGACATTGACATTATCCTTTTTTACTATTTCACATAAGGCATTAAGATAAGACTTAGGATCCTTTCTCGAATGGGGTAAAATATATGCTTTGTCGACTAAATATAGCCCATAAGAACGTGCAGATATATCTGTGCCTATTATATTTACAGGGAGCTGAGACATTAATAAGGCTTTGAAAACACTCATGCCTAAAGGTCCACCCATTCCTGTAATCAAAACATTTAGTTTTTCCATGATTTAA
Organism: uncultured Acetivibrio sp.; assembly: GCA_964564015.1. GTDB lineage: Bacteria > Bacillota > Clostridia > Acetivibrionales > Acetivibrionaceae > Acetivibrio. Next base: position 4,181 of record CAZLZR010000090.1, read on the forward strand.
CCCCTTTCAGTATGATCCGATAAGCATTGCCAACATTTTTATAACTATGAGAATCAGACCCTAAAGATATAAAGACCTCCGCATTGTATAAATCTTCAATCCACTCTTTTGCTGGATAATGGTATCTAGAATTAAACTCGACGACTCTACAATTTCTTTTACATAGGAATAAAAGTTCCCTTCTAAGCCGCCTTGGAAAATTAAAGCCAGGATATAGTTTTTCGAACGTGCCTCCGATGTGTCCAATTACTGTACAATTGCCATACCTAATCAGGCCTCGCAAGGCTTCGAATTCAACTTCAATAGCCTTCTCATATTCTTTCTTATTTCTCCCTCTTTTGATAGGTCCCTCAGGAGGACTATGTACGACTCCGACTATATAATCTGGCTTAGAAAATAAATGGGCTGGAATATCTAGTCTGCCTTCGAAGTCCACAATTTTAGATTCCATTCCTATAAAAATATCAATATTTCCATTAAGAATATCTCTAAATACACTAACTTGTTTATAGAAAGTGCACCAGTAATCAGAATTTGAGTTCACATGTTCAGGAAAACCGATGGCCTTTAGACCTCGATCATAGGCTGTCTTGATCATCACTTCAGGAGAATTGGCACCATCGGTAAATAAAGTATGTGCGTGAAGTTCTACTGGGAGTGGTACTGAAGCCTTTGTTAACCTAAAAAAATTTGTTTCAATATGCATGTTGAATTTTTAAGGCCATTAGGCACTCATTTATTCCATCTTTTAGCAATATAGTTGGCTGAAAGCCAAATGCATTAAAAGCTTTTTTATTAGAATAAGAAATTCTAATTATTTTTCTCTTTCTTGGCATGTAGATCAATTCTGACGGATCTCGCCCCGCCAATTCTAGACATAAATGCCCACATGTTTCTAAATCAACAGTTTGTCCAGAAGAAATATTAAATATCCCTCTAGATCGTCGTTCAATAACTTGGTAGATAGCGTAAGCTGCATCTCTAACGTGAAGGATATCTCTAGCATCCTCACCTTTTCCTTCCACATGAACTTCTCGACCAAAGAACGCATCCTCAATCATTCTTGTTATGAATTGTTTATGCGGATCGCCCGGGCCATAAAGTTGTGTAAAGCGCAAAATGGTAAGATGAATTTTATTTTTTTCACAAAACTCTTCAAGGAACTTCTCGACTACCAGTTTTTCCATTCCATAAATAGAAAAAGGTCTCGGGAAAGTCTTCTCTGATATATTTTCACGACTTTTCCAAGGATAAACAAATGCAGATGAAGAATATATAATGCTCTTCGTATTTGCTCCTGAAGAAAGCACAGAAAATATACCTGCCAAATTTATTAAGATTCTGTTTCTATAGAAATCTGTCGAAGTTGGCAACTTCGCCTTACCTAAAAAACCATGGGCAAGGTATATGAGAGTATCAAAGCTTTCATTTATTAGTTTTGGATCGCCTAAGTCAAAGTGTTCAAATCGAAAAGGGTGATTTATATTGTTCACCTGAGAAAATCCACGATTATAGAGAGCAAGACCCGAAAAGCCCTTTTCTGTTAATATGCTTAAAACATTTCTGCCCAGGAAACCAGACACCCCAACTATAAGGCACTTCATACTTTCTAACTCAAATGGTTGCTAAAATGGTAGATACCTTTAGATAAGCCAAGGTCATCCACTTTAGGAAGCCATTTCTCAAAATCGGTATGTACGCCTTCTCCCTTAATAACCAAGAATAAAGTACGATACAAAATCGTAATATCAAGTTTGAACGATAAATGCTCGGCATACCAGACATCAAACTTGAGTCGCTTGCTAAATAAACAATTATCTCGTCCCTCTATCTGAGCCAATCCAGTAATTCCAGGTCGGACAGAATGCCTCTTTCGTTGCTCATCAGAATAATGGGGCAAATACTCAAGCAACAATGGACGAGGTCCAACAAGACTCATATCACCTTTAATAACGTTAAATAACTCTGGTAATTCGTCAAGACTGGTTTTCCTAAGGAATTTGCCAATTCTTGTTAACCTTGCCGAATCTGGTAATAGTCGTCCGTCTTTATCCCTTTTGTCATTCATTGTTCTGAATTTATATATCGTGAATGGTCTGCCTTTATATCCAGCTCTCCTTTGCAAAAACATTATCGGCCTACCCTGCTTTGTGACCAATAACAAAGAAATGAAAATGTAAATCGGGGCTAAAGCCGCCATGCTTATAAAAGCCACAGACAAGTCAAATAGCCTTTTCCCATATTGTCTATAAAATGAAGCTACCATTTTTGATTCAGAAGATCTCTGCCTACCCATAGAAGTGATTTCTTTATGACACTGAGTATAATTACAAACTTCGGATCCGCATTAAAGCCCGAGTTGAGCGTTGATAGGTTTGTATAGTCATTTTATAAAGAATTACAGATAACCACAATAAAGCCACAATTTAATTTAAGACCTCTTTAATTATATTTTCAATCATTTTAATTCCGACGTGGCTGGAAAAATTAGATAAATAAAATGACCTTGAATTCGCTGCCATTGCGTCTTTTTCCTCTTTGTTTAACTCAAAAAATTGGCTTATTATTTGAACTGTTTCCACAATACCGTCTGATTGACATACAAGACCACACCTGGCATCACTAATTAGCCGAGCTGCTTCGCCATTTTGCATCATTAATATGGGCTTGCCAATCGCCATGTAAGTTTGAGTCTTAGATGGTATCGTATTGATAAGGCCTGAATCTTTTTTAAGGTGTACAATTAACGCATCTGCTTTAATAAGATATTTCCAAATCTCACCAACTGGTTTTCTATCAATAAAAAAACATTATCGGGCTTTATCTTTTGAGCATAATCAATCAAAGACCTCTTTTCCACTCCGTCTCCTATTATGACCAATTTTATTCGATATGACTTAAGACGCTTAAAAGCATCTACTAATGATGAAAGCCCTTGTGCTTTCCCGATATTACCTGCAAAAACGAAAATCAACTCTTTATCAGATTGTTTCTCAAAAATAGCTTTATCTTCACCCGGAAGATCGCCTATTTCCTTTGCATTTAAAAATACTTCTTCCTCCAGGCACCAATTATAAATTACAGAAATCTTTTCAGGTTTTATCCCCCTTCGGACCAACCTTTCCTTAAATCCGTTTGATATAACAGCGATGGCATCAGCTAAGTTGTAATTAAAGGTGCAAATCCATTCCAATGCCTTGTACGATAGGTTATTTTTTAACATCCCCGTTGCATATAGTGCCTCGGGCCATATATCCTGTACATCTATCACAACTCGCTTTCTAAGAATATACTTGAAGACAAAGACGGGCAGAATATAACTCAATGGATCCTGATAGGCTATTATGACATCACAATCTCTAAACTCCTTAATTCCAAAAATGGCAGCTGATATGGAAGAGGTGTCTAATTCCTCAAGGGGTCAGTATGTTTTGCATTAAGCCATATTCTATCTACAAAACGCCGCATAATATATAAGTTATCGATATAGGTTTCTAAGACAGCTGGATCATAATAATTGATGTAATTTGCGACCTTATTAAGCTCATCTATCTCCGTGCCGTCTATTACTTTATAAAATTCAGCTGCTCGAACATTTATAAGTCTGCCGTTTATCCATTCATTTATTATAAACCTGAAAATTGGTAAATGTCTCTGCGATCTATAAACATTTTTCATAATTTTCCACTTATTGAATTGTGCTTTGTAATCCATTGGTATCGCATAATTGACATCATATTTTGATATCGGTATAGTTACCGCATAAAAGGCTATATTAATCTGTTTCCCTATATATCGTATGATATTGACCATGTTTTTTGTCACGATTCTATGATCGGGGTGCCAATCGATGTAATATGGAACGAAAATATAGCTTGGCCCAATATCCTCAATTTTCGCAGCAATATTATCCCTTTCTATCCCATTATATTCGTAATAATCCAATTTCATATCCTTACAAAGTTTAACGATTTCACTTTTTCTTATTAAATCAATTGTCCTACTGTTATTACCCATACCCAAATAAAATATGGAAGTATTATGAAAGTCCTCTAAAGCTCCTTTATAACAGCCGATCAATTCGTCATCAGCATGTGGAGCGACCACAATTTTAGCCCCAATAAAGCTATTATTTTTCATATCTATAGGACTTTCATATCGCAAGAGCGAAAAGTAGTCTAAAAAATACTTTATAGTAAAATAAACCTTTTTAGCCCGTATTTTTACCCGTTCTGCCTTCATTTGTTGCTTCCTCAATTACATCTAAATACCGTCTTGTAATCTTTTCCCAGCTATAATTCCGGATAAAATATTCCGCTAGCACTGGATTCCGCGGTGTACTATATGCCATTATAATTTTCTTTTTTATATCTCGGACTGATTTTGGACTAATACTAAAAATATTACTGCTGATTTCTGGACTGATTATATGCTTAGTATGAGAGCTTACAATATTACATCCAGCTACACCAGCTTCCACTAAAACGCTACCGAATGTTTCATAGAACGATGCTAGCACAAAAACCTTTGCTCCTGCATATGCGGAAGATAAAATGGGACTATCATGTTCTACCCACCCTAAAAAGAAGATATTTGGTATGTTCCGAGCAATTTCAACGCATCTATTATAGTAAGATACGTCCTCTGGTGCAGGTCCACCAATAAAAAAGGCAGGGATTCCGGTTCCATGTATAGCTTTAATGATCGATAACTGATTTTTATTTTTATCGAACCTTCCTACTGATAATACATAATCTGCTTTTATCCCATACATATCTTTTAGTAACTTCGAATCTCCTGAAAGGAACCGACCATCAGCGCCATTCGGAATTACAACTAATTGATTTTTATTTATTTTATAAACCCTTGTTATAAAATTGGATTCCTCTTCACTTTGACAAATAATCCTAGAAGCCATGTTTAACGATTGCTTTAGGAAATAATAGCCTGTATGTAACTTGAAGAGTTGTGCTGCTAAAAGGTTTAAATAGGTTTTTAGCGGCCTTTCTCTCGTTAAAACTGGGGACACAATTACTGGCACTCCTAGACTGTTGCAATAATCTATCAACTTATAAGTACTTAAATCTAGCTTAAATATTAGAACAGCATCAAAGTCCTTTATCTTATGCTCCCATGGATTAAAGAGCACAACCTTGTCAACTTGTTTTTTCAAACAGTTGTAAATATAGCCAATTCTGGCTTGTATGCCTCCAGCCGGATTTTGAAAAGCAGTTGGATAACTGATAATTAAGATCTTCATAACATTCCTTAAGCTCCTGTTCCTATTTGTGTTGATCCCAGCCTTGTTAAAAGCAAAGCCCTCACACACATCGGTAGAATATCATTATGTATAATGTCGCTCTCTCCAATATCTTTATAAGTTTGTATAGCAGATTTCGCTTTTTAAAAATAATCTCTTTTATAGCCAAGACGGAATAGATAATTCGGCCTTACCTTGTGTATTCGATGAGGTTATACTTAAGGTCACAGATAAAAGTTTATATTACCACAATGACAAGTTTTTTATAACCTTAAATTATGCGATTGATAAATTTGCTCATATCTGTCTGATTAATATGAACTGCTCTGCATGCTTCCTAATATTTAGATAATAAACTTTTATCAAATATCTTGCTCAATTCCCTTCACAAGCTTGATGGGATAACCACAAAAAAAATGATCATGCTATCAGTGAGGGGCAAACCTCTTAGCGCTAGTCGCCAATCTTTAAGGGGGACATCTATTAAGCTATCTATCAGCACAACATCCCATAATAAGCCTAGATTTAATTCGCGGTATTATTTTTACCTTTTTTTATAATGTATCCGCAGGTTAACCAAAAAGATAAGTTTTTAAAAAATGTCTCGCTAAATAAGAGAACGCCAAAACCAAGGAACAAGAATATCAAAATGAGTCTTTTTTCAGCTACAGGAATCTTAAATAATGCCCTGATAAGGGCAAGAACCATTAAGGTGACCGCTATGATTCCTATAATCCCATAAGATACAGCTATCTCTGCAAAAATGTTGTGTTCATAAAATCCGTAGCTCGAATATAAGTAACCTGTACCCCATCCCATAATTGGTTTTTTAAGAAATAGTTCTTTAGATAAGTCCCAAATTAAATCTCTTCCGGACATGAATAAGCTAACGTTTGAATTTATAGCTAAATTTCTAACCTGCCACATGGCATAAGAATCAACCTGTTTTGTGTTCAGTATAAAATCACTTATTTTAATAATGTTTATTAAAAATAAAGTTAAAAATAATATCAATACTAAGATTTTTAAATCGAATTTTTTTTTGGCGAAATACAACAAACTTACAATAGTATAGATCATAGCAAGCAATATAGCTCCTCTATTGGCAAAAATGAACATTAAAATAAATATGATTGCGCTGAGAATATAATAAAGCTTTTTTTTGTAAAGCTGCGCACCAGAATAAGTAATCAGAAAGCACGGCAAGGCGAAATTGTAGCCATAATCCATATAATCAGCGATAAAGCCAAAATTAAAAACCGGATATAGGCATACAAGGACTGATAACAAACTCGACAAATAGAATAGATACATAAATATTTTATTATAATCCCTACAGCTGAAAAAAATAAATATCGGAGCAGCGCCGAATATGAGAAAATATTTTAAATAATTCCACGTTGCTAAGTTGGGTCTAACCAAGATATCAAAAATGAATATCGTAAAAAAGATTGTCAAGAACGATAAATAACTTCGTATATCTAGCAGTTTTAAACTCTTTGAAAATAGAATCATTGAAAAGAAAATAATAAATGACGAAGTGAAAAGAATTGCTTCAGAGATGCTATTATATTTATTAAGTAAAGGCCTTAGAATAGAAAACTGAAAGAAATATAAAGCTAAAAAAAATTCTGGACTTAATAAGCGATGCCGAGTTGCAGGTATCGAACTTCTCCTAGCTGTCAATAGTAAGAAAACTCCTCTAAGAGTTTAAACCCTTAGCCAGTCCAAACAAGCTGAAACCAAACTTTGTCTGGAAATTTACTAAATTCTCTATTTAAATTATATGAGTGATTCGGCATAAAACGAGATTTGCCTATTATTTTTCTACCGCCTATTAAAATTTATTTTCTCCAGCTCAATTATCAATCGTAGTGAACATAGAAAAACATGACACCTTTTCTCGCATTGAGAGATAGAGTTCTTTTCACAAAAATAATCAATATCGTTTGGATTACAGGCTGCGGCTTTAACCCGGTTCATATTTGAGCTCATTGCGATGTAGCTTCCTGTGACTGAGCCCATTGCTGAGCAAACTCCTCCGGGCTTAGATACCCCATAGCCGAGTGGACATAGAGACGATTATAGTCATCACTTTATCAGACAATGATTCTGGCCTCAGATTCCTCAAAAGAGCCTAACTCATTTTACCACATTAGCTCTTCTTTGATGGTCCGCCTATAACCCTTTCGGTCTCAGCCTTGCCCCCGTGGATTGTCATATGAACAGAAAATCTGATTAATATCTAACCCGGCTCTCTCCGTCATAAAGGCTACCGAGGTTGGCTGTGACCCATTGTCTGAGATAAGACTTAGTCCCTGGCCTCTTACTCCAAAAGGAAACTTCCGACACAGTGCCCGGTCCAGTGCTTCTTTCCACTCAGAGGTCTTAGCCTGTAGTGATAGCTTCCAGCCTACTATCTCCTTGGTATACCAGTCCAGCACCACAATGAGATAACACCAGCCCGAAGAGCCTAAGATAAACTTCGTTATGTCTATTCCCCAGTACTGGTTAGGCCTGGTTGCCTTCGGTTTCCCCCTCTGGAAACTACGCACTGCTTTATGCCTGACTTGTTCTACCACCAGGCCATCTTCCCTCATCAACTCGACTACTTTCCAGAGGTTAACTCTTGAGTTTTTTTAAAGCGTCGATCGCAATCGTCTGCCGCCCTATGATCTTCTCCAGTTTCTCTGTCTGACTTTGAAGTAACTTACTGCCCCCCATTGTTTGATCCCTTCTGACCTGCCTCCAAGCACCTATCCCGCCACCGATAATACAGCGCCTGGCTTATCTGATGCTCCCGACAGATCTCAGCTACCGATTTTTCCCCCTTTAACCCCTCCAGCACAATCGCCATTTTCTCCTCTGAACTCCATTTCCGTAGCTTCATCCCGACACCTCCTTGCTCAGTATAATCTCTATCTCTCAGAGGTGTCCACCTCCTCAGGGCGTCAGTATATGCCTGTCTTTCCTAATACCGAGTATTCCAAGCTTCTACTACTTTTCTGCTGATCTTTTTGCCATATTAACTTTATCAAACGCGACATATGTTTCCCGAAATGGGTATATCCTAATGACGATATTTTTGCAGAATTTTATAGCTATTTACTTGCTTATTGCAACAAGATCCTTCTAAACCGTTTTAGAAGCCAGATGCGTGTATACTCCATAGAATATACCATGAACAGAAATGGTGAGGTTTTAACACTTAATAATAATATTTTTATTGCTCTACGAATGTTACCAGTTTTTAAATGCCTTAGAAATACTTGAGAATAATGATTAGAAAATACCTTTTTTTTGAAACCTGGTTTTTTACTTTCGATCAGGTCAATTTCAGTCGCAAAGTCCTGAAAAAATATCCGCTTTATATTATCTAAAGCTTCTCCCTTCGGAATGTTCTCACCGTTATTCCTTCCGATTTTAACGAGAACTTCTTTTACGGCTCCTATTTCAAATAGCCTAAAATATCTTATTAGAAACTCTATGTCTTGATGCCTATAATAGTTCTCGTTGAAACCACCTAATATATCAAAAACCCTCTTTTTAAACATTAGAGTGGATGTCGGTATAAAACTCTCTAATAATAATAGTTGCTCCGTAAGGTTGCCCTCCTTATCACTAACAATGCGCCGGCCATCTTCCTCTCGTCCACAATATACGCCAGCAAAGCGTTCCGACTTTTCAATATAATTAATCTGCTTCTCTATTTTATTCGGCATGAATAAGTCATCGTCATCCAGAAAGGCGATATATTCTCCTGTAGCGTATTTAATGCCTGTATTTCTTGCGGCGGCTCCATTTTTCCTTTTTTCGTGTCTCAGATAAAGAATATTATAAAAAGGATAAAGCTTTCTATATTCGTTTATAACATAAGATGTTTTACACGCATGTTCAGACTGCGGCTCATTATCATCCACGATAATGAGTTGCCAAGTTGGATAAGTCTGCTTAAAAACAGATTCGATAGCGGCTGAAAGCATATAGGCCCTTTTGTATGTCGGAATTATTATACTCACAAGAGACACTTTATGATCTTGCATTATCTTTCAACTCCTCATTTCTTATCTTTCTTCCCAAATCCATCAACTTTATACAATCTAAGAAGTTGATATGTTTTCGATATATAGGGTATTTACGCAAGGCAAATTGCCATATCAAGGGATAGGAAAAAACCCCTGACATTTGTCGGAATATCGCTCCTCTATCAATAAAATATTTGTAATCATTGAAACCCTTAAACCAATTAGATGTAATATGTTTTACGAAAGCGATAGTTTGATCTACATAGGCAATTTTTAGCCCCTTTCTGATCGCATCATATAAAAAAATATTTTCTTCTCCAAAACCATATTTACCGCTACCTGAGCCGAACTCTTCATTAAAGCTAAGTCCCCTTTCTGACAGTTCGTTCTTTCTTATTGCTAATTGAAAAGAAGACAATCTCATCGAGTTTATATAAGATATATATCCTTGCCATAGAGGCTTAGAGGTGCACCTGTTTTTATTTAAGCTGTGCACATAAAAGCCTATTATAGAAGCCTTTTTATATTTCTCAAAAGCATTTCGCACAATTAATGGATAGTCGCGTCTAAAAATCATATCATCATCGGCAATAAGACAGATATCGAAATCTGCCTCATTTAGTGCTCTATTTCTGCTTCTTGAAAGCCCCCTTTCTTTAGTGTGTATAATTTTTATTATTCTGTTGTTATCTAAAATTAGCTCAGTTTTCTCTACATCCGTTTGATTGACTATGATTGCATCAGTTGAAATGTTCATCTTTCTTATTATTAAATGGTCAGATTGATTCATTGTAGATACACAAACACCTATTCTGTCCATTTTCTTATTATGCCAAGTCTATTAATTTAAGATTTGATAGGTTCAAGTAACTTATTAACCAAGGTTACAATCATATTATAGGTATTTTTTCTATCGAACAACGATTCGCACATTTTCCTACTATTTAAAGAATATATTTTTCTCGCTACGTCATTATTTATGAAGAACAGCAAAGCTGACGCAATTTCATGAGTATTGCCATTACGACAATTTATTCCGGCTTTGAATTTATTTAACATGTCCACGTATTCTTTACATTCTTGCGTGTTAATTACTGGTAGGCCTGCCGCAGAATAATCAGCATGCTTATTTATAATACTATTCGCAGCTCCTGTCTTAATCGGATTTATAGCAACGTCACATAAGGATAATAATGTTATGGCCTGGCCATATGGCAACCAGCCAGTAAATTCTACCTTGATTTTTTTCCTTTTTGCATAACTGATAAAAAAATCACTCTTTGGCCCATCACCTATGAGCCACAACCTGATATTATTTATTCCGTTGAAATTCAAGAGGGAAATTGCGTCAATTACACTCGTTATGTCATAGTTTTCACCCAAGGTGCCAAGATAAGCCAGCCAATATTCTCCCCTTTTACATAATTTGTTTTTGTTCATTTTCAAAAGGTTATCAAAATAATCCAGGTCGACACCCAAGTAAACTGTTTTACAATTTTCTGATTTGTATCTCGATTCGATAGCCCTTTTCAAGTAGGTATTTGAAACTGCTATTATTCCTTCAGCAGATCTGAATATATAATCCTCAAGTAATCTCAGGGGAGAAAAAAGTATCTCGGCAAAGTATTTATTCTTAGACAATATATAAAAAGCTTCAGGCCATAAATCCTGTATATCAAGAATTAATTTAATTTTCCTTTTTTTGGCATATCTTAAAGAGACAAACGCGGTACAAATAGGGGGAAATGCGCAATATACAAGATCTACATCTTTTTTTCCCTTTAAGAACTTCCTGAGATTCAGGGCAAAAATTACATGACTTAATACCCTTATAAAAGAAACATTTTTAAAATAGCCAGGCTCATCTAACAGCGTAACCTTTAGCGTAGACAACTCGTGAGATATAAGCCGAATATTTCTGTGCTTCTTAGTTACATGATCAAACTTAGATGTCACAAGCTCAACGTCATTTCCATTTTTCTTTAGTAAATCTGCTATGTACTCAAACCTACCAAACAAGTTTCCCCTTGTGAAATGCGCTATCATCAATATTTTAGCCATAGGACTAGTTACCTTACGGTTATTTAAAATTAAAGTCCAGAATCATTTAATATAGCTGCGAAAGTTAGAGCACAAGATTTTTTTAATATAAATACCCCCCTAAATGATATAGATATATGACGCTAAAATCAGAAATGCATTTTTTAAGAACTTAACCCACTGGTTCAGCAATAATAAATTAAAAGAAATATAATTCAAAATGCTCCCCAACCTTTTAGGTAATCACCCTCCCAATTAACTTCTGCATCTTTTCGAGGTACACACCCTAATTATAATGGGCATAGGGTGGTTCCCATGAAATTATTAATATGCATAATTACTATGGTAGATTATACATGTTAGAATAAACATGTAATGGCCAGCTTTTAGTAAATTTCCAATGGTTTCTATTAAAAGAACAAGATATGATATGAAGGAATTTGCTCGTCAATTCTAGTTTAAGATAATGCTATCTGTAATAACAATGCAGTTCGTCTTTTTTTTGAAACCAATTTTGATTTTAGACAAAGAAAAAACCTGCGATGGTTATGGTTATGAACATGCTTGATCCTATCATTCTTCGAGCAATTAAGTTAAAAGCTTATCCCTGTTCAGTTAAATTGAATTTGAAAAAAGGCTCTACTCCGCAAACGCACTTGTGTCCACCCACTCCTTCTTCAAGATGCTCCAGAAGTCCTCGGCCAGGCCAC
>CAZLZR010000091.1:0-2457 GCA_964564015.1 uncultured Acetivibrio sp.
TAAATTTGGAGGATTGAAAAATTCTTCGTAAGTTTGCATCAATATACCAGTTCCGCTTCCTATAGAACAGCGCGCTTAGAATTGGTCTTTTTTAAATATGAAACAGTTTCAACATACACGCTTTTGGTTTACGCCCACAATATCTGGTGGCGGATGCACTACGTGTAACTAATTGAAACTCAATTATTATACTTAAAGCCCCGCCTATAAAGCGGGGTTTTTTATTTCTAGTTGTGGCCGATTGGTTAGGCACTTGCTTTGGGAGCAAGACTAGGCAGGTTCGAACCCTGTCAACTAGACTATGCCTGCAGTGGCTCAATCGGTAGAGCACTAGTTTTGTAAACTAGCGGTTGAGGGTTCGATTCCCTTCTCAGGCTCAATTATGTGGATGTAGCTCAAAGGTAGAGCACTTGCCTGAAGAGCAAGGTGTTGTGGTCTCGGAATCCACCTTCCACGCTTTTTGCCTCTTAGTGTAATGGCAACACGCTTGATTTTGGGTCAAGAGTTACAGGTTCGAGTCCTTTAGAGGCATCTCATATGGTGGATGTAGCTTAATGGTAGAGCGGTAGTTTGTGGAGCTACTAAGTACCAGTTCGAGTCTGGTCATTCACACTTTTGCACTCTTCGTCCAATGGATGAGGACACTTGGCTACGAACCAAGAAATAAAAGTTCGAATCTTTTAGAGTGTACTTATCCGGGCTAGCTTTAGGAAGCAGCAGGTCTCCAAAACCTTGCATGGAGATGGGTTCGATGCCCACAGCCCGTGCGTATTCCCCCAATCCCGCTGGTACAGGACTAAGGTGGAGGGTTAAATTAAAAGGCTGATTTACAACTAGTTGTAAGTCGGCCTTTCCTGTTTGTTACCAAAATGTTAAAGTCTTATATAAAATTTTGTTATTTCAAATAAAATACTTATCTTTGTCCTCAAAACCAATTAGTTGTGCAACTTATAAAGATTGAAAAAAAGAGCTACGGAAAGATTGAACAGGCAAAAGTTGTTCTTTCAATTTTTTGTTTATTGTCTGATATTAAACTTTCAGATACGGAACTTACCGTATTAGCTTATTTTTTAGTTTATAAAGATAGTGAGAGCACAAGACAACTGATATTAAAAAGTGAACTTTTGAAAAGCGAAGATTCTTTAAACAATACAATTTCTAAACTTAAAAGAGTTGGTTTGCTTAAAAAATCAACATCTCTTAAAGAATATCATATAAACGATAAAATTAATTTTCAATCTGACGCAGCTATAGGAGTTTTAATTAAAGTTGATAATAGTTAATGAAGACACCCGATAATTATTATAAACAGGCAGCCGAAGAACTAAATCTACCAGTTAATCTAGTTAAGAAAGTAAATGCTTTTTATTGGAAAGAAGGAATTAAAAAACAACTGGCTAATGTAGTTTATGATGCTATCTATATAAAGAATTTTGGAACTATTTGTGTAAGTCCTAAAAAACTTTATTTTGAAATAAAAGATGAAATAGCTAAAATAAGAAACATATATTATTCACCTAAGTTTACAGAAAAAAAGAAAAATTTAATCTTAGATTATAAATATGAAAATCTTAGAAAGTTATTAAAGAAAAGAAACGACTTAGCAATTTATAGATTAGAACAGAAAAAATTAAAAGATGAGCGCACTTTTGGAATACCTGAAATTGATACCGAGAGCATTGACTAATGCTGATAAAATACTTGAAGGATGGCTTAATGATATTAAATTAGAAGCAGGAGACCTACAAGAAGATGAAGTTAAAGAGATAGTAAGAAGAAGAGCTATCTGTGAAGGATGTCCTTTTTTAAGTAAGAATGCAGTAGCTGCCGGCAATTATGTAACTATGAGAAAAGATGAACACTGTATTCAGTGTGGCTGTCCTATAGTAAAAAAGACGGCATCTCTTTCTTCAAATTGTGGAATTGAAATATTTAACGCTTCAAATAAAGATAATAAAATGGAGTTAAAATGGACAGCATACGATAAAAATAAAAAACATGATTAACATTCAAAAACCAATAGACAAGAAGAGAAAACAGATAGAAGAGCAAATTTTTTACAACTTTATGCAAGTTGTACAACAATTTCCTCAATATACTATTTCTCAACACTTATGTCATATTCTCAGAAAGAAAGAAGATTCTGAAGAATCCTATCATTGGAATAATGATAAACTATTGAAAAAAATAGAGGATTATAAAGATGAGTTAGATAGAGAGCTGACATTAGGCGAGGAGGATGCATCAAATGCTTGATTCTCTTATACAATGGATAATTGGTATAATAGATAAAGTAATTCCTTTCTGGATGATAAAACAGTGGGAAGCTGGAATACGTCTAAGAGGTGGTACTTATATTAAAACATTATCTCCCGGATTTTATCTTAAAATACCTTTTTTAGATGAAATCTTTACACAAAGTGTTGTAACAACTACATTATCTACACCATCACAATC
>CAZLZR010000091.1:2557-15833 GCA_964564015.1 uncultured Acetivibrio sp.
TGGGGTATTGAAATTGAGAAGTTTACAATGACTGATATTGGTCTCATACCTTCAGTAAGAATATTTAACGAAGTTGAACCAGTAAAAAATGACTAAACAGAAAGACCATTTATATACACAATTTGAAATTGATTGGCTTGAAAGTAAACTTGCAAGCCTTAAAACATTTATAGATAATAATCCTATTGAAGATATAGATGATAGAATTGAAACAGTTACTTCTTCTAAAGGTCAGCCTGTAGTTAAAATTATTGCTACTAAAGAAGCTGCTTTAAAAGGTTGGATTTTAGCTCTTAAAGAATTTGCATCACTTTTAAAAGCAGTAGAAGAAGCAAGAGAAACAAAAGCAGAAGTAGAAGCCCAAGTAAGAAAAGGGTCTAATATAAATGGAATGATGAGTTCCAAACTAGAAGAAACCACATGAGCCTAAGTACAAGTCCTGAATTATTTATTAATATGAAAGCCATTCCAGATGAGAAATCTGAGGAATGGCATCCTTTTTTTCAGGAAGAGTTAAAAAAGATAAAATATGGTGTAACAATTAATGGTATTTACATACATGGTTGGTTATATTGGCATTTGAATCACTGGAAAATTTATCTTGACCAAGAAGACCCAAATAGACCACAAGATATTATTCGTGTATTTAAAAACCCTGATTTTCGTGATAATGAGTGGCTTATAGCAGAATATATTAAGAAAGCGGAAGATGCAAAAAATAAAGGACTATTAATTTTTGGTACACGCCGTTTTGCAAAGACTGAATTTGAAGCCTCTTGGATTGGAAGAGGTGCTACTATTTATGAAGGTTCTCAAAATATCATTTCTAGTACTACAGAATCTGATATTAAAATTATTGCTGCTTCTACAGATAGAGGATTAGCATCATTAAATCCTTATTTTAAATTTGATAGACTATTAGATGACTGGAGAAAAGAGGTTTCTCTTGGTCTTAAAAAGAAATCTGGTGAGAAAGTAGAATGGTCTAAAATACTTATTCGTAACCTTGAAGAAGGTAGAAAAACGGAAGCTATTGCAGGTACTACTCCTAAAACTCTTGTAATAGATGAGATTGGTAAAGCTGAAAAAATTATTGAAGCTTTTGAAGCTGCTAAACCCGGTTTTACATCTCCCTTTGGATGGCGTTGTGTACCTATTCTAACTGGTACAGGTGGTACTTTCATCCCTAATTCAGATGCAGAAAAACTATTTACAGACCCTGAAGCATATGGTTTTTTAGGTGTAGAATGGCCGGGTAAATCCAAAAAATATGGTCTTTTTGTTCCGGGTAGTTATAGAATGGAAGGAAAAGTTAAAACAACTTTTGGAAATTTTGTAAGAAAAAATAATATATTACTTCCAGAAGATTCTGAATTATTAAATCTTCCTTTTTATGAATCAGATAAAGCATTAGCAGATTCTGTAACAGATAGAGAAATAGCAGATGCTCAAAATGCTAAAGACCCAAAAGCTGCTCTTAAAGCTAGAATGTATTTTCCGAAGGAACCAGAAGATTGTTTCTTAAGTGATGAAGTAAATGAATTTCCTATTGAAGCTATTAGAGAGCATCTTGCTTATTTGAATAGTTTAGAAAAAAGCGGTACTCCTGTAGAACTTTATAGAGACCAATTAGGAAAAGTAAAATATACATTTAATACATCTTTAAAAGAAATTACAGATTTCCCTGTAACAGGAGCTACTATTAAAGATGCTCCTATTATGATGTTTGAGCCTCCTGTAGCTGAACCTGAAAATATTACACCTCTTTTATATATAGCGGGAGGTGACCCATATAACCAAAGTACATCAAACAATAGTCCTTCATTAGGTACAGTTTGTATATATAAAAGACTTTATGACCCTGTAAACGGAACATACCAAAACTCTATTGTAGCAAGTTATGCAGCTCGTCCAACACAAATGAAAGAGTGGCATAATATAGTAGAGATGCTCTTGGAATTATACAACGCAACTCTGATGATAGAAAACGTAGGTACTAACTTCATAGAGTATATGGATGCCAAAAATAAGGCTCACTACCTTGCTGATGGCTATAACTTGCTAGTACAGATTTCACCAAATACATCTATTAGAAACAAACCAAAGGGTTTACCTCCTACAGTAGGAGTTATAAATCACTGTATGGCTCTACTTTACCAATACTGTAAAGAAGAATTGACTACTGTTCTAGAGGATGGAAGAGTAATCAAAAAACTTGGAGTAACAAGAATCCCAGATAAAATGCTTCTTGTAGAAATGCTTAATTATAGTAGTACAGTAAATGTGGATAGAATTGTGGCATTTAGACACGCTTTAGCATATGATTCTCACCTACAAAAAACAAGTCCTTTAGTAAATCATTCAGATACTCCTCAACCTACTAAAGAGTTTAAACCTATACGCTCTCCGTTTAGATTAAGTAGAGCTTCTACATTTAGAACTAATACTTCACCATTTTAATTAGAATTGATTAAAATTTTCACAAAATTTTAATGAATCCTGATTTTTGCGTATATTTGCTTTTTAATTAATTTATGTACAACGCGTTTTATACATCGTCCATCTTAGCAATGCTGCCCCCGCAGATGTTAAAGAAAAGTGAAAAGAATGAAGAGTGGTGGCAAAACTGTATGGATGCACTGGAGTCTGTGGGCAGAAGCCAGTTTATACAAAATATGAGATTCGTAGAAAACTACGAACTTGTAAAAGGACGTTTTATATATAAGCACTATTTTGAAGAAGATGACTACTCTGATATGATTGGTCAACTTACAAAAGAGTTTGCAATTCCTTCATACTTAAGACATTATGATATTGCATCAAAGGTAGTAAACACACTATCTGGTGAATGGCAAACAAGACCAGATTTTTTTAGAGTTAAAGCTCATGATGAAAAGACTGGAAATGAGTATCAAAGAACTCAAACTGACCTATTACAGAAATATGTAATGGCTAAGATAAATGCCGAAGTAAGTCGTAAATTACTTGAGATGGGAGTTGATGAGAATAAACAAGATTTCAACTCTGATGAAGAAATGCAAGCTTATCAAAAGCAAGTAGAACAGTTAAAGCAACAGCTTACTCCCCCACAAATTTCTGAATACATGAAGACAACATGGAGTTCTTCAGCAGAACTATGGGGACAACATCAGTTAGAGCTTGACCGTAAACGCTTCAAATTTCTAGAAAAAGAGAAAGTTGAATTTGAAGATATGCTAATTGCAGATAGATGCTTTAGACACTTTTACTTAACACCTAATGGTTATAACCAAGAAACTTGGAACCCTATAAATGTATTTTTTCATAAATCTCCTGATGTAAACTATATTGAAGATGGAGATTATGTGGGTCGTGTATTTTATCTTACAGTATCTGATATTATTGATAGATACGGTTATAAGATGAAAAAAGAAGATATTGAACATCTTCAAGAACTAGCCAAACCAAAAGATAAACATTGGAATTATGCTGCTGGTACTGAATATGTTTATGAAAATTATATGATGCCTTTTAAAGGGTATCCAGCATATGACATTGTAAGACAATCACAAGGATTTCTTCAACCAGAAAATAATTTACCTTATTTAGATAGTAATTTCTTTACTAGTCTATATGGTGGTCGTTATTTTAATGAAAGAAGAGGTTATTTTTTTGTTGTTGAAGGTTATTGGAAATCACAAGAAAAAATTGGCAAACTAATATTTAAAGACCCTGAAACTGGACAAATAAGAAAAGTCTATGTAGATGAAGATTTTGTAGTTCCGGCTAATTTTAAAGAAATAGATTCTGTATTTGATGAATCTAATGAAGAAAATACTGTGACATGGACTTGGGTAAATAGAACATGGAAAGGAACTAAAATTTGTGTTAAAAATCATGCCGGCTTTACTTCTGATATTTATGTAGATGTTAAACCTACAGATTTTCAATTTAAAGCAGATAATAATTTATACGGCTCAAAATTACCGGTTTGTGGACAAGTATTTAGCATAAGAAATTCTCAGTCTCAATCACTTGTAGATTTAATAAAGCCTCACCAAATTGGTCATAACGTAGCTATGAACCAAGCTTATGCTGAAATGCAAAAAGATTATGGTAAATTCCTTATCATGGATGTTAATATGTTCCCTGATAAGAAAGACTGGGGAGGAGCAAAAGCATATGAAAGATTTATGCTTATTGCTAAAGAGCTTGGAGTAACTGTAGTAGATACTTCTCCTGCAAACGTACAAGGTGCTGCTGGTATAGCTGGTGGTCATTATCCTAAAGAAATTGACTTAGATGCTTCAGCAAGAATACTTTCAAGACTTAAAATAGCAGAAGCATTTGAAGAATTTGCTCTTAAACAAGTTGGTTTTAACCAGTATCGTTTAGGACAGCAATCTAATTCAACACCTGTTGGTACTGCAGAAGCAGGACAAACACGTTCATTTGCACAAACAGAATCCTACTTTACTAACTTTAGTAACTATATCCAAAGATGTAATAAAATGAACTTGGATATAGCTCAATATGTACAATCTAAAGAACAAGATGTTACAGTTACTTATGTTAAATCTGACCTAAGTAGAGCTTTTGTAAAAATACTTGGAACTGACCTTTTACTATCAGACCTCCACGTATATGTATCTAATTCTCAAGAAGATATTAGACAACTTGAAAGTTTAAAACAACTTGCTTTAAGTAATAATACTACAAATGCAACGGTTGTAGACCTTGCTGAAATTATTACATCTAATTCTCCTGCTCAAATTAAGATTAAACTTAAAGAATCTTATGACAAGCAGCAACAAAGACTTGACCAACAATTCCAACTTGAGCAACAAAAGATTGACCAGCAAAAACAACTGGAAGAACTTAAGATGCAACAAGAAAGTGCTGACCTTGATAAGACTCTTGAGAATAAAAAAGAAGTGGCTTATATCACTACTTTTGGAAGACAACAAGATAATCTTAAAGACCAGAATACAGACCAAACTCCAGATATTCTAGAGTATGATAAACTTGGTCAAAAACAACAAGAAGCTTCCGATAAGATTGAAGCTCAACGTGAAAAAACTTCTTTAGAAAGAGATAAAGCAATTTCAGAACATGATTATAGAATGAAAAAGCTTGAACTTGATAAAAAGAAGATAGAAGCTGGTCTACAAGTAGAAGAAAAGAAACTAGATTATGCTAAAATAATGAAAGGAAAAGAGCTTGAACAGAAGGCAAAAGCTGATAAAATTAAGAAGAAAACTAAGTAATGCCATAATAGCTCAAACTTTTTCATACGTTTTATTAATTCAATTTAATTAATTACCTTTGTATTCACTGACAATCAAGAACTTAAAAAAACCAATTATATGATAGGAGATTTAAACACTTCTGTTGCAACTATTTCACCTGAAAGTTTAGATGCTTTATTCTCAGAAACACCTGATAATCAAGTAAATGCAAATAATCTGAACCTTCCTACTGGTAATGATAAACCACTTCAAGTAAGTACATCATCTAATTTTAATGTAGAAACAATAGATTTAGATAAACTTGATGAAGTTAAAACTGAAACTAAACCTAAAGAGGAAGAGAAAACTGAGGAAGAAGTAGAAAAAGTAGAAGAAGTAAAGAAACCTGAAGAGGTTAAAAAAGAGGAAGAGAAAACTGAAGAAGAAAAAGCTCAGGAAGAAACTTTACTAGCTGAAAGAAAAGCTCTTCTTAAAACAAGTGTTCAATATCTTATAGAAAAAGGTCTTTTTAAGGATTTTGAAGGTAGTGAAGAATTAGAAGTTACAGATGATATTTTTGCTCAACTTCTTGAAAAACAAGTAGAAGCAAAAGTTGATGAACTATATACAAGCAGAAAAAAATCTACAGGAGAGTTCGGTGAAGCCGTACTTGAATATGTAGAAAACGGTGGAGATGCTGACAAATTAATTGACCTCTTTAAAGAGAGAAAAGCAATAGAAGAATTTGACATTTCTACAGATGATTCTAAAAAAGCCCTTGTAACTAAGTGGTATAAAGAAGTACACGGTTGGAAATCCGATAAGATTAATAAATATCTTAATACTTTAGAAGCAGAAGATAACGCATTAGACTCTGAAGCTGAAGAAATTAAGAGTAAGTACGAAGAAAACTACAAACATCAGTTACAAGAACTTCAACAACAACAGCTTGATTATAATAAAGCTCAACAAGAAAAACAAAAAGTCTTTGAGAGCAATATAAGCAAAGTAATTGATTCTAATCAAGAATTCGATAGTAAAAGAAAACAATTACTGAAAAATTCAATCTTTAAATTTAAAACACTTGAAGATGGAACTAAAGTAAATGATTTCTATTTAAAATTTGCTGAATGGCAAAATGACCCTTCAAAATATATTGAACTTGCAGAGTTCATATTAGATAAAGACGGTTATCTTAAAAGAAAAGCTATCGAAGTAGAAAATAAAGTAACAGACAAGACGTTTAACTTTATAAAAAGAAACGGAACTCTTGATAAAAATAAAGGAAGTAATCACGTTGAAAAAGGTTCAGCAAGTTCTTCCAAAGAAAGTGGTACTGACTTTTCAGTAATATTCAAATAAATTTAAAGTAAAAATTAACAATCATGTCAGAATTTAAAGTACCGACATTAAATCAAATTAATAACTCGGTTATTGTTGGACAAACTAAGTTCGACCCAAAGAAGTTCACAGATTTGAACTTTTTGTATAACAACTACAGTAAAGATTCTTTTACTGTTTATAAGGGTCTTATCGCTCTTTGGAACCAGCGTAGTATTATTAATACTCCGTTGATTAACATGACTGAGCTTAAGAATAACGTAATGTACGTTCCTAATACAGAAGGTCGTTTCCGTTATAGTGTTCCTTATGAATTGGGTCTTCCTTTCGTTGTTGAGGATTTAGAAAAAGACAACGATAAACCCGGTCTTGATGGTCAGCGTTTCAAACTTAAACTTAATGAAAACTGCTATCAAAATACAGACCGTCTTACAGCCGATTTCCGTGATGGTATCGAGCTATATGTAACAGAAGATGAAATTGTAGAAGAAGCTGATGGTTTCGTTTATACAGTTGAAATCGTTTCTAAAAATCGTAAAGGTACTTACTATCCGAAAGCTTGGCTTCAGCCCGGTGTTCAGTACATGAAAGTAGCTAACGTAAACAACGAGTACGATACTCAAAAATCTTCTATTTCTTCAGAAGGTCTTCGTACTGGTTTTATGCACCTTGAAATGGAACTTGGTGGTGGACACCGTTCTGTAAATCACTGGATTACAGGTTATGCTGATATGGCTCGTATTGATGAGTCTAAGCATCCTCAACTTGCCTTCATCAACCAACGTCTTGAAGGTATGGGTTCTACAATGGTTTATATGAACAAAGACCCCAAAACAGGTGCTCCCCTTCCTAAATCATTAACTTGGCAGCCTACTATTGAAGTATTACTTCGTGCTGAAATGGAAATGATGACCGAAAAAGACCTTATGTGGGCTAAAGGTGGTTTCGCTACAGGTTCTGGTCGCCGTTCTCTCCGTATTGGTGCTGGTCTTTATGAGCAACTTCGTAATGGTAACAGATATATCTATAACAAGATTACTCTTAACCTTATCGAATCTGCAGTAGCCAACCTTTACTCAAAATCAGGCGTGCCCATTGAGCAACGTAGAACTAAAGTAATGACTGGTACTGGTGGTATGATTCAAATCTCCAAAGAACTTGAAGATAGATTCAAACAAACAGTTCCGTTCTTAACAAATACAGGTGATGTTCCGGGTGGAGTTCTTTTCGGTAAAGACTCAATGAACCTTGGATTTGGTTACAGATTCGTTAAATTCATCTCTCCTGTTGCAGGATTGCTTGAGTTCGAAATCAACCCCGCACTTGATAATGTTTACAACAGCAGAACTCAGGATGGTCTTATCGGTGAATATCCGATTGAATCATATACTTATATGATTATGGACGTAACTGACGGTAAAGTAAGTAATGCTGCTGCTAGAGTAGACAACGTAAAATACCGTGTTGATGATGGTTTCAATAGTAACGCTAATATCGTTCTTGTTAAACCTCAAAACTATGGTGAACTCTATTGGGGTTACATTGTAGGTACACACTCTCCTCTCGGCCCCGCCGCTATGAAGGGTATGATGTCTGCTAACCACCATGACGGTTATCAAATTTGGATGAAAGCTTTCTCCAACATTTGGGTAAAAGACGTAACTAAGACTCTTATTATAGAAAAGGCTAGACCTTCCTATACATTGTCTTAATATATAAGTCGTTGGGCGATAACGCAAAAAGCGCAAATTTCTTTTAAAAAACCAGTAATATGATATACGATAAAGTAACTATCAAACAAATCCCTGATGATGTAGCATCATTAACAGGGTTAAATAAGTACAACAGAAGTAAAATGCCGTCAACTGGAGATTTTCTCCAGCCTGCTATAGAAGGTGGAAGGGCAGTTACAGGAATAGACGAAGACAGTTTTCAAATTCAAAGAATTAAAGATGACTTTGAAAGAGAAAAAGTAGCAAAAGAAACTAAAGCTCTTCGTGAAAGTCTTGAAAAACTAACAGGTAAAGACCTTAGTGCAACAAGTCCTTTTTGGGAAACATTTGGTGTAAGACTTTCTAGTGATTCTGACCTAGTTCTTAATCGTGCAAATCCTATAGATGTAATAAGATACCATGTTTTAGTATCTAATCACTATGCAATCCCTGATAAAAATAAAGCTGGATTGCCTGAATATAGGGCTACAAAGTATTACTGTTTTGTAGAGGATAAAGTAAATGATGAAGAAGTTTCTACTCAGATGAGCAGAGATAAAGCTCGTTCTGAACTTCTTAAACTGTCAGAAGACGAAAATCGTATGGTTATCGTAGGACAGTATCTCGAAGGAGATAAGTATAAAGCTGGTATGAAGCAAATGACTTTATACAAAATGCTCTCTGATTATATTTCTTCAGTACTTGAACCTGATAATATCAAACGCTTTGTAAAAGCAGTAGGTCTCTCAAATGAAGAACTTCAGTTCAAAATTATTGTTGACCGTGCTATTAAGAAGAAAATTATCAGACTTAACAAAGGTTACTATCAGAGAGGACAGGTTACTTTAGGTACAAATCCTTTAGAGGTTTACGAAAATCTCAAGAAACCTGAATTTGCTACAGAATTTTTATCACTTAAAGAAGAATTAGAATAATGACCTCTCTGGAAGCATATAACAGCTTTCTTCTTAAACTGAATAGAAACGACTCTAACTCTAATATAAATGTTCCAAAAGGTAAATTTGTTATTTCTTACAATGAGCAAGCTAAACGCTGGCTTAAACAGAAATTAAAAAGAAAACTAGGAACCAATGAGCTAGACGAATTAAACTATTTGCTTGTTGACGACTTATCGTTAAAATCTCAGGGCAAGCATTTAGACCATTTTGATTTCACACTCCCTGATGACTTCTTTGATATATCAAGTTGTATTTCAATAGCTACAAGAGGTAATTGTACTAGAACACTTGATAACTGGCCTACAAAAGACAAAAATATCAGAAATCTTTTAAGAGATGCTAATTTTAAACCCTCTTTTGATTATGAAGAAAGTCTTTGTACAGCAGTAAATAATAAGTTAAAAGTCTATTTTAATGACTTTAAAATTAAAGAAACATATTTAACTTATTACAGAGAACCAATTAGTATAGACATTGAAGGCTACATAAAAATAGATGGTAGTCATTCAACGAATATAAATCCTGATTTACCAGATATAGCTGTTAATGAAATAATTAGCAGATGTGTTTTAGAATTTCAGGGTATATCTGAGAACGCTGAAGGATTTCAGATTTCAAAAGATAGAATTTTAACAGAAGAATAACTTAAACAAAAATTAAACAAAAATGGCTCACGAATCGTTCAGACAGGTGTTCGTTACAAACAACCCTGCCTTACTCGCACAAGGCGCAACCGTTGAGAGCATCGCTGTAGGTCAAGTTGGCTTTGTAGATGCCAAGACCCACAAAGGATTGACTTCTCCCACTTATGCGACAACAAAAGCATTTCAGTTAGTATGGGGTACACCCGATGTTCCTAACAAATCTTTAATGTCAGGAGTTCCTAATGAAAATGAGTATTCAAAACTCATTAAAGGGAAACTTCTTAAAAACTTTAGAGGTAAAGCAGCAAAAACTGGTCAAACAGAAGTATGGGCTGTAGGTAACACTGGTGATGTAACTGATACAAACACTTTATTTGCTAAACCGGGTGAAATCAAAAACTTGTATATCAAGTTAACTGGTGGCCCTATTGACAAACTTTTCTCAAGACAAGGTATTACTCGTCAATTCTCTACAGTTGTTCGTAGTACATCACCTGATTGTGATGACCCTTGTGCTAGTGTTGATTGCCGCCTAATAGCTGCTGATTTGGTAAAACAAATCAACTCTGACCCGCTTATCGGTACTCAACCTTATGGTAAACAACCTCTTATCAAAGCTAGTGTTATCAGCCAATGTACTGCTCCCGTAGCAGGAACAACTGATACAGACTATGTATTTGAGCTTAGAATTTGTGATACCAAAGATGATATTGCTCTTGGAATTGTTCAAGCACAATATCCTAATGATGTAGTAAAAAGAGTAGGTATTGAAGGAAATCTATCTGTATATCAAGTAGTTAAAGATACAAACTCTACTCCTACTTCTTTCTCAAACAGTGCTATTGCAATCGTTCCTGATTGTGATACTTGTCCTTCTGGTTACAGTTTAGTAACTGGTGGATTTGCTTACAAAATTTCAAGACTTGATGCTGGTAGTGCTGGTGCATTAACTACATTCAAATCTGATTATAGTCTTACTGGTGATGAAGTTGCTTCAAGAGTAAGTTATGAGTTTGGTACTTCCACTTATGTTGTAGTTTCTACAACTGCTCTTACCGCTTCTGGTACAGACACTGTTGTATTCCTTGGTAAAGCTAGAAACTCTTGTGTTCTTACTTCTCCGACAACTACAGCATGGCTTGGAGCAGGTACTGTAACTAAATACGGTAAAACTTTTAAACTTACAATCGCTGATAGCGTTTGTGGAACAAATCGTCTTACTGATATTCAAGCAGCTTATCCTAACCTTACAGTAGCTGTTGTAAATGCTAGTGGTTCATGTGTTCACACATATAGCACAACCGTTTACTCTAATGCAGTAAAAGCAGGATGTTCTAAGGATGATTTAGTATGGACTATTCCTCAAGCATTTGAAGGAGTTGAATGGAAAGCAGATACTACACTTGCAGACGAAGGTACTTGTCTTTGTGGTATTAAACTTGAAGTTGCTTTTGTAAATCGTGTAACAGGTGAATGTACTTTTGATTACTTCCCTTACGAAGCAGAAACAATTCATATTCAGGTATCTAACTTTAATCCTGATTACAACGCAGCTCCTACAGAAGATGCATGGGCTGTTAAGAAACTCCAAGCTTACCAACATCCTGCTGGATTTGGAGCTAATGTGAGAAAACTTGAAAAAGAGTCTAAGAGCTATGCTTTAAAAGAGCGTTCTTTTGACCCTGTAATCAGAGAAGTTGAAGGATATAGCTTCCAAGCTGACCCGAACAAATACTACGATGAGTATGTGCTTGAATTTGACTTCTCTTATAAAGTAGGTGGATGGTCAGAGCAATATACTGATAGTTATCATCTTCATGTATTCTTCCCTGCTGGTCAAGGTAAAAACTTTGAGGCCGCAGTTAACGGATACATCTCAAGTGCTAATATCAATATAGAACCTGTAGTTCTCTAATAGTAATAATTTTCTAACACAAAGGTGGGTTTGGGTTTAACAAGAATCCTACCCACCTTTTTTAATAAATACAAAAATGGCAGTATTAAAAAAATCTCCTCTGGAGGTATTTATAAATTCTTATGTTAGACAATTTGCTAGACGTAAAGTAGCACTTGTTTATATACAAAAAGCAATCACATTAATTTCTGAGAAGCTTAATCCTTCATGTTGTGAAGGAACTGGCCCTGTAGATATTCATACATTTAGAGATAATACATTGACTAGAGCAGTAAAAATGTATATTAATGGTATGCCTAATACCGCTGCTAATAGAGCTTCTTTAAACAGAGCTAAAACTGTTCTTGAAATATTTGTAAATAAGTGTGTATATTGTGCCTAAAATTTAAAAAATGGATAAAGTTTTAGAAATGGCTATGGAAGATATTTTTAACCCTTCAGAATACACTGAAAAGGAATTGTTAAAGCTTGTTTATAGAGAATTACATAATTTGAGAACGGAGTTCGATGATTATAGAAAAAACAATACAACACAAAAAGAATTAGCAGAGCAGGCAAAAAGAATAGTACAACTGGAAACAGAAATGGCTATTAATAAAAAACTTCAGGATGAATCAGAAAAAAGACAACAAAGAAATATGATATTTGTTGGAGTTCTTATAGCTGGTCTGGAGATTATTCTCAAATTTGTTATAAAATAATGTCAGTACAAACAAATATAGTAAAAGGATGGATTACAAGTATAGTAGGTACTATTACAATGGTAATAACATTAGTACTCATCTGGACAAAGGATATAGACTTTGTTTGGCAGGGTGTTGCTGGACTTATCACTGGTAGTATTCTATTGCTTGCTCCCGGAGCTATTGAAGGTTTTATAAGACAATTTCTTAAGTCTCAAATAGTTAAAGAAACTGAAAACTTTAATGAGAATCATTGTGAAACAACTAATAGTGACGAAAAAATTGTAGATTAATGAAAGATAAAGTAACAATAGACAGAATACAATATATTCATCCTAAACTTAAAGATGAACTTTTAAAGATATATGATGAAATTTGTTCAGTTTTAGGAGGAAATCTAGGTTGTCGTTTTGTTCAGGTATTTAGAACTTTTGAAGAACAAGATGCTCTATATGCTCAAGGTAGAACTAAACCAGGCCCTAAAGTAACAGATGCGCCCGGTGGAAAATCTTATCATAATTACGGACTAGCTATAGATTTTTGTCTTATAAGTGATAAAAATAATGATGGTCATATTTCTGGAGATGAAATTATTTGGGATAGAAATACAGACATAGACAAAGACAATACTATTGACTGGATGGAAGTAGTTAAAATATTTCTCAAATATGGCTGGACTTGGGGAGCATCATGGAAGGATTATCCTCACTTTGAAAAATCTTTTGGTTATTCTATTAGTACTCTTTTAAACAAATATAAAAATAAAGATTTTATTCCCGGTACACACTATTTAAATTTATAACATGAGTTTAGGA
>CAZLZR010000092.1:0-15825 GCA_964564015.1 uncultured Acetivibrio sp.
ATCTGGTGACAGACTTGTAATGTATTCAGGTGAGATACTTGAGGTAAAGGAAGCGTATGTTGAGTATCTTGATAAGCCGATGAAAGTGTATAATTTTGAGGTGGAGGACTGGCATACATACTTTGTATCGGGGTATAATGTATTTGTACATAATGCCGGTTGTGGTGATAATCCTGTTAAACAGAACATGAAGAATAAAGTGCCAGACGATCAGATATCAGCTCCATCAAAACGAGGCAATGCTCCAACTAGCAAACAAGATGGAAAGCCAATTGAGATACATCATGAGGGACAAAATCCTGAAGGACCATTTCATGAGATGTCGCGAACAGATCATAGAGGAGGCAACAACTATAAAAATAATCACCCTAATTACGATAAACCAACACAAGTAAATAGAAATGAATTTAACAAAATGAAGAGTGATTATTGGAAAAGCGAGTGGGATAGTGGCAGATGGAGTGATTGATAATAGATTTGAAAAAGTATTCGACATAAGATGTAAAAAATATGAATTACGAAAGGAAATATAGTATGAGTGATGGAATATTTTTATCAGAAAAAAATTCTACATCTTGTAGATGGGCAATTTTTGAAGATGATAAAGTATCAGGATGGTTGTATTTAACAAGTGCTAATGAAAAAAAACCTGTAGGCGATTGTTGGATTTATAATAGAATAAAAGCACCAAGTCCATCAGAAATAAAAAACTATAGAAATGGACCACCACCAGCTTCTTCTGACTTTTGTGATTCCAATATCTTTGTTTTGCCAACAGACAATATAAGTATAATCTTTAGATGGTCAAATGATGGAAATGCAGTTGCTCTAATTGTAGATAATATTTCATTAGGGTATATAATTGCTGGTAATAGAGGAGGATATAGCCGAAATTTGATAAGAAACGGACCATGGGGAAATGTATTTGATGAAGATAGATATAGAGAGGTATTTGGAGTTGATTAAAAGAAGCAAAACTATATAGAATAAATATAGTTTATCAAAATTGTAAATATATCTATTGTATTTTTTTAATAAAAGTTTCGGTTAGTAAAAAGATGTAAATGACCAACAGATAATATAGCTTCTCAATATAAGTACATTACTTGTTGATTTGAACTAAACCTAATAACTTTAACTTTGATTAATAAGACGATATAAAAATGTTTATGATTTTGAAGTATCAATTGAGAAAGCCCAGTAGCAAATTACTGGGCTTTCTCAATTAAGCTGCCTTGTTAAAAATTTTCTGGAAATAATTATCGACTAAAAGGTTTAACTATACATCCAAAAATGATAAAATCAAATGGGATATTGATTTGAAGCATATTTAACAAAAGGGGTCAATACAAAAGATGAGGCTAACAGATTACAATGCGAAATACATTGCATACGAACTTACAAAGCGGTGTGCATCAAACAGCATAGAGAAATTGGCAGGTACTTTGGCAGACGCACAGGTTGAACCGAAGCCCCACCAGATTGATGCTGCTCTTTTTGCATTTAAATCCCCTCTTTCTAAAGGTGCAATTTTAGCGGATGAAGTGGGGCTTGGCAAAACTATTGAAGCAGGTCTTGTCATATCACAGAAATGGGCGGAACGAAAAAGGAAAATACTTATTATTGTGCCCTCAAATCTTCGGAAACAATGGCATCAGGAATTACAGGAAAAGTTCTTTTTGCAGGGAATAATTTTAGAATCAAAGTCTTTTAACGACTTTATAAAGCAAGGTAAGTTTAATCCCTTTGATCAGGATTCAATAATAATAACATCATACAATTTTGTTAGAAATAAAAATGCATATGTTAAAAATATAAATTGGGATCTGGTAGTAATTGATGAGGCACATAGACTACGTAATGTATATAAGAATTCAAACAAGGTAGCCCGTTGTATTAAGGAATCTATTGATAAATACCCTAAAATTCTTCTGACTGCTACACCGCTTCAAAACTCATTGCTTGAACTTTATGGGCTGGTAAGTTTTATTGATGAATATGCTTTTGGAGACCTTAAAAGCTTTAAAAGCCAGTTTTCAAAGCTCTCGGATGACAGGATGGATTATTTTGTTGATTTGAAACAGAGGCTTACTCCAATTTGTAAACGTACACTCCGCAGACAGGTCTTGGAGTACATTAATTATTCAAACCGTCGTGCTTTGACAGAGGAGTTTTATCCTACAGAAAATGAGCAAATCTTATATGATTATGTGACAGAGTATTTGAGCCGTGATAGCTTAAAAGCACTTCCACCAAGCCAAAGACACTTAATGACTATAATTTTGCGTAGATTACTTGCATCATCAACATTTGCTATTGCAGGTACACTTTTTTCTTTGAAGTCAAAGCTTGAGGAAACACTGAAAGAAGGAACAAGGCAAAACATAAAAGATGATATAGTACAGGATTATGAGGGATACGACGAATTTGCAGACGAGATGGAAACCGATGAAAGCGATTGCGAAGAGCCATTAACGGACGAGGATGTCAAATTAATAGAGGCTGAAATAGGTGAATTAAAGGCGTTTGCAGAACTAGCACAATCAATATCACACAATGCCAAGGGTGAAGTTTTGATGACTGCATTAAAGCGTGGATTTGAGGAAATGAGAAAACTTGGTGCAAGTGAAAAAGCGTTAATATTCACTGAGTCAAAGAGAACTCAGGACTATTTGTACTCAATTCTTCAAGAGACAGAACACAAAGATAAGATAGTTTTATTCAACGGCACAAATAATGACAAAAAATCAACTGAAATATATCTGGAGTGGTTTGAAAAGTATAAAGGAACTGATAGGGTAACAGGTTCTAAAACTGCTGATAAAAGAGCTGCCATAGTTGATTATTTCAGAGAAAAAGCAAATATAATGATAGCAACTGAGGCAGCAGCAGAGGGTATAAATCTTCAGTTTTGTTCCTTAATAGTTAATTATGATCTTCCATGGAATCCACAGAGAATTGAACAGAGAATTGGACGTTGCCACAGATACGGACAAAAATTTGATGTTGTAGTGGTGAATTTTCTTAATAAAAGTAATGAAGCCGATCAGCGTGTTTATGAGATTTTAAAGGAAAAGTTCAAGTTGTTTGATGGTGTATTCGGTTCTAGTGATGAGGTTTTGGGAAGTATTGAATCGGGTGTAGATTTTGAAAAGCGTATAAATGATATATATCAGAAATGCAGAAAGCCAGAAGAAATCAAAGCAGCGTTTGATGAACTCCAGAAGGAGTTGGAGGTAGAGATAGATGAACGAATGCAAGCTACAAGACAAAAACTTCTTGAAAACTTTGATGAAGAAGTACATGAAAAGTTGAAGATCAGTCTTAATGAGAGCAGAAATTATCTGAACAGGTATGAAAATTGGCTTTGGGAGCTTACAAAATATAAGTTGGCACAATGTGGCGATTTTAATGATGAAGGTTACTATTTTTATTTAAAAAGCAATCCATTTGAAGAGTATAACTTCCCGATTGGTCCATATAAAATTGGCATGATGACTGATGACAAACATGTTTATAGGATTGGACATCCATTGGCACAACTGATTATTGGAGAAGCTAAGAATAAGATTTTACCCAAGGCAGAAATAACTTTTAGAGTTTCAGAGCATTTACCTAAAATAACTGTTCTTGACAAATATATCGGTAAAACCGGAGAACTTTCAATATGGTGTCTGACGATAGAATCCTTTGAAACTGAAGATTACCTTGTTTTTACCGGAGTTTGTGAAGATGGCGAAGAGATTGATGAAGAAATATTAAGACGTCTAATGCTTGTCAGCAGCGATATAACAGAGAATAATTTATATACAAACTATGACAAGGATTTAAAGCAATTGTTTGAAGAACGAAAGAACACCATAATGGATGAGATATCGAAGAAAAATGCAATTTTCTTTGATGAAGAGATGAATAAGTTGGATAAATGGGCAGAGGACGTTAAAGGCTCTATAGAAATTGAGCTTAAAGAAATGGATATTGAAATCAAAACGTTAAAAACGGAATCAGTAAAAATAGCTAGGTTAGAAGATAAACTGGCAGTTCATCGGAATATAAAGGAACTGGAAAAACGAAGAAATACATTGAGATTGAATTCATATGAGGAACAGGACAAGGTTGATGAAAAGAAAGATGAACTTATATCGGAAATCGAATCTCGGATGAAACAGAATATTAGTGTAGATAAATTGTTTACGTTATCATGGAAAATTGTTTAGGAGGCAGATAAATGCAAAAGTTGGAACTAACATGGATAGGCAAGGATAAGGAGGTTAAACTGGAACCAAGAATATTACTCGAAGACCCGGATAAGTCATATGGAGAAAAAAACAGTGAGAATATGTTGATTCATGGGGATAACCTGCTGGCATTAAAGGCTTTAGAGCAGGATTATGCTGGAAAGATAAAGTGTATTTATATAGATCCTCCTTATAATACAGGAAATGCATTTGAACATTATGACGATGGTTTGGAACATTCGATTTGGTTAAGTCTAATGAAAGTGCGTTTAGAAATTTTGTGGCGACTTCTTAGTGATGAAGGATCTATATGGATTTCAATTGATGATGATGAAATGGCGTATTTAAGAATTTTGATGGATGAGATTGCTGGAAGAAATAATTTTGTGGCATGCAATGTTTGGCAAAAAAGATATTCACGCGAAAATAGAGAAGCCATAGGTGATGTTCATGAATATCTACTTGTTTATGCAAAAAATCCTATGGCATTTAAAAACTCTAGAAATAAAGTTCCTCCAACTGAGGAACAAACTAAGGTTTATAAAAATCCTAATAATGACCCTTTGGGGCCATGGCGTCCAGTACCAATGACAGCACAAGAAGGACATGCTACACCTGAGCAATATTATAAAATAGTATCTCCAAGTGGAAAAATCTTTACTCCACCTAAAGGAAGATGTTGGGGTCTTTCCCAAAAGACATTTAATAAGCTTTTAGAGGAAGGAAAAATATACTTTGGAAAAAATGGAGATTCACAACCTAATATAATAAGGTACTTATCTGAAGTTGAAGGGTTTACACCATGGACTTGGTGGCCATCTAACGAAGTTGGACATACCGACGAAGCTAAAAAAGAAATACATAGTCTATTTGGGAAAATAAATGCTTTTGATACACCTAAACCAGAAAGATTAATATTCAGAATTATACATATAGCATCAAATCCTGGTGACTTAATCCTTGATTCATTCCTTGGTTCAGGTACAACAGCAGCTGTTGCTCACAAAATGGGACGAAAATGGATTGGGATTGAACTTGGAAACCACTGTGAAACAAATTGCCTACCTCGCCTTAAAAAAGTAGTTGACGGGACTGATCAAGGAGGCATTTCTAAAGCAGTCAATTGGCAAGGTGGAGGGGGATTTAAATACTATACCCTTGCACCAAGTCTACTCAGGCAGGACAAGCACGGAAATTGGATTATAGAAGAAAAATATAATGCTGATATGCTGGCAGCTGCAATGGCAAAGCAGGAAGGATTCAAATACTCACCTGACCCTGATATCTATTGGAAGCAGGGAAGGTCTACAGAAAAAGATTTTATTTTCACTACTACTACCTTTATAACTGTAGAGTATCTTGATCGTATTCATGAGGATATGCTACCAGATGAAAGTTTGCTTATATGCTGCAAATCATTTCATGAAGCATGTAGTGACAAATATCCCAATATTACTATCAAAAAAATACCGACTATGCTTATTGGAAGATGTGAATTCGGAAAGGAAGATTATAGCCTTAATATTATAAATTTAGATGATAACACCTTGGATGCTTAGGAAGGAGTAGATGCAGAGTGAACAGGACAGGCAACATTGTGAGAAACAGACTTAGCTTAAGACAACCACAGGAGGAAAGTCTGGAAATCCTATCTGTATTGGCAGATAGTTTGCTATTAAGAAAGAGTGTTGATTTGGCATCTGAACTGGAAAAATTAAGAAGCATGTACCCAACATGTACTGATTTTGAGAGAAACTTTCCGTCTGTCTGTTTTGCACTTGCAACCGGAGTTGGCAAGACCAGACTTATGGGAGCATTTATAGCCTATTTGTACATTGAAAAGGGGATAAAAAATTTCTTTGTTCTTGCACCTAATTTGACTATTTATAATAAGCTGATTGATGATTTTGGAAATCCACAAAGTCCAAAGTACGTATTTCACGGAATAGGTGAGTTTGTACATAATTCCCCCAGGATAATAACTGGCGATAATTATAACCAACAATCGCCGGGACAAATAGACATGCTTTCAACTATAACAATAAATGTATTCAATATTTCCAAAATCAATGCTGAAGCAAGGGCTGGAAATATTCCAAAAATGAAAAGACTCTCAGAATACATAGGACAATCATATTTTGAATATTTATCTTCCTTGCCGGATTTGGTTTTGTTAATGGACGAATCTCATCATTACAGAGCGGATAGAGGGATTGAGGTCATAAATGAACTTAATCCAATTTTAGGTCTTGAATTGACAGCTACACCGCAAGTTGAAAGAGGACAAGCAACAATTAAATTCAAAAACGTTGTTTATGAATATTCTTTGGCAAAAGCAATAAAGGACGGATTTGTGAAAGATCCAGCAGTTGCGACAAGAAAGGATTTTGATCCGGGGAAGTATAAAGGCAGAGAAGAAGATATGGACATCGTAAAACTTGAGGATGGCATCAGGATTCATGAAGATACAAAAGTTGAATTGGATATGTATGCAAGAAATAACAGAGTAAAACTTGTTAAGCCTTTTGTACTGGTTGTTGCAAAAGATACAGATCATGCGAATAAATTAAAGGATTTGATTACTTCCAATAACTTTTTTGATGGAAGGTATAAAGATAAGGTGATCGAAGTTCATTCAAACCAGAGAGGTCAGGAAAAAGAGGAAAACGTACAGCAACTGCTTGCTCTTGAAGATCCTGATAATAACATAGAAATTGTAATTCATGTGAATATGTTAAAAGAGGGCTGGGATGTAACTAACCTATATACCATAATTCCTTTACGCACAGCAGCTTCAACTACATTACGTGAGCAAACCATAGGAAGAGGCTTGCGTTTACCCTATGGTAAAAGAACAGGAAATGAGAAGGTTGATCGTTTGACTATAGTTTCTCATGACAAGTTTCAGGAAATTGTTGATCTTGCAAACAGTCCGGATTCACTCATTAAAAAGGAAAATATTATAGAGATCGAATTGTTGGATATTGATAAACAGAAAGTTGTAGTCACAGGAGTTTCAAATATTGAGAAGAAACTACAAGAAGAAATGGTAAGAGCTGAAGCAATTGAGAATGAAGGGGACAAGAATCAAGCAATTGCAAAGGTTGAGGCAAAGAAGGAAATTATTTCAGTAATAAGAGGAATGAATAAGGAAGTTCGTTCGGTTGCTGAATTGAAGCAAAATAAGGAAAAAATGATGAAGAAGATCAAAGATAGTATTGATTCAAATCCTCAGCAAACAATGTTGGCAGATATAATTATTAAAGAAGTTGAAAAAAACCTTGCTATAACAGTTGATGATTATATAAACAATATAATTGCAATACCAAGGATGACTCTTATTCAAAGCGAACTTACAACAGCAGGTTTTCATAACTTTGATCTTGATACAAAAAGCCTTAATTTCCAGCCTACATCAGAAAAAATTGTTTTTCAGCGTTTACGGGATGGAAAAAGCTTTGAAATTGAAACAGACAGCGGAAAAGTAAAGTATGACAGTCTTGAAAATATTATTGTTAATGAATTGATTAATTATTCGGAAGTGGATTATGACGAGTGTAGTGATCTGCTATTTAAACTGGCAGGACAGGCAGTTTCAAAATTTTCATCTTATCTGGAAAATGAAAGTGACATTATCAATGTAATACAATCATACAAAAGAGAAATCGGAAGGTACATATATACCCAAATGATGGAACCAGAGCATTTTTATTGCGAGGCACCTGTTTATGAAAAGCCAAGAATATATCCATTTGACAGAATAATTGAGCATAATTTCACAAAATTTGAACTGGATGAGATTTATTACTTCAGGCAGACAATTACGCCGACATCAGATATCCCTAAAAAAGTATTCGCTGGTTTTAAAAAAGCTTGCCATGATAAATATAAATTTAAATCCAAAACAGAAAAAGATTTTACAGTGATTTTAGAGGAAGAGAATAATAGTGTTATAAAATGGTTGATGCCTGCAAGAGACCAGTTCAATATTTACTGGGATAAGTCTAAATCACGAAGATATGAACCGGATTTTGTTGTTGAAACAGCAGATACCATTTATATGATTGAAACGAAGAGTACGAATATGATAGAGAATGATATTGTAAGGCAAAAGTCTGTTGCTGGTGTTGAATTTTGCAAGAATGCTACAGAGTATAATTTACAAAATGAAGGGAAGGTATGGAAGTACATTTTGATTCCACATACAATCGTTTTGATCAATATATCATTTGAGACACTTGTTAAAAATTATGAAGTTATTTTATGATTAATAAAATTGTCGGAGGGCTGCTCTAAAAACTATGCATCAGGTGTATATTTTGTAAAGGAAGAAAAGCCTCATTACATAGAGGTTTCCTTTTCTGCTGGAAATACAACATTATATGAATACAATGAGAACTGTCTTGTAGCTACAGAGACAGGGTCAAAAGGAAGCTTTACATATGATTATGAATTAAATGACAACGGAACAGTTAAGAAAACAAGGATTACTGATGCTGCAGGAAATTATGTTGAAAGTGAGTATGATGCAAAAGGTAACGTAGATACAGTATCGGATTATTCCAATACTACCTTGAATTTGGTGGACAATGACTACGATGCTTACGGAAAATTATCGAAGACCAAAGATGGTGAAGGCGGAACTATTGGTTTGAAATATGATTCCTCCAACAGGGTTGAAGTTGTTACCGACCAGATGAATAAGGAAATATTGAAACTACACTATGACTCTGTTACCGGAAACGTTGACACTCAAACTGATGCCCTTGGTGTTGTGACAAGTTTTAAGGACTACGATGCCAATGGAAGATGGGGTGAGGCAGAGTTTACAAGGACTGTAAGCGAAGGGGTTACCGAGCTTGTAACAACTAAGAATATATACGACAATTTAGGACGCATAACAGAAAATACCGACGGTGCCGGAAGGGTCTCAAAAGCATCTTATAATGGAATTGGTAAAATAGGTACCTTTACAGACAAGTACAACAATACTGTAGAGTATAAGTATGACTGTCTGGGAAATTTGACACATGTAGTCTATCCCGATTCAACATATGAAAAATATACCTATGATGAGGAAGGAAACATAAGCTCCTATACCAATAGGGATTCAAAAACCGTTTACTATACCTATGATGCCATGAATCGCTTGGAAAACATTGTATATAAGGATGGTTCCACAGTAAAATATGAGTACAATGGTGTCGGAGATATAGAAAAGGTGACCGATCAGAGGGGAAATTCCACCGAGTACGAATATGACAGTTTGGGTAGGTTGGAATATGTATTTAATTCGGCAAAACCTGCTGAAAAGATTCAATACATTTACACTACCAAACCTTACCCCGATGAAATGATAGATGCAAAGGGCAATAGGTTTATTTATAGTTATAACGCAAATGGTAAGCTGGAAGTAATAAAGTATTCTGATAATACCACCTATGAAATGAAATATGATGCGGCTGGAAGGATTTCAACAGTAACAGACCAGAATGGAAAGGTCACAAAGTATGATTACGATGCCGCAGGAAATATTGAAAAGGTAACCCTTGCTTACGGAATTGAAGGTAAGGAAGAAACTTGGGTTTATGCTTATGACGAAGCAGGCAACTTAAAGAGTATAACTGATCCAAGAGGCAAAGAGACAAAAATGGAATATGACAGCATTGGAAGGCTGAAAAAACAGACACTGCCTTTAGAAATGTACATGGAAGCTTCTTATGATGATGACAAGAAGGAAGTTACCGTAACCGATTATAACAAAAAGTCAATTGTGTATAAATACGACAACAACATGAGGTTGGATGTAAAAAAAGTAGGAGATGAAAATACCGTTGACTTTGATTATACAAAGGAGGGCTATGTAAAGAAGGTAGTTGATAAAAACGGTACTACAAGCTATGAATATGATGATCTTTACAGACTTACAAAGAAGACAAATCCTGACAACAGCACAATAGAGTATTTCTATGATTGGGCTGGAAATTGTACAGGGATAAAGACAAAAGGTGGCGCAACAAGCTACATATATGATGTATACAACCGACTTTATAAAGTTGTTGCAAAGGATAACAAAATAACTCAATATTTGTATGACGCGGTTGGAAATCTCGAATATGTTTTGTGTGAAGATGGCTACAAAGTCCAGTACGTTTACGACGATCAAAATAGGCTCGCCGATGTAAAGAGAATAAAACCTGATGGCAAGACCATAGAATACACTTACCACTATGATTTAGGCTATGCAGGAGAGCGGAAAAAGGTAACAGAAAGCAATGGACGAATAGTGGAATATGCTTACGACGATTGCTACAGGCTTAAAGAAGAAAAAATATCCGACCCGTTACTTGGCAATAGGGTAATAAGCTACAAATACGATAAGGCTGGAAATAGGCTTGAAAAGAATGATAACGGGATAATTACTACTTATGAACCAGATGATAACAACAGGATTATAAGCGAAGGCATCATAAAATATGCTTATGATGATAATGGCAATTTGAAAACCAAAGTTGACGGAAACTCAACCACAACCTACGCATATGATGGTGAAAACCAACTGATATCGGTAACTCAAACCGAATCGGGTACAACAAATGTTGAAACCTATAAGTATGACTGGGAAGGAAACAGAATCAGCAAAACCACCAACGGTGTAGTGACAAAATACCTTGTAGACAGTAATGGACTTGCACAGGTTATTGAAGAGCGTGACGGCAATGATGATCTTTTGGTATACTATACCTATGGAAATGACCTGATCAACCAGACAAGAAGCGGTGTAACAAGCTACTTCCAGTACGACGGACTTGGAAGCACAAGAAGGCTGACTGATGAAGATGGCAATGTAACTGATACATACGTTTATGATGCCTTCGGAAATATATTAAACAGAACCGGAACAACACAAAACAGCTACATGTTTGCAGGGGAACAATATGATGCAAACAGCGGCTTCTACTACCTGAGGGCAAGGTATATGAACCCAGCAATGGGCAACTTCATAACCATGGATCCGTACAGTGGAAGTTTGTATGATCCAACAAGCCTGCATAAGTATCTCTATGCAAATGCAAGCCCAGTGAACTTTATTGATCCGACAGGTTACTTCTCTATCCCGGAAATGATGGCATCCTTTGAAGTTTACGGCGTTATGAATACCCTTAGATGTGTATCACTTTCAGCCTTGAGAAACGCAGCAATAGGTGCGGTGTCTGGGGCAATATTTGGAGGAATAGATGCAAAAATAGGAGGCAGAAATGTAATAGAAGGTGTAATAAACGGTTCAATAAGCGGAGCAGCATTTGGAGCATTAGCCACATTTTCAGAGTTAAGGCTTGTATTAGGTGTGCTAGGTGTGAAAAGTGGAACAGAAGGCGTATTTGCAGCAATAGAAGAAGGGAATTATTACCTTGCTGCATGGAGAGCTACCCTAACTATTTCTGCAATTATGGCATTGAAAAGTGAGTTGTTTAATAAAATTATTTGTTTTACAGAAGAGACATTGATTTATACAAAAGATGGGTACAAAGAAATAAAGGACATTGAAGTTGGAGATGAGGTATACTCTGAGAATCCTGAGACAGGAGAACAGGGATTAAAGAGAGTGCTAAATGTATTTGTTAATACCACAAAAGAGCTGATACACCTGAAGGTTGGAGAGCAGGAAATAAAGACAACAGAAAATCACCCATTCTGGGTTGAAGGTAAAGGATGGGTTAATGCGGGAGATTTGAAACCAGGTGACAGACTTGTAATGTATTCAGGTGAAATACTTGAAGTAAAGGAAGTGTATGTTGAGTACCTTGATAAGCCGATAAAGGTGTATAATTTTGAGGTTCAGGACTGGCATACGTACTTTGTATCGGAGTATAATGTATTTGTACATAATGCTGGATGTGGTGGTTCAGGAGTTGGTAATGAAAATCCAGCACCAAATTCTAGCGGTGGAGGATATAAAGCAAATAGTAAGTATGATCGTCCTGAAATTGAGACCTATAGCGGAAAAGCTGTTAGACCCAATAATGCTACTAATGATTGGGATGAGTTCTTGGGACCAGATCAAACCAACATTGATCCATTTACTGGGGAAACTTCTCCGGATAGAATTTGGTCAGCAGATGGCAAACGGTCTATAAGGTTTGGAGATCATGAGATGGATGGAATGGGAACAAAAAATTTCCATTACCATAAGGAAACTTGGTTCGAAAACTTAGTTCAAAATATAGTACAAAGGGTGCAAAAAAGATGAGAATATTTATTGAATCTGCAATCAAAGACAAAAATAACTTGGTCACCATAACAGGGAAAACTAAAATTGGAAACCTAAGTGGAATATGGAAGTCAAATATTGAGCCTGTAATCGGAGAAGATTACGATGTTGAGTTAACATTGCCTCCTCTTTGTGGAAATTCAATTGCTGTTTTGGAACCAAACTTACAACCTATGGTTATAGTTAAACCCAATGATAAAATACTTTTTCGAGGGCGATGTGAGATGATAGACGAAGATGATGTTTATATAATCAGATTTGATACTAACTGGATTGAGATGGTGGAATTTGAATCGGAAAATGTTAAGATTAATGATGTAATTGAATTTTTATTGTCTGTAGATCAGATAGAAGTGTATCCTGTCAACTAGTGCCAAGGGGTCGGGCTTATTGACAACAATGTAAGCGTAGTGAAGAAACCTCCTGTGTTTGATATCATTATCAACAATTAATATCAGACAGGAGGTTTTCTAATGACTAAAGTGGGCTACGCCCACAACCTAATAAAAAAGCCCATAATTCAAATAAAAGATTGAAAAATGCGTTGCCAATAACATGTAATGAATTTTGCACAAAACAAAAATATGGAGGCAACGCATGGATTCATTATTACATAAATTTGGTTCAATAATCAAGGGTAGCATAGAAGGTTTTGATAGATTGGTATTTAAAGGAACAGTCAAGTCTATATCTTTTGCACTTGGAATGCAAGCTTTTCTAAGCTCATACGAGGAACAAAGGGACGGTACTCTTGTTTCGTTGATTATGTTTTTATATAATTGATCAAACACAGAATTGTACAGGTTGTG
Source organism: uncultured Acetivibrio sp. (assembly GCA_964564015.1). Lineage (GTDB taxonomy): Bacteria > Bacillota > Clostridia > Acetivibrionales > Acetivibrionaceae > Acetivibrio. The sequence continues at coordinate 13,320 of CAZLZR010000092.1, forward strand.
AATTCAAACAATGAGGTTATAACAAGAAATGTGTACGATGAAGTAGGAGGGCTTGTCTATGTATATGATGCGGCTGACAGAAGAAGTGAATTCAAGCAGGAGACTGTGGATTCAAAAGAGGTTATCACGGTCATTGACAGAAGAAAAAATTCTACGGTTTATACCTTCAAGGCTGACGGTAATTTAGAAAGTGTAAAGGACGCTGCCGGAAATACAACATCCTATGAGTATAAGGAAAACGGTCTTGTAGCCACTGAGACAGGGCCAAAAGGAAGCTTTACATATGATTATGAATTAAATGACAATGGCACAGTTAAGAAAACAAGGATTACTGATTCTGCTGGAAATTATGTTGAAAGTGAGTATGATGCAAAAGGTAACGTAGATACAGTATCGGATTATTCCAATACTACCTTGAATTTGGTGGACAATGACTACGATGCTTACGGAAAATTATCGAAGACCAAAGATGGTGAAGGCGGAACTATTGGTTTGAAATATGATTCCTCCAACAGGGTTGAAGTTGTTACCGACCAGATGAATAAGGAAATATTGAAACTACACTATGACTCTGTTACCGGAAACGTTGACACTCAAACTGATGCCCTTGGTGTTGTGACAAGTTTTAAGGACTACGATGCCAATGGAAGATGGGGTGAGGCAGAGTTTACAAGGACTGTAAGCGAAGGGGTTACCGAGCTTGTAACAACTAAGAATATATACGACAATTTAGGACGCATAACAGAAAATACCGACGGTGCCGGAAGGGTCTCAAAAGCATCTTATAATGGAATTGGTAAAATAGGTACCTTTACAGACAAGTACAACAATACTGTAGAGTATAAGTATGACTGTCTGGGAAATTTGACACATGTAGTCTATCCCGATTCAACATATGAAAAATATACCTATGATGAGGAAGGAAACATAAGCTCCTATACCAATAGGGATTCAAAAACCGTTTACTATACCTATGATGCCATGAATCGCTTGGAAAACATTGTATATAAGGATGGTTCCACAGTAAAATATGAGTACAATGGTGTCGGAGATATAGAAAAGGTGACCGATCAGAGGGGAAATTCCACCGAGTACGAATATGACAGTTTGGGTAGGTTGGAATATGTATTTAATTCGGCAAAACCTGCTGAAAAGATTCAATACATTTACACTACCAAACCTTACCCCGATGAAATGATAGATGCAAAGGGCAATAGGTTTATTTATAGTTATAACGCAAATGGTAAGCTGGAAGTAATAAAGTATTCTGATAATACCACCTATGAAATGAAATATGATGCGGCTGGAAGGATTTCAACAGTAACAGACCAGAATGGAAAGGTCACAAAGTATGATTACGATGCCGCAGGAAATATTGAAAAGGTAACCCTTGCTTACGGAATTGAAGGTAAGGAAGAAACTTGGGTTTATGCTTATGACGAAGCAGGCAACTTAAAGAGTATAACTGATCCAAGAGGCAAAGAGACAAAAATGGAATATGACAGCATTGGAAGGCTGAAAAAACAGACACTGCCTTTAGAAATGTACATGGAAGCTTCTTATGATGATGACAAGAAGGAAGTTACCGTAACCGATTATAACAAAAAGTCAATTGTGTATAAATACGACAACAACATGAGGTTGGATGTAAAAAAAGTAGGAGATGAAAATACCGTTGACTTTGATTATACAAAGGAGGGCTATGTAAAGAAGGTAGTTGATAAAAACGGTACTACAAGCTATGAATATGATGATCTTTACAGACTTACAAAGAAGACAAATCCTGACAACAGCACAATAGAGTATTTCTATGATTGGGCTGGAAATTGTACAGGGATAAAGACAAAAGGTGGCGCAACAAGCTACATATATGATGTATACAACCGACTTTATAAAGTTGTTGCAAAGGATAACAAAATAACTCAATATTTGTATGACGCGGTTGGAAATCTCGAATATGTTTTGTGTGAAGATGGCTACAAAGTCCAGTACGTTTACGACGATCAAAATAGGCTCGCCGATGTAAAGAGAATAAAACCTGATGGCAAGACCATAGAATACACTTACCACTATGATTTAGGCTATGCAGGAGAGCGGAAAAAGGTAACAGAAAGCAATGGACGAATAGTGGAATATGCTTACGACGATTGCTACAGGCTTAAAGAAGAAAAAATATCCGACCCGTTACTTGGCAATAGGGTAATAAGCTACAAATACGATAAGGCTGGAAATAGGCTTGAAAAGAATGATAACGGGATAATTACTACTTATGAACCAGATGATAACAACAGGATTATAAGCGAAGGCATCATAAAATATGCTTATGATGATAATGGCAATTTGAAAACCAAAGTTGACGGAAACTCAACCACAACCTACGCATATGATGGTGAAAACCAACTGATATCGGTAACTCAAACCGAATCGGGTACAACAAATGTTGAAACCTATAAGTATGACTGGGAAGGAAACAGAATCAGCAAAACCACCAACGGTGTAGTGACAA
>CAZLZR010000093.1:0-15593 GCA_964564015.1 uncultured Acetivibrio sp.
ATCAGGATAAAACTCTTTAAAAAAGTTAGTATTCATTAAAAACCCCCTGTACTATCATATCATACTATTCATTAACCGCCAAATATGCGGAAGAACCTTATAATTGCTACTGTATATTTATAAAAAATAATACAATTCTTTCAATTTTGATGTTATAATAATGCTAATCACACTGGTTTTTGAACAACGGAGGTATATTATGTCGAAACGTGCCATAATTTGCGTTGACGATGAAAAGATTATTCTTCAAAGCCTAAAAAACGAACTTCAGGAACTAATTTATGAAGGCTATATAGTCGAAACAGCAGAAAGTGGCGTTGAGGCGTTGGAGGTAATAGGCGAACTATTGGAAGCAGGTTATGAATTGCCGGCTGTAATTATTGATTATATTATGCCGGGGATGAAAGGCGATGAGCTTCTTAAAAAAATCCATCAGATATCACCCGCCACAATCAAAATAATGCTTTCAGGTCAGGCAACTATTGATGGCATTACCAGTGCAATTAACCAGGCCAATCTTTTTAATTATATTGAAAAACCCTGGAAGAGGGAAAATTTGAGAAGTGTTCTTAATGAAGCAATCAATAAGTATTATGAAGTAATTAATAAAAATAGAGAGCTGGAAGAACTCCAGCTTCAGAACCAGAAGCTTCAAAGCATGGCAAAGGAAGCCTTTGAGCAATTGAAAATTCTGAAAAGTACAGGTAAATATGATAATGTAAATATTCTTGGGACGGAGTTTGAGGAAAAACTTGCAAGTCTCAGTAGCTATAATAAACCTATAGCAAGTATAAAAAAACATATAGATGAATTGGTTGATATTTGGGATAAGTCAACTTCAGATACAAATAACCCTGTGCAAAACAAAAAGTTACAGGACAAGATCAACGAATTAATGAATGAAATTGCAAATATTCCTGAAAAAAGATAACAGTTAAAGAGGTCGATAAAATGGGTAAACAGATAATTGTTTGTGTTGATGATGAAACAACCATTCTAAGAAGCCTCAGAGAACAGTTGGAAATTGGTCTTGATGGGGAATATAGGGTGGAGATAGCCCAGGGTGGAAATGAAGCTTTGCTTTTATTGGAGGAGCTTTATCTGCACAACCAGGAGGTTCCACTAATAATTGCAGATTATATCATGCCTGAAATGAAAGGTGACGAATTATTAAAGAAAGTACGTGAAAGTCATCCTGATACAGTTTCTATACTACTTACAGGGCATGCTTCCTTACAGGGCATAAAGAGTGCAGTGAATGAAGCCGGAGTGTTCAGGTATATATCAAAGCCATGGAATAAGGAGTTGCTTTTTTCGTATGTTCGTGAAGCTCTTGAAAAGTATTCCTCTGAAAAGTCCAGAAAATTAAAAAGTAGCGATTTGAGCAGAAGGAATAAATATCTCTCCTCAACTGTTGAAAAAAGCGAAAAAGAAATAGCTAGCTTAAAGGAAATGTACCAGACGATGGACAGTAATATAGCCTTAAGTGTCCTTGAAGATATAGAAAAGGAATTTAGCCAATCCCTTTCATTTATTAAAACAGGCCTGGAAAAAATGGTGTCCTCTTTGGAAGGAAAGGATTTACATAACATAAAAACTACACGGACAAATAATGTAGGAATCTTTTTCAAATCAGCTTCACAGATGCTACACACCCTGCTAAATACATTTGAGCAAAGCTTCTTAAAACTTGCCATTCCTGCTGAAAACCATGAACTTATTGACACCATGGAAAACATTATTGCAATGAGAAGTATGTTATCGTATAATTCAGCAAATGGCGGTAATTATTTGGGTAAAGACTATTTTAATGATTTTCCGGCAAAAAGTAGATTAGAAAGAGTAGTAGCCTGGGATGAAGAAGATATTCTTCTTTTTAATGCAAGTGAAGTATTATTTTTTTCCACAGAAAGTAAGAATACCATTGTAGTTACAGCAAATGGAAAATACAAGATCAAAGATAGACTGGACGAACTGGAAAAAAAGTATTCAAGCTATAATTTTTTCAGATGTCACAGATGTTTTTTAGTTAATTTGGGTTTCATAACTAAGATTACACCTTGGCTTGGCTCTAACAGCTATATTGCAAAATTTAATGATTTACCATACGAAATTCCGGTAAGCAGAAATAAAATTAAAGATATGAAAAGGCTTCTTGGAATCACTCAATTAGTGCATAATCCGGAGTAATATATCTGAAATATTACTTACGCTTTTTCGCTTCGCTACACTGCTCGCCATGCAACCTGGCTGGTCGTTCCGCTTCGCTACACTGCTCGCCATGCAACCTGGCTGGTCGTAAAAAAAGCGTAAGTTATTATTTCAGCATTTTTGGATTTCAGGCTTCCATATCTAAATTTTCAGCTTTAAAGTAGTCGTAGTTTTTTTCTTCTCTGTGAGGCAGGAAAATGCCTACAATAAGATCCATAATAAGATAAAATACCTCCTTAAAAAATAAAGGTATATCCCCGATTGGAATGATCCCAATAAGCTCCCATATACTAAACTTCTTTAATACTTCCCTAACTAACTGGCGAATTTCCTTATGGGTGATGTTTAAAGAAAACATTCTTTCGCATATCAGGGGATCTATATCGTTAAAAAACAGTATAAATCTGTCAAGATATTCTACTGAGGCATTTGCCAAAAAGTGAGATGCAATCTTATTAAAGTAGATTTGGTGCTTTTCTGCTACGCGAATTTTTAACTCATTATTGATGTTTTTAGCAGTAAGCTTATCCTCTTTTACAAGCTTAATAGTAACCTCTGCATAAGACTTATAATTTTTTAGTATTGCACCCATTCCCCAGCCACAGGGGGTAGTCCAGCCGCCTGCATCTCCTGCAAAAGCCACTCTGTCCCTGGCAATTTTAGGAGGGAAATCTCCTGATGGGTACCATCCATACTTTATTTCTATTGGTTTAGCTCCCTGAAATTTCTTCGAAAGCTCAGGCGTTTCCATCATATGCCGGAATTCTTCTTTCATTTTATCTTCAGTAACCTTCTTTTTTGTAAGATACAAAAGAACAATAAAGGTATGATTTTCATCAAGTACTTCGTACTCTAATACCGGTCTTCCATTCCGAAGGGAACAATTTTTATCTGGGTTACTGTCTGAAAATGTCTGCCAAAGCATATAATCACCGACGTGCAGATCATTTATGTATTTAAGGTCCTTCATATTGTCGTCATTATTTCTCTCTTTGACAGGAGCAGAGTGTTCAACAACCCAACCATAGCATGACCACCAGTAATACCTGTTGAATATTTCATATTTTTTCAATATAAGCGAATCATGCCCTGAAGCATCAATTAATAGTCGGGCACATGTTGAACCTTTCGAAGTCCTGATTGTAACTTTGTCTTTTTCTACAAAATGATCCATGTAAAGACAGTTTTCTTCAATATCAGATCCATTTTTATGAACAATATCCCCCCAGTATTTCAGAATCTCATGTTCCCTTATGAAAGGATAGTATGGGTTTTTATCATCTTTATAAGGATTTGTTCTATATTGCAGTGCCCTCCACAATATAGATGTATTCGTATAGGTTTTGGTCATAAATTCCGATACACCACTATAAAAGAACCGATCCTTTACATCGTCATTGTACAAATCTTCATTTAATTTTGCAACTTCCAATGGTACAAACCAGCTTTTGGTTGTAGTTCCAACGGCATTTTTTTCAACTACAAGGACAGAAAGTTCTTTTGAAAGTTCCGAGGCTATACTTAGACCTGCCGGACCTCCACCAATAATTACAACATCATAATAAGCTCGAATGGACATATTGTCTCGACCTCCACTTATAAAATAATTATATATGTTTAGGGATAATGAAAAAACCTCAGAAACTTATATTTCAGTCATACCTTATATGGGTAACTTGACAGTAAATACAGTACATCCCGGAACACTTTCAAACTCAATGCTTCCATGATGCCGTTCTATAATTCTGCTAACTATATCAAGCCCAAGCCCTGTTCCTTCACCCTGGGGTTTTGTTGTAAAAAACGGCTCGAATATTCTGTGCTGACACTCTAATGGTATGCCTTTTCCTGTATCTTTTATACTTACAATAACATTTTTACTATTTTTCTTTATGCTCAAAGTGAGTTTACCTTTGTATTCCATTGCCTGCAGTGCGTTATGTATAATATTGGTCCACACCTGATTCAATTCATCGGGATAGCATAGAATTTTCGGTACATTATCGTATTCCCTTACAATCTCGATACCATGCTTTAACTGGTTGTGATACAAGGTAAGCACTGTCTCAATGCCGGCAACGATATCAGCTTTTGCCATCACACCGGAGTTGTCAAAGTGAGCATAGCTTTTTAGAGCAAAAACCATTTTTGACGCTCTTTCTGTAGCAGTTCCAATGTTTTTGCTATTCCTGAAGAAACCTGAAAAGTTGTAGGCACAGCGTATTAACTTCAAATTATTTTCACTCTGTAATATTGGCAGGATAAACTCGATATTATCAACTATTCTCATTTCTACCAGAAGATCTGCCAGAATTTCAGCATTTCTCACACCATATTGTAAAAGCCTTTGGAGTAGTATTTTTCTATGTTCTCTTTCCTCCTTTGATGAATAGACACTCTGTGACTCTACAGATTTCTTAATTAACTCTGTAAAGTGTTTTTGGTAATCCGTATTTAGTAGAGATATTAGCTCAGGAAAATCGTTAAGCATTCTTTCAAAATAATCCAGGATATTTCCGATAGATGCTTGTATAGCACCTAACGGCGTATTGATTTCATGGGCAATTCCTGCTACCAGTTGACCTAAAGCAGCCATTTTTTCCGAATCAATAAGCTGGTTTTGGGTTTTCCTTAAATTGTCTAAAGCTTCTGAAAGTTCCTTTGTTCTCTCATCAACAAGTTCTTCAAGATGACCTCTGTATTTTTCCAACTCTTCTTCACGTTTAAGCAGGTTTGAATAAAGTTTGGCATTCTCAATAGATATAGACATCTGAGATGCAATCACATTTAAAAGGTTAAGCCGGTCTTCAGTAAAAGCCCCCTCCAGAAGACTATTCTCAAGATAGATAATTCCTTTAAGGTTACCTTTATCAATAACAGGAGCACATAGTACTGATTTTGTATTGTTATTTATAACGTAAATATCCATGCCGAATACATCAGATATTATGGCATTTTCTAAAATAATGCTCTTTTTTGTGCGACTTACATAATTGACGATACTCAACGGAAGGGAATTACTGTCCCACACAGGAACTTTCTCGGAAGAATGTACTTCGATAGTCTCTAAACTGCCGAAGGATTTAATGTATAATTCCTTCCCTTCCTTAAGTATAAAACAAACTTTTTGAGCTCCTGTGTTTTCAAGCAATATTTGTATCAAACGTTTTAAAAGATCTTCAAGTATAATCTCACTTGATATTGCCTGAGTTGCTTTCAGGACTGTAGCCATATCAAGCAAAAGGAAACTGTTTTCTGTGGATGTTGTGGTTGAAGCAGTGTTTTTCACTTCTAAAACAGCTTTCACTTCACGAGTTGAAGAGCCTTCCAGAAGCTCAGGGTATTCTTTATACAATTGTGCTACTTTTTGACTTGCCCCCCACTTTTGATAGCAATGTTTTGCCTCTTTCAAATAGGCAGATGCCAGAGAGTTTATACCTTTGCCGATAAAGTATTTGCCAGCCAATTCGTTAGCAATAGCCTCATGCTGAACATAGCCGCTTTCATTAGCCGCTTTTATGGCGTCATTATACAGTTCTGCAATGGAATCGCCTGCGTTTTGGAGTTTCGCCATCTCAGCCTTTATTAAAAGATATTTATGCAAAAAATTCTCTGTGCAATTTTTACTCCAAACTTTAAATTTTTTCTGAAGTTCCTTTAATATTCTAAGATACTTAGCTTGCTCCGTAGAACTCAACTTTTCGTATGTTGCGGTAATGGAAAGGCAATACAGGTAATAAAAATCTATGGAATATAAAACACCTATCTTTTTTTCAATTATTTTTCTTGATTTATCAGCAAGCTTTAAAGCCTCATCAAATCTTCCAAAAAGATATAGCAGGTAAAGCTTGTAAAAGTAGTACTCGTAAATTCCATCATTGTAGTCACCAAAAATGTAATCCTCTTCAGAGACATTTGAACCACTTAAAGATAGAATATCCTGAGTTATTCCTGATAAGTTTGAAGAAAACTTTTTTACAAGCATACAAACGCTCAGAATCCCCTTATCCTTACTCTTAGTTTGTTTTAAGGTGTTTAGATAAGTATGAGATTTACTGTAAACAGTGTTAAGATTTTCTCCTATACCGGTCATTGTTATCAGTGCTGCTGCCATGCAGTATGCTGCATAAACAAAGTCACCCGATTCAAGTCCATTGTCAATTCCTTTATTAAGATATGTCAGATTTTCTCTTGCATGAACCATCCAATGATTGCTTGACCATCCAAAATTAAAGTAGCACATACTTTTTACTTCCGGATTATTAAACATTTCATTGAGCCTCAAACCCAGTTGACCAAATTTATACGCTGTAGGATAATCACCAAAGGTGGCACTGATAAAAAGGCTATACACTCCATAGGTAGCAGCCGATACATAGGAATTGCCATATAAAATGGAATTACTGACCGCCTCTAAAACAATAAGTACAAAAAGGGACTGTTCTTTTAAATAAGCCATTGGCATCATGGCAAGGAATATTTCCATAATTGCAAGCTTATGAGGATTTGTCATTACCGGTAGACTGAACAGGTCTTCTATAGACTTGTTCATAAGCAGTCCTTTGGTCATAAGATACTTTGAAGCAACATGGGATTTGGAAGGTTTTTTAGGCAATTTGACACCTAAAATTTTTAAAGCTTCCAGTCCCGCATCTATAGCAGCATCAATTTTCACCTGATTTGTAAGCAACCTTATTCTTAGTTTAAAAACTTTTGCTTTATCAAGGTTTGTTTTTGAATTGTATAGCAAAAGGCTGAAAACATCGTCGGCTTTTTCAAACTCATGATTCAAGTGAAGACATTCAGCCATTTCAAGGTAGAGACTATAACTTAAATCATACCTATATTCCCATATATTTTCCGGAAGCAGGGAAATACCTTTTGACAGGTAACTGATTGCTTGCTCATATGCGGAAGATAGCTTGGCTTTTCTTCCGGCAGCAAGATTTGTAAATACAATCTTAAGCTTCTCTTCTATATCGCTTATCATTTGGCTTCCTAAGTTTAAATGGGTAGCGGTCTCATATATTTTTTCATTGGCGTTTTCTTCCGATGCGGACTCTATCAACATACAACCGATTTTATAATGTGTTTTGACTTTAAACTCATTTTCAAGAGGAGTATAAATCATGCTGTACACCTTTGGGTGGGAAAACCTGAAAAGCTCAGAAGATTTTATCGCCTCCTTGGTACTTGATGTACAGTCCTGATTAGATAGAGCATAGCAGATTTCTTTTGAAACAACCAGGTTTCCATCCATTGACTCATAAAGGTCTTTTTTTACTTGTTCCGGTGTCTCTCCAAGCACCATTGACAGAAGAAGGATATTAAATTCAACACCAATACAAGAAGCCACCTGAAGAGTTTTTCTGGTTTTGTAAGACAGCCTTTCATAGCTAACCTTTAATGATTCCACAACATTATCGCTAACTTCCATGGAAGTTATGCCATTTATATCAAAGTACCAGTTATTTTTTGAAGAATCCCAGTATATAAGCTTTTTATCACAGACAGAGTTAATGAAGGTAATAATTGCAGCAGGGTTACCCTCTGTTTTTTTATATATCAAAGATGCAAGATACTGTGTATTTTCTTTATTGTGTGGAAATATATCTGATAGCATTGTTGTGACATTTTCCAAAGAGATTGAAGACAAATTTATATTTGTAATCATCGCCCCTTCTTTCTGCAATTCACTTATCAGATTTTCATAAGGATTTTCCCTATAAGTCTTATTATGGTTGCTGGCACCAATAAAAAGCAAAGAGCCTGTTTCTATATCTGAAAGTATGGATTGCAGCAGCTTTAGAGTGGAATTGTCTGCAAACTGCATATCATCAAGAAAAATAACCAGAGGTTGATCCAATCTTGCAAAAATGTTTATAAAATTTTTGAAGACATAGTGAAAACGGTTATTCGATTCAATAGAATCGAGCTGTAGTGCTTTAGGCTGTTTGCCGATAATAAGCTCTATTTCAGGTATATAATCCGATATAAGGCTGCTGTTGTTTCCGAGTGCTTTTAGAATATCCTCTTTCCATCTGAGTATATTATCTTCACTGCTGGTAAGCAGAAGAAATACAAGCTGTTTTAAGGCTTGAATAAGCGGATAGTATGGAACAGCTACGTTTGATTCTTCAAATTTTCCTGTAATAAAATGACCTTTCCTATGAAATACCAATGATTTCAGTTCATTTACAAGACTGGTTTTTCCTGTTCCATAATAGCCGGAAATGAGTACAAGTTCGGTATTTCCATTACAAACCCTTTCAAAGGCGTTTTGAAGTATCTTGATTTCCTTGTCTCTTCCGTAAAGCTTCTGAGGAATTCTAATAGTCTTATAGTGATCATATTGACCGGGTTCCCATTGTTCCGGAAAACTGTCCTGCTTTTTTATTATATCCCTGCACTCTTTAAGATCATGTAAAAGCCCATATGCGCTTTTATACCTGTCATCCGGCATTTTATTCAGCAATTTCATGACTATCCTGGATAAAGCAACAGGTATGTCCTTATTTATCTTATAAGGTTCAATTGGACTTTGAGCAAGGTGAAAATACACCAGTTCCATTATATCATTAGATTTAAATGGAACTTCTCCTGTCAGCATTTCATATAAAGTGACCCCAAGTGAATAATAATCTGTCCTGTGGTCTATTTGACTATTCATTCGACCTGTCTGCTCAGGTGAAATATATTGGATTGTTCCCTCAAAATGACCGTAGGAAGGCTCCTCATCACTAAAATTCTTCTTGTGAACCGAGATACCAAAGTCGGTTAGTTTTATTTCTCCTGTATCTAATTTTATAAGAATGTTTTTAGGATTTATATCTTTATGTATAATATTGTTATCTTCAAGCACCTGTAAAATTTCTGCAAGCTTTATTGATGTATCAAGAAACAACTCAATATCAATACTTTTACCATGAATCAGATTGCTCAAGGGGATACCGCCAAAATCTTCAACAACAAGCACAGGGACACCTTGAATATCTAACAATTCATAGATTTTAGCTATTTTTGAATCATTTATTTTTTTACTTATTTCAAATTCATGATAAAGCCTGTTGATATAAAATGGATTTAAGTATTCAGGCTGAAGCATTTTAAACAGTACCGGCGTATGATCGATATTTCTGGTTCCGCTAGTTATAATGGTTTTGGTTCCTTCGTGAATTACTTTACCAACAGTATATCCGGGAATTGTGAGCATTTTGTCTCCTCCATTACCGTGTGAAAAGTGCAAGTAATTTTTCACCCATTAATTAAATTCATCCTTAATTATATTTGTTTGGATAAAATTTGTCATGATAAATTTGCACCATTTTAAAAGATATAAGCCACCTGAAAAGAGCTCAGGTGGCAAACAAATCAAAAACCAGCTATTTATGCTGAGCAGCTATTACTTACCTGTTTGGATCTGCATACAGAACGTGAGCTATTATATCCTGATAATTTGAAAATTCTGCATCTTTGAATGTAAAAGTCTTGCTGCCTGGAAATACCCATGTGTTAGAACCATTAAGCATTTGTGCAATTGTATTGGATTCATTACTAACAAAACTCTGTAAATAACTCTTGAGATAACTCTGCATTCCATTTACACAGTTATCAATTGTCCCAAAACTGACAATCTCAGACCAAAAGTCTGGATCGGGCTTCTCAGATTCATCTTTAATAGGATCCTGAGTCATAGTTACACTGATTAGACCTTGAGCATTAACACCAATATTATAGTAAGTGGTCAATGTAAAAACAGCCCAGTTTCCTTCCGTTACCCCGCCGTCAACATTCAAATGGCAATGGGCAGATACTTTTGTCACATTTTTTATTTGGGTTCCAGACAAATACACATCTGAATTAGCTGTATAATTGACACTATAGTTGCCCCAGTTTGGAACATATGTATCGCTGTCACTTGCTCCTTTAGTGTATGAATAGCTAAGAATGTGGGGACCACCGGTTGGTAAAAAAGTATACTTAAAGGGGCCGGTTGCATTGGTAAAGGATTGTTTAATTCTTACCTCAACCATGTTTACACTAAAATTCACATTAGGATCTTTACTGATTGCTGCCAGGGAAGGCGATATCAATCTATTCAGAAAATCGGCAAATGTATTTCTATTTATTGCTACTGAACCTGCAAAATCCGACAAATTGTTCTTATCAATCCAGTTCCATTTAAATGGTACTGCGGGAAGCATTTGTCTATTATCAGACATAATAAGGTAGTTTAACGTATATGCATTAAAGTCCTGTGTACTATTACCGCTACTGTCTTTGTATGAAGATATGACAAAATTCAGATCAGTTGGAATGAGAGATACATTATCCGGGAAAGCTTTGTTGGAAACAACCCCAAATCCAAGCATTACACCACCATCTTTTGCTATTTGGCGAACATAAGCACTTAGAAAAATGGTAGTTAAATAAACAAATGCTTCCGAGGTATTATCCAACCCTTTAATTTCAAAGGAACTGCTTAAGGCAGCGGTATTCAAATCAAAATACAACTGTTGAACACTAAACATCTCCTCACCAAGGTTTTTTATCTGATTTTGCATATCAGGCGGTAACAGGTGGAATTGGTTTGTAACGCTATCTTTAATCAAATTGAGATTCACAATAAATTGTATCACCCATGGAGCACTATCATTAGCCTGATCCAGACTAATCCACTTGCTTGGACCATATAAATTGGCCTGCAAATTTATTATCCTGAAGGTTTTGCATACCATATTATATGTAACATTAGAACCTTCCTGATTAAGCTCTATAATAGGCGGAATCTTATCTAGCGGGAAATTGGGCAAGCCTATCTGAATTTCAAAAGCAAACATGAATTTCTGTGCAATCAAAGCCTGTATTCTGGGGTCGGAAGAAGGCGTATCATCTGGAATTGTAAAAGGATCAAAGCCCAAAGCTGCTTTTAATGCATCAAAGTCCGTCAAGACAGGCTTTCCTGTATTTACATCATATACATAAGCTTGCACAAACAAGCTTCCCGGATAACTACTTAACCATTGCATCATGGTTGCATTAACAGAAGATTGCGTAACGGCAGTTACCATATCATATCCATAATGCAGATCCGATAAATTTGATTCAATATAACTCATAAAATCACTCCTTTTCTTATTTTACTGTCAAATGTGGCAGTATATTTATACCTGTTTTCACTTTGCAAAGAACTAAGCACCTACAATAGCTTCTGCTGTCTGTAAGCCGGATGTAGCCACATTGGCAACAACCATTATAGCGATAGGAATCTGCTTACTTTCAGGATCCTCATCATTTACTGCAACCGCATAACTGACACGACTTATGTATGAGGTCAGATTTGCAGTTTCATCAATAATTGCTGCACTCCGTGTACTGCTGGCACTATCCTGACTAAGTTCATAAAAATGCCAACAAGTACATGCCAATGCAGGAATAACCAGAATGCTATTAATAACTGCACCAGTGGCACGTCCGTCACCGGCTTTGAGAATCCTCATGATACCGTCTGAAGCTCCGAACTTTTCTTGTGCAGGCCCGCTGAATATCAACTTACACAAAATAACAGTTCCTGTCGTTACCCTGTTAACCCAGCTTACAATAGAATTCTTGATTGGGTCTTTAGGTACCAATACTGCTGCAATACCATTTGTCGCAGCCGCTAAAACACCAAGTACAGCTGATGGAATTGCAAATGGGTTTTCACCTGTTTCCGCTTCAGCCTCAAAGGTTGAAATGAAGCATGACATCAGCGTAAAAAAGCCGGAGAAACAATGACCTGAGACAAAAACAGCGCTTTTTACCGAATCAGGTATATTAATCAAACCTTCACTGTCTGAAGCTGTAAGTCCGGATAAATTTGCGGCAAAGGATTCAATATTATTAACTGCCGTAACATTTGCATTGCTGCTGCCTGTGAACGCCTGTTCAATGGCATCCCAGGATGTTGCCGTCTTAAGGAAGGTTGTTATGGAATTATCCATAAAGGGTGCCTGACCTTCTGCAATCTTATATGCAATGGTGACAGGCACTGCAGTAGCCCAACAGAAAATGTCCAGAAAAGATACGCTTGGTACTCCAAATTCCTTGAGAATATCGCTCACAACAGGTATATATATCTCTGTATCCAGAATGTCAAGAATGGTTTTAACCAGTTCGTAAACAACCGTTAACATGGCATCCATAACAACTTCCGCACTTTCAAGGACTCCATCAGAAATGATTGCAACGACACGCTTAAGAATAGTTCCAAGGTCTAAATTTGTATAATCGGAAGCCAATTGCTGCAATTGCTCAAAAACAGCGTCTAAAACTATGCCTTCTTTTTTCAACGCATCCATCAACACGCCAATTGGCCCGTCACTTGGGTCAAGATAGGACGGCGGATTGTTCTGAGTAATATTCCCTGCATTATTTTTCAAATGATAGGAAAGCATATCACCGGGAGCACTTGAACCCTTACCAGGTGTGGAGCTTGCATTAACCGGCTTGTAAGCTGCCTCACCAAGACCGCTCCAATCATCAATACCTGCCCACCCATTAATTATTTTGACTAAATCATTAATTTGCTTGTCAAGGAAATCCTTAACTACCAAAATTCCATCTGCTTCATGCTGCAGATATTGTTTAATCATATTCTTCAGCACTTCTTTGGTACGGGTGATATCATTCCATTCAAAGAGGAATTCAAGGTATTTAAGCAGTTCTTCCACAGCCACCTTTATCGTATTGTAAACCCAACGAACCGCACCAACGACTGCTTCCACGCAATCGAGAACACTTTGATAGATTTTTTCTCCAATTTGAACAACAAAATGCCATAGCCCTGTTACTGCATTCTCTACAATTTCAAGTGTATGTTCAATTCCGGATTCAAGCCACCTGAAAAGATCACCAATATCAGTTGCTATTCCATTCAATATACTTTCGGCAACAGCAGCATTGCCAGAATCAAGTGCCATGTTCCTTGCTTTGAGACGAGCACCATCGGAGGAAACACTTTGGTATGCCAGTGCAAGATTCTTGTTAGCCAATGCCACGCTCTCAAGATCTGCATCAGAAACACTGCTTCTGATCAATGGCTTTGTTGTACCATCCGTGTATGTAATAACTGCATTTCTAAGTTTTTCTTTGCTGTCTAATGAAACTGACTTGTTGAATGGTTTCTCCATCGGGTTAATTATCACCGATGTTCCACCTTTCTGAGCAATTGTCAGCTTCACACTGGATAAATCTTCTATAGCTTCAATGATTGTCAGACTGCCCAGAGTATCACTTACAACCGGAATTGGATCAGAGTCTAACAAATAATACAGGTTATTGATATAAACTGGAATTGGAGAACTTGCACTAATCATAACTTCTGTATTTGCTAATGGGTTGTTTGCTCCATCATCCAATTGTACACGAGTTGTATAAGAACTGAAGCCATCTGCCGAGGACTGTGGAGGGGCTTCTAATTGCACTTTTTGCGTATTCCAGATAGTTGTCTCCGGAGACCGTACACTTATATAAACTTCATTACAACCTGCAGAGATGATTGTATTTGCATTATCTGCACGGTTTATAAATGGTGAAATCTTGTCTACACCTGTAATAATCGGCAATGGTAAAGACCATTTGCTGCTGTCAAGTACATCTGAAGCATTGCATGATGTATAAAACACCTGATTCGCACTATTTATGCCCCATACAGTATATTGGCCATTTTCTTTATATGCATGCAACTCACAAACATCCTGGAATAATTCGTTAGTAAAAACCTTTTGCCCTGTTGCATTATCCTGTTGTTTGTCAGCTGCAAAGAAATACAAATCGTCTCCGGCTGCTACAAATAAATCAGTTGAATTATTTCCTGTATCTGCAAGTGCAAATGTTGAAGCATTAGAAGGCACTATTAAACGGGTTATTACAGGTGGTGCACTTTTCGAAAAAGGATTAAACAAAGGTGCATAAAGCAACTCCTTTACTCCGCCAATCTGTCCTAATGTATAAGTAGCATCAACAATGTCACCAGACTTACGGCCTATTCGGGTTTGGATGCCCGGCTCCAGATCACCACCCATTACCATAGGATTCCAATATTTACCGTTTCCTTTTTTTGGATCAATATAATAGCGATTTAAGAATCTACTTGGAGGGCTAAAAGATGATTTTGAAATATCTGCAACAATGTATTCGCCCGATGAACTCTGAGAAATAAAAACGTCTTCAATATCAAGAGAGATATCAGGATGTTCAGGATCATCATAGGTCATTGGAGTCCAGACAATATCAGAAGTTATACTGCCCCTTTCATCTGAATGTCCAAGTGACACATATAATGTATCTTTTGAGTTTACCGTCATCACTAGTGCAAGATCAATCATTCCCGTTGCAGAATTCTGTGAAACTGCAAAGTCTTTTGCAATAGCATTCTTTATTGACATACTTTTGAGCTTTGCAGTCAGATTTATTTCTTTCCATCCTGTGCTGTTAGTTCCTGAGCATTGTTCAATTAAATAAAATGCATCATCTGTACCAATAGAAAACAGTAATATTTCCCCATTATTAGTCTGAACTGCAGCAAATTTCTTTTGAGGTGATATGATATTTGCCTGTCTGTAATTTCGCATCAACTCGGTTGAATAGGTTATATTCATTTTGAACACCCTTTCTTTTATATAGATATTTATCTTTTTCAGTCATTAGCAGTTTGGCGCCAATATAGCTGCCACAATGGAAGAAGATAATTGTCCGGTTTCCTTTGATTCAATTTAATTATATCTGTGTAAATAGAATTAGTAATAAACTTGAGCCTAATTGTATAAAAGTCAAGCCGAGATGTTATTTTTTAAAGCTGAAGTGTATTTTTTATTAATGGAAAGGAAAAAGCCGGGAATGTGAACCAATCCCGGCAGTTTTACGTAATATATCAATTGGTCTAGAGCTTGTAACCATCAAAAACCTGTTGTGCACTAACAAAGACATTCCTTTCAACTATGTTCAAAATCACTAAATCAATCACAATATCACATTTTATCAAATGTTATAGTCTTATAGGGTGGTATAAATTGATGTGGTACATTTATAAATATGAAGAAAAATTATTAGATCAAAATATCTTTGAATTTTGAACACTTTGTATCTTGATTTTTGAAATCAAATTAAAACCATTAACTGTTCGGGAGATAATATATAGAGAAGCAGAAAACTAATCACAAGGTAATATTTATTACCACCAAATATACCAAACCGCGGTATTCGACAAACAGATACATTCACATCACCATTAAGTAGGGCTTCCTTAACGGCAAGCCCATTTTATTTTTCAAGCTCCAAAAAACTAAAACTTCCAACGAAATAAAAGTCGTTTCAAAAAAGTGCGCAAAAGAAGCTGAAGC
>CAZLZR010000094.1:0-15372 GCA_964564015.1 uncultured Acetivibrio sp.
TGACTTTTTTCTGTGGAATTGGTATCAATTACCTACAACTGCATAAGGCATGTTTGTGATAAAATAGGCATAACAAGAATCTCCTTTTTATGTTGAAATTGGTTTTTAGTCAATTCCTATTTTACCACAGAAAGGACGATTCTTGTATTATTTTGTAGATCAAAATATTGTTTTTCAAGGTTCAGTTCACTTTCTGAAGTGGGAAACTTGAGTTAATAAAAACAACGGATCAAAAGTGTTAAGGATTCCTAATGAAAACTTCTTATTGCAAAATGGCCATAGCAGCTTTGCACCATAGGAATTAAGCAAGTCAAAAGCCGAGTGTGACAAGCCTCCTGCAAAAGACCACATGAAAAGTTCATAAATACCAGTACCTCTGTAAAGAAAACTCAATGAGATGGCTAGAAAAATTGAAGAAATAATAATTCCCAGGATTGAATGTGTAAGTCCTCTATGGTTCTTTAAATATACGTAGTCTCCCCACTTCTGAAATACAATATCAATATCCGGAAAGATTGAACCAACTACTATACTAACAGTGGCTGCGTCAGAAATAGTTATACTATTTCCAGTAAGTCTGGCAACAGCAGCACCAATAATTCCATGTGTAATGGGATCCATTCCAACACCCTTTCATTACGTAAAAATGAATTTCAAAATCAGTTCCATTAGACGGATCATCAGGTAGTACTTTCACAAAGAATATTATAGCATTAAATATTATCCTCAGCCATGAGCAATATGTACCAACTTTCTGAACTATTTTTCTCTATTCAAAAATATAGTTTAATAAAAAACGCCATAAATATTTTGTATTTCTAAATCTTGGAGTAATTACCCTGTATAATAAATGGTCAAAAAAAGTTTTCCTCAATAATCTCAGCTGTTTTTTTCTCATCATAAATATAATACCATACTCCATCTTTGTACACGGAATCACCCGGTATCGTAAAGGTTTTTATATCCTCCAGCTTAATATTATTTACCTCCCTTATAAAAAAGTTTATATCACCTATTCCAATATTTGTCTTCATATTTTCTTTTAGAATGCTAAAAACATTACCTGCCTTCAAAATATACCTCGGCTTAAGCTTCTGATCTATAAATTCTTTTATAAAAATCTGCTGTGCTTCGATTCTCCCAATATCTCCATCTTCATACCCTTCCCCCTTACGATTTCCTTTCCTGTATCTTACAAACTCTTCTGCCTTGTCCCCATTGAGAATCTGTCTTCCCTTCTTAAGATGTATATGAAGCTTCTGCACAGGATCATCGTAATCCATATCCATTGGCACATCTACTTCTACACCTCCGACCAAATCAACAATCTCTCTAAAACCCTTAAAATTCAAAGTAGCATAGTAATCAATCTTTAACCCTGTAATTTCTTCAATCTTCCCAGCAACAAGTTCTTCTCCACCTTTTGCAAATAAAGCATTAATTTTCCCATATTTCTCATCAACCTTAACCCTTGTATCTCTAGCAACTGATAAAATATTTATCTTTTTTGTAGATGGGTTGAAATTAAGTAGTGCTATGACATCCGATCTTATTTCCTCATCATCTAGTCCTAGCAGCATTAGATTAACACTTTGTTCAATCCTCGTAACATTGGGTCTGTTTCTTGTCTTCTGCAAAGGCACATACTCATTGTTATACCCAATATCTTCCTCCACAAGCGAATTTAATGTAAATGCTCCTTGAGCAAACAAAATTAGTGAAACTATTATACATATTCTCAATATAAATTTTCTAAGCCTCATATTTCTCCCAATCCATAAATATTTTATCGTGCATTTTTTAATTGAATAAAGGAAATAAGGAAGTTATTCTTCCTTTATTCCAACCTTATTATATGTCCGATTAATTATTTAATACAAAAAGGACCTGAATGGTTTTCAAGTCCTTTTTATACATCACACAATATTAATTTTTGAAATGCTCCAGAAACAAAGCTGTTATTTAGTACTAAATTTCAAGTTTTGATTTAAGTCTCTGTATAGCTTCCTCAGTGTTTTCTTTGCTTCCAAAAGCCGTCAGCCTAAAGTATCCTTCACCACTTGGCCCGAATCCCGAACCCGGAGTACCAACAATATTAACTTCATTTAATAATTTATCAAAGAATTCCCAAGAACTTAACCCCTTTGGAGTTTTCAACCAGATATAAGGCGCATTAATCCCACCAAAAACTGTAAGCCCAATGCTCTTAAGGCCATCCCTGATTATTGAAGCGTTAGTCATATAGTAATCTATTGTCTCTTTTATCTGCTTTTGTCCTTCTTCAGTATAAACAGCTGCTGCACCCTGCTGTATTATATAGGGAACACCGTTGAATTTGGTAGTTTGTCTTCTGTTCCAAAGGTTGTTCAACTGATGAGCTTCTCCACTTTGAGTATAAGCAACAACCTCTTTCGGGACAACAGTGTATGCACATCTCGTACCTGTAAATCCGGCAGTCTTTGAAAAGCTTCTGAACTCGATAGCTACTTCTTTAGCTCCTTCAATTTCATAGATACTGTGCGGGACATCATCTTCACGTATAAAAGCTTCATATGCGGAATCATATAATATAATAGACTTGTTCTGTTTTGCATAATCCACCCATTTTTTTAGTTGTTCTTTTGATAGCGTCATTCCTGTGGGATTATTCGGGAAGCATAAATATATCATATCAACTCTGTTTTTCGGTAATTCAGGTGTAAAACTGTTTTCCGCAGTGCATGGAAGGTAGGTAATTTTTTCAAACCGACCGTTTTCATTTATAGTTCCCGTTCTTCCGGCCATAACATTACTATCTACATAAACCGGATACACAGGATCAGTAACGGCAATTATATTGTCTAAACCAAATATCTCCTGAATATTACCGGTGTCACTCTTAGCCCCGTCACTTACAAAAACTTCATCTTCGTTAAGTGCTATTCCCCTGGTTTTGTAATCATTTTCAATAATTTTATTTATAAGGAAACCATATCCCTGCTCAGGTCCATATCCTCTAAAAGTTTCTGCTTTTGACATTTCATCAACAGCCTTGTGCATAGCTTCAATAACCGCAGGAGCCAATGGTTTTGTCACATCCCCAATTCCTAAACGAATAATGCTTGCCTCGGGGTTTTCAGTCTTATACTTGTTAACCCTTCTTGCTATTTCCGCAAAAAGATAACTTCCATGAAGTCTTATATAGTTTTCATTAATAAGTGCCATTAAAATCTTCCTTTCATTTTATATTATAGATGAAATTTCAATCTCTCCATCAAATACTTTTGTTGCAGGCCCGGTCATATATACGTGGTTATCTTTTTCATTCCATTCAATCATCAGGTCTCCCCCTAAAAGCTTTACGACTACTTTTCTGTTGCTGATGCCATTTAATACAGATGAAACTAAAACTGCACATGCACCTGTTCCGCATGCAAATGTCTCACCAGCCCCTCTTTCCCACACTCTCATTTTAAGGGTATTTTTGTCTTCGACCTGTACAAATTCTGCATTTATTCTTTTGGGATATAGACTGTTATTCTCCATCTTAGGTCCGATTATCTCAAGTGGAAAATTGTCAACATCATCAACATAGGCCACTGCATGGGGATTCCCCATTGAAACACACGTTACTTTAAATTCTTTTCCATCAATAACTACAGGCTCGGAAATAAACATATCCTTATTACTGTTAACAGGAATATTTGCCGGTTCTAAAACAGGTTCACCCATATCGACTGTTACAGTCTCAACTTTGTTATCTTTAAGAACCATATCAAGAACTTTTACTCCGGCTAAAGTTTCAACCTTTATAACTGTCTTTTGAGTTAACCCATTATCATAAACATATTTGCCTACACATCTAATAGCATTACCACACATTTCCGCTTCCGAGCCATCGGAATTAAACATTCTCATTCTAAAATCGCACGCCATAGATGGCATTATCAACACCAGTCCATCCGATCCGATTCCAAAATGCCTGTCACTTACAAACTTTGCAATCTCAGAAGGATTCTCCACTCTTTCAGTAAAGCAATTTACATATATATAGTCATTTCCAAGCCCATGCATTTTTGTAAACTTCATTTTGCAGCCTCCTAATCACAATCTTGCATTTTTGCTCTTTTTATTATAACACAGTTTTTCTCCATAGCAACATGTAACATGCAGTTTGAGTAAAATAATTGACCTTTCAAAAAAATGTGAAACAAACTATTTATTTACTCTATACGCTATTCCATACTGCAAAAAATTCATAATTGGTACTTTAGTCCTCAATTTTCTATAAAAAACTCTATAAACCAACCGTCTTTTTATTCCTGAAACAACTTAATATACCTGATAGAAAACAAATGTTATATGCTCTTAAATTCTTAAATCTTACAACGAAATATGTTAAACTCTGCAAAATAATTAAAAATAAAATTGCTTATTATAATTATTTTTGCTACAATATATTAGTATATGGCGCTTATTGCAAGGTATTTTGTACTTCTACATAATATTAACCATTATCCGATATAGCGTCTATTTTTTGTTAGCCCATATAATATTACGATTCTGCAGAAGGACAAAGAATTACTTTATTTATGATTTGAATTGAATTGATTTTTAAATGCTCAGGAGGAATTTTGTGATGATGGACCTAATATTGATTGTTTGCATCGTTGCCTTCACAATGGTGGCACTTATTTTACTAACTTCAGTGAAAAAAGAACGTAGTGGAGGGACTATAAAAACAGCTGTCACAAATCAGGATAATAATGGAAGCTTAATTTCAAAGCTAAACAATTACAGCAATGAATTTGAATCGATCGGTTTTGGCAAGTTCAAGCTATTTAATATCCACATAGACTACCGTTACATCTTGCTTCTCATTATCCTCGCAATAGGAATTGCCGTTCGTGTATACAACATCGCGGGCGTTCCTGCAGGTCTGAATCAGGATGAAGCTTATGGCAATTACGAGGCCTACGCACTTGCAAATTATGGTGTAGACAGCAATGGAATGAGTTTTCCCGTACATTTCGTATCATGGGGAAGTGGGATGAACACACTTTATGCATACCTTGTCATGCCTTTGATAAAAATATTCGGACTGAATGAAACGACAGCCATCCTCGGAAATCTGATATTTTGTATATTAAGTCTTATAGTTATATTCTTTACAGTTAAGAAATTGAAAAATTTTGACTTGGCACTGCTTGCAACCTTTATAATGGCAATTTCACCATGGCATATAATGATAGCCAGGTGGGGACTTTTAGAAAACATTTTCCCTGCCATTGTTTTGATTGGAGTATTTTTTTATTCCTGTTACCTCAAAAATACGAAGTATATTATTCCGTTTGCTGCAGTTATGTCTCTGAGCTTATATGCATACGGAACCGCCTATTTTGTTATTCCGTTGCTACTTCTCATTTTAGCACTTTATGAGGCATACTTTGCCAAGAGTAAAATCACATGGTTCAAGAATTATCTGAAAGCGTTTGTATGTTTTGTAGTTGTCGCTGTTCCAATTGTTATATTTATTTACATCAATATAATTTCACCGTCATCGCCGCAGGTTAAGCTTGGTCCCATAACTGTTCCAAAGCTTGTGGAAGCAGGTTATCGTTATAATCAGGTAGTTTTTCTGGGAGGTGGTAATTCTAACCTTTGGAATACCTTGAAAGAAAATTATGCTGTATTCCATGATACTGTTTTCAATCAAAAGGGATATATCTATAACGTAATTGACAAATTCGGAACAATATACAGAATAAGCAACATCTTCTTTCTCATAGGCTTTATTGCTTCCTTACTGGGAACAGCAAAATCCTTTAAAGAGAAAAAGATGCAACCTGATTTTGTATTTTCAGTATGGTTTATATTAAGCTTTATTCTTGGAGTTATAAACAACACAAATACAAACAGAATCAACATTATCTTCATACCTATGATGTACCTTTGTGCCTACGGAATATATATATGTACTATTTTAGTAACTCTTCTCGTAAAATTCCTACTCAAATCAGCAAGTACAAAAGCTCAAAAATATGGAATTAATCTTGCTAAATTGGGAGCATTAACAATAATAGCAGCTTTATACATGACTAACTTCTCTGCATTTGCCAATTACTATTTTACCGAGTATCCGAACGAAATAAACCAGGTCTTCCATGAATCCTTTGACGACGCACTCCAATATGTTGTTGATAATAATACGGATAACAGGGATGTATACGTTACCGATTTTAATGGCGCATTCACTCTGGTACTGTTTTATACAAAATACGATCCTAATGAGTTTTATCGCACTGTGAACTACTCAAATCCATATACTGAATTCAGACCGGTTTCATCCTTCGGAAACTATAAGTTTATTACTATAGATAGAAGTATCGAGGCAGCTGATAATTCATACTATATTGTGGAAAATTTCCAAATTAATAACCTCACAGGCGTAAAGCAGCCAAAAAATGTGATAGAATTTAAGAGATTTACCGTACTTGAATACTAACGCTGATTAACAAAAATCATAGGATTCACATTTTTAACTTAATTCATTTCTATAAATGAACTATGTTAAAAAGCACTGTTACCGCATAACAGAATTTATTGTAAATAGTGTATAAGAATCAGAACAAAGGCAGTGTATTAAGAATAACATAATTTGGGAATTTATTATACAAAAAGCATCAGGACAATATTTTCAACACACTTATTAAAGGTTTTTAGCCAAAAGTGTTGAAATATAATAAATATTATAAATTTTCAGGAGGTATTCAAAATGTTTAAGAAAATGAAGATTTTCTTCTTTGTTACGCTTATTACCATGTCACTGTCAACTAATATTTTTGCAGAAGGAAATCTCATACAAAACGGTTCGTTTGAAGAAGAACAGGGTGGGGTTCCAACTAATTGGATGTACCATTCCTTTGTGAAAGATGACGGTGCGGCAGAATTTAAAATTGAAGCTGAAGGAGCCAATTCCGGCAATAAATGCGTTACAATAGTAAATAATGTAGAAAATGATTCAAGATGCATTCAGGTTATATCTGCTCAACCAAACAAAAAATACAAACTCTCATGCTATATAAGAGCTGAAAATATTGGTGATACTGGTAATGGCGCGATTTTATCTGTTGAAGGACAGGTAGCAGCCTCAAATACATTGAGAAACACAAATGGCAAATGGGAGTATGTTGAATTGTATGTAGCAACCGGCGATGGCATTGACAGTTTTAAAGTTACTGTCGGGGTTGGAGGATATGGTGCTATGAGCACAGGAAAAGCATCCTTTGATGATGTAACTGTTGAAGAAGTCAACAGTATACCCGACGGATCTATTGTTGCAACTATAGAGCAACCAAAAGCTGACAATTCAACTTCCGGAACTGAAAAGAAAAGCGAACCGAGTAAAATAGTGTGGATAGTGCTTGCTGTTGCTATTTTGATTGTTACGGCGGCAACTTATAGTACATTTAAATCTTCTTCAAATGAAAGTGACACTCCGGACAATTCCCCCGATTCTGACAAAAAAGAAAATACACCTGACAAGAATCAGGATGAAGCTGTACAACAAAGCACTGATAGCGACTTGCAGAAATCTGATGATTCAGATACTGAAAACTGAAAAATATTATCAATTTGGTATTTGCCGGAGGTTAAATATGAAAAAGCTATTATCCCTTGTAATTGTAATGTTTGCATTACTTACAAGTATTACTGTTTTTGCAGATAACGCCAACCTTGCTCAAAACCCAGGTTTTGAGCAAGGTTCTCTAGATAAATGGGAAAAAGGAGCTTATGATAACGGTAATGGAGTTACAGATTTTGTAGTCGACACCAAAGTTTTCCGTTCAGGTTCAACAAGTGCATGTATCATAAACAACTCAGCTAATGACTCAAGATACAAACAGAAGATAAAAGTAAAAGGCAATTCTTACTACAAATTATCCTGTTGGGTTAAAACAGAAAATGTCGGTTCTGACTTCAAAGGAGCCAATATTTCTGTTGACGGTATCATCGATACCTCAAACGATATAAGAGGAACCAGTGATTGGCAATATGTTGAACTGTACGGTTCAACAAAGAAAGATCAAAATGAGCTGGTTGTAACAATAGGACTGGGGGGCTACAGCAATACAAATACCGGAAAAGCCTGGTTTGATGATGTAGTTATAGAAAAAGTCGACCGTTTGCCGTCTGATGTAATTGTTGCAAAGTTTTACGTTGAAGAAAAACCCAAAGAAGTGATTAATATTCCTTCATCTAAAAATATATCATTTATGACCCCCTATTCCATAGTGTTTTTTATTGTCGCTGTATTGCTGATTTTACTGGCAAAGAAAAACATTATAAGAATCAAGCCAGGACGCGAAAAAATCCTTCTTCTTATTTTCCTAGGCTTAGGATTGGTGGTAAGATTGATAGCTGCTCCTATTATAGAAGGGTTCAGTGTAGATATAGGCTGTTTCACGGCTTGGTCTGCAAAAGCTGCAAGCGTCAACGGGATTTCAACGTTCTATACAAGTGGAATGTTCTGTGATTATCCACCTTTTTATATACTTATTCTTTCTGCCGTAGGTCATATTTCAAACTTTATTCGATCAATATTTGGACAATCACCAAATATTTTATTGGTTAAATTACCATCCATAATAGCTGATGTTGCGACGTCTTACCTTTTTTACAAAATTGCCGTCAAACGCTTTAATCCTACTGTAAGTTTTATACTGTCCGTACTTTATTTATTTAACCCTGTCGTTTTCGTAAATTCAACACTATGGGGACAAGTTGACTCTTTCTTTACATTATTACTCTTATTTGGACTATTACTTATTGATTCCGGTAAACTTAGTTTTGCAACAATAATTTTTACAATCGGAGTATTAATGAAACCACAGGGAATAATATTCCTTCCGGTTATCGGTTATGAACTTATAATTGATTTCTTAAAAACAAAGAACTTCAAGAACATTGGACTTTCAATATTGTATGCGGTTATAACTACTGCTATAGTTATTATTCCCTTTTCTGCCGGAAGAGCTCCTACGTGGCTGATAGACTTATATATAAATACTGCGGACGGATATAAATATGCCTCAATGAACGCATACAACTTATTTAGCTTATTAGGTGCAAATGCAAAAATGGATGACAATATACTCTTCATATTCAGTTATTATAAATGGGGTATGTTATTTATCGTATTAACTTCCCTTTTCACAGGATTTTTGTATTTTGCAAACTTTATCAAAAACAAACAGTCATCTCTTAACATTGCTCCTATTGCCGCATTGATTCAAATGACCGGTGTGTTTGTTCTATCCTCAAGGATGCACGAAAGATACCTTTTCCCTGCTATAGCCTTTGCATTACTGGCATATATCTATTACAAGGATATTGGTTATCTTATTCTTTTTGGAGGATTCAGTGCCACAGTATTTGTCAATACTTATGATGTACTTGTCAGGATGTTTTTAACCGAATCACCTTATATACCTGCTGAAGACACAGTACTTTTCATCGGATCGCTTGCTAATGTACTGTTATTATTAATACTATGCATAGTATCGGTTCAGACGGTTATAAGAAAAAAGACAATACTCTTTGATTTTAAGTCGGCTTCAGATGCAGCTTAATCTGAAAATACAATTATGAACGCTGGCAAAATAGATTGAATTTTAAGAATATATTAATTATATAATTTTTTGGGGGTGCTTTAAGCGTGTCAAAAAAGCTGTCCGGTTTTTACTTGTTAATATTGCTACTAATACAGTTTGCATTGCCACTCAACTCCTTTGCTCAGGGTGAAAACCTTGTAACGAATTCTGGATTTGAAGCAGGAAGCTTAGATACAGAATATTCCTGGACCTCTGATTGTTGGGACAAAAATGAAGGTGTTACACTATTTTCACTTGATGAAAGCGAAGTTCACAACGGTTCAAAGAGTGCTTTGATTGTGAATAACTCAGCAAACGATTCAAGGTACAAACAGACTATAGCTGTTAAAGCAAATACTTATTATAGAATGTCCTGTTGGGTAAAAACAGAAAATGTTGGCTCCCAGCAAAAAGGAGCTAATCTTTCAATTGAAAATTCCACAGATTCCTCGAAGGATATTAAGGGGTCAAGCAATTATTGGGAATATATTGAACTCTATGGTAAGACAAGCCCTGACCAGCAAAGTTTTACCCTTACTTTGGGGATAGGAGGTTATGGCAGTACCAACACAGGTAAAGCTTGGTTCGACAGTGTTGAAGTTGTTGAACTGGATAATCTGCCTCCGGGAAAGACTTCTGTGAATATGGATCCAAACTGGAATTCACAGAATAACCAGTCTGGCAATAGCGTAATAAATCCTTTTCTTATCGGATTTATTGTTATAATGGCTGGAATTATATTTTCTGTACTATATACTACATTCAAGGCTAAAAATTTAAGAGTTGTAGCTTCACAAAAAATAAAAACTAAACACCAATCACCTGTGGAAAGCAATCTTCCTTCAAAATCTCAGGTAAGAAAGGTAAGATTTGATAGGACAGACTATATTATAATGGCTTCAATGTCTCTTATATACCTTCTGGTTGCTCTTTTCAATCTTGGGGATTTAAATGTACCAACTACATCATGGACGCCATCAGAGGCTGGTGAAAGCTTTACAATTGATCTTGGCAAGGAAATTACCCTTTCGAGAATCTATTTCAATCTTGGACTTGGCAATAATGGTGATATCTCAGGAAAGTACAGAATAGAGTACCTGGATGGAGATAGCGGTTATGCACACCTGACTTCTTTTCAGAAAGATGACATTTTTGTATGGAAATACATTGATACTGCCCCCGTCCAAACTAGAAAACTTAAGTTTATAGTTGACGACCCCGGTGGAACACTTAATGAGATAGGTGTCTTTGAATATGGAACTACAAAGCCGCTTACGGGTATTACTTTAGTTGAAAAAAATGTAAATGAAAAAAGTTCAGGAGATGTGGAAAATCTTTTTGACGAACAGGATATTGTCGTATTCAAACCTTCATATAAAAACAGCATGTATTTTGATGAAGTTTATCATGCACGTACTGCTTACGAACACATAAACAAGATAGAACCCTTCGAGACAACCCATCCTCCCCTGGGAAAGGTTATTATTTCACTTGGTATACTTATTTTTGGAATGGTACCTTTCGGATGGAGAATAATGGGGACATTGTTTGGTGTAGCTATGATACCTGTGATGTATGCGTTTGGTAAAAAAATTTTTGGAAAGAGATTCTATGCATTTTGCTCAGCTTTCCTCATTATGTTTGACTTTATGCATTTCAGCCAGACGAGGATTGCTACCATAGACAGTTATTCTACACTCTTTATTATCCTTATGTACTATTATATGTATGACTACTTTGTTAACAAGTCATATGTTTTAGGGTTTAGAGCATCGTTAAAACCACTATTCCTCAGTGGTCTGTTTTTAGGTCTGGGTGCCGCAAGCAAATGGATAGCTTTTTATGGTGCCGCAGGGCTTGCACTTTTATTCTTCGTTACCAAGGTAAGCGAATACAATGATTATAAAAAGCTAATAAAAAAAGATCCTCCAAAAGGTTCCTGGGTACACAGGTTCTTCCCTCAACACATCGGTTTTACCTTTGCGTACTGTGTCTTCGCATTTGCCTTATTGCCCTTATTAATATATATACTGTCATACATTCCCTGGATGCAGGTTCCCGGTGAAGGTCACGGGCTAAATCTCTTTTTTAAGAACTCGCAGAGCATGCTCAGTTATCACTCAGACCTTACAGATACTCACCCTTATCAATCCTCATGGTGGGAGTGGCCTATCATGTTTAAACCCATGGCCTTCTATTTCGGCAGTGATTTGGAACCAAATATGGCTTCAAAAATCTTCACCATGGGTAATCCTGCTATTTGGTGGACTGGTATTCTGGTGTTTGTCATAATAACCACCTTGGCGCTTTCAAAGGTAAAGAAAATCTATGTGCCAATCTTTATTGCTTCGGTTATGGCTTTTGCATTTACAGCTCTCCCAGACTTTTTGACCACGTCAATTACTAAATTTGGAAGGCTGGAAATATGGTGGATGGTTGCATGTGCATTGCTATTACTCCTTTCACTCCTTCCATCAAAATTTGATAAAAAGCAGTTGATTTCCTCTGCTGCTTCTTATATAGGTTTTATAGCTACTGTAATGATTTTCTATGGTGCTGAGAAAAATCTGGATTATTATAAGCAATTGAGTACTCGTCTTGCAATGTTGATTTTGTTGATGACTTGTATTTTTATATTGTTTAGGGGAATATACAAATACGACAGGAAACTGCTTGTTGTAATTACAGCAATGGTATTTCAGTATATACCCTGGATATTTATCACAAGAGTCGTGTTTATCTATCACTACTTCTCCATTGTACCGTTTCTAATACTATCAATAGTTTATATTATCAAGCTTTTTGTCGATAAATATCCTAAAGGAAAGTTTATTGCCTATGTTTATCTTGGACTGGTACTAGCTCTTTTTGTCCTTTACTATCCTGGACTATCAGGACTTGAAGTCCCTGTTGAATACATGGGTAATTTAAAATGGTTTGGCACCTGGTATTTTTAAATAAGACTTAGGAGGAATAGTTTTTATGTCTGAAAAAATAGTATGTTCCGTTGTAGTTCCGCTTTATAATGAGGAGGAAGTTCTTCTTGAAACCTATAAGAGACTCAAAAAAGTTATGGACTCGATAAATGAACCCTATGAAATAGTCTTTGTAAATGATGGAAGCAGAGATAAAACAGCCCAAATGGTGTATGAAATTTGTAATAAGGATGCCACAATAAAATTTATCGATTTTGCAAGAAATTTTGGGCACCAGACAGCAATTACTGCCGGAATGGATTTTTCAGAAGGAGACTCCGTTGTAGTAATTGATGCTGATCTTCAGGATCCCCCTGAATTAATTCCAAAAATGATTGAAAAATGGCGAGAAGGTTATGACGTTGTATATGGAAAGAGGGCTAGCAGAAAAGGAGAAACTTTCTTTAAAAAGTTTACTGCAAAAGTATTCTACCGCTTCTTAAGAAGCATGACAGATGTTGATATTCCGGTTGATACCGGCGACTTCAGATTGATTGACAGAAAGGTCTGTGAAGCTTTAAAACTCGTTAATGAACGAAATAGGTATATCAGAGGTATTATTAGCTGGCTGGGCTTTAAACAGTATGGTTTGGAGTTTAACAGGGACAAACGTTTTGCAGGAGAAACAAAGTATCCTTTGAAAAAGATGATAAAATTTGCTGCCGATGCAATAACGTCCTTTTCATATAAGCCACTAAAGCTTGCTTCCTATGCAGGTATGACTTTATCCTTTGTAAGCTTTGTTTATCTTGTTGTAGTGCTTTTTACAAAGCTGTTTATGCCCACAAAGATCACACAAGCAGGTTGGGCATCTACGCTTGCTGTTAACCTGTTCTTTAACGGAATTACATTGATGATCCTTGGTATCATCGGGGAATATATCGGAAGGATTTATGATGAAGCAAAAGGCAGACCATTATACATTGTTAAGAGGACAAAAAATTTCTCAGAAGAGAAAACAGATAAAATTATCGGAAGAAAATAATACGGATAATTGATTTTGAATAGCTATCTGTTGTTTGAGTGTCAAGTGACGTAATTAGTAAGTCCTGAGCATTATGTCATTTGACACTCAAACCAGTTAACGGCGTAATTTGGTTTGTTTTGTACCGGTTTATTGTTATAACTTTTCCAGTAAAGGGACTACAAGAATTATGTTTCAACGAAAAGCAGTCTTTTTGCAGACAACTTGATCCCTATTGCCCCCAGTGGAGCCGTCACTAATATTGACAGCACTGCTATAGCCAAAATAACCTCCCCTGATGGGATACCCAGCCCGAGAGGAATGGCACCCATTGCAGCTTGAACTGTTGCCTTTGGAATATATGAAATAATGCAGAAAACCCTTTCTTTCCAGTTTAGTTTTGTTCCTAAAGTTGAAACCACAACTCCAACACTTCGGCCAAGCAATCCGATGAAAATAACCAATAGTCCTACCAATCCTGCATTCATAGCCACATTTATGTTTACTTGTGCACCTACCAGTACAAAGAGCAATATTTCTGCAAAAATCCATATCTTATTGAATTTAGCTGCCAGTCGCTTTGCAACTTCCGGCTTCCTTTCAAGAATAATAAAACCTATGGTCATAACACCCAGAAGTCCGGCAATTTCCAACTTGTTTTTCAGAGCACCTTCGATCACTGTTAAAAAAATTGCAGAACCAAGTATTAACAAAACCTTTTTTGTATCTCTGATATGATAGGTTTTAAATAATTTCACCATCACAAAACCTATTATAATACCTGAGACTATTCCCAATAGAATAGAAATCGGAATGTTCAAAATCTGTATCCCAATATTGACATGGGCTCCACCATA
This sequence comes from uncultured Acetivibrio sp., assembly GCA_964564015.1. GTDB lineage: Bacteria > Bacillota > Clostridia > Acetivibrionales > Acetivibrionaceae > Acetivibrio. The sequence goes on from CAZLZR010000094.1 coordinate 14,429, forward strand.
CAAACCAAGAAAAGTTGAAAAAAGTGTAATTGCAAATACATCATCTATAGATGCTCCTGCAAGAATGAGCGTTGGTATGCCTTTATTTGTTCCAATTCCATTTTCAAGGTAGTAGAGCATTTGCGGTACAACTACTGCCGGAGAGACAGCTGCAATAACGAAGCCAAGGATTCCTCCTTCAATAAAACTAAATCCCAATAACTTTACAGATATAAATGCAATTGTAAAGCCCTCAAAAATTCCGGGAATAAAGCTAAGTTTTATGGCTGTGGCTCCCACCCTGTTCAAATCATCTCTGCTTATGCCCAAACCTGCTCTGAGTAGAATAATAATCAACGCTATCTTTCTTAGGTCACCAGATAACCTAAGCGTATCAGCATCCAGCCAGTTTAACCCATATGGCCCTATAACAACTCCAAGAATAAGCATCCCAAGTAATCCCGGAAGCTTCATTTTTGTGAACAGGGCATTTGCTCCCAATCCTAGTATCAGCATCATTGCTAAACTTGTTATCATTACAATACCTGCCTTTTACTAATTGATAATACCTAAATAACTCTATAATAAAATCATTAAAACAAAACTCCTACAAGCACAAGATAAACTGTTACAAGTAGGAGTCATCAGCTTTTAAGCAGTTTCGGCGAACTCCATCACCATCAATATATAAATATAACTCAACAAATTATAGTATAAATTACTTTATTATGCAAACAATTCTTAGCAAGTTAATTATACAATAATAAAAGGGCTGTACACCTTTGATTAATATAACCATTAATGAAACAACCCTTTTTGGTGGGAGGAGATGGATTCGAACCATCGAAGTCAGAGACAACAGATTTACAGTCTGCCCCCTTTGGCCACTCGGGAACCCTCCCATATTTAATTGGTGCCCAGAGCCGGAATCGAACCAGCGACACGAGGATTTTCAGTCCTCTGCT
>CAZLZR010000095.1:0-15273 GCA_964564015.1 uncultured Acetivibrio sp.
TCAAAATATTGTTTTTCAAGGTTCAGTTCACTTTCTGAAGTGGGAAACTTGAGTTCATAAGTAATATTGCAAAAGACACACCTTCAGGATACCCTGTATAAAGACGTATAACTGCTGTCAGAACTCCACAGCCAATCCCCATAATTACACGTCCCTTAAAGGTAACTGGGGATGTTGTATAATCAGTTGCCATAAAAAACGCACCTATCATCAGGCCACCGGATAAAATATGATAAAGCCAGTCACCCGCAAACAAAGTCTCTCCCCCCAAAAACCAAGTCAGTAGTGCAACACTTCCAATATAGGTAATAGGTATTTCAAAACCTATCACTCCTCTTATTAATAGATACGCTGCTCCTATCAACAAAGCTGCCACAGAGATTTCACCAATACAACCGGGTATATTTCCAATAAACAGATCCCAGTATCCAGCTAAATTTGCTTTATTCCCTTTAACATATTCCTTTATTCCATACAGCGGCGTAGCACCTGAAACTGTATCTACACCTGGATTGACAAATGTGGTCATATGCTTGACAAATGCATTAAGTAAAAACACCCTTGCTATCAGCGCAGGATTCATAAAATTCTGTCCCAAACCACCAAACAGTTGCTTTACTATTACAATAGCAACTACACCGCCAACTGCTGCCATCCAAAGAGGAATTGTAGACGGCAGGTTTAACGCCAGCAACAAACCTGTTACTACGGCACTTAAATCGGTTATGGTTGATTCTTTTTTCAAAACTTTTCTTGATAAATACTCCGAAAATACACAGGATAAAATTGTAACCAGTATAACAAGTGCGGCACGGTACCCAAAGGAATATATACCAAAAGCCGTTGCAGGCAGCAGTGCTATTATAACATCGAGCATTATTCTCCGTGTACTTGCATTATCCCTGATGTGAGGTGAAGACGACACCACAAAATTGTTTTCCATATTATTTCCCCCCTTTTGCAGCTGCCTGTCTTACCTGTGCCTTACCAAGCCTGATTGACTGAACGAGATGAATCTTTGCCGGGCAAACATAGGAACAACTTCCGCATTCTATACAATCATTTACATGATACTTCCTGAGTTCTTCAATATTTTCCTTCAATGAGTTATTATTCAGATATAGCGGTAATAAATTCATCGGACATGCCTTTACACATCTGCCACACCTTATGCAAGAACCTGCATTTGGAAGTGTCGCATCCTTTTCAGCAAATGCCAGAAGAGCATTTGTATGCTTGAGTACTGAAGTCTGCAGCGAAAATTGAGCTATTCCCATCATCGGTCCGCCCATCAGAACCTTCAAGGGGGAAGTTTTAAACCCGCCGCTAAATTCAAACACATCAATCAACGAAGTCCCAATCAGAACTTCCAGATTGGAAGGATTGTTTACCGCCGATCCATCAATAGTAACTCTCTTTTTAATAAGGGGCATTCCTGTCTTTATATACTCCGATATAAACGAAACACTGTTAACGTTCATTACAATTACACCAACATCAGAAGGAAGCTTCCCTGGCGGAACCTTTCTGCCTGTGGTTGCATAAATGAGCATTTTTTCAGCACCCTGGGGATAACGGGATTTTAGTTCTACCACATTAATTTTATCGCTTTTAGATGCCACATGTTCCATCTCTTTTATTGCTTCCGGTTTATTATCCTCAATTCCTATAATGACATTTTTTATTTTTAATGCTTCCATTACGATGTTTATTCCATCCATGACATTCCAGGAGTTTTCAATTATCTCTCTGTAGTCTGAAGTTATATACGGCTCACACTCTGCTGCATTAATTATCAAGGTATCGATTTTTTTCCCCTGTGGAGGTGACAATTTGATATGTGCGGGAAAACCAGCTCCCCCCAGACCAACAAGTCCGGATTTTCTGATAGCTCCTATAAACTCATCACTGCCTGAATACTTCGGAGGCTTTATATTTTTGTCAAGTTCCTGCATACCATCAGTTTTAATTTCAACTGATGTAATATAAACACCCCCTGCATAGAGCTTTGGCGAAACATCGGTAACTATACCTGAAACACTTGAATGAACAGGTGCAGAAACAAACTTATCGGTATTTCCAATTACCTGCCCCACCTTAACTTCATCGCCTTTTTTTACATATGGCTCACAGGGTGTACCTATATGCTGAAGCATCGGTATGATCACCTTTTCAGGGACTGTCATTTTTATTGTTTCACAGTTTTCAGTTCTTTTAAGATGTGGAACTGCTGCTCCACCTTTAAACATCCTTTTTAACAACATACACCCAACCCCATTTTATCTTTATTAATTACACTGAAATTAATTTTTAACCTCTTTTATTTATATTAATACATGCACTTAAATAATGAAACATTATAGAATCTTTAAAACCAGCCATCTTTCCCTATTTTGACACCAAGTCCAAAAAATGTATATTGGTCTTTTAAAGCCCCTTAGAGCAAAGAACACTTGAAAAATTAGAACTCAGATTCAGACAAATTTATGCTTTACACCTTTGTAAAGAAAACACTCTTATTTGAGGTATTGTAAATTTATAGACACTAATAATTATAATTATAATACAGGCTCAAGTCAAATGAATAATCCTTATTCCTTTCTGTAGGAATCTTTTAGCAAGACCAATGCTGATTAGCAAAAATCATAGGATGTACATTTTTAACATTAATGCTATTGCTTACAGACTAAAACAAACATCTCATTTATTTATAAAGAGAAAAATATTTTTTCGCCTACCATGAGGCACCTTCAACTTAAACAAAATAGTATCAGAAAATATATTTTACTACTATTAATTTGGTTTTTTATACAAAATACTCAACATATACTAATAAAGAACCAGACAATTAGCAACTATAACCTGAATTTTTGTGGTACAGATTACACAAGTAGTACATTTCTCTCATTATGAAAGTTTTAAATTTGTAATGTTAACAAACGTTCGAAAGGTGAAGCAACAATGAATTCTACTTTACAAAGATATGGAAAACAACTGGCAAGTGTTTCAATTATTATAGGTTTGGTTTTTGGTGCATATATCGGAATAAAATATGTAATAGCTTTCCTCGCACCTTTTCTTCTGGCTTTTGTTATATCTGCCATCAATGAACCAATGGTCTGCCTCCTTGAATCGAAAGTAAGAATAAACAGGAAAACAGCCTGCATAATCTCACTGCTGTTTAGTGTAAGCATTATTACTGCTTTTGGCGTATTAATGTTGTTTAAGATCTATGGCGAGTTAAATAAATTACGCAGTAACCTTCCTGTCTATATGGACCAAATATCATATATCATAACGGGCTACTATTCAAGGATAAACACCTTTTACAACAGTCTGCCCTATCAGGTTCAGGGCAGTTTCAAAGAAAACCTTCTGGTTTTCCTACCAAAAATAGAAGGCTTAATAGCAGCCATTGCCTCCTCAATACTTAATAGTATAACCTCACTGCCAAGACTAGGAATTTTTGTTACAGTCACTCTGTTGTCTTCTTATTTTATAAGCAGTGACAGAACAAATATAAGGAACTTTATTTACAGGCAAATACCAAACAAATCTCAAAAAAGCTTTTATAATATAAAAAAGGGAACCCTATCCTCAATCTTCGGTTATTTTAGGGCACAACTAATAATTATGACTGTTACCTTTGTCATATCAACTATCGGATTTATTATCATAGATACGGAATATGCAGTTTTAATGGGCTTAATAACCGCACTAGCTGATGGTATTCCAATCCTCGGCTCCGGAATTGTAATGGTACCCTGGATATTATGGAGTTTTATTACAGGCAATATCAGAACTGGATTAGGACTTTCAAGCATATACCTTATTGCAATTATTGTGAGGCAGATAATTGAACCTAAAATAGTCTCCCATCAAACAGGTCTGCATCCTTTAGTGACACTTGTTTCAATGTACTTAGGCCTTATGATATTCGGTGTAAGCGGCCTTTTTATAGGACCTATAATAATGATATTTATAAAGAGTCTTCATTCATCAGGAGTTCTAACTATCTGGAAAGAAGCCCCATGACTACACGTTCGATTCCGGCCAGATCTTTCTCTATCTTAATTTCTTTAAAGCTTTCCTTCATGATTTCCACAACGTCCCTGGACTGATTAATTCCCACCTCAAAGGCAAGTAGTCCATCAATGTTCAGGAAAGAAACCGAGTCTTTTGTTATTCTTCTGTAAAAATTCAATCCGTCTTTACCTCCATCAAGAGCAGATCTTGGCTCAAAATCCTTAACTTGCCTTTCAAGGGATTCAATATCCTGAGCTGGTATATATGGCGGATTTGAAACAATTATATCGAAATTTAACGGTGGAATATTGCTAAATAGATTACTTTCAATGAAGGTTATTCTGTCCTCAACCCCACATTTCACAGCATTATTCCTTGCCACACTAAGAGCGCCTCTTGAAATATCCACAGCTGTAACCTTGCTGTTTTTAATAAAGTAAGCAAGACTTATTGCAATACAACCCGAACCGGTGCCAACATCGAGAATGGTAACACTTTTTTTATCTTTTGCAGCTCGAATTACCGCCTCCACAAGAATCTCAGTATCCTGCCTTGGTATCAATACATCCGGTGATACCGAAAAATCTAAAGACATAAATTCCTGTGAACCTGTTATATACTGAAGCGGTTCACCTGCAATTCTCCTTTTTATTGCGTCAAAGTAACTATCCCTCTCGGCTTCGGTTAATAAGTAATCGTCGTGGGAATACAAAAAGGCCTTATTACAGCCTAAATAAAAGCATAATATTGCCCCGGCTGTAACTACCGGGGCATCAATATCTGATAACTTCAACATTCTGCTGCCTTCTACAAAAGCATCCTTTAATAACACTTTATTCTCCCTTTCCAAAGCTTCAGGCTTGATCAAAATTAAAGATCCCCACTTTATCCCTTACCATTTGTCTTCGCCTTCTTTAGTTGTATTCAAAACATTATTCATAGCTTCTATTGCTACTTCCACCATACTATCATCAGGTTCTTTAGTTGTATATTTCTGAAACATCATTCCGGGAACGTTTAACAACTGTACAAATTTTGATTGACTCTTTCCGGCAAATTTAATAATCTCATAGGATATTCCTGCAACCACAGGCAAGAGCAGCAATCTTATTATCATGTTTTTCCAAGCCTCATCATACCATCCGGCAAAAGAAAACACCAGAATACTGACAACCATAACAGTAAACAGGAAAGATGTTCCACAACGCGGATGTTTGGTGGAATACTTCTGTATATTTTCTACAGTAAGTTCTTCTCCATGTTCGTAACAGTGGATAGTTTTATGTTCAGCACCATGGTACTGCCAAACTCTTTTTATATCATTAAGCTTTGAAATCAAAACGATATAAGTGAAAAACAGAATTATTTTGACTATACCTTCAACAAGATTGTACAGTATTACTCCTGTATTTGTATCTTTGTTGAACTTTAATAATCCGGCAATAAAGTTTGGAAGCAGAATAAAAAGCCCCACACTAAATAAAAGGGAAATAACCACTGAAATGTATATCAAGGCATCCTGAAGTTTATCCCCGAATACTTTTCCCAGCATTTTGTCAAAAAACTTATCCACCTTTGAAGGTTCTTTGCCTTCTTCCTCTTCCACTTCAAGATCAACAAATTCTGCTGAAAACATTAACGCTTTTATACCGACAATCATCTGTTTTACAAGTCCCACAACACCTCTCACCAATGGCAGTTTCGAGAATTTACTTCTCTTAGGCAAAGGCCGTTTTTCAACAATAATCTCTCCATCCGGCTTTCTAACTGCAATTGCAATATTGTTAGGCCCCATCATCATCAAACCTTCAATAAGTGCCTGTCCACCTATACTGGTCATATGGACCGGCTTGTTATATATATCTGAATTGTTCATTTCTGACCTCATTTCACATTTTTCTTTTATTATACTCCATACATCCTTCAAACTCAAGTATAGTGAACAAGCATCAATTGTTAATTTTATATGAACTAAATAGGTTTATTCACTGCAAAAAAGGCTTTTGTTGGAATTCCATCCCTCCAAAAGCCTTTTATATATCAATACTTATGTTAATACCATTTCCCAGTATTTCATTTTATAAATCCCGATGTTCTTTAACCAAGAAACGGATAAGCAGCACTTAAATATTATTCTTGTTGTATATCCGTTTTGTTAGTCTTGAATTACTTGTTAATTACTATATCAATCCTTCTGTTTTTCTGCCTGTTCTCCTCGGTATCATTAGGAGCTATAGGCCTAAACTCACCATTTCCTGTAGCAGTAAGCTTAGTCGGATCCAACGAACACTCATTCACAAGAAATAGTACAACATTTGTAGCTCTTTTGGTAGACAACTCCCAATTAGTAGGAAACAATGTAGTTTTTATTGGTACATTGTCAGTGTGCCCTTGCACTGCTATTCCTGTATTCAGCTTCTTCATCAGCTCTCCTACTTTTTTGAGGGCTTCCTTTCCAGAATCCTTTATATCTGCCTTTCCTATATCAAACAATATGACAGAGTTAATCCTTAGGATAACTGATGTTTTAGTTTCCACAACCTGAACATAATCCTCAATTTCAAGTTCCTTTATAAGCTCTTCTACGTCTTCTGAGAACTCTGACAAGGTATCCTGTCCGGCATTAGAACCGCCATTCTCCTTATCATTTACTTCATTTGTATCGCTGTCGTCTGTCACATTCGCTTCAAATATATTTATTAAGTCTTTACCATTGTTATTGTAAAACATCTCGCCATTACTTGTTTTCAGGAAGGCCGAACGCAACGAATATGCAACCTCCTTAAACTTCTGGCTATCGACAGAAGCCATAGAAAAAAGCAGTACAAAAAATGTTAATAAAAGTGTCACCAAATCACTATATGTAGTCATCCACTCCGGTGCGCCTTCTGACGGCTCATCTTCCGGAAGACTTCTTCTGTTTACCTTACCCATAACACACCTCGCTCCGGTTCAGGTCAACCGTCCTAATTTTTATTACTCGTACCTTCACTATTTGCTCCGTTTTCTTTATCGTATTCAATCTTCTGTTTTGGCGATAGGAATGTTTTCAACTTATGCTCAAGTATCCTTGGGTTTTCTCCTGCCTGTATTGACAGTACCCCTTCTATAATCATCTTCTTCGATTGTATCTCCTCTTTGCTTTTTATTGACAATTTGTTTGCTATTGGATTACATATAAAGTTTGCAAGTATACTTCCATAAAAGGTGGTTATTAACGCTACGGCCATTGCGGGGCCAATCTTTGATGGGTCATTAAGAGCTTTAAGCAGTTGGATAAGACCTATAAGAGTACCTATCATACCCCATGCAGGGAACTGAGCAGCCATAGTTTTAAAGAGGCCTGACCCTTTATCATGTCTTGATTTCATATTTTCAATTTCCAGATCCATAGATTCTACAATAATTTCAGGTTCCACCCCGTCAACTACAAGCTGGAGAGACGCCTTCAGAAAATCATCCTGTATGCTTTCCTGCTCTGCCTCAAGAGATAGTAAACCGTCACGTCTGGCTTTTAGTGAAAGCTCTACAAGTTTCTTTATAGTACCAGCCGGTGAAACTTCCTTTCCAATAAAAACTTTGATAACAACCTTCATTATTATTTTTAATTCATCCACCTTATATGAAATGAGACTGGCGGAAAGTCCTCCTCCGAGAACAATAACAACTGATGGGAAGTCCCAAAAGGTTAAGAGACTTCCACCCATTAATATCGACCACAATATACAAAAAACCCCAAAGACAATCCCTATAATAGTAGCTATATCCATATTATCGCCTACTGTTCCAATAATATTTTTTGTGAGCATTGACCTATATACCTTATCGGCAACTATAGCTATTTATTTAATAGATTTATTAAATTATTTCCGATACAACTTCATCTCCATACAAACATACTTTCCTTCTATGAATTTTGTTTATATGCAAACTATCATTATAAATAGTTTTTTTGTTTAAGAAGTGGACAGTATTACTTTGATTACATCTGGTATTAAGATACGATTATACACAAAAAACATAAAAGATATATGCTTTACACCATATATCTTTTATGTTTTTTGTGGCGCGCCCAAGAGGAGTCGAACCCCTAACCTTCTGATCCGTAGTCAGACACTCTATCCAATTGAGCTATAAGCGCATCCATAAAGCGAACATATAATATGATAATACAGATCTAAAAAAAAATCAACCACAATATTTTCTTTTATTAACATTTTTGCTCACAATTTTCTATAAAGACTCCTTTTCGGGGATTCAATATACATAGAAACAATGATATAATTTGTTTAATATTTAGTATATACCCCAAGAATACGATAAATGAGGTTTATTCTTCCTGCAATATGTCAAAGTTATATGATATAATGATAACGGTTTATGCAAGAATATTTTCCCAAAACACAATAGAGGGAGCGTAATTATGTTATTTGAATCCTATAAATCGATCCTTTATTCCGATACTTTGCTTCCGGATATTTTTATTACCGAGTATATGCCTATGATGAGTGGAGATAGTTTAAAGGTCTATGTTTACTGCCTTTTTCTGAGCAAATACGGAAAAAACGCTTCGGTAGATGAATTTGCCAAAAATTTAGGAATGGATACAGATAAAATAAAGGAATCCATATCAAACCTTGAAAACTTAGGAGTACTTACCTGGAAGATGGACGGTATTGTTCTTCATGATTTAAAAGAAAAAGAAATAAAAAAGATGTACAGGCTGAAAACAACTTCGTCTCCGGAAGAAGCAGCAAACAACTTCGATAGGAATAAGAAGCGAAATGAAATTATATATACTATAAACAACTCCTTTTTCCAGGGCGTAATGTCGCCTTCCTGGTATACTGATATTGACGCTTGGTTTGACAGGTATAAATTCGATGAAGACGTTATGTTAGCGCTATTTCAACATTGTTTTGACCATAAAGGGCTTGTTAAAGCATACATAGAAAAAGTTGCCGAAAGCTGGAAAAGCAGGAATATTCGCAATTCCTTTGATTTGGATAATTATTCTATAGAATACAAAAATTTCAAAGATGTCCGTTTGTCAATAATTAAGAAACTTAAGCTGGGAAGAAATCTTACAGAATATGAAGATGCCTATGTGGAAAAGTGGGTTATGGACTATAAATACAGTTTTGAAATAATCGAACTTGCACTTAGGAAAACAACTGCAAAGACTAATCCGAATTTTAACTATATAAATAGTATTATTACCAGTTGGTATACCAATGGCCTAAAATCTAAAGAAGAAATATTGGTTTATGAAGCAAACAGAAAGAAAAGCGCGGCAAAAACCGCTGCTACGCCGAATGTAGTCTCAAATGTACCTCAGAAAGGTAATTTTGAACAAAGAAAATACGAAGAAGGTTTTCTTGACAGTTTATATGAGAATGCATAGTAATAAGTTCCGGAGGGTAATATGTACAAAAACATACACATTTTAATTCAGAATGAATATGATAAACTTCAAAAAAACTCCTATGACGAGCTTTCGCTGCGGAAAGAAGAGGTATATTCCAAGATCCCTAAAATTGAGGAGATTGATACGGCTATTAAGCAAACCGGTATAAAATACACTAAGCAGATTCTTCAAGGTAATGTTGAAACGGACTCTTTAGTAGATGAGCTGCGTGAAAAAATAGAAAGTCTTAAAAGCGAAAAGGCTCTATTGCTTAATAGATTTTCTTACCCTTCAAACTATCTTGACCCTACATACAATTGTTCTTTGTGCAAAGACACCGGATATATTAACAATTCCGGTAAGACGGAGAAATGCACCTGTTATAAACAAAAATATATAAACAATCTATACAACCAGTCAAATTTGAAAATTGCATTGTATGAAAATTTCTCAATGTTTAATTCAAATTTCTATCCTGACTTTATCGATGAAAATAAGTTTGGCATAAAAATATCACCCAGAAATAATATACTAAAAATAAAAGAAAGGGCTATAAGTTTTATTGAAAACATTGATTCACCGGATAACAAAAATTTGTTTTTCAGCGGTCATACTGGTATTGGCAAAACTTTCATGATAAATTGTATAGCTGCCGAATTATTGAACAGGGGAAGGACAGTTTTATATCAAACGGCCCCATCCCTGTTTACGGTCATTAATGAGCACAATCTTAGAAATTACAAGGAGCAAAATTACGAAGATTCGAACTACGACAGTCTGTTTGATGTTGAAGTCCTGATTATTGATGACTTAGGAACTGAGTCTCCTTCTGCGGCAAGATATGCAGAACTTCTGAACATACTCAACGCAAGGCAGGAAAAAGACCTGGCACGACCATGCAAAACCATAATTGCCACAAATATGGGGGTAGGCAAACTAAGCGAATACTACGACGAAAGGGTTGCTTCCCGTATAATAGGAAGCTTTGACCTATTTAAATTCGCCGGAGAGGATATACGCGTGCTTAAGAAAAATGGTATGGCTCCCTGATAGAACTATCCTAGTCCAATAGCCCGCATCATCTGTTCAATGGAAGATTGCTCAATCAATCCACTCATTCTTAGAATATCCATAACATATATAAATCCAATTAAGACAAGTCCAGGTATAAAGGCAAAAAAGTGCACAAAGGGCGTAGGCTTTTCTTCTTTTTCAGGCACAACTTCCCTCTTGCTGTTATTTTTCACAAAGAAACGAAGCAATATAAAAAGCCATGCTATGGAAAATGCAAAAAGCATTAAATATACAATTATAACGCTGATAAGCTCCACCTTTGGCATTTTAGCAAAGGTCGCAAAAATATCCCCGCTCTGAGCGACTTCCAATCCTTCCATTCCGCTTTGCTTCAAAATCTCGTTTGCTTTTAGCGAAACATAAGTCAGACATACAGCTATTGAATTGTTTGCAAAGTGGGCAAACATGCCACAGAATAAGGAATTGCTCTTATATACCAAAAATCCCAGCAAAGCTCCTAAAACAAATGTACCTAAAAACCTTTGAAAATCCATATGCATTAATCCAAAAAGAAAAGCTGTTATAAGAATTGACTTTGCCGCACCAAACCTTTCAAAACCTCTTTGTATAAAACCTCTGAAAAGAAGTTCTTCACATATTCCTGCTGAAACCCCTATGACAAAGACTCCTATTAACAACCCCCATGATCCCGTTGAAATAGGTGCCTGAAATACTTCATATTTCCCAAATATCATTTTAATGATCCAGAAGTTTACTATATTTAGAACACCAATCACAGGCAAGGAAAACAAAATTATACCAAAAATAAGAAGCAGATTGCCAATACCGGGATTATTAAGTCTCAAAACTTTCTTTACATCATATTTGTTAAACAGTAAAACTGCAATGGGTGGAACAAGTATCAGAACAAATTCAGTTATCAAAACACCATAATTGACGCTCCATAACTGAACTCTGGTTCCAATATACAGGAAAATAATCACAACAAATGAAAAAAGCAAACCAACCTGAAGTACTGAGGGCTTTAAAAAATTATCCTTCCTTATTTCTTCAAACTCATTATGGTTCATAGCAAACTCGTTGTATTCTTCCATTTTTCATCCCCCTAAGGTTCAAAATATGCTACGATAAAACAAAACGGGGCATAAAGCCCCACATAATCAATTATAATAGATTTTACCAGACAGTTGAAGTATTTTATCGTAAAAAAATCCTATTGTATCTTATTTTGTCAACAATACCTACATTGTCAGCACACCGTTAGGAGTGTTTATTATCATCAGAATCTTTTCTTCCTTGCCTGTTTCGGCATTAATGTATACGAGGAAATCCCTGTCATTCAATTTTCCCTTAAACTCATAAGTAAATATTTCTGTCTTATAATCGGTAGGTACAATTGCAAGCCCGGCACTTGAAATGTTCATCTTTGATGTAATCAAAGCACGTGCCTGTTCTATGGTTATTTTTGGTACCGGAATATTCCTTTCGCTGTGGGATGAAAGGTATCCCTTGCTCTCAAAACCTACAACCTCACCATTATCTAGGGCTATCTTCACCTTTATCAAATCTGGATATATGGTTACATTATTCTGGCTATAGGCGAAGTTTATTACCGCAGTATTATCTTCTTTCAGGTAATAGGTATCTACCATGTTTTTATAGCCATGTTCTTCAAGAAATTTTTTACCTAATTCCTTTGCCTGATCCATATTTATTTTTTCCGAAGGAATAGCTCTGTTATAAAGCATCCATAAAATATGGCCACCCTTCTGGGTTACATCAATATTGGCATTCTGTTCCTTTTCAACATTTTTAAAGGTAACGTTGAAACTATATGTTTTAATCTGTCCATAATCATCTTTTCCTACGTCTGTTACGGCTTCAACCTTGTCCTTACCAAAAAAATCGATAACCTTCTGCTTTGCCTGTTCGATACTTATATTCTCTCCTGTAAGTCCTTTTGGCTCAGTGGATGTCATATGATCGGAGAAAGGGCCGTCATATATGAGCGTAGGATAATCCTGAAAGGTCTTATCTATATTCTCAAACTGCTCTGCTGGCATCTCTGACGAAGTCTTTTGAAATAATTTACTTCCCTTATTGGCAAGATCACCCCATTTTATTCTACCTGTAGTCAGCTGAGTCTGAAGATCGTTTAAGCCCTGTTCCAGTGAAACCGAATACCCATGAAGCTTTTCAATAAGTTTGTACTGCTCATCTGTAAGCTGCTTTCCATCCATGTTCTGATTGTTTATAGAGTAGGCAAGATCACCGACCTGTGTCAGAAATTTTGATGTATTGGCAAGAACCTGCTGTGAAACAGGCAGTTGACCAAGATTTGTCTGCGCCATATTTGCCTGCCTCCATGCCTCTTGCATGGTTGCCGCAGTCTTATTAGGCGTAGAACTTATAAGAGACTTAATAAGCAACACTTCAACATTGTTCACATATCCTGCCATATCATAAAATGCACGGTTATATTGGTTATCCAGTTCCTGCCTCAAATTGGCAGCATGTTTGTACTGATAAATTCCCCATATTGCAACTGAAGCAATAACTACAACTACTATGCTGTACATCTTTCTGTCAGATAAACGTCTTTTAAAATCCAAAAGTTTTTCTCTTATACTCACCAGTAACGCACCTCCTATATTCCGAAATTATGTTTTCCTATTTTTTTTAGTATTTTTCTGGACCATATCCATTTGCTGGTTGCAGTTGCAGGGTTCCAATAATATACACACCCGTTGGTCGGATCCCATCCATTTAAGGCATCTCTTGCTGCTTTAACCACTGTCGACTTTGGATCTATAGCAACATTTATCTGTCCGTCCGAAACAGCCGTAAAAGCCCCTGGCTGGTATATTACACCGGCTATAGTCTTAGGGAACTTTGAATCACGGGTTCTGTTCAGAATAACTGCCCCAACTGCAACCTGACCTTCATAGGGTTCTCCTCTCGCCTCTCCATTAATTGCCCGTGCCAGAAGTTGTTCATCAGACACCTTACTTGCGGCCATTGCTGCTCCTGATTGTGCAAAGGTTGTAAGTCCCATTGACTCCAATGTATCCTTTTCTACTATTCCGTTTGCCGGCAGCTTATAAGTCCTCTGAAAATCCCTTACCGCAAGGAAAGTTTTTAAATCATAACTGCCGGTAATACTTCCATCGTAGTATCCCCAATTTTTAAGCCTCTGCTGAACTTTCATTACATCATCGTTTTCCATACCCGGTGTAAGTTTCTCCGCTATGGGGGTAATAAATACCTGTCCGCTAAACAGTAGAGGTATTGCTATAGAAAATACCAACACAAGTATTAGCAACACTTTTATAGTTTTCAAATTAATGTCCTCCTTTCAAAATATAAACAAGTCCTTGCTTCTAGATTTTGTATTAAAGAAGCAAAAAAAGATTTTCATATAAAGTTTATATAAGTAAAACCACTTTTTACTTATATTACTTTTCTATTTTCTGTGTATTTACAGAAAAATATTCGCTTAGGGATAACGAAAAAGTTACATCCAATTCTTGTAACATCTTTTACTTTTACATTCTTTAAGAAACTTAAATTTCTAATGTATAAATTTCATATAACTCCCAAATACTAGATAACAGTTAATAATTAATGAGGGTTGCAAATGGATGTTCTATATTTGTCAATATCAATGGGTGCCGGCCATTTAAGAGCTGCAGAGGCATTAAAAGAATACGTTGATCAAATGTATCCAAAATCAAGATCTCTTGTAATTGATACATTTAAATACATAAATCCTCTAGTCCACAAGTTCTTTGTTGACGGGTATCTCACCATTGTCAGAAATATCCCCGGTGCTTACGGCAGCCTCTACAGAATGTCTGAACAATTTGATAATATAAATAGCCTGAGCAGGACTTTAAGCAAGCTATTTTCTTTCAGACTTGCCAAACTCATTGAGGAATTCAGTCCTTCAATTATCGTTTGTACTCACCCGTTCCCGCTGCAGATTGTGTCCTATTTGAAGAAACAAAAGAAAATAAATGTGCCCTCAATTGGAATTTTAACCGACTATGTAAATCATCCATTCTGGTTTCATGACAACATTGAGGCCTATGTAGTTGCACACGATAAAATAAAACAGGAAATGGTAAACAGCGGAACACCTGAAAATCATGTTTATCCTTATGGAATTCCGGTCTCAAAAGTATTCCTTCAAAGAAAAATAAGAGAGCAGCTTTTGTGCAGGTATGGCCTTGAAGACAAATTCACTGTTCTCATAATGGGAGGAAGTCTTGGATTTGGAGATATAAGAAAAGCCTTCCTTTCCTTTCTTAACTGTGAAAAAGATATCCAGACTATAGTTGTAGCAGGGAAAAATAAAAAGCTTAAGCTGCAATTGGAAAACTACCTTGGACAGTATAAAAAGAATATCCATCTGGTAGGCTATTCAAACGAAATTTACACTTTGATGGATATAGCTGATATAATAGTCACAAAACCTGGTGGTATGACTATTACAGAAGCCCTCATAAAAGAGCTTCCAATTTTTATAATGTCTCCAATACCTGGGCAGGAAGAACGTAATTCACACTTTTTAACAAGCACAGGTGCAGCTGAAAGCATAAGCAAAGACGCAGATGTATATACTCTGATACGTAAGCTTATTGATAATCCATACAAACTGGCAGAAATGAAAGAAAAATCAAAAAAATTATCCACCCCTGATTCCGGCTATAGAATAGTTCAATTGATGGAGAAACTTGTCAATGAGCACCACTAAGGGATAACGAAAAAATAACTTCCTATTCTCATATTTTGAAAACATTATT
>CAZLZR010000096.1:0-14147 GCA_964564015.1 uncultured Acetivibrio sp.
TGACTTTTTTCTGTGGAATTGGTATCAATTACCTACAACTGCATAAGGCATGTATGGATAATTTCTATACAGCGAAGGCTGGTGGTTCTTGACGAAAATATCAACAATGCCATGAGTCAAATCGGGGTACAACTGTCCAGCCGTTTTGATGCCCTGACAGCTCTGTTAGATTCCACAATTGGCTATGCAGAACATGAAAGTGAAACTCTGATTGAGACAATCAACTCAAGAAGAAGTTTGATCACGGTAAAATCCAAACCGGATGATATACTGCGACAGGAAGGAGTTATTTCCGAAGCTTTGAGCAGAATCGCTTTGGTAACCGAGCAATACCCTGAATTGAAGGCAAACCAAAACTATATCAAAACCATGGGTGCGGTGCAAACCTTTGAAAACATGGTGCGTACAAGTCGTCTGATCTACAATGACAGTGTAACCAAGCTGAACCGCGAGATAAGAATGTTCCCGGTATCCATGGTTGCAGGGATTTTAGGCTTTCGTCAAAGAGACTATCTGGAGGAGCAGGCAGTGGTTTGGGTGATGGGACGGTATAATGAAGGAACAACTGAGTCAGGAGTAAAGCGATAATGTCAACGAAGTCGGGTTTGTAAAAAAATATGGCAATTTTGCGGTACAACACATATATTATGTATTTACATATCCCTCCAGACAACCATAATTGATAAAAATAGCAAGGATGTTTTAGGAAAATCTTATTTAGTTTGTTCTTCCAGTGATAGATACAGTACATATCCACAAAAAGGCTCATATTTAAACTTTCAGATTCCCATAAACAACTAAGGATCGTGATAATCACAGCGTATCACCGCATTGCTTAAGACACCCGCAAGAAAACCTACAAAACGGGACTTTACGATGCGTCACAAAAAATAAATGCTAGAAAGGAAGGTTGAAATGAAAAAACGTTTTATATCTATTTTCCTTCTGCTGACTATGTTGTTCACTATGCTTCCTGCGGAGGCAATGGCTGTATCGACCGATAATATAAATGCAACGGTCAATACAGTTCAGGAGATAATGAAGTCCGATAATCCCTTTGTGGATGTTCAGGATGACAGCTGGTATTATGATGCTGTACAATATTCACGCATCAACGGATTCTTCAGCGGCACTACTGCAAATACCTTTGAACCCAATGGGACGATGACTCGCGGTATGTTTGTTACCGTGCTGGGTCAAATGGCCGGCGTGGAGCAGACAGCATACAAGGGACAGTCCACCTTCAGTGATGTGAAAGCAGACGCCTACTACGCTCCCTTTGTAGCGTGGGCGTCAAAGCACGGTATTACTGCCGGTGTTGGAAATGGTAAATTTAACCCGGATGGCCTCGTCACTCGGGAGCAAATGGCCGTGTTCTTTGTATGCTATTTTGAAAAGTTTGATGTGGACTTTGACACCGGAACCAATATCACAACTGTTCCGGCAGATTTAGACTCCGTATCGCCATGGGCTAGGGAGATGGTCTTAAAGCTCTGGAAAACTGGTCTTTTGGCAGGTGACGGCACGAACTTTAATCCTTCAGGCAATGCAAACCGTGCACAGGCCGCCACTCTTTGTATGAGTACTGATAAAGCAGTAAAGACCTGGTACAGTGAGCCTGGCATACCATCCGGCAGGGTCAGCATTGACCCGGATGCCGAGCAGAATCCTGAGACACCAGATGCTTCAACCGACGATAATTCCGTTGGCGAAAGCAAAACAAGTGCTTCAAGTGGTGAAAGCAAAACAACTTATTATAAAGTAACCTTTGTGAATGACTCTACAAGGCAGGATAAGTTATTCCAAAAAGATACTTTGCTAAGTAGCCTTCCAATTCCTATACAGCCCTCTGGAAAAGTATTTTTAGGCTGGTATTATGATGCAGAAAAAACTAAGCCGGTAAATGCTAATGATAGGCTAAGTGCTGACATAACACTTTACGCAAACTTTACTGATGCCATTGCTTTGGACGAAGGCGGAATCCCCAACTTCGTCAGTGTGTTGGATCAAGAGCCCAATTTTACCATATCAGTGAAGAAAACTGACGGTGCACCAATTCTCGGAACCGATTTCAAATTCCGTAACATTACCGCTCCCAACAAAACGCCCGAAGGATCTGTTGATGCGGAGGACATGGCAAATATCGAGACCGTCAAGGTCGAGGGTATCAATGGAGTGTGGATCATCTCCTCTGAAAGCGGAGGATTTACTCCCGGCCATACCTACCAAATTGAGTTGATCAATGATGATGTAATTTATGATGACAGTGCAAGTGCCTTTGAGGATTATAAAAAAATCAATGGCGGATCTGATATTGCCGAGGTACGTTTCTTCAACTTCAGCATAGAAAAAAATGGAACCATGAATCTGAAGCTGAGCAACGGCATCAAGTATATTCCAGTGGATAAGCTGAATAACGCAGATGGTTTGAGTCTGATGGAATATGCAGGTCTGTATCTGGCCAGTACGGATGAACAGGGTAATACTACCTATACCGCAAATAATGGCAGCGGAAGTTTTACATACAATGGCAGCGAAGAAATACTGGTAGGTGACACAGTTGCCGTTTATTCAGGTACCAAGCCGACAGAACGTTTGCCTGAAAAAGGAACCGACGATAAAACAAATAACGGTGATGTGTCCTATGTAAAAATTATTCAAATCGACAGCAGCACCTATTACTATGTGGGTGCAGAAGCTGAAGACGTTCTCTTCACGCCTGATGTGCTGCCTATTGACGTGGATATAGATGACGGAACCACCGGTTGGATAGAGAATGGAACATCGCTGGTCATCGACAACAGCAAGTTGGACTTTTCTGACACCATGTATGAAAGTGTGGGGCTAAGTGATGAAACCACAATAGATGTGGGTGACTTCTTGGCGTTTTATACCGGTGAATTTGGAGATGAAAACGCACAGGATATAGCCTATGGTGAAATTACAGGAATCACTGCTAATGAAGACGGCACCACTGCCATCACCTATAAAGAGTCAAAAAAAGATCTGCTCATGTCTGCCATGGATTTGTATGACGAATCGCAGCTTACCGAATCTGAGCTTAAGGACACCATTATTGAACATAAGGATGAGATACAAACAATTGTGGAAGCCCAGCTTACGGAGAGCGACTTCTTTGATGACGCCGGTGAATATCTGGCAGAGATAGCCCTTCAGACCAACGAGGTCCGGGAAGTCTTTGGCGATGGTCTGACCTTGTCTGACTGCACTATTACCTATGCAGATGGTACACCTTTAGGTGCAGATGAATTAACACTAATGGGCAACATCATGGAAAAGGAACAAGACGGTAAGAAGCCAAAGGTTTCTGTTAGTATTTCACCCAAGACCTCCCATTTTGATCCGAAACTCGTCGGATCCGGAATACGTGCGGAAGTTGCGGTAAACTATACTTTCAAGATTCAGAAAAAAGGCAACAATAACATCATGGAAGTTGAGCTAACTGCTTTCTTCGAGCAGGAGTTCACTTTCGGTTTCAGTGTCAGTGGCGGTGCTGTTTGGAAATGGAAATGGATTTTCCCTTATATTTCCGACTATCGTATGACCGGTCACTTGGACATAGGCACATACACTGGCATCGGTATCACAGCTACTGCCAAGCTGACCAAGGCAAAAGAAGCTTGGGGTATGCCATGGCCAAAAAGTGCCAGGGAAGCCGAAGCCACAAAAAAAATCTTTAGTCTAAGTAAATCCATCAAGGAATTGATGGAAGAAATCGAGACAGTCCTTCCCGAAGAAGAGGCCACTGCCAGCGGCGGTTTAGCCGAGAAGTACGCACGGTTTATGGAGGATGCCAATGAGGAGTGGGTGGATCTGATCTCAGTGAAGCTTTTGGATCTGCATAGTGCAGTGGATCCGCTCCATATCCTTGCCTTTGGTCTTCAGGTGGATTTTGTGGTTTCTGCCAATTTGAATGTGGCTATTGGAATGACCTTCCAATACGAGAACTTTAAGCGTCACTCCTTCACTCTGCTTCTCTTAAGCAAGAAGGGGGAAAATGAAACCATCGACTTGTCCACTAACGGCTACCAGTTTGACTTTTATGTCATGGGCACCATTGGCGTCAGGGCCGGTGTCAGAGCAAAGGTTACAGTGGGTCTCTTCAGCACAAAGCTGGCCGGCATTGGATTACAGTTTGAAACAGGAGCCTACTTCCGAATGTGGGGTTACTTCTATTACCATCTGGAAAACTGGAAGATAAATGGTGTGTGGCAGAAGAATAGCAGCTATGCTGGTGCACTTCTTATCGAAATTGGTGCTTATCTCGATGTGAAGTTCATTGCTGAGGCCCTCAATGGCAAATACTCCTACACCCCGTCCATCTACACAAAAGAGTGGCCATTATGGTCTGCGGGGCAACGGGAAAACGTCTATGACTTTGCTTATGAGGATGACCCTAACTTCTCTATTTTGAACGTTAACATTTACACCCTCCCCAAAACTGTCTTTGACATGTATTGGATGGATCTTAAGACCGGCAACACAGAGGATGGTTTCAAAAACAAGACCAGGAACTTCGACAGCAATACAGCACCAAGCGGAGATGATGAAGCTTACTTTGTGGTTGAGTTGTCCAACCCGGCCTTCACATATAATCCTGTCAACAACCAGCTTAGTGTAAACACTGCTTCAGGTGAATTGGCTCAAAGTTGTGAAATGAAGATCACCTGGAAGGGTGCATCTCTTTCCAAGTCCTCTGAAGTGCTCACTAAAACCATCAAGCTCAAATGGAGTAATGAGGCAAATGCTGGTACCATTGCTTTTGACTCAAATGGCGGTTCAGCAGTTCCCATGCTACGTTTACTTGCAGGAACAAAACTAAGTGAAAAAATGCCAGTAGCACCTACCAGACTTGGCTATACCTTTGCGGGTTGGTATACCGATAAAGCTTTTACCAATGCCTTTACAGCCTCCACCATGCCTATGGGCAATACTACGCTATATGCCAAATGGACGCCAAATAATGTGAGCTATACCGTGGAACATTATCAAAAGGCTATGGACGGGCAGTATGTATTGGCAGAAACTAACATAACTCAAGAAGGTACGGTGGACACCCAGACTGCCGCTGTCCCCAAATCCTTTACCGGCTTCACTGCACAAACCGTTAAGCAGCAAACCATTTCTCCAGATGGTTCTACCCGCGTTTCCATTTACTATGACCGCAACTTATATGATTTGACCTTCAAGTATGGTAACGGCAGTAATGACACTACGTTAAGAGTTCCATACCAATCTGATATAGTAAAACCCTCCAACCCTACTAAAGAGGGATATACCTTTACTGGCTGGGACGCAGTAATCCCTGATAAAATGCCTGCAAATGCACTGACCTTCACTGCCAAGTGGACGGCAAGTACAAATACGCCATACACAGTGAAGTACTATAAACAAGATCTGAACGGAGAATATGTGTTGGAACAGATCGATGGAATGTTCGGCACCACAGGACAGGATACTTCTGCCGTAGCGAGAACTTACACAGGCTTTATAGCAAAGAATTTCGACCAAAAGACCATTCTGCCTAACGGAAGCACTGTTGTGGAGATATATTATGACCGCAATACCACTGGCTTGTCATGGAACGTAAATGGCGGTAATCCTTTGACAGGAGCATATACCGACGGTGATGTAAAGTACGGCACGCCTATTGAGTTGCCTGACACACCTACTCGTACCGGTTATACCTTCATTGGATGGTATAAAGATGCAAATATGACCACGATACTGGAGAACAATGCCACCATGCCTGCAAATGATATCACTTTGAAGGCTAAGTGGAAGGTGAATCAGTACACTATTACCTTTAACAGCAATGGTGGCAATGGATTAACAGCCATTACTCAAGATTACGGCACAGAAGTCGCAGTACCAACAGCACCAACCAGAGAAGGCCATACCTTTGCCGGCTGGAAGCTGAATGGTGTGAATTATACATTTACTACCATGCCTGCTGAAAATATCACCCTGATTGCCGAGTGGACAGTCATCAGCAATATCCCATACACCGTGGAACACTATAAGGAGGAAATCAACGGAGGCTATCCTTCCATACCAAACGAAACTGAACATTTGAACAGCAGCATCGGTGCTACGGTAACCGCAAATGCTAAGGGCTATACCGGTTTTACCTTTGATTCCACTGCTATCGGAACGATTCTGTCCGGTACAGTCACAGAAGATGACAGCCTGGTATTAAAGCTATACTATAAACGAAATAGTTATAATGTAACATGGAATAGCAATGGTGGCAGTGTAGACACTACCGGGGCAACTACAGGCAGTGTTAAATATGGTGCAACTATTGATAGTCCTATGAATAATCCTACAAAAACAGGACATACCTTTAACGGTTGGTCCGGTTATACTGAAAGCATGACCATGCCTGCAAATAATATCACCTTTACGGCAGATTGGACAGTCAATCAGTACACCATTACCTTTAACAGTGATGGCGGCAGTGAAGTAGAAGCCATTACACAGGATTATGGTACAGTAGTGAATGCACCCATAGCGCCAACTAAAGCAGGATTTAACTTTGCCGGCTGGCAGCTTAATGGAGTGAATTATACCTTCACAACCATACCTGCGGAAGATATCATTCTTATAGCTACTTGGTCTAATAAATCCACCTATACAGTAAGCTTTGATGCCAACGGTGGTACGGTTGAAACCACTTCTAAAGCTGTCTTTGAAGGCGATGCATACGGGGAACTCCCTGTTCCAACCAATGGTGAACAATTCTTCCTTGGCTGGTATACGGCAAAAAGCGGCGGAACTAAAGTTACCTGCAATACAGTTGTTGAGCTTACCTCTGAGCAAACCCTGTATGCCTGCTGGGCAGCCACAGGCTTTACGGGTGACGTTAGTGAGGAAGTAGAACTCTATGTCGCCGGAATAAGAGTAACTACAGAGAATATGAACGATATTCTGGGTGATGGTTCAGGAAGCGTGCAGTTTGATCCCAGCACAAAAACTTATAATGTAGTCGGATATATATATAATGTGGGTACACTGCACCTTAATAACGCAACCATATCCGGAACTTACAGCAAAACCTTATACAGCACCACATATAATAGTGCAATTTACTGCAAAAGAGGTCTGACCATTGTTAACACAGGTACCAGTATAGTGGAAAACCCATTTAACGATACCAATGCTAACGTATATGGAGTTGCTGGTATATGGACAGAAAGTGAACTGGTCATTGAAGGTTCAGGTACTCTGACCGTCAACAGTGGAGCAGGAGGAAGCTCATATAACTGCGGCATTTTTGCCGGTTCAGGTGGAGATTACTTCTATATTGACGGACCTACAGTAATCGCTTTTGGTGGAGTTGCCAAAAGTGGAGGTAAGAGCTATGGTGTGCTTATTGCCAACTCGGCTTATATGTATGTTGTCAAACTTAAAAAAGGTTCTCTGGAGGCTCATGGTCATGACTATGCGGTATACTCTGCTCCTGAGAATGACGGTGATGTGGAATATATTATTACCAATGGAACTAATTATTCCGATAAAATAATTAAAACTATCATTGGTAGTGTTAACTATGATGGCACAGATGCAGATTCCATAGTATATTCTGAATACAGGAACTACAAGTATATCTATGTTGAAAATCCGTAAGTCTTTAATCAGAGGCGGGGGTGTCCCCGCCTTTCTATTACGCCTACTGGAGTGAAAAAAAGAGGCAATATCGAAGGGACTTTATACCCTGGAGATTTTATTCCTGATGGAAGGGTGAGTATTATGAAACTGCGACTTTTTTTTGCGGTAATACTAACAATCATGTTATTGACGATACCAGCTTTGGCTGCCGAGAATGAACCGGTACGCATTGCTGTCATTGATACCGGAATCTCCGCCTCTGCCATAGCCCAAAAGAATCTGGATGATGGATTCAACTATATTGTGTCGGGAGGTTCTACAGAAGACACAGTGGGTCATGGCACCGCCGTTGCCGCCATTATCGCAGGCAGTGAGGCTGCAGGGGTTGTGGGCCTTTGCCCAGAAGCTGTGCTGGTACCGCTGGTCTATTACAGCAAAAGCGGGAATGATGCTGCAGTCAAAGGAGACCTACCCATGCTGGCACAGATTATCCGGGATGCGGTGGATGTTTACAACTGTCGTGCCATTAACATCAGTTCAGGTGCAAAAGTGGATACCCCTGCCCTTCGGGATGCGGTGGCCTGGGCGGAACAGCGAGGGGTACTGGTGGTTTCCTGTGCCGGGAACGATGGAAATGATACGGTCTATTATCCCGCTGCTTTTTCCACTGTACTTTGTGCAGGAACCGTTAACACAGCTGAGGATGGCCCTGCCCTCTTTTCCAATCGTCATAGTGGTGTGGATTTACTGGCACCAGGCATCAAGTTAAAAACTACTAATATAAGAGGAGAAGCTGTGACAGTAAATGGCACCAGCTTTTCCACAGCTTGGGTTACCGGGGTAGCAGCATCCTTAATGACTACTGAACCTACCCTGACGCCTTACCAGCTTCGTCAGCTTTTGTGCAATACAGCCCGAGATATTTGTTCTGAAGGCTATGATGAAGACTCCGGCTGGGGAGTTGTGGATAAGATTGCGGCAATGGCTAGATTACAAGCCGAAGTTGGAAAGCCATTGCCCTTCTATGATGTGGCACAGGATGCCTATTATCGGGTCGCAGTGGAATGGGCACTAAAAAACGGCATAACCGGAGGCACCACCTCCACCACCTTTTCCCCCGATATGACCTGTACCCGTGCCCAGACAGTCACTTTCCTCTGGCGAGCTGCGGGCTGTCCGGAACCGAGAATCACAAAGAATCCCTTTGCCGACGTGACTGAAACCGACTATTTTTACAAACCCGTTCTCTGGGCATTGGAGAGGGGTATCACCTCCGGCACCTCGGACACAACCTTCAGTCCTCAGGTCCCTTGTAGTGAGGCACAGATTATCACCTTTCTCTGGTCCTCAAAAAAACGCCCTAACGCAGCAGGTCATAGTGAATTGGCATCCGGACTTGGTGATTACTATTACACAGATGCAGTGGCCTGGGCAGACACCTATGGTTTCTTCTCCGCTGCCCAAACGAATTTTGTTCCAATGGATGAAGCCCATCGTGCCCATATTGTGGTATACCTCTATCTCAGTGCGGGCAATGAACACTTATTTTGACCTATAGGAAGATTGACAAAAATTCCTGCGCCAGCTTAAGGAAGGGAACCTTTCAGTAGCTATAGAAGAATGATTGTCTAAGGTCAAAAGGCCAGTTCCTCTACACCTTTGCGCTTTATTGCAACTACTCACTCCATAATGGAATCTCAACTGTCACCTTAAACAAGTCTCCGTCTATTTCTATGTTTAATCTCCCTTTTTGCAAGCTGGTCAAACTTTGAGCAATTGACAAACCCAAACCTGATCCTTCTGTAGTTCTGGATATATCTCCCCTGACAAACCTTTCTGTTAGCTGTTCAACAGGCACGTCAAGTGGTAGAGCCGATATATTCTTAATAATGAGCACTCCATGAGTTTCATTTTTTGTTATATTGATATAAACCCTGCTGTTTGCCATTGAATACTTCAGCACATTTGATAACAGGTTTTCAATAACGCGCCACATGTGCTTTCCGTCAGCCTGTACAAAAATACTTTTATCACTGGCATTAGTTCGGATATCCAAACCGGCCTTTTCAATTTTTTCCCGGTACTCCCCTGTCGCCTGCATAACCAGCACATTTAAATCAACTTTTTCCATGGTTACAGGCAAATTCCCACTAGATGCCTTACTTGCCTCAACCAGGTCCTCAATCAGTACTTTGAGCCTTGCAGACTTTTCATCAAGAATGCCTATATACTCATTAGCTTTTTGATTTTTCACATCCTCTCTTTTTAGCAAATCCACATAATTTATTATTGAGGTCAAAGGTGTTTTCAAATCATGGGATACATTGGTAATCAGATCGGTCTTCATTCGTTCTCCCTTTATAGCTTCATCAACTGCTTCTTTCATACCGCCATATATGGTCTGAATATTTTCTGCAAAGGCAGCAAATACAACTGACATATTATTAACATCGAAGGAATAATCCATATCGCCATTTGATATTATTTTTGTTCCTTCCATTATTACAGACAAAGATCTTAAGGCCTTTGCAGTCTGATAGAAGACAAACCCATCTAAAGCCAATAAAAAAGTTCCAAGAACAATATGAATAGCTCCATCATAAAATCCGTTATATGCATAGTCTGCATAACGAAAAACAATTACATAAACCACAATATTTATAAATGTGTACGCCACAAGCAATAAAAGTATCCATGCTTTAAATACTTTTCCGTTAAGGCAAAGTTTGATAATTTTTTTCATTCTATAATAGATTTTTATAATCAAAATATTTTTTCTTAGGTTTCTTGCTTTTATCTGTCTTGTTAAGGACAATAAAAATGATAAACCGATAAAAAAATCAATACTCAAAACAATAAATATAATTACCATCTTGATAAAATCTTCCATATCTGATATGTTAACAATCACTGCCACAGTGGCTAACGATATTGCAGCAGCTATAAGCACCAATAACATATGCACATCAATATAAATTCTGTCAATTCTATTTAAAGCAACTTCTGATACTCCACACTTACGTCCGGCAGCATAAAAAAGATACACCAGCATCAGTAGCATAAGAATCATTGAAACCGCAAGAAAAACTTTTGCATTGTTTGTAAGCCCTTTAACTCTTAAATAAGAAGTATAATTATCATAAAAAGCATCCCCTTGCTTCAAGGGCTCAATAACAGCCGTATATACTTCATATGAAGTTCCTGATAGCATATTACTTATATCATCATAGTACATAATAGGATACTCATAGTAAATTTTCTCTTTTATATAATGAAACACGGACTTCTGACTTTCTATTACAGATAGTTGATTTTGATTACTCAAGTTTGTAATTACTATACCTGTAGTTGTATCTTTTAAATAATAAGCAAAATTAACATATTCCTCAAGCCTTTCCTTTATGATATTATATCTGCTCAACTTATCTTGCATTTCTTCCTCAGTTTTAGTAAATACTCTGATTTTTGACTCGCTTATAAGCTTCACATGATACTCGATTGTATTATGAATAAGACGTGAATATTCATTAACAAAGTTACTTGTTTCATAAAAATTTGAACTTTTCAAGATGTCTTGATTAGTTAAAAGATAAATACTACTTCCATATGCAGTCAATAAGCAAATCCAAGCCAAAATAACTGCAACTGCTTTTGTCACCTTAGAATAGCTAATACTTTTCAATTTTGTATCCAATTCCCCACACCACCTTTAAGTATTTAGGCTCTTTCGGATTAATTTCGATTTTTTCCCTTATACGCCTGATATGCACAGCAACAGTATTTTCTGAGGAATATAGGGGTTCGTTCCATACGTTTTCATATATTTGCTCTATGGAAAAAACCCTCCCCATGTTTTTCACAAGAAATAAAACTATGCCATACTCAGTAGCTGTTAATTTAACTACTTCCCCATCCAGTCTCACTTCTTTCGCCTCTGTATCCAGTTCCAGCCCACCGGTTTTTATAACTCCGCTTTTTTCCTCTGCTCCTCCTAGCATAGTATAGCGTCTCAATTGAGACTTTATCCTCGCCATAAGCTCTAGTGGGTTAAAAGGCTTTGTCACATAATCATCCGCTCCAAAATTCAGTCCGATAATTTTGTCCGTATCCTCTGACTTTGCAGATAGTATGATTATTGGAATATTTAGTTCCTCACGAATTTTCACAGTGGCAGACAAACCATCCATCTCCGGCATCATCACATCCAATAAAATCAAATGAATTTTTTGCTCCATCAAAGCCTTTAACGCCTGTTTACCGGTATATGCTTTCACAACTTCATAGTTTTCCTGTCTTAAGTACACTTCAAGAGCATCAACGATAGCTCTGTCATCATCACACACCAACACATTGAATTTCTCCATAAGAAGAAGCCCTCCAACAATTATCCAAAGTAATATATCCACATCACCTGCCCTTATAAAAATATTAGCAGGCAATTTTTAAGAAACACGATACAAAATTATTAAAATTTTCTTAAGATTTAATCTATTAAAGTTTCCAGAGATTTAACATTATAAGATCAACTATTTAGCTATATAGTATCATACAGGTGTGATTTTATCAGTTCTTTAAATCAAATTCAATTTAAGTATCACTGAATCTGGCATTACCATATTTTTGAACATCAATCCTATTTAATCACATAATAAAATGCGCCAGCCGGAAATGTTCTTTCCACCGACGCATTTAGCAGCTTATATAAAACTATTTTATTTTTTCACCTCAGAAGTACAGTGTGGGCACCTTGTAGCGTCAATGTGAATTTCACTGTAACAGTATCCACATTGTTTTGTTTTCTTAGGCGCAGGTACTTCCTTCTTCTTTGTAAAACGGTTTATCTGCCTTATAACAATAAATATAGAAAAAGCGATTATCAGGAAGTCAATAATGTTGCTAATAAAAGCACCATAATTCAAAGTAGCAGCACCGGCTTCCTTTGCCGCAGCCAAGGTTGTATAACTACCACTGCCGAGGTTAATGAACAGATTCTCAAAATCTAATCCTTTAGTAAATATACTGATTACCGGCATTATGATGTCATTAACAAGTGAAGTAACAATTTTCCCAAACGCAGCACCAATTACAACACCGACTGCAAGATCCAAAACATTACCTTTCAATGCAAACTCTTTAAACTCTTTCCACATAGTAACCTCCATAATTTTATTCTAAAGAATAAACCTTATTTTATATTCTGTACATAAAATTGTAAAGATTAAAATAAGATTAAAATTTCACATAATACTGTTCTAATGCTATGTAAAACCTCGATTTTATTTGTTTCCTAGAATTTCAAACTATATAAATTCTAAATAGCGCACCTCACCTGGTCTCTGTGAAATTTTTTATCTCATAAAAACCAAGTGAGGTGGCAACATTATCCTTATAAAATCATTATCACAATTTATCTATTAATACGGTTGAGTATTTAATTCAAAATAGGATTGTGGGTGAGCACAAGCAGGGCATTTATCAGGTGCTTCAGAGCCTTCATGAATATAACCGCAATTTCCACATTTCCAGACAACCTTCTCTTCCTTCTTAAATACTGCATTGTTTTTCACATTGTCAGCTAATTTTTTGTATCTTTCCTCATGGTGCTTTTCAACAGAAGCTATCATTCGGAAAGCTACCGCTATTTCAGGAAATCCTTCTTCATCTGCCACATCTGCAAAAGCCGGATAGAGCTCTGACCACTCTTCGTTTTCACCCGCCGCTGCAGCTTTTAAATTTTCAAGTGTAGTCCCCTGTGCAACAGGAAAATCTGCTGTTATTTTGATAGTTGTGGGGAGTTCTCCCTGAAAGCCTTCCAATAGGAATTTGTAGAATCTCTTGGCATGTTCCTTTTCATTGTCAGCCGTTTCAATAAAAATATTCTTAATCTGTTTATATCCTTCCTTATCTGCCACAGAAGAATAAAATGTGTAACGGTTGCGAGCTTGTGATTCACCTGCAAATGCCTTTAACAAACTTTCTGCTGTTTTTGTTCCTTTTAAACTTTTCATAAGTACCTCCTATAGTTAAAATGATTATTTTATAAGTCTTTATAGAACCAGGGAAAAATTTCTTCACTGGCAATACTTATTGTGTATTCATTTGAACATCTTTTTTATAATACCACTAAAAAGTTTAAATTAAACAAAAAAATTCAATAAAAAAGACACTAGCAATCATACTAATGTCATTTTTCTTTTAGATTTTAGCAGGGAATAACGTTCTTTGCCTGCAGGCCACGTTGACCGTCTTCTACTTCAAACTGAACTTTTTGACCTTCGTTAAGAGTTTTATAACCATCAACATTTATAGCTGAAAAGTGAACAAATACATCTTCACCGTCTTCTCTTTCAATAAAACCAAAACCTTTACCAGCATTGAACCATTTAACTGTACCATTTAACATTGTTTCCACCTCCTTCAGGGTGTATAAATTCGCCCGTTCAGAGCTTTCAACACACTATAATTAAATCATACTTTTTGATTTGTGTCAAGTTTTATATTTCCAAATTTAAAGT
>CAZLZR010000097.1:0-13064 GCA_964564015.1 uncultured Acetivibrio sp.
AAATCAAGTTTTTTCGTTATCCAGAGTAGGAACTTATATTTTAGTCATACCTAATTATTGCAGTATGCAAAATCCCTGGCTTACAAATCTCAGACCTAAACAGATATATGCGGGTGCATATTATTCACAATTTGTTCATAAATACTTAAAACTTTTTCCTTAAAATCATTAGTAAACAAATAGTTAAAAGCTATTAACATCCTATTGTCAAAAGCACATTACACGGAGGATTAACATATGGAAAAAATAAATTTTCTTGAGGAAGCAAAGATAATTGTTTCTGTAAAAGAAGAAATACACAAAGTTATTATCGGACAAGAGTATATGATTGACAGAATTCTCATCGGCCTTATGACTGGTGGACATATTTTACTTGAAGGCGTTCCCGGCCTTGCAAAGTCATTAACTGCCAGTACCATAGCCCAGGTTGTGGGAGTTGATTTCAAAAGAATACAATTTACTCCCGACTTACTTCCGGCAGACATACTTGGAACTGAAATATATAACCAGAAAAACGGCGAATTCATAATAAAGCAAGGTCCGATATTCAGCAATTTAATTCTTGCCGATGAAATCAACCGCGCACCTGCAAAGGTTCAGTCCGCCCTGCTTGAAGCAATGCAGGAGAAGCAGGTAACAATTGGCGAAAAGACTTATCAGTTGGACAAACCCTTTTTGGTAATTGCAACCCAGAATCCCCTTGAACAGCAGGGAACTTATCCTCTTCCTGAAGCTCAGCAGGATCGTTTTATGCTGAAATTAAAAATAAACTATCCTGGAAGGGATGAAGAAAGAAGAATTATTGACTCTTACACTTTGGATCAATCTTCTGAGCCTGATATAAGGAAAATTCTGTCCCGGGAGGATGTCTTCCGGCTAAGAAAAATCATCGATAATATTTATATCGATGATAATATAAAAAATTACGTACTTGATATTATTCTAAAGACCAGAGAAAATTCCGAATATATCTCTTGCGGCGCTTCTCCACGTGCTTCTATAAACCTTATTAAAGCCGCAAAAGGGCGAGCCTTCTTAAAGGGACGTGATTATGTTGCTCCCGATGACATTAAGGCTATGGCTTATGACGTATTAAGGCACAGAATTCTGTTGTCCTATGAAGCAGAAGCCGAAGATATTACCCCTGAGAAAATAATAGCAAATATTCTAGAGCAGGTTAATTTGCCCTGATGTAGGCTTTTTCCCTGTGCTTTTTAACAACAATTAAAGTTTGCTGCTTTTACTCGATATACTATTATTTATTATTTTCCTTGACGAAAGAGAGAGGTGTCAGATATGCTTTCGAAGGAACTTGTAAGAAAGATAAGACAAATTGAGATAAAATCAAATAAATTGGTTGAAGAAATATTTTCCGGTGAGTACCGCTCCGGATTCAGAGGTAAGGGAGTTGAATTTGAAGATATACGGCAGTATTACCCCGGAGATGATGTCAGGACCATTGATTGGAACGTCACTGCCCGGCACAATAAAGCCTTTGTCAAACAATTCTGTGAAGAAAGGGAACTGAATATGTTCCTTTTAATAGATATTTCCCGTTCCAACAGCTTTGGTAATAAAAAGGACCTGATTGCACAAATAAGTGCTACTCTGGCCTTTTCCGCCAGCAAAAATAATGACAGGGTCGGCGTTATTTTCTTCACTGATAAAGTTGAAAAATTCATACCTTCAGCAAATGGTAAAAAGCATGTTTTATCAATTATTGAAAATATACTGAGTTTTCAGCCCGAACAAAACGGAACTGATCTATCCAAAGCGCTGCAATACCTTAACCGTATCGAAAAGAAACGCAGTGTTGTTTTTGTAATATCGGACTTTCTTGATGACGGATATAAAAATGACCTTAAGATAACTGCCGGAAAGCATGATCTGGTTTTAGTGCGTGTTGTGGACAGAGCTGAGGAACTGCTCCCGGCTGGGGCGATATTTACCTTTGAAGACCTTGAAACCGGAGAAACAATTATACTCGACAACCTGAAGAATGCGAAAAGGCTTGATACAAGTGCAAGTCTATTTAAGCGCAACCTCATTAATATTTACACCGACGAAGATTATGTAAAGCCCTTAAAACAATTCTTCAGAAGAAGGTGGCAGCAATGAAAAAGCTTAAAGTTTTATCTCTTGCAACAATTCTATGCCTGCTTTTATTTATTCCATACATGTACTCATCGGCTGAAGATAGAAGTATTTATGTGGGTGACTTAATCCAGTTGAAAGTCCAGGTGCAAGAACTTACTCTAGATGAAATAAAAGAAAAGTTCAAAGGTTTCGAGATAGTAAATGCATCCGACACCTCCGACGGATATCTCCTAACACTTCGCAGTTTTGAAACCGGTGAAAGAACCGTACAATTGGGAGATACGGAAATTAAAATTGTAGTAAAATCAACCCTTGATGAGATAGAGAGATCAGAAGTATATGAAGGGGATTTAAATCCTCAGGGTACGGGCTTTTATTTGCAATGGAAATACATATTTTTTAGCCTTGTCGGTATCTTTTTAGTAACAGTCGGAATTAATCTTTGGTCATACTTGAAAAAAAGAAAGGCTTCTTCATTGTCCCCCTATCAGCATTTTATGAAGGAGATAAGCGATTTATCAATAGATCAGGATGATTATTTGGTAGGCTTGACTGCGTGCTTTAAAAGATACCTTGAATCAACCTATTCATTTATCATAAGGGGCAAAACATCCACTGAAATTATTTATGAAATAAGCCATATATCCGGTTTAAACGAAAAAATCCCGGAAATTAAGTCCTGGCTTGATGAAACTGATTACTATAAATTCTCCGCCAATACTGCACAAGTTGCAAAAAAGATGCAGCTTGTGGGTACTTTGCAGGAATTGGTGACAAGAATCGATGCGACAAAAGAGGGAGTAGTGCGATGAAGTTTGCAAATTTGCTTTTTCTTATCTTTATACCTTTAATAATATTATTGTTTTTCATAAACAGAAAAAAGTCTGCACTGAAGTTTTCCAGTGTCAAACTACTAAAGAGCTATGGTTATAAAAATACTTTTAAGCATGTATTGGGAAGATATTTAATCCTTGCAAGCCTTATACTCTTAGTAATTGCAATGGCAAGACCTCAACTGCCAAAAAATAATGAACAGCTATCCAAGCAGGGTATTGATATAGCAGTGGCTCTCGATGTTTCCGGAACTATGCAGTCCGTGGACTTTAAACCTAATCGGCTTGAAGTTGCCCGTAAAACCATAGAGGATTTTGTAGAAAAAAGAACTTCTGACAGAATTTCTTTGATTGTATTTGCCGGAACCGCATATACAAGAGTTCCATTAACCTTGGATCACAATGTCGTAAGGGAATCACTCAAGGAAATATCTTTCGAATCTGTCAATGAAGGAGGCACGGCCATCGGTATGGCTATTTCCGTTGGCTTGAACAGATTAAAAAAAAGCGACTCTCCTTCAAAGATAATGATTGTTGTCACCGATGGAGCCAACAATGCCGGCTCTATAAACCCGGGAACAGCAAGCGATCTTGCTAAAGAACTTGGAATCAAGATTTATACAATCGGTGTAGGTTCAGATAAAACTTACCTGCCTCAGGTAGTCTTCGGTCAGACAGTTTACCGGGAAGCAGAAGGAGACCTTAATGAAGACCTTCTAAGGCAAATAGCTGAAACCACAAATGGTCAGTACTATCGGGCTAAAGACCCGGAAGCATTATCAAAGGTTTTTGAGGATATAAACAAGCTGGAGAAAACCCGGTTTGACCAGGATGACTTTAAGCAATACACCGAACTGGCTTTTTTAATAATAAAAATTGCCCTGGTTCTACTAATGCTTGGTATTTTCCTTGACCGTTTTTATTTTATCAGGATCCCATAGCTAAAACAGGAAAAAGGAGGAGCTTTTAATTGAATCTTTTTGAGTTTAAATATCCATTAAATATAATATATATTATATTTCCGGCAGCAAGCTTTATTCTGCTTTTTCTGGGCTACAGAAAAAAGGAAAGGATTCTCAACCTGCTCAAGATCAAAACCATCCGGAAACTTAAAATACTGCAAACTGTGACAGCAGCATTAGGACTTGGCCTGATAATTTTTTCCCTGTTAGGTCCCCAAAGCTTTATAGGTATTGAGAAAGTTAAAAAGGAAGGTCTGGATATTTATATACTGATCGACACATCTAAAAGCATGCTTGCCGAAGACATAAAACCTGACAGGTTAAGCCGGGCTAAGAATATCATAGAAAACATAATAGCTAATCTCAATGGAGACAGGGTCGGCTTTATTCCTTTTTCTTCAGCGGCATACATACAGATGCCTCTTACCGATGATTACGATCTGGCACGCATGTTTCTGGATGTAATTGATACAGATATGATTGGAGGGGGAGGAACTAATGTGGGTACTGCACTCAGCCTTGCAGAAAAGTCCTTTTCGGAAACTTCGAGCGCAGACAGAGTAGTTATTGTTTTAAGCGACGGCGAAGAACACAACTCTAACAGCGTCGATATATTAAAGTCATTAAAGGATGAGCGTCTGAAAGTATATACCATAGGTATTGGCACAGAAAAAGGCGGGCTGGTTCCTGACGACTATTCTACCGGAGGACAAAAAACAGGTTACAAAAAAGATAAAAACGGAGAGTTTGTTATGTCAAAACTGAACTCTGAAACTCTACAAAAACTTGCTTCTGAAGGCAAGGGTGAATATTATCAATCCTCACTAACAGGTAATGAAATTTCTTCCCTGGTAAAGAAAATATCTTCTTTGAAGAAAGATACTTACAAGACAGACGAGTTAAGAAGATTCAAACAGCTGTATCAGTTCTTCCTGGGACCTGGAATATTGCTGTTTTTGGCAGCTTATCTCCTGCCCGAAAGGAGGAATATTTAATGAAAATCGCTTCTGCACTTTCAGGACTGTTGGTTGTGGTGCTTTTGATATTGTTTTTTACAGGGACAATCGCTTTTGAAAATGGTGTATATGAATCTATCGTCAAAGGGAACCGGTTATTTGCAGCAAATAATTATGAACAAGCCCTTGACGCTTATAATACGGGGCTAAGTAAGAATGCTGAAAACTCCAAGTTAAACTATAACTCAGGTCAGGCATCATATCGGCTGAATAAATTCGAAGACGCCTCAAAGTATTATGCCAAAGCCTTTGAAACACCGGACAAATATCTCAATTCAGGCAACTCCAGCCTGAAACTTGCCGATGCTGCAAGTGATGATGCACAAAAACAACAATATTTAATGCAGGCTCTTGAAACATTTAAACAGGGAATAATTGCGTTCCCCGAAAATATACCTTTAAAGTATAATTACGAATACGTAAAGAACAAACTTGGTGATCAACAAAACGATAACGAACAAAATCAGGAAAATAAGGAAAACCAAGATCAGAATAAACAGGATGAAAACTCAGAGCAAAACTCAGGACAAAACGAGGATTCGCAGCAAAACGAACAAAACAATGATTCACAGCAAAATGAAAGTTCCGATCAAGGAGACAATCAGGAGAAAGATCAGGAGAAATCAGAAAATCAGCAGTCTTCACAGT
Organism: uncultured Acetivibrio sp.; assembly: GCA_964564015.1. Classification (GTDB taxonomy): domain Bacteria; phylum Bacillota; class Clostridia; order Acetivibrionales; family Acetivibrionaceae; genus Acetivibrio. Next base: position 5,557 of record CAZLZR010000097.1, read on the forward strand.
CTGAGCAAAACAAAGAGCAGAAGGATGCACAAACAGGAGAGCAAAACGAAGAAAACAATTCGGATCAAAACCTACAACCAGCAGAACAATCAGATTCTTCCCAATCTGAGCAAACCGACAGCCAAATTGCGAACGTGCTCAGAATGCTGGAAAAACAGGAAGAAGAAAGCTTAAAAAACAATCAGGAAATAAAAAGAAGTACCAAGGGGGATGAATATGACTGGTAAAAAAATAAAAATATGCTTCTTGCTCTTAATAATGATTATATCTGTGCTAGGGACGTATAGCAATGTTCTGGCCAAAAATCCGGAATTTCGCCTGGATATCGACAGTTTGAACCTTCAAAAGGGGGCAGGTACTACCTTAGTGCTTTCCCTTGTTAATGCAGATGGTGCGCAAGTTTCCGAAATTAAAGGTCTGGAGAATTTTGAAATAATGTCCACCAATCAGTCAAATTCAACCCAAATTATAAATGGAGATATAACCTACCAGAAAAATATAAGCTACGTGATAATTCCCAAAAATGTTGGTCAGTTTAAACTTCAGGGTATTATTAAATATAGCGGCAACACATATCAGACAAACGAACTTACCGTCAATGTCAGTGAAGCTAAAGATCTGCCATCTGAAGAAGTCTCAGACTTATTTATAAAAACAGTCATCTCAAGTGATGAGATATATTCAGGCCAGAAAGTTGTTCTGACCTATGAGCTTTATTCTCGCTATAATATCGAAGATTATGGTTTCAGAGAAAACATTGAAATAGATGGATTTATATTAAACGATGTGCCTCAGGATAAACTAAAGGCAGAATACGTGTACCTTGATGGCAATAAATACGTTAAGTATGAAGTAAGACAGATTTATCTCTCGCCAATAAAAGAAGGCACCTTCAATATCCCGGAGTATAATTTTCAAGTCAATGTCACTACAGGAGGAGGATTTTTTAGTTCTTCCGAAGCAAAATACCTGAAAACCGAAGAAAAACAATTGACAGTAAAGCCACTTCCGGAAAACAAGCCTTCAGATTTTTCCGGAATAGTTGGCACGTTAAACCTTGAGTCGGAATACAGCCGTCAGGAAGTTCCCTATGGTGATTCACTAACTCTTAAGGTAACTGCTTCCGGTAACTGTGATCTTTCGGTTTTAGACAAAATATCCAAAGACGGAATTTCGGACTTTACAGTATACGAAACAGCAAAGGACTTACAGGAAAGTATTGTAGACAATCAGTATTCAGCACGAAAGGAATATGAAATAATACTGGTTCCCGAAAAAAACGGTGAGGTAAAAATCAACCCATTCTATATATCATACTTTGACACTGCATCGGGCAGCTACAAAAAAGCTGAAATACCTGGCACAACCATTACTGTGACCGGTGAAGCACCCCAGGTTCAAGCCCAGGCACAGACACAAAACAGCGGTTCTTCTGTTTCCCAAAAGGTAATAATAGATCAGGTAAACTACAATCCCCTGAATGAAGGATACCTTATAATTCAATTAAAAAAAGAGCATCTGTATGTTGGCCTTATAGTATTGGCAATACTGGCCATACTGGTTATAGCGGGTATCTTCCTGCCTAAATATTTAAAGAAGCAGGACAAAACTCTTCTTAATATGTACAAACAGTTGAAATCCGCTAAGGACGAAAAAGAAATATACAGTATATTAAACAACATGATCAAATACCGCTTCAATTTGAGTTTAAAAGCAAGTCCGAAGGATGTTATCAAAGCAAAACTTATAGAATATAAACTTGACGACAAGGTGCTCGAAATCATGGATTATATGGAAAATGGCAAAAATCAGGAGAAAAAAAGTGAAGCATATCTAAAAGGCAGAGTAAATGAAATTTACAAAGTACTTGCTTTGATTTAAACTCCGTATAGAAGAGATTTCAAAAAGCCTGTTAAGAGAGGTGCATGTTTTTCTTCACATTTATTACATGCACCCTGATAAAAGCTTAAGCTTGACAATTAAAGGTTACGGATTTATGGAAATTAAGGGTTGTACCTGGTGTTTTAGCGTAATTTGGTTTATGTAAAAGATAATTTATATTTAGGAGAACTACTCTTGGAAAATTCTTTTTATTCCCTTTATCCTTTTCATATAATTGCCTTTATCCAGCGCCGTATAGGCAATTGACCCCTTTGCCTTATTATCAAACAGGATCTGGTTATTTCCCATATAAATCCCAACATCCGATACTTCTGACAGTTCTTCGTTAGAGCTGAAAAACAACAGGTCACCTAACTTTATATCTTCCACATTACCTGGTCCCTCTTTAATAAATTCAAACTGCTCTACAGTACCTCTTGGCAAATCTACTCCATTAATTTTTGCGCATATGTAAACAACACCGGAACAGTCCATTCCCTGTCTTGCACCCACACCACCCGTAAGATACTGAGTTCCTTTAAACTTCCCAGCAGTAGCAGTAAAATCTTCAGCTGATGTTTTAGGGATTGGTTTATCTGACGGCAACTGAATTGTATTTTTCATCTCAACCCAACCGGTCAGGTTACCCGGCACAATGACCTCATAGTAATCCTTTCTTTTACTCTTGATAAAAAACTCCGTTCCCATTACTACTTCTTTCAGTGTAGCTCCGCCTCCGTAATTCGTATAAACAGTTTTTACTGCCCCCGTTATAATTATCCTATCAGAATAAAGCTCCTTCTTAACACTCGTACAATCTTTGTCAATGAATTTTGAACGAAGCCATCCGTAAGACCCATCTACTGTTCTAACTTTGATCCATGTGTCCTTCTCTTCAAGAACGGTAACCGGCTCGTTAAATAACCCTTGGGTTATTCTTTGGGAATTGATATCTGCTTCGGCAAAAATATCAACAGCTGTATCTATTATTACGGCCTTATCCTTGTACCTCTCATTTATTACTTCAGGGCTCTCTGCATTTTGTGATACATCCGAATTGACTTGCCTGTCAATAATACTGCACCCTGTAAGTATTTGAACAACAATAATCAGATATAAAAATATATACTCAACTCTTTTCAAGGTAGACTCCTTAATATTTATAATTTTATATATAAAGATAATCCGCTTTTGCATAAATTTTCTTTCCTGGGATAAAAACTTCATAATAATTCTATTACATTTATTTTACTATTGCAAACATATTTAGCCAATTCCAATTCTTTTGTCTTGCATGTGAATAATATAATTTGTCTATCCTTCGATAGCTCCTTTAACATTCTTAAAGTCTCCAAGGATCTTGTATCATCATACTGAGCAAGCACTTCGTCCATAATCAGAGGTAATTTTTCCGATTTTTTTTCTATAGTTTGTACCAATGCAATCCTTAATGCCAGATACATCTGGTCAACAGTTCCTCCACTCAGCATTGAAACAGGAACTATATCTCCCGTAACAGGCTCAGTTGTTCTTGGTATTAAGTTTTCATCCACTCTTAACTCTCCATACCTTGAAGATGTTATTTCAGATATTATTTTGGAGGTGTTACTGTTTAACAAAGGTGCAAAATCTCTCTTAATTTCTGCGTTTGCCTCTTCTAACACTTCAAGTGCTGTCCTCAATGAAAATCCCGTATCTTCCAGCTTCCCTTTTTTGAGTTCAAGCTCTCTGATATTTTCTTCAAGCTGTTCCAATTCATCGCTGTCTTCACTCAATTCCTTAAGTACCATCTCTTTTTCCTTTAACAAAAGTTGCACCTTATTCATTCTGTCTGAAACCTTTTGTATTAATTCATCAGTTTGCTCTCGTGCAGCTTTAGTACTCAAGTCCATTATTATTTCCATCAAATTATCGTAACTAAGGTTTTCCATATTGGTATAACCGAAAATTGACTTTATCCTGTATGCATAAACATCAATGCCCTTATATAAATTTTTTATTTTATTATCAATCTCATATAAGATTTTAGCCAACTCATCTTCGCTGATCGCCTTTTGTCCATATAGCGTATGTACCCTGTTATAATAGCTACTAATCCGTTTATCAATGTCTGCGAGCATTTCTTCCCTGTTGTTTAAATACGGAATAAGCTCCTTATACCGGTTTAGTTCGTACTGGAATTTTTCAATATGTTCTCTTCTGACTTCCTCCTCCGGTGAACTGATTACCTTGGCCACCAGCATTTTCTCTTTTATTGCACCGGTTAGTTCCGAAATCAATTTTGTATTTTCATCAAAAACTGCTTCCAACTGTGCTATTTTCTCATTTATAAGGTTGAGTTCATGTATTTTACCGTCAAATATCACCTTTTTCTCAAGAAATTCATTAATACTTGTTATATTAAGCATTTTAAAGATTTCAGCCTGTCTATTTTTCTGACTTTCCACCCTGTCAAATATAGCTTTTACCTTTTCATCGGATTCTTTCTTATTATATTTAAGAGTTCTTTCCAATTTTTTATTATTTGATTTTAGGTAAAACAGTATAACAAATAAAATCAAAAACAACCCTGGGCCAATAGCGGCAATAATTGTATTTTCGTTTGTAATACCATAAATCACCAATCCTGCCATCAGCACAAAAACAGCTGCCATACCTGTTGTGAAAGCTACGTTTCTATTATCCGATGCCTGAATTCTTTTTTGGAGTTCGGCATTATTAATACTTTCAAGCTTCAACTCGTTATCATATTCAGGATTGGCAATGCCAATATCTGTTAGCGTGGTAAATTCCCTCAAATTCTCTAAAACAGCTTCTATTTCAGTTGCCTTTTGTTTCAGTTGTTGAATTTCAGTTAATATTTTCCCATTTTCATCCTTCAGGCCTTCAAACTTTGTATATTGAACATGAAGTTGACTTGCATCTTCAAATTCAAATCCGGAGAAAACACCAAGCTGTTCCTTTGCTTTCATGTAATGATCGATACTTTCTGCTATGTTCCTTCTATTATTGTTTAATTCGGATATCTCACGTGCTATTTCTGATAAGTCCTTCTTACTTCTTTTAAATTCCTCCAAATCTTCTCTGAGTTTTATTATGTCCATTGAAAGCGTCAGTACAGATTTTTCTTCTATAAGTGAGTTTATTATGCCGGTTAAGCTTATTATCTCATCTTCTGTAAAAAACTGTGCTTCTCTTCTCTTAATTAGACTTTGTTTCCTTATTTTTAGTTCGCTTAATTTTGAATTAATTACATCAAGAGGACGAGTTGAAGTTTTTTCAGTACCTACAAAATTTCTTAGGGCCTCTTTAATAGCAGCACATGCACTTTTAAAGGATACATCTTCAAACCCTGTTTCCGACATATTTGAAAGCCTGTCTAAGATGTCTTTGCTTTCATCAGCACTAAATCGGGTTCCCGTCTGGCTTATAAAACAGGTCTTTTCAAAACAGGACTCCGTAAGTCCGATATGGCTCATTGCAAAGAGAGGACCTTTGTCTTTACTTTGATCAAAGGTCTTGGTTATATCCATATATATGGAATCGTATACCCTTACTTCACCGTTGTCAAAATTCCTTTCAACTGTAAAACACTGTCCATCATCGAGTATATACCTGATGCTTCCCTTATAGGCAGTATCATCCCATGGTTTATACCTTTTTTTGGGGTTAATCAAGCCTTCCCTCAGATTCCTGCCACCCTTCAGAGAATAAAACATAGCTTTGATAAATGATTGAATTGTAGTTTTTCCTGATTCATTTTCTCCGTAAACAACATTGAATCCTTCATCAAACTCAATCATAAAATTGTTAAATCTTCCAAATCCCTTTAAATCCAGTCTTTCTATTTTCATAACTGCTCCCTTTACAGTCCTTCTATCCTTCCCTTTTCTATAGCCTCTATCCCATAATAAAGTGACTTCATCAACAAATACTTTTCCTTTTCGGTTTTAGCCCTATCAGCCATATTCAAAAGCTTTCTGACATATAATCCTTTCAGACCAGGCTCATTTTTTAATTCTTCATAATTATACGAAGGGATTGTTCTATCTTCCACCTCAAAATAAAACACGTCCTCTCCAATTAGTTGCTTTATCTTTGATTTATCCGGTCTATATTGCTCATTTGTATAACCTTTTAGTATTATGGATACCAGCGTATTATCTAAAGTACCTTCTCCCAAGCAAAGGCGTATCTTTTTGGCTACCTGTTCGTCATTTTCCACATCTTCAATATTTATAACCTCAGATCTGTAATCTTTCAGGTTTACCTTCCTATACTCCAAGTCCAATAATTCCTTGCTGATTGTGCCAATATAAACTCCATGTTCTCCTTCTTCGTCAAAGCCTAAAGGCTCGGGGCTTCCAGGATTATAAATTACTCCTTTTTGTCCCAAATTACCAATCCTGTTATGAAAGTGCCCTAGAGCAATATAATCCATATTTAGCTTTGAAAGATCCTCGCTAGAAAGGAGATTATAAGCTTTTCTTGTAAAATTCATGTCAACGGTTCCATGAACTAAAAGCATATTTACTCTTTCGCTATTTATATCTTTTAGTTCATCGCTTAAGGAAGCATCCTTATAGAAGTCTTCAAATCCAAGCCCATATATACACAAATTCATATCTTCAAGTTCTACTTTTGCTCTTTCTTCTGACAAAATATAAACATTGCTGTTCCATCGGAAGTTTTTATAATAGGAATTGTTTATATAAGGGTCATGATTTCCGGGCACGATAAAGACTTTCGTACAATCGATTTCCCCAAATCTTTTATTTATATGTGTAATTGTGGACTTTTTTACATAGAAGTGTTCGTATAGGTCTCCGCTAATAAGCAACAAATCCGCCTTTTCACCTTTAACTATATTTATTATACGATCAAAAGCATCCAGCAGATCTTGCCTTCTCCGGTTGATTCTTTCATAATCTGGCCCTATGGACGTAAATGGGCTGTCTAGATGTAAATCGGAAAAATGTACAAACTTTATTGGCTTCATATAAATCACTTCCTGCTGCTATACATAATTTGCAGTTTATCTTTAGGTATTTCTTGCTAAATATATTATATAGGTTATTTTTAGTTTTTGCACCTTAAATCTGTTTAATTTCTCCATCTTGAATAAAAAAGCTTGAATTAAGCATCACAATGTTAATCTCTTTTACTAAATTTTTGATTTCAAAAACAACTCCCGGATATACTTTTTTTGTAACAGTAATTTCACCCTCGCCTCTTGTTCGCAGGGCACTTGCCAAATTCTTTTTATCGCTCTCAAGATCTTTGATTTTATCTTTAATTTTAAAGAACTCATCCTGCAATCTGATATATTTTTTCATCTCAATTTCTGTACTATGAGTTATATTGGCATAGGTTGAGATTTCTTGTTTGAGTTTCGCCATCTCGTTCTTCAAGTTTTCAATTTCACTGATTAATTCTTCGAGTCTTGTTTTTATAGCATTTCTGCTAAAGCCTTTTACACTTATTATAGTTCTCTTTTCATTTTGAGATCCTATTATTGAAGAAACAACCCTAATCTCAGCTTGAATATTTCCTCCGATTATCTGTCCTTTAGTGTTACGGGACAAAATATTTATCAGTAAATCGTTGAAAATAGGACACGATACGCT
>CAZLZR010000098.1:0-12755 GCA_964564015.1 uncultured Acetivibrio sp.
GATTTTATCAAGGTTAAAGATATTTATGGAAACTACGAAAATAAAGTATATGTTGAGTTAAGGAGGTGATGAAATGCATATAACCGAATTACAAGCTTCAAGAGTTATTAATGCTCTTAAAATAGGTGTCAATCCTAAAATGGATTTGGATATTTTGTGCGTGGGAAGAGATTTGGAAATTGATGAATTTAAAAGATGTATAAATTATGTTAAGAATTCCAACGGAATGGTTAAATTCATTACCGGAGAGTACGGAACCGGAAAATCCTTTTTACTACAGGTTATTGGGAAAATGGCAAAGGAAAACGGCTTTGTTGTTTCGAAAATTCAAGTGGATCAGGGGATGAAGTTTAATAAGCTTGATGATATATATTATGCGATAATGCATAATTTGACTGCAAAAGGTATACTTAATCCCGAATCGAGTTTTGAAGATTTGTTTAAGAGATGGATTGAGAAATTAAAGGAAGATAAGGATGCTGTAACTGAAAAAGTAAAAATGGTTATTGAACAAATAGTCCATTACAATAATGCTTTTGCTATTGCATTTACAAGCTATATAAGGGCACAAATAAATAATGACCTTGAACTGGCGAATGCTTCTTCAGCATGGATAAAGGGCGAAAAGAGTTTGGCGGCGGCTACTAAAGCAAAGTTCAATGTTAAAGCAACTGTTGATAAGACTAATGCCCTCGATTTTCTGAAAACATTTATAAAGCTTTTGACGCTTATTGATTATTCGGGTTTGGTGGTATTGGTAGACGAAATGGAGTTAGTTGTAGATGAAAGAAAAGATATTAGAAACTCGGCTTATGAGATATTGAGAACACTTATTGACCTTTGTGCATCAGGAGAACTTAGTAATTGCATGTTTGTGTTTGCAGGTACCAATCAACTATTCGAGAACGAGGAGAGGGGTATAAGTACTTATGCGGCATTGCAAAAAAGAATTGGAGCCGGTTTTGACAGAAAGGATTTGCAGCTTAGAGATTTAAGAAAACCCGTAGTAAAAATCAGAGGTTTAGGACCTGAGGAATTAGTTAAACTAACAAAGAATATAGTATTTCTCCATAAACAGTTGTATAGTTGGATTCCCTTATTAAGCGACGAAACTATACGTGATTATGTGGAACTGTCATGCAGACGATTTGGAAACAGAGTATCTGAGGCGAATATCAGAGAATACCTGAAAAAGCTTGTTGATATTCTTGACTTAATGGAACAAAATCCGGGAAATGATTTATTAAAAAATGAGGTCTCATTATTAAGGAAACATAACCGGGACATTGAACCATACAGGGATAAGGGTTTATATGACAATCCGTTTATTGAAGGTGATAATGAAGATATAACATTAACTTAAGCATAGGAAATAAAAATGTAGAAAAAGGTGATAGTATGAAAACAACAGGAGTAACAAGAAAAATAGATGCTTTAGGAAGAATAGTATTGCCAATGGAAATAAGGCAGGCTTTTGATATTAATAATAATGAACCTTTGGAAATTTATTTGGATAATTCATCAATTATTCTTAAAAAATACAATCCCGGGTGCTCTATTTGTGATAATTCAGAGAACTTAATAAGTTTTAAAGACAAGAAATTTTGCATAGAGTGTATATCCGAATTGGCTAAAAAAGCCGGGAACAACTCAATTATAACAGAAGACAACAGCAAAAAAAGCGCTGATAAAAGAGAATATAAAAGGAATACTCTTACAGATAATCAACCCTTAAATAATCAACTAGATGACGATACTACTGAGGATGAACTGATATCGGAAACAAATTTAAACTCCCTTATAGAAGATTTCTCGTCCTATGTTGAGAATTTCAAGGACGACGAAGATATGTCTGAAATTGATGATTTCGAAGGTAATAACCGGTTTGAAAATGCTGACAAATCAAATGAGCATAAAGAAAAGAATAGTGAAGTCAATCATCAGGATATGAAAATGGAGAAATACGAAAGGGATATTGAAGCACTCAGGGAGCAATTGCAAAGGCTGAAAGAAAAGCAGGAAAGAAGAGGCTTATGGAGCAGGTTATTTGGATCCGGTCCTGAGGGGGACAATAAAAATGGAAACTAAGACCAAAATAATCAGATATAATTGCAACTTATATTTGCATATTTGTTTATTTGTGTAAATAAGTCGTGCGGGGATAGTAATTTATTCTATAAGCATAAGCTGTTGTAAACACACCATGTACAGTTTTTACCTTTGTTGCATTCAAAGTCTTCAAGCCTTCTAAATTTAAACGCTATATTTATCTTATTAATCATGTCCTTCTCCAGTTCCTCCAACTCTTTTTGAGTAAATTCAATTTTTCGATATTCTCCATAGTCTAAAAAATACAAGTATGCACCTACAGACCTTAACTTCTTTCCAAAGTGTTTGATAAGACCTGTAACAGCCTTCAAATAAATTAGCATCTGCGGACGGTAGTAATTGACCTTGTCTTCAATATCTTCAGGTTTTCTTATGACATTGGTCTTATAGTCAATAATGTATATGTCTATGAATTCTCCGTCTTCATAGACATCCAGCCTGTCAACAAAACCATTTAGCATAACCCTCCTGTCTTGAGTTACAGGAATCCTGAAGCCCAACTCTGTATAGCTTTTTAGTTTGTTACAGTTTAATACCTTTTTTAGCTCCTTCTCAATTTTCAGGTAGTTGTCTATAAAGCGTCTCCCATCTTCAATAAAACCCTCAAGCTGACCCTTATGCAAATGTGCGGCATATTCTCTGACAACTGCTGCAAGCTGAGAATAAGCTTCAACTCTGTCTTCAATGCCCTTTAAAAGCATTTCTTCCAAAACCTTGTGTATTATGGTTCCCTTTTCTGCAGCTGATATCTCGTACCCATCCTCAAGTGTTTTATTTATTTGCTCCTCCCTAATCTCAATTCCCATTCCAGCCTTATCGTCTCCTGTTTCCCCAATAAGCCTAGCCTTATATTCATAAAAATATCTTCTTGGACAGTCCAGATATTTAAGATACTGGGATATGCTGAACATTCCAGACACAGAGCTATCATACCGTTTTATTCTTTTTTCGTACTCAGGCTTGACCACATCCCATAGGTTAATTTGGTTCAACAGGTCGTCAAGGTTCTCAAGTAGAATTTCCTTGTTGCTAATGTTTGCTACTCTAAAGTCGTTGCCTTCCAAGGTCATGAGACTTTCAACACTTCCGCCGTTCATATCGATTGCATATCTGAGTTGTCTCATAAAGGTGTTAAGCTTGATATTCCCTTTCCTATCAACATACTCCTGATCTTCTCCTATAAATGCTAAAAACTCTTCCGCTCTTGTTGCCGCAACATAGAATATTCTTTTTGAATCCTCAAGTTCTCTTTCAAGCTCTTTATTGTAATACAAGCTATATAGCGGGTTCCCTTCTACGGATCTTCCTTCTTCACTGCCATATATCGCTGTAATTCCGTAATCTTCACTGAAAATAAACAGGGGCTTGTCCCTTTTTGCCTTCCAATCTACTTCTTTTGACATGTCAGGCAGGATAACAGCTTTAAATTCAAGACCTTTTGAGGAGTGTATCGTAAGTATTTTTATTGCATTGCTGTCCTCAGTGTCAAGGAGTGCTTCCTCCTCCATAAAGGAATGATTTTCAAGCACTTCAAGGTATGTTACAAACTCTCCGGCTTTATAAAGCTTCTTTTCATCAAATTCTTTTGCAATACTCATCAGTTTTTCAAGGTTTCTGTATTTCTGAAAGCCGTTAACTTCAGTTAGAAGTATTTGTTTATAGCAAGTAATTTCACATATGTTATAAAGCAGTTCATAGGCATTTAATAGACCATTTAACGTTTTAAGCCTGGTTATTATCCGAAGGGCTCTTTCTATTTTCTCCATATCCATCGAATTACATCGACCTTTGATCTCCTGCAGGCTTTCAATAATGGCATTTCCCCTTTGGCTCCCAAGAGAGGACATAAGCTCAAAAAGCAATTTATCATCAAAGGAGAATATAGGAGAACGAAGCGCACCTGCAAGTGACTTAAGTTCGTCCGAATTCACTATGAATCTATAGAGGTTTATAATATCTATTATCTCCTGTCTTCCCCAGAAGCCTATGCCTCCAAGCACACTGTAGGGGATCTCATGCTTTCTCAGAGAATTTTCTATGGACGGAAGATGTGTTCTGCTTCTCAATAATATTGCGATATCCTTATATTCAAAGCCTTCCCTTAAAAGTTTTACTATTCTTCCCGCGATTACCTGGCTTTGCATATCATCATTCCCGACCTTTAGTCCTTCCACCCTATCAAGCTCCAGAAGTGCACTTTTAAGCTCCTCCTGTTTGTCATCGTTACCGAGCAAGTTTTTAACTTCCTCCCAAGCTTTTTTGGGAGAGATATCCTCCTCAGGCTTTTGAAGAAGTATAAGCTCAGTTCTTTCTCCGGTTTTAACTTCACGGTCATCAGGAACTCTTAGAGCTTCGTAAGGCTCAATGAGCTTGCTGAATACACCATTGACAGTGTCAATTATCTGAGAAGTACTCCTGTAGCAGTTTGAAAGAAGCTTGACTTCTCCTTTTTCCCCTATATCCTGGCATACCCGGTCAAAAATCGTATAATCCGTGCCTCTGAAGCCGTAGATAGACTGTTTGTGATCTCCTACTATAAACAGTTTTCCTGGTTCGATATTACCTTTTACATCGGCTGCAAGCTTATATATTATCCTTTTTTGGAGGCCATTTATGTCCTGCGCTTCATCAACCAGGATAAACCTGAAGTTGTTTCTGTACCTTTCCCTTATTTTCTCGTCCTCAAGCAGTTTGTCTGTGAGTAATTCAAGGTCATTGAAGTCTAAAACGTTGTTTTCGGTTTTAAAGCTTTTGTACCCGGCATCAAGTTTTTTTATTATATCATGAGCCAGCATTTCCACAATATTTAATTGTTCAATAACCGGCTTTTCATACTCTATTTTTGACCAGTTAAGAAAATCCGATTTATTGATCAGGGAGGTTAATCTATACGCCTCACTAATGTCCAGCCCTTTCTCCCTCGTTTTGCTATAACATGCCAATATGCTGTCTGCAAGCTCTCCACCTATAATTGCACCGCTTGAGTATATTTCAAGCAGTGTATCTACTTCACTCCTGGCTTCCTCCTTTGAAAAAAAGTAATCAATTGCTTCCTCCACAAGCCTTCTTAAATTCGTCTCCCGGTCAAACTCCTCGATAACTTTAAAATGTGGATCCACACCCAGATGATAAAAATTCTCCCTGATAAGCTTGCTGCAAAAGCCATGGATGGTATTTATGTTTGCAAGGATAATACTATCCCTTATATTCTCCCATCTTTGTCTTTTATGGACATTTGCCTCCCCCTCCATTTCCTGTAAAATTGCTTTCCTTATCCGCTCCTTCATTTCCAAGGCAGCCTTTTCGGTAAAGGTTATAGCAACAATATTTTTTATGTCAATATCAGGAACTTCCCCAAGAAGCCTTAGATACCTTTTTGATAATACTCTTGTCTTTCCCGAACCCGCTCCTGCCCTTACAGCGATGTTTTTAGAGATATCAAGAGCCTCATACTGTTCTTTGTTAACTCCATATTCAAGATATTTATCATCCATCGCAATCCCTCTTCTTTATAACCATCCTGTATTTATCAAATCTGCATATGCTCTTAAAACCGCACTCATAATGTTCAGCGGGACATTGGTAAGGAAGTCTGAAGTCACCTTTCTTTATTTCTTCCACCAAATTCTCAACCCTGGTTTTCAACCAATCCATTAAGATTTCAAAATTTATAGGACTTATCGTTGTCCTGGGTCCTTTATTACCTGAAAACAGTGATTTCTTGTATTCAGTTCTCACAAAACCATCACGTTTTACTTCCTCAATACTGTAGTAAAATAAGGCCATACATTCCGGGCTCTTTATGCCATAGTCACTTTTGAATTTATTCAGTATACTGTGATAATACACAGCAAGTTGAAAATCCCCACCGCTCACACAGGTCTTAAAATCTTTTATGGTTCGCCTTTTATAATCGTACATGATAAATTTCCCGGTATAATTCCCATCTTCTTTCACTTCAAGGTCAAGCCTGTCAATAAAACCCTTGAACCTGGCGCCTTTAAACGCATTGGGCTCGTCAAAAAACTGCTCGAGGTAAACCGGTTTTATATGTATTCCTGTTTTTTTATGGTAGTCCTTGATATAATCGATATCCTGTATTAAAAACTCTTTTATTACCTCGTATATCTCTTTTCTTCTTGCTTCAAACACAACAGCGCCAAGCCTGGCATTCTTCACTCCGGAAAAAATATCGGAGACAATACTCTTTAGTCTTGCCTCATCAAAGGTTTCAACCTCGGGGTTATTTTCATAATATTTCTTAAGTATTGCATGATAAAGTGTCCCTTCATTTTTTGGACTTAGCTCCTCATCCTCATCAAAAGAACCAAGTTCCAGAACCCTATCAAAGAAATACTTCAGCCTGCAAGCCGCATAGCTGTTTATCTGATGGGCACTATAAGAATAATCGTTACGCAGCTGTTTTAATGAAGCTTTTCCTATTAGCCCGTCATATTCATTAAAAGTTTCAGAAGTAAACCTTGTATACTCCATTTTTCCTGCGGTGTTTATATAGGATAACTCCCAGGAGGCCTGCACAGAATTTATTACAGGAACAAAACCTTTTATTTTGTCCAACTGCCTGTCCCGGGATTGCCAAATAGTACTTAAGACAGCCTCTCTCACTTCACTTTCGCTCATAAGGTCATCTTCTTCATACTTAAAACGGTCTCTCATGTACACCTTGTCACTTGTTATATCCTTTAAAGCAGCTTTTGTAAATAACTGCTCCAGATTTTCAAGAAAAGATGATTTTATAATGAAGCCTCCTTGCTCCTTCGATGTCCTATAGCTGAGATAAAGACCTTTTCTGGCCGATGCACAAGCAAGGTTGAACCGTATTTTTTCCCTTTGAAGCTCCCACCTGTAGTTGTACAAATTTATTCCGTTTTCATAAAGAACATCATCCTCAAAATTATCAAAAATACTTTTACTTGCAGCAGCCGCAGGAAATACTCCTTCATTTATGCCAAGAATAAATACATAATCATAGTATTGTCCTCTTGCAAGGTCAGGATTTATTACTTGTACTCCCGTTACATTTGATGAAACCATATCTACAGTTTCATCAGCATATATCTGCAGGAAAGAATTTAGAAAGTATTCAAAGTCAAGCTTTTCTTCCTCAAGCCCGCAACTGATATATATCTGCCTAATCCCTTTAAAAGCGCCGATAAGCTTGTCTAAAGCCTTTATATCCCTTATGAATATTTCCGAATCTATAGTTTTCTCTTTATATAAACTTATAATATTATTTCGTATATCTAATTCTTTTATAATTTTCAAAACGACTTCGACATTTTCTGACACCTTACCCCTTTGAGAGACAGCTTCTCTGAATTGTTTTACCTTTTCAAAAAGAGCTTTTAGTTTGTTAAGAGCAGCAGCCTCAGTAATTTCACGGCTTTCAACTTCATTTCCCAAACCCTCCATATATCTTGTAAACTCTTCTATTTCAAGGTTTTGTTTTTTTACGTCAGAGGGTATCAGGTATTTTGATGCTAGAAAGTCTTTAAAGAGCTCAATACCCTTAACCTGGGTTTCCTTGCCCAGCATACTTATAATGTCTCTTACAAGCGGCTGAACTAGAAGGTACTGTTTTGGCTGAAGCCTGACAGGAAGGCCGTATTCGTTAAATATCCTGAATATCCAATCCCGGTACAGATCCATATTGTTTACATACAAAGCAATTCCTTCGGCCTCCGCTTCGCCGCTTATGAGCTTCTGCTTTATCAGCCTTGCTGCCTGCCTCACTTCATTTTCTATGCTGGGAGCATTGATAACTCTTATATTGTCAGCTCCATCAATAATTTCGGAGACCTGTGAAAACAGGTTCACTCCCACAGCCATAAGCTTCCCCTCGACAACCTCATAGCCGCCGGCATAAGTCTTTTCTTCCGTAAAACCAAGCTCTATAAAATCTTTAACTACTTCACCTGTGACAAATTCATCTACAATACGATTCTTGAATGGAAGGCTTGCTATAAACCTGATATCCGGATAATGCCTTATCACTTGTTCGAGGAGCACTTTATTAACCGGGTCTATATTTATAAAGCCGTCAACAGCAAATACTTCGATATCTGAAAATATGGGAGCTGTCCCGACTTTCTCTATCGCCTTAAAGGATATATCATCAATATCGTAAATATCCCTGTCTTTTTTATAATCCTCATAATGGCGAAATACCTTTAAAACATCAGTACACTTGTTATAAAGGATGTTATTGTCGACAGTTTTATTAAAGTTTTCCATTATGATTTCTAAATTGTCAGGTAACAGATATAATCTCTTTAACCTTTTTATAATCCTGTATAAAGCTTCAATAAAGCCGGATTTATTACACACTTTATTGAAAAAGGGCAATTCACTAGTACTGGCAAGACCCTTTAGAAGGCTTTTCAGTATAAGTATGGAGGCGGATTCATCTATAGTTTTAAAAGCAGGTACACTGTCTTTGACAATCTCTCTTTCAAGATCGTCAAATCCAAAAACATACTGGTTTATCAATCCTCCGTACTGTTCAACCAGCCTGTCTCTCACATCAAACATGGCCTCCCTTGACGGAAGGATATATATAAACTTATTTCCATTCTCCAGCGCACTTACGCATTGATTAACAATTTTTCCCCGGATATCGGAGTACATTGGCAGGTAGTACAGGCTTCTCATATAAAATTTTTCACCTCCGGGTTACAAAGGTTTATTTTAAAGCACTATATTGATAGAACAATTACTATTCAATGAAAAGTAGTTTTCCCGATAAAGTCACTTAATATATCGGTAAAACTAGCTTTCCATTGTATTTCACAGAATATACAATAAGGAAGCTTTTGCAATTAGTTTCCTGAAAAACAGGTTGTCCTATAACGCTAAAAATGAAGTGATTTTTCCATATGTATATTCTCCCTCAATTATATCGAACTCGGGGTCAAAATATTGATTATTATATAACAATGTCCAGTGTGTATAACCTGCGTTTGTGTGGACTGTCAAAAATAAAAAAGGGGTCTAACGCCCCTTCAAAACCCACCTGGTACACTTTTACATTTCTTTTGAAAGCCTTGCGTCTTCTGTAACTCAAGATTTTATTTTTTAGAAAATCAATGCACTTTCTTAAGCAACGAGAAATCCGTATGCAGATCTACGCTTTTCTATGGATTTACCTTTTCATATTTTTCTTTAGCAACTTTCAGATATTTCCGGATTTGTATATTTTGTGGGCATTTACTTTCGCACAAACCACACTCTACGCAATTTGAAGGTCTAGCTTCCTTGCCGAGCCACCCATTAATCCAAAAATCCGCCTTGCCATGATCATTAAACTGGTTAGCATGATTAAGAGCCCAGAAATTTTCGGGGATGTTTACTCCAACAGGGCATGGCATGCAATACCTGCAATTGGTACAATTGACAACCGTTCTTTCCAGGAAGAATTGTTTGGCCTGTTCAATTAATTTATTTTCCTCATCTGTCAATGAACCGGCTTCCGATTCGGATGCAATACGTATATTTTCTTCTGCCTGACACATTTCGCTCATTCCGCTTAACACGATACCTATTTCTTTTTTGTTCCACAAATACTTCAGTGCCCACTCAGCAGGTGTTCTTTTAATTTCAGCTTGATTCCATATGTCTTCCAGTTCTTTTGGAATTTCTCTCTTTGATAACGTTCCTCCTCTAAGGGGTTCCATAATGATAACTCCAAGTCCGCGTTCATGTGCATACTTCATTCCCTCAAGGCCAGCCTGATAGTTCTCATCCATATAATTCAACTGAATCTGGCAAAAATCCCAAGGATATGTATCAACAATCTCCTTAAACAAATTAAGATCATCATGAAAAGAGAATCCTGCATATCTGATCTTTCCTGATTTTTTCGCTTTATCAAGAAACGATCCAAAGTCTGCCGCTTTACAGTTTTCCCACGTTCTATGGTTGAATGCATGCAACAAATAAAAATCTATAGTTTCCAGCTTCAATCGCTCCAACTGCTGATCCAGAAGTCCATAAAAATCTTCATGAACTTTTACCTCCCATACCGGCAGTTTGGTGGCAACATTGACTTTCTCCCTGTAACCGTCCTCCAAAACTTTAGCACAAAATGCTTCGCTATTGCCGTTATGGTAGGTCCAGGCTGTGTCCAAATAATTTACTCCCTGGTCAATTGCGTAACGAACCATTGGGATTGCCTTATCATAATCAATTCTCCCAAAATCTTCATCTATTACCGGTAATCGCATAAGTCCAAAACCTAAAATGCTTATTTTTTCTCCTGTTTTTCCAAACTCTCGATATAACATTTTGCCCTCCTATTAGTTTCGAATATTCTACCCATTTTATTCAGAAATATATCTTTATTATACATGTCAAGCAAGCACAATACTCAACATACTTTTGATAATTTATGCAATCTGACAGCAACTATATAATACCACAAATTAGAAATATTTTCTCAATTTTATACAAAAGTATAAATTCAAAAATCCACTCCGCCGATATATGTAACAATTAGTAATCAGTAAATGCATTAACAATTCTTAAGAAGATTAAGTCTAATGATATCAGGCCTATGTTCATTACAATTTAACATTCACTTCTCAAAAACATTACTTGGGGATGCAACATCATCTTATTTCAAGCAGTAGCAATAGGAGGGATAATGTATAAAAATAGAATTGTCCGTTTAATATGTATGAACTTATGGCTTTCAATGAAGTAATAAAACATAATAATAAGGAGGCTTTTTATGATTAAATGGTTTAGGAATTTAAAGATAGGAATTAGAATTATTATAGGTTTTTTCTTTATTGTGGCCATATCATGCACTATAGGAGTTGTTGGAATTCTGAATCTTCGAACTGTTCAGGATTCCTATGCTCTTGATTATACAAGTTCTACCAACTTATTGGAAAATGTTGAAAAAATCAGTTCACGTTTTCAGCGGATAAGAATAAATGTATTTGGTTTTGCACTGTCTAGGGGCTCAGAGGAACAAATGGAGTATTATATTGAAAGGATCGCAGAACATAAAAATGCAATTGATGAGGGTATTAATGCCTATCATGATATATTGGATGCTTATGATGAAAGTGAAGTAGAAGTAGAATTGCAGTTGCTTAACAATATTCAAACAGCATTAAACGAATTTGGGGCCATGAGAAGACAACTAATGGACAAGCTTCAGGACGGTTCGATTAGTACGGAAGAATTTACTTCGTTGTTTTCAGAAGGCGGAGAAGCTCATGATTTGGCAAGTAATGTGGACAATGCCATTCAAGAATTAATTGATTATAATATTGATTATGCAACAACACGGATTACAGAAAATGGAAAATTAGCAAAAAACTCAATTGCAATAATGATTACAGTAATAATTTGCGGTGTATTATTTGCAATTATATTTAGTCTCATTATATCCCGAGGTATATCCGTACCTATCAATAAGGTTGTTGCCGCTGCAGGTAAGCTTGCTGAAGGAGATATGGATATATTATTTGATATTGATTCTAAAGATGAAACCGGACAACTTATAGATGCTTTTGGAAATTTGATAGAAAGTACTAAAGAACAGGCATATATAATTGGAAAAATAGCCGATGGAGACCTAACGGTTAATGTACCCATTCGCTCCAAAAAGGACTTATTGGGTCAAAAGCTATCTGAAATGGTACGAAATATTAATGATTTGATAATGAATATTGCTTCTACAGGCGAACAGGTTTCAACCGGAGCCAGACAGATATCAGATTCCAGCATGGCACTTTCTCAGGGAACTACCGAACAAGCAAGCTCAATACAAGAGCTATCCGCTTCTATAGAAGAAGTATCCTCCAAAACAAAGAAAAATGCTGATAATGCAAATCAGGCAAATGATCTGTCTGAACAAGCAAAGAGCAATGCAGTTGCCGGAAATACACATATGCATGAAATGCTCAAAGCAATGGATGAGATAAATCAATCATCCTCTAACATCAATAAAATTATCAAAGTAATAGATGACATTGCTTTCCAAACCAATATACTAGCACTTAATGCCGCAGTTGAGGCAGCCAGGGCAGGTCAACATGGTAAAGGTTTTGCTGTTGTTGCCGATGAGGTTAGAACTCTTGCAGGACGCTCTGCAAATGCAGCCAAAGAAACGACAACCTTAATTGAGGACTCAATAAATAAGGTGGAAGCCGGAGCTAAAATCGCAAAAGAAACTGCTGAAGCTCTGGAAAAGATTGTTGATGGAGTCGAATCGGTATCAAATCTGGTAAGCGATATAAGAATAGCTTCAAATGCACAAGCTGCTGCTATTGACCAAATTAATCAAGGTATTATACAAGTATCCGAGGTGGTTCAGAGAAATTCGGCTACCTCCCAAGAAAGTGCGGCCGCAAGCGAAGAACTTTCAAGCCAAGCCGATATGCTGAAGCATATGGTAGAAAAGTTTAAATTGACGAAAACTTCTGACAGCTATAACTCTTACGATAAGCTTAGTCCGGAAATAATAAAAATGCTTGACCAAATGCAAAAAAATAAAGAAACAGAACCTGAAAAAATAGCTTTTTAGTCAATAGTTTATTTGGTAGGTATTAATATAAGCGTAAGCGATTAATCTTGGAGTGCATTGTTTAAATTGTTGCGGCACCAAGAAGGCA
>CAZLZR010000099.1:0-12746 GCA_964564015.1 uncultured Acetivibrio sp.
AGTGTTTATATGTGGTGTCGGTTTTTCTTAAACTCTCAACTGTCGAAAACGGGATCATAAGTGGAAT
The DNA here is from genome assembly GCA_964564015.1 of uncultured Acetivibrio sp. GTDB lineage: Bacteria > Bacillota > Clostridia > Acetivibrionales > Acetivibrionaceae > Acetivibrio. Next base: position 68 of record CAZLZR010000099.1, read on the forward strand.
AGTGCAAATATAACCATTAAAAATTCAAGCCTCAAACCAAACTAAATCAGGCAAAAAAATTAAGAAACATAATTTCCTTAACAAAACAAAGAGGGGCCAAATGGCCCCGTTATTTTTTAAGCAAGACTACTGTTCAATTATAGGTTGGTTTTCTTCATGGATCTGTGAATGATTTTTTGCAATAGCAATCTTCTCATCTCCATGTACATTCTTCAGATTTTTTATTTTTGTCTTTGCCAAAGCCGTATTTAAAACAGTGTCCATTCCTTCAGCTATAACAAATTTTATTTTTTTCCTTACATTTTCAGGTATATCCTCAAGATCCTTCTTATTATCAAGTGGAATGATGATAGTATCAATACCAGCTCTATGAGCAGCAAGAACTTTTTCCTTAAGCCCTCCAATAGGAAGAACACGACCTCTCAGAGTAATTTCTCCTGTCATAGCCACATTTCTTTTTACAGGTATTCCAGTCAAAGCTGAAACCATTGCAGTTGCAAGTGTTATACCAGCTGAAGGTCCATCCTTTGGTATGGCTCCTTCCGGTACATGTATATGAATATCGTACTTATTGTAAAAATCCTTTTCAATCATATATTGTTCAGCCTTAGAACGTATAAAGCTCATAGCAGCCCTTGCCGACTCCTTCATTACGTCTCCGAGCTGTCCTGTCAACTCCAATTTCCCATTACCTTCCATGAGGTTCACTTCGATTGATAGCGTATCCCCACCAACAGGTGTCCATGCCAGACCTGTTGCAATACCGATCTCATCCTTTTCATTAGCTTTATCGTATCTGAACTTTTTGGTACCTAGAAATTTCTCCAAATTCGATGGCGTAATCTTTATTGATTGCTGTTTTGAAGAAACAAGCTTTTTAGCTACTTTTCTGCATACTGTTGCTATCTGTCTTTCTAAGTTCCTGACCCCTGCTTCTCTGGTATAACAGTTTATTATATCCCTGACCGCATGCTCATCTACTTTTACACTTTCTCTTTTCAGTCCGTGAGCCTCAATCTGTTTTGGGAAAAGATACTTTGTAGATATATTAACCTTTTCCTCTTCAGTGTAACTGGTAAGTGAAATAACCTCCATCCTGTCCAAAAGAGGTCTTGGAATAGTATCAAGGCTGTTTGCAGTAGTAAGGAACAAAACATCGGACAAGTCAAAAGGCAGCTCCATATAGTGATCCCTGAACGCAAAGTTTTGTTCACCATCAAGCACTTCAAGCATCGCAGAAGCGGGATCTCCTCTGAAATCGTTGCTCATTTTATCTATTTCATCAAGTAAAACTAGGGGATTCTTTGATTCGGCCTGTTTCAAGGCAGCAATAATCCTTCCTGGCATAGCTCCGACATAGGTTCTTCTATGCCCCCTTATCTCGGCTTCATCTCTTACTCCACCTAATGACATTCTCACATAATTTCTGTTCAAAGCACGGGCAATAGACTTCGCTATCGACGTCTTACCAACCCCCGGAGGTCCAACAAGACATAGAATTGGTCCTTTTAAATCATTTTTCAGCTTCCTTATGGCAAGGTATTCAATAATCCTTTCCTTGACCTTTTCAAGCCCATAATGATCTTCGTCCAAAATAGCCTCAGCTCTATCGAGATCAATTATTTCGTCTGTTTTTTTGTTCCACGGAAGGTCAAATATCCAATCCAGATAAGTCCTTATAACCGAACCCTCTGCCGAACCTGAAGGCATCTTCAGTAATCTGTCCAATTCCTTCAATACTTTCTTTTCTATTTCTTCATTGAAATTGCCTTCCTTAAGCTTTCTCTTATACTCCTCAACTTCGCCTGTAATACCTTCTTTATCACCAAGTTCATTTTGTATAGCCTTTAGCTGTTCCCTGAGATAATACTCTTTTTGCATCTTGTCCATCTGTTTTCTGACTTTAATATTTATATCCTTTTCAATCTGCATAATATCGATTTCTTTGACTATAATCTCCAAAAGCCTTTCAAGTCGAACTTTAGGTTGGAACTCATTTAATATCTCCTGCTTCTGCTCCACCTTTAGTGTCAGATTTGAAGTTATAATATCTGAAAGCTGGTCGGCGTCATCAACACTCATTATCGACAAAACTGTTTCAGGCGAAATCTTGTTATTAAACTTGGAATATTCTTCAAACGTTGATATAACCCTTCTCTTTAAAGCTTCTACTTCTACCTTGCTATCCTCATCATCCACATAAATTTTTTCTACAACTTCTGCCATAAAAAACGGCTCTGTCTGAGTAAACTCAGATATCTCAGCTCTGCTTATTCCTTCTACCAAAACCCTTATTGTATCACCTGGAAGCTTTAAAAGCTGCTTAACCTTTGATATGGTTCCAATTTTGTAAATATCATCGGCATTTGGTGAATCATTCTTTGCATCCCTCTGAGTAACCAGGAAAATAAGCTGATTATTTATCATTGCTTCTTCTAACGCTTTTATTGACTTTACTCTGCCAACATCAAAATGGAGGATCATATAGGGAAATACTGTAAGACCTCTTAGAGGCAGCAAAGGTAGTTCTTGTTTCTTTACAACCTTTCTAGCTTCAGACATTTAACCATCCCCTTACACTAATTTATCAAAACTATTTGTTCAGTCCAACCTCAAAATATTTTTAAATAGACGGTTCGTATACTACAAAAGTCAAACCTTTCTTAATAATTTATGATGTAACTCACCCGTCTGTACTACACTTGATCTGAAAATAAATTACCTACGGAACATCAGCTTTAGATAGTATTACTGTTGCCAGACACTAGAGAATAAAGTGACGAATCTTCACTATTATAACCTCTAGACTTTCTAATTTCAATGATTTTATCTGGAATTAAAGGGAACAACTGCTTAACAAAAACTATACAGTTGTAAAAGAAAAACGCAATTTGCATATTACACAATTATTATATTACGCATTACACAAAACATAAATAGGTCTAATTACCCTTTTTTCAACCAGGCTACAGACATATGTCATAACATTGCCCTTTTAATTCAATTGCAACCACTATATCGTTCAACCTTTGGAAAAAAATTACGTAACCCGTTGAATGAAGCTAATTATTTATGTATAATACAACTTAAACGATATTAAAATAAAATGGAGTGAAAAAAATGATAAATGTTATAGATGGCGGTGTAACTGCCCCTAAAGGTTTCAAAGCTTCAGGTGTTGCCTGTGGGTTAAAGAACAACAACAAGAAGGATTTGGCAATAGTAAGTTCGGATGATATTGCAGTTGCAGCAGGCGTTTTTACTACCAATGTAGTTAAAGGACATTCCCTTCAGTTAACTATGAATCACATAAAAAGCGGCTATGCCCAAGCGGTTGTGATCAACAGTGGTAATGCAAATGCCTGTATAGGTGAACAGGGTCTGAAAGATGCTCAGGAAATAGCGGATCTTACTGCTCAACTTCTCCAATGTGATGTTGAAAATGTGCTTATCGGATCTACCGGCGTAATCGGTCTGCCTCTAAATATGCCTAAAGTTCGTTCTGGCATAAGAACTTCTATTGCTGCTTTATCACAGTCCGGTGGACACGAAGCATGCGAAGCTATAATGACAACTGACCTTGTATCTAAAGAAATTGCTGTAGAGATAGAAATACAGGGTGAGAGGATCAGAATCGGTGGTATGGCAAAAGGTTCAGGAATGATACACCCGAATATGGCTACCATGATAGGCGTAATTACTACGGATGTAAACATCTCACGCGGCCTTCTGGATAAAGCGCTCAAGGAAACAGTAGGTCATACTTTTAACAGAGTGTCAGTAGATGGGGACACCAGCGTCTGCGATATGGTAATTATGCTAGCCAACGGTGAAGCAGATAATGCAGGAATTTTAAAGGAAGATATAGAGTATAAGACCTTCAAATCCGCACTTGAATATGTTTGCACAAATCTCTCAAGAATGATCGCAAAAGATGGAGAAGGTGCTACCAAGCTTATCGAAGTAATAGTTGACGGTGCTATGGATGCTGCAGATGCTTATAAAGTTGTAAGTTCTGTTGCAAAGTCACCTCTTGTGAAAACAGCTATATTCGGTGAAGATGCCAACTGGGGGCGTATTTTGACAGCTGCAGGATATTCGGGAGCTGATTTCGACCCAAATCTTGTTGATATTTACATAGGTGATTTAATGGTGTGCAGGAATGGTGCCGCTCTTAAATTTGATGAAACTAAAGCAAAACAAATTCTGAAAGAAAGTGAAGTCAAAATTAAGATTAATCTGAAAAAAGGAACTTCCAGTGATAGAATCTGGACCTGCGACTTCTCCTATGACTATGTGAAAATTAACGGAAGCTACAGATCTTAATTTATACGATTAAACCTCCTTGGATAAGGGCATTAATATATTTGGAGGTGTTAAATCAATGGATAAAGTGAAAGAAATAATAAAATTTGCCATGCGAATGGAAAAAGATGCAGAGGAGTTTTATACTTATTATATGGACAAGGTTCAATCTGAATCGATTAGAAATTTATTCCATGAGCTCGCACAAATGGAAAAACATCACTTTGAAGTTCTGAAAACAAAATTTGAACAGCTTGAGTATCAGGAACCGCCTATAACAATCTCATGGGTAGTAGATAATAGTTTTAGATCTATTGACCCCTCAATTATTTCTTCAAATTCAGATGTTTTATCTGAAGATGATAAAGAAGTATCGGATCTGTCAATTATAAGAATGGCATATCTGATGGAAAATGACTTTGCGCTGTTTTATAAAAACTCAGCAAAAGAAGTAAAGGATGTTCAGGCAAAAGAATTTCTTGAAAGTCTTGCAGAGTGGGAAGAAGGCCATAAAAAAATGTTCTATAACAAGTACGAAACGCTGTTGAAGAAACACTGGGGTAGTTTGTCGTCTATTATCTTTGCAAAATAAGTAATTTATAATACCTGAACTTTTCATTGCCCTTAACACTATTACTTGGTATAATATTATTAAGGGCAATTTTATTTCCCCTTCTTTTTTGTTCTTTTATGTTGTATTGCTAAAGTCTATATAAACTTCATCTTTGTTCTCATAAACACTTATTGTTCATACATAAATTCAATACATGCAACCAACAAAAACTTACATGGAGGGATTAGTATGTCTCAGCAATACGTTATATTCAAGTTGAATGGCGAAAGCTTCGGAGTAGAAATTGCACGTGTATTGGAAATAATTCGCACACAGGTTGTATTTAAGGTTCCCAATGCGCCGGAATACATTGATGGATTAATAAATTTAAGAGGAAAGGTTTACACCCTGTTTAACTTAAGGAAAAAATTTAACACTCCGACTTCTGATATTAATACAGAAGATTCAAAAATATTAATTGTCAACGTAAATTCCATGTATATCGGTATGACAGTTGATGCTGTTGACGAAATTATTCAATTAGAAGATGATGCAATAGAAGCAACACCACCTACACTTACTACTTTTGACCACAAGTACATAAGCGGCGTTGCTAAAGCCGGCGACAAGCTGATACTCCTTCTTGATCTCGAATCCCTAACAGCATCTGCGATGGAATTCTCTCAACCAAGAACTTAAGGTTGCTTTCACCTATACCTTTCTAACACCCGCAATGTGTAAAAACCTTATATCGGACCAGCTATAGCCATTTAGCGGGTAATTAATTCTATCTATGGTATGAGAAGCAATAAGGATATCCTCAAGTTTCGTAGTTGAGCCTGTATTTATAACTACAGGTGTATGATCATAATCCGGGGCGCCTCCAAAGGAAAGCTGAATTATGTCACCAGGTTTTATATCTTTATAATCTACCTGCTCTGCAAAAGGACCTATTCCTTTATTACCTATGAGAAAGTTATAAAGATAATTAACACCTGTCCATGAAGCTGTTCTTTTGCTTGAATTAATATAATACCAGCCGTATACCGGGGTATAGTTCATAATTCTGCTTCCTGCAAAAATCACCTGCGATGCAAAATTTGTACAATCTCCACCAAACTTATCGAAGTTAAAATAAGCCGGATTACGCTTAAGTGCCCATTTATTTACATATTGCACAGCTTTATCCCTATTATATTCAGTTACATAAGGCGTTCTATAATAGTACATATAATTATCACATACAAATTACTCAGTTGTTCCTTATTTATTATATGAACCAATACTGTAAAAAGGTGATAAATGCAATAAACTTGTTTTGTTTGCTTTATTATTGTTTCCAAATTTTACATTTAATTGTACAAGTAAAAGATATTGATTTGCTTATCAATTGTATGGTATAATTTAAGTAGTAATGAGATTTAATATATTTAGACTCATGTTCTCCTTAATAGATTGGATGAATATGTCTAGAATAGGTTAAATCCAATAATTAAGGAGGATTATCAATATGCCCGACAAGACTCTTACATGTAAGGATTGCAATTCTGATTTCGTATTTACAGAAGGAGAACAAGCATTTTATCAGGAAAAAGGATTCCAAAACGAACCTCAAAGATGCCCAACATGCAGACAGGCTAAGAAACAACAGAGAAGGAATAATTCTGGCGGCGGTAACAGAGGTTTCGGTGGCGGCAATAGAAATTTTAACAGCAAATGGTAATATTTTAATTAGCTATGGCTCAAAGCCATAGCTAATTTTATTTAACCTTTCCTACTTCTTTTTCCCAAATGGGAAATACCCAAAAACAGCTTTCAAAACTTCACTTACAACACTTACAAAATCAAATAGTCCCTCAGTACCTTCAGTAACGGTTGTTACCGTATCACATATGTAATCTTCAATAGTTTCAACTGTTTCCTCCGCTTTATTTATTCCATTTTTTAAACTTACCGATACGTCATTTATGTTATCTACTACATCAGGTAATAAGCTTGCAGTCTTATTAATATACTCAGTATTTTTTTCAACCAGCTTGTCCAAACGTCTTACAAACCTGATGACAAAAAACAGTGCAATGATAAGTAAAATTAAAGCGGCCGCACCTAAGGAATATATTGCAAAATTCACCAAATCCCCGACACTAATTAAAATATCCATATTCCACCCCCTCAATTTTAGAAAACTTAATTCGCAAATTCTACAAATAAAGAAAAAACAAATTGAACAATTTGTTTTTTCTATTACTCAAAAAATTATATATACTTTAATTATCAGAAGCCTCGTCTTCTGCTTTCTCCTGATGCTTTTCTTCCGTCTTCCTGCTCTTTATTTCAGATACTTTTTCCTTTACCAAAACGGCAGCTTTTTTAGTTCCTTCTGCTACTTTTTCAGCAGTCTTTTTCGTACCCTCTGCTACTTTGCCCGCTGCTGCTTTTGCATTCTCAGCCAATTCTTCTCTTGTTTCTTTTCCTGATTTAGGTGCCAGTAATACTCCTGCCGTCAATCCGACAGCTGCTCCTACACCTGCCCCAACTGCAATACTTTTGGCGGCTTTCTTCCTTGCAGCTCTTTTATTTGCTTGTTTTCTTTTCTCAAGCAAATCCTTTATCTTCATACCTAAAGCACCTCCGTATATATTTTTGTATGTAAATCATGCTGGTAATAATATTATACGCTATTTTTCAATAAATTCCAAGTGTATTTATTAGCTCAAAAGCATCATTATTGCAAGAAATTTGTACTAGGACTAATTACCTATAAGCCTTATGGATATATATCTGGTATAATATTAATATGTAAATATATCTTTTCCAATCGATATTATCAAGTTTGCTTTGCAATATTTTTACAGTAAATCTTTTTCATACCAAGGTGCATATTATGAAAATATACGACAAGAAGGTTTCCTATACAAATAAAAATAAGTTTACGCTTTTAATTGCAGGACTTGTATTTTCAAATGTGCTTGCACTTTTTGCCATATTGTTTATTGTACTTCACCATCCTTACGCTACAGAAATGAATCAATATTATTGCATAACAGCACTTCTCAGTATGTTTTGCATCTGTATTGTTAGTTTTATCCTTGTCCTGATCTATTCAATTACTTGTAGAAAAATAAGGAATTATTCAAAAGAAATTGAACATAAAAACGCAGCCCTCACCCATATGATTAATGAACTCAAAATCACAAAAGAAAACCTGAATAAATTTTCTGAGACACTTGAAAATAAAGTTTTAGAGAAAACCGAATCCATTAAAAACCTTTTAGACAATGCGGGACAGGGTTTTTTGACTTTCGGTATCGATCTTACTGTTGATGAAAATTATAGTCTTGAGTGCAAGAGAATATTCAATCGTGAAATTCAAAATGAAAATATCTCCGAGTTGATTTTTCCTGGTAATGGGGTTCAGCAAGAATTAATGCAAAGTGTTACCTCCAAAGTTCTTACAGAAAAAGATGTATCCAAAAGAGCGACATACTTAAGTTTACTGCCTGAAGAAGCTACTATTAACAACAAACAAATACATATTGAGTACAAAGTAATAACATATATTTCCAATCAATCCGAAGCAGTTATGCTTATCCTTACGGATATAACTGAAAGACATACACTCCAAATACAAATGGAAGAAGATAGAAATGTACTAAAAATGATAGTTAACATAGTTACAAACTTCTCAGACTTTATTGATTGCGTTCAAGATTATGATAACTTTTGCACATTCCGGGTATTCGAAATCATTAATACATCTTACAGCATAGAAGATATTATCATAAGACTTTGCAGAGCAATACATACTTATAAAGGCAGTTTCAGCCAATTCGGGCTAAAGGGCATATCAGCCAACCTTCACCGGTTTGAATCTGATTTATGCGCACTAATGAAAAATAAAAACAATATGTGTTTAGAAGATATGGAAATATTTCTATCCGACTACCATATATCGGAATGGCTGAATGAGGATCTTTCTATACTTAAGAGTATTCTTGGAGATTCGTTCTTCCAAAACACTGATGTAATTCAAGTAGATAAACAAAAACTTTTAGAAATTGAAAATAAAATGCTATCAGTGATGTCACCTACAGACTACAGTTTGCTTATACCGGATATAAGAAAATTAAGGTACAAACCATTCAAGGAACTACTTAAATCTTATACAAGCTATGTCTTAAGACTGTCTGACCGTTTCTGCAAACAAGTAAATCCGCTTGTGATAGAAGGTGGCGAATTTTATGTAGATCCTCAAAAGTATAGCTCCTTTGCGAAATCCCTGGGGCATGTATTCCGGGACACAATGGAATATGGAATAGAACCTTGGGATGAACGTAAAAAATCAGGTAAAAGCGAATATGGAAATATTAAATGCACAGCAAAACTTATGGATAATATAATCATCTTGAAAATCTCCGATGATGGTTTTGGACTAAATCTGGATCTCATAAGGAAAACAGCACTTGAAAAAGGATTTTATACAGAAGATGAAATAAGAAGCAAAAGTGAATCTGAGATTATTTCTTTAATCTTCTTTAACGGTTTTTCAACTAATTGCGAAATCTCGGATCTTTCCGGCAGAGGTATTGGATTGAGTGCTGTAAAAGATGAAGTGGATAAGCTGAATGGAAGTATAGAAGTAACTACTTCCATTGGCTTGGGAACCGAATTTACTTTCTTAATTCCTTACTCTTCAACCGCTGATTTGCCACTAATCTCGGAGGTTGAATTTATGAGCTCACTTATTGATACAACAAAAAGTTTTTTCGAGGGACAGGTGTGTCTTTCTGGCGCCGATAGTGGGGAAAAAGTCAAAAAAGTCAACGCTCTTAACTTAAGGGAAGTTTCAGTTTTAATCAAGATAAAAGGAGCTATTAATGGTACATTCCTTTTTACAGCTGATGAAAGTCTGCTAAACTGTGTATTGTCATATTTTATTTTAGATTCTGTAAAACCTGAGGATGAAGAAATAAGTAATGAAGATTTACTAGCAGAATGTACCAACATGATTATGGGTAACTTCTCCAAATTTCTTCCTCATGTTGAAGACTTTATAGCCCTTTGTCCCCCCATTACTTTTCACGCACAGAATCCGAAAATTCAGCACTCGGTTGACGGAATCTGGACCACTTCATTATTTTCGGACAAAGGCAACATTGATATATTTTTCTTAAACTCCTTATAGTAAAGTTTACAAAAACCTTTTTTGATTTATAAATGTTTGTTTCACAAATACCTTGATAAGTAATTCTAAACTTAATTTTAGAACATTCTTCAAACAAAATAACCTACGAGGAGGCATTATAATGGCTAGTATACTAATTGTGGATGATTCTTCCATGGCAAGAAGAAACCTGAGAAACATTCTAATATCTGCCGGTCACACTGTATTGGCAGAAGCAACAAATGGTGTTCAGGCCTTTGTAGAATATGAAAACCATAAGCCTGATCTTGTAACTATGGATATAACTATGCCCATTTTAAGTGGAATTGATGGTGTTAAAAAAATCCTTAGTGCCTACCCTGAGGCAAAGATTATTATGGTAAGTGCACTCAATCAAAAACTAATGATCCTTGAAGCTCTGCAAACTGGTGCAAAACACTATATTGTCAAACCTTTTTCCTATGAAAAAGTAATAGATGTTGTAGATGAAGTTCTACAGCTTACCTGCTCTATATCAAAAACCGACAGCAACAACATGATTGTCCAAAAACAGAAAACCACCCACCCTTCTATGCCAGTTCAGCAGGCTAAACCCGAAAGTACAATCCTGAGGCCATTTTTTATTGAAACTAAAGATGGAATATCCGTCATCAATATAACCAAAAGCATGTGTGAAAAAAACATTGCAGCTTTAAAGTTGGGTGTACAGAGAATTTCATCAATTAAACCTATAAAAGTAGTATTTAACTTTGGCGATGTCGAATCTATTGAAGAAGGTACTTTTAATAGATTAACTGAGATTTTTAACAGTATTATTAATCTGGAAGGTTCCTGTATTATGGTGTCATCCAATCAGAATTTTGTTATGAACATATCCGCAAAAAATGATGCTATGCCAATAAGGCTTTATACTGGCAAGCTAAATACTGCTGATCTCAATATATAGAATATATTTGCCATTAATGCTTAAATAGCAAACTCTATTGAGTAACATATATATCCGAGAATTCTATTTCTGCCTTTTCAACCCCATCATTATTCACAGCAAAAGTTTTCCTGGGTATAAATTCCATTTCCTTTTCACTTAATAATACAACTGGAAATGACACAATAAACTCAGTTCCCACACCGGGCTCACTAATAACTTTTACTTCACCATTATGCATCTCTACCAGGGATTTAACAAGGTACAGTCCTATTCCACTTCCTTCAGAATCTTTAACAAGGGATGTGTTAACCTGCCTGAAACGGTCAAAGATAATAGGAATTTTATCTTTTTCAATACCAATTCCTGTGTCCTTCACCGAAATCTTTACAACTTCACCCATATCAACGATGTCTATAAATATTTCTCCACCAGGCTTTGTATACTTAATGGAATTTGATATCAGATTTAGCATTAATCTTTCAACCTTATCAGCATCACATGCAATAATCTTTTCCTCCACATTAGACGAAAATGTAAGCTTTAGCTGCTTGATGCTTACAAAATCATTAACAGAACTTGTAATTTGTTTTACAATCTCAACAATATTCTCATTATTCATCTGTAGTTGAAAAAAACCTGAATCTATTCGATTTACATCTATAAGATTGTTAATTAACTTAAGCAGCCTGTAGCAATTCTGCTTAACATTTTTCATATACTTATTTATTTTATGAAGGCCGACCGTACTATTTCCTTTCTTCTCATAAATTGACAATACCTGTACAACCGAAAGTATTACATTGAGCGGAGTGCGGAATTCATGGGATATATTAGTAATAAATTCCGTCCTAAGCTTATCATATTCAATTACTTCGCTTAGCAACCTTTCATTCTCTTTCATTGTTTTTGTCAAAGCCACCTCAGTCATTTTTCGTTCATTAACATCGGTAACCGTTCCAATCACCCCTACAGGATTTCCAACTTTATCCTTAATCACCTGTCCTCTAATTTGAATCCACAAATACTCAAGGCTTTTTGACTTTACCCTGAATTCAAGCTCAAGTCTTGGAGTTTCTCCAGACAGATACCTCTTTATGTTTTCTTTTACAAAAAAGACTTCATCGGGATGTATAAAATCAGCAAATTCAGCTGACTTATGTGAAATCTCTTCATCTTCATAGGATAAAATTTTCTTTAAGGAAGATGGTATGTTAATATTATCTTCAATTATGTCCCACTCCCACAAACCATCAGTGGTATTGTTAATAACCATCCTATACCTTTCTTCACTTAGCCTTAACTCATTCTTTGACTTATTTATCTCCTTAATACTACTGTCAATTAAAATGTATAACAGCAGTGCCGTACATGCTACAAAAAACCATCCTTTATATATGGATATCTGAACAATTTTCGCAGGATCACTTATAAATATGGAAAGCACTTTATCCGAAAGCATAATCCATAGGGCTCCCACAATACCATATATTATTACTATGTTAAAGGCATTGAGTTTTTTTGCAATAATGACAAACAGTGCTTTAAACTTGCTGAATCTCCTTGTAAAATATCTCATATAAACTGTTATTCCTTTCAATTTATCAATAAGATTCATCATAGCTAGTACATTCTAACATATCAACACCACATTTGTACAAATAATTTTCATAATTTCACAGCTGAAGCATCATTTTTTTTTATAAGTAAGAACCAACTTTCAATCACGCGC
>CAZLZR010000100.1:0-2594 GCA_964564015.1 uncultured Acetivibrio sp.
ATAGGTGAGGACTTTTCTTTCCCGAAACCGGGTAATTTAATTTTACCACTGACACAAGGAGCGTGACTTAATCCGGTGTATTGACCAACCGTCTCAGGTTTCAATCCACACGCCCGCAAGGAGCGTGACGGCAGATATAAAAAGACAAAAAGAAATATATAACAATGTTTCAATCCACACGCCCGCAAGGAGCGTGACATGTGTATACAAAAATATGTGTAGAAAGTAGGAAGTTTCAATCCACACGCCCGCAAGGAGCGTGACCAAGTTATGGAATGCCTGTTGGTAAAGATGTATTTGTTTCAATCCACACGCCCGCAAGGAGCGTGACGAAGCTTCAATTTCTGCAACTCTGTTATTAGTATTGTTTCAATCCACACGCCCGCAAGGAGCGTGACGTACAACATTAAGCACATTAGATTCGATTTTGAAGTTTCAATCCACACGCCCGCAAGGAGCGTGACGGGTAACATATGCAGATGCTTTGAGTGGTAATTATGTTTCAATCCACACGCCCGCAAGGAGCGTGACCTAAACCGTGTGTGTCTTTCAAAAATTGTTACACTTGGTTTCAATCCACACGCCCGCAAGGAGCGTGACTAAGGACACAAACCAAAAGACAATAATAGAAAGTGTTTCAATCCACACGCCCGCAAGGAGCGTGACTTAATAAACTTATGGAACAATGCAAAACATCACATGTTTCAATCCACACGCCCGCAAGGAGCGTGACCATAATCAAAGGTGTTTATCTAAAAGAACTGGAATGTTTCAATCCACACGCCCGCAAGGAGCGTGACGTTCATACGATGATTATTTCCCTGAGGAAACAAAAGTTTCAATCCACACGCCCGCAAGGAGCGTGACTTGATACAGCAAACGCTTTGCAGCAGGCACAGATTGTTTCAATCCACACGCCCGCAAGGAGCGTGACGAGAAATATCAATATCCGATTGAAAATGTAACTGGTTTCAATCCACACGCCCGCAAGGAGCGTGACTTTCACGTCATTTTTTATTTTTGTATAGGCAATGGTTTCAATCCACACGCCCGCAAGGAGCGTGACGCATATTGTAATTAACATAGTTCTATTTTTAGTGTGTTTCAATCCACACGCCCGCAAGGAGCGTGACTAAAAGACTTTAAAGCCTTAATTTTACGATTTGTTTCAATCCACACGCCCGCAAGGAGCGTGACGTACCTTTCACCTATTAAGACGATTTCATCTTGTTTCAATCCACACGCCCGCAAGGAGCGTGACCCACCCTACCAATCCAATTTTAAATAGAAAGTTAAGTTTCAATCCACACGCCCGCAAGGAGCGTGACGTGTTACATATCTTCGCCAGTGTTCAGGGATAATGTTTCAATCCACACGCCCGCAAGGAGCGTGACAAACTAGCTCAGCAAATAACAAGAGATATTATTGTTTCAATCCACACGCCCGCAAGGAGCGTGACGGGGAAAAGTAGGTGAGAGACTTGAAGCTATTTCAGTTTCAATCCACACGCCCGCAAGGAGCGTGACTGTGCCAACATCTTAGAGTTATAACTAATAGTGATGTTTCAATCCACACGCCCGCAAGGAGCGTGACATACAATTGATATGACAAGATATGCTTTAAATGTAGTTTCAATCCACACGCCCGCAAGGAGCGTGACTTATTCAGATGCACAAATTTTAGAGTGGCTTAATGTTTCAATCCACACGCCCGCAAGGAGCGTGACCTAAAATTTTAATGAAGGTGGTAAAATGCATGAGTTTCAATCCACACGCCCGCAAGGAGCGTGACCTACAGCATTTGCGTTTGGGTCTTTCATCATTCCAAGTTTCAATCCACACGCCCGCAAGGAGCGTGACATAAACATGTGGCCATTTCCATCTGTCCGGTAACCGTTTCAATCCACACGCCCGCAAGGAGCGTGACGTTTTAAATTTATTGTTACCGGTACTCCATTTACCAGTTTCAATCCACACGCCCGCAAGGAGCGTGACAAAAATATTTAATAAGCAACTTTACATATATGTTTCAATCCACACGCCCGCAAGGAGCGTGACGCTACGCTGTTGTTAAGAAAAACTCCTGATGAATTGTTTCAATCCACACGCCCGCAAGGAGCGTGACCCGCCATTAATCATAAAATCAGGCTTACCTATTCGTTTCAATCCACACGCCCGCAAGGAGCGTGACACCTTACCACCTTTTGCAAGTTGAGGTATTAATGGTTTCAATCCACACGCCCGCAAGGAGCGTGACCTACTACAGTGGCACCAGTATTATCCCCAATAACTGTGTTTCAATCCACACGCCCGCAAGGAGCGTGACTATTAACAGACTTGACAAAAATATGCTCTGGACGTTTCAATCCACACGCCCGCAAGGAGCGTGACGTACCAACCATAATCGCTTTTTTCAAACTTCACATAGTTTCAATCCACACGCCCGCAAGGAGCGTGACCTTCCATTTCTTTTACTTTGCTGTTGATGATTTCTTGTTTCAATCCACACGCCCGCAAGGAGCGTGACTTCTGCGATTTTGTTCAATGCCCATTCTGCCTTGGTTTCAATCCACACGCCCGCAAGGAGCGTGACAG
>CAZLZR010000100.1:2694-12302 GCA_964564015.1 uncultured Acetivibrio sp.
GTTTCAATCCACACGCCCGCAAGGAGCGTGACAGTTCACGCATG
This sequence comes from uncultured Acetivibrio sp., assembly GCA_964564015.1. Classification (GTDB taxonomy): domain Bacteria; phylum Bacillota; class Clostridia; order Acetivibrionales; family Acetivibrionaceae; genus Acetivibrio. The sequence goes on from CAZLZR010000100.1 coordinate 2,739, forward strand.
CAACCACAATATATTAATAGTTACAAGTACTATTATCGCGAACCTCATAATTATATCATATATATCCAAATAAAAAACATGCTTAATACCTTCTAATCATTTAAAACACTAATCCGCGAACCCACCTGAAGTTTAATGTCAACATAAGTATCGCGGATCATGTAATCAAAACTCCCTGTGGGTCGTATCCAGGTTTCGCTCCCAGATGTTCAATCTTCGGTTTCCAGTTGCTTCCAAGATAATAAAATCTCAAACTATCCCTATCTTTATCCATGACAGTCAAAAGTTTATTTTTTAGTAAAGCCATTTGATTAGGATCAACTAAACATTCAAACACAGACTTTTGAACCCTTTGCCCATAATCCCGGCAAAGCTTTGAAATTTTTCTTAACCTTTTCTCTCCAGCAATTGTAGTTGTATCAACATCATATGTAATAAGTACCATCATAATTCATCACCTACTTCCAGAAAAACGGAGGGTAATCATCCAAATCACCTCTAATATGCCTTGCCATCAACAACGCTTGAGCATATGGTAATAGACCAATTGGTATTTTTTCATCCAAATAAGGATGTTTAATCTCCTCTTTTTTCTTGTTTTGCCATTCTGCCAGAACAGCCTTTTTTGTATCATCAGTCATAACAACCGCACCGGATTCTTTTTGTATAAATCCCTTTCCATTTACCTGTTTCCTGTTAATCAACGACAGTACCATTCTATCAACGAAATAAGCTCTAAACTCTTCCATCATATCAAGAGCCAAGCTACTTCTTCCCGGTCTATCTGTATGAAGAAAACCAACCTGTGGATCTAAACCCACAGATTCTAATGCAGCTTCAACATCATGCGACAATATCGTATATAAAAATGAAAGCAATGCATTTACATTGTCAGTTGGAGGTCTTCGAATCCTTTCATAAAAATAAAACTCGTCCTTTTGATAAAGTATCATACTGTCAAAACATTTAAAGTATTCTCTGGCTGCTTCACCTTCAATTCCTCTTAATATATCTATATTACCAACACTTTCAACAGCCTCTGCTAAATACTTTAATGTACCTACCACTGCTGTTATTTCTTCAGTTTCAATTTTATCTCCATGATCTCTTAAAACCCTTTGAAGGCAAACTCTGGAATTCAATATTTTCGCTATCAGAAACCTTTTGGATAAACGTAATGTTATATCCTCATTGTCAGCCCATCTATATTGTGTTCTTCTTAACAAAACATTTCCATGTGATTTTCCTGTTACTCTTCCTAAAAAATAACCACTTGAGCTCAAAAATGAAAACGCAACTCCACGTTCACAGCAAAGTCTCATTAGGGCAGGACTAGCTCCTGAATATCCAAATGTTATAATTCCCTCAAGGTTATGAATCGGTATTCTAAACTTAATTTCATCATTGGCCTTAACAAGAACATTTTCACCTTCACAAGCCAAATAAGAATCTGGTGTAACTACATATAGAGTATTTAATAATCTTCTCATTTTCCCTCCTCACTTTCAACGTCAAGAAGAGCTGTCTTTAAGTAGTTGCTGACCGAACGGTATTTCTTGGTCAGTCTTGGATTACATACTTCAACCATAGAGCATATTGAGCAATGTTTTCCTACCTCAGCAGGAGGTGTTTTTCCGCCTCTGAACATCTCATGCATTTTTTCTGACAGGTAATATACCCTATTTCTTAATTGCTCGTCTATCTCTATCCTTTGTCTATGTCGTATTTGTGCATAATAAAGATCACCGTATTCAATTTTTACACTCATCATTTCTTCAAGACAAATCGCTTGAGCACATAATTGTACTGCATCCCTATCATCACTTTTAGGCTTACCCCTTTTAAACTCAACTGGACAGACAAGCCAGAAACCCTGGCGGTCTTTGAGAGTAGTTGTATATGCAGTTTCCAATTCGACTCGCGTAAACTCCACAACGTCAGCTATGCCTCTTAATCCTAGAGTATAGGATACAAGAGGCATTGCTCTTACGTTTCGTAGACCTTTTCTCGTCTCATCCTGAAAAGGATCATCTGACCGTTTATGTAGGAATTGTCCTTCAATAGTACGAACGTTCTCAGCCCATAGTTGTTCAATATGAATCAGAGCCCATTGGCGTTTGCAGAAGGCAAAGTGTTGTATACCTGATAACATGAGGATTTCCTCTTCAGCATAACCTCTCATAATAAATGCCTTTCAATGGGATTATATTATTATTACTTCCATATCTGATTTCTTTTTTCCTTCAGTTTCCAATAAATACTTCATATATCCTAAAAATTCTGGATCATAACCATCTTTAAACCAGCAATAAATTTCCCTATGGCCTTTAATAAGATCTAAACCTAATTTTGATATCTGATCAGCCCAGATCTGGACGCTATTTTTAATAAGGTCACTTGAACTAATCTTCTTTCCGTTTTCAAGCATCTCTAATATTTCTTTTCCTATTACTACAAGTCTTGTATCTGTATTAATTATTTTGCATTCTTCTGCTACTTTTGGATATTGGTGAGTTTTCTCATATACTTGAATTCTATCACCTTTATCATTGCAATCCTCTTTTAACTCTCTCTTAATAGTCTCTGTAACCAACTCTGTTATTGTAAGTTTTTTTATAAGACCATCTTCAATTATTTGCTTAAATACTTTTTGCGATATTTTAAATCCAGGATGTTGCTTAATATTAGGATCTTCTAAATTAAAGCACCACATTTCTGAATCACAATATTCTCCATCACGACTCACTCTTCCATTAATCTGTAAAAAACTCTGAACAGAACGCAATTCTGCAAAACCGTTTCTAAAAGAAAAGTTCAAACCAGCTTCTGCACAACTTGTAGCTACAAGCGTCCAATTCGTCTTGTATATGAGTTCATTAGTAATTTTGTCTCTTTTTAGTCTTCTGTAAACTTCCTCAATTATTGGTACCCTATCTTTCGGTGTTAGTGCAGTTGATAGATGTAAAACATCATAGCCCTTATCTCTCATGTATTTTGCTAAATAAGCTGTTGAATATATTGTGTTTAGAATTATTATTCTAGGACCTTTCTTGTTCATAACAAATTCAATAAAGTCATTCAATTCTCTAAAAGTTCTGATTTTATCAATATCATTAGAAGTCAGTTTCAAATTCACTCTCTTTTGCTCATAAAATTCAGCTTCGTTCCTTAATTTTCTTGGAAGCAATTCTGGTATTGGAATTTTATGCTTAATAAAGTTTTCTATTTCCCAAAACTTCACACTTGTCCCAGATGCTAAAATCAAATGACAATTCCAATTCATAATTAATTTCTCAAGCCACAACCAAGCTTGAGGCCATAACCATGTTGGCATTGCTGCATGACTTTCATCAATAAATATTCCTGACCCCGGTAATTCATGCAATTTTCTTATATTAGATGGTCTATTATTAGCAAGAGTTTCAAAAAACTGAACAGCAGTAGTAACTATAATTGGTGCATTCCATAATGTCGCAAGCTCCCTAGCTTCTAATGATGAAAAATCCGCTTGATGGTCATGTTCAGCAACAACTGTTTCTGGATCTTCACCTTCGAGAACTAAAGCTTTTCTATAAGTTTCAACAGATTGAGTTATTATATTGGTAAAAGGTAAAATAATAATAATATGTCTTAAATCTCTTTTTATTGCTACTTTAAGCATATGCGCCATTATTGCGGTAGTTTTACCTGTTCCAACAGGACTATCACAAAAATAAACTGAATTTTCAATACTTCTATCCCTACATGCATAATAAATCTTATTTCTGAGTTCATTTCGTGGGCTTTTCTCATTCTCTTCATATGCATTTTTAACATATGCATCCAACTTTTTCAATCTATCACCCCATCTTGTTTGGTATATGTGTTTTTTGCAATGACCTGTATCTCCATAATCTGCATCAACTAAACAAGAAAGGCATAGCCTACGTAGTAAGCCATCTGGAACTGCAGATTGTTTTACTGTATTTAGTATAATTTTCACTTCTTTTTTATGAATATCCAAATAATAACTTAAGTTTTCGTTAGTCCTTTCCATTATTTCAAGATCTCTAAACTTATACTGACGGGTCAGCTCCTCAGGTATTGATGGTATTCCCCTATGATGAGACAAAACTAGCAAAGCTGATTCTAATTTTTTTTCAATATCTTTCAGACAAGCAACTCCAGCATCTACATGATTAACAGGTAAATGCCTGGCCTTTTTTATACCACTTAAGACCTCTTGATTTTCTATGTCCAGTTTGCCAAGGTCATGGTAATATGCAGCCCATACAACAATATCTATTAAATTGACTTTACTATCTAAAGTGCAATATTTCAACATCTCCTCTACATTCATTCTAGTCCTATTCAAAACTCCTATAATATGTTCTTCATATGATTGTGCTTTTATTCCTTTATTAGGACATGCACTATGTGCTAAAGGCTTCATATTTCTATATCTCCCGCATTAAGTCTCTAACTTGCGTAGTTTTACCATTCAGTTTTTTATTCAAATCTATAATCTGCTTTTCTAACCCTTCTGAATCATAATCTTTCCATGAATCTGATGGTTTTTCTAAATCTCCAATTCTTTTTGGGGTCAATTCTTCAATTATTTCGAAATCATTATATCTCCCAATCGAAGAATTATGCTCTACATAAAATGCATGTCTAATATTTACCTGGGATCTGATATAAGAAGCCGTTTGACTGTAAGCATAAGGAATCATCTTAAGTAAAATATCAATGTCTGTTTTACTGCATTGCGTTTTACCTGCAGCGGTAGCATTAATAAAAAAAGGCATACAATATACTCCATGCTGAACTATACGATATCCTAATGGTGCCATACCCCTACTTTTTTCTTCTTGGACTGGTGCAACCTTGGTGGTTGTCAATCGTTCAATTCTAATTGGTGATATAGATACCGCTAAAGAAAATTGTGCAACCCCTGTCTGTATCTTATCAGACATATCCTCTTCCAAAAACGTATTTCCAAATAATCTCGCATCCCAATATTTTTCTAAAAATTTATTATTCCTTAATTCCTCTGCAACAAGTTGCCTATTAATCTCCCTTTTTTCTAATAAATCATATTTGTAAAAGTCATTTTCATTAATAGTTAAAACTTCACACACTTGCTTCCATGCAGGTCCTTCCTTGAATAAAACTAGATCCCTTAATTTCCTCTTAAATGATACTGGAGATATTTCTCCCCTTCCATCATGTCTTTGTCTTGGGTCACTCTCACGATCAGGATCACCATTGGGATTTGAGTTAATTACTTCAATTACTAACAATCCAGTTCCACGATTAATAATATCTGACATATACTTACTCCTCCTCTTTTTTTTCTATTTTAGCTAAATACCCAAGTAATACCTGTGCACGTTCAGCATCATTAAACATTTCAGGAATTTCTTGTTCACTAATTATCTTTGAAACTATACCCATTTGATTTACTGCCCATTTGGCATATTTAACATCCATTTCTGTATTTGTGTCTGCCCATGCTTTATAAATCATTATTCTTTCTTCTAACAGGTTTAGTGCTCTAATTGGGAATTCAACAGCTGTATGCATTATAGAATTGCCTATTAACTGAGGCGGAATGTCTTTTCTTACATTTTTGCAATATTCCCTATGTAATACATCTGATAACATCAATAATCTTCCAATATTGAAAGCTATACTATTCATAAAATCCTCCTTCCTGTGATTTTGTTTAAACAATAAAATTGATATTAAAGTTACCGCAAGACAAACTTCGTATAGGTTTTTTTTAATAACTTTAATACTATTCAATTTCTGTAATTCTTTTCTATTCGTATAATGCCCAACGAATAGTATCAAATCTTCAACTTGATCCAATATTCTGCATAGAAGTTTTTGTGAAGGTTCATTTTCATCACTTAATGGAATGAATATTTCATATATTTCTCTCATAGAAATTCCATGAATAAAATCATAAGTAATATATTTTTTGCCATCCTTTACTTTCACTCTCCAAAGTTTTTTTGAAAACGTTAATATTTCTCCAGGGTAAGGACAATAAGGTTTTATAACAACTTCTTCTTGGTTCTCTTTTATCTTAAACTCAACTTTTGGGCTATTATGAAAAGCCTGCTTCCATTTAGTAGTACCAAGTATAATATCTTTTTCAGTAAATGTCTTAAACAAAATTATCTGTTTTCTTCCAGGATCAACTTCACTAAAAACAATTGTACTGATTTTGGATTCACTATTCTTTTCTATATCCTTCATTAAACTGGAACACACCTGTTCTGTCAGCTTTTCGAAGTTAACTACTTCTTGCTCGTAGTCTGGAGAATCTCCAAGCATTCTTGCCAAATCGTCCTCCAACTCCGGCTTGTTTTCCACATATGCTATTAATAAATTCTGCTTTTTATCACTACTACTGGGTACCTGAACCCAAGTTTTGAATTGCCTTTCTCCTACTGTTAGAAAGCTAATAGCATCATTCAGGTCTCTAATGGTGTTTTTCCCAACTTTATAAGCCATTAATGATTTCAAACCATATCTTTCCAAGCATGGTATATCCTTATTGTTTGAATACAAATACGACTTACCTATAACCCTCAATTTCGGCTCCGGAAACTTGTCCTCCTCAATAAGCTGTTTTTCACCTGTTAACTGACACACCCCCAACTCAAACTTAATATTCTCACTCATTTCCTTATTATTTAGTTCTTTTATCAAGATATCTTTCAGCCTTTTATCCTTTATTTTATATTTATAATTTTGCGAATCATAGATATCAAAAGCTATTTGAGTTTTAGAGCAAAATCTATTTTTACTTCTATCATAACTTCCGATAAGTATATCTTTTATTAAATCAAGCATGCCACTATCATAGGTACTTAATCGTTCCTTTATTAATGCCAACAACTTAAGGTAAAAAAGTCTTTGCTCTTTCACATCCTTTGGGAATCTATCTATTAGTTCATATAAAGGTTTTAGTTCAACGCTTTTTTCACAAACAGGTATCAACTTATCTATAGACCATCTTTTTATAATAATATCATTACTACTATCATTGTAGTCTTCAAAATTCATTTTAAACAATAACTGTAACTTTTGACTTCTTTCCCTTGATTTTTTCCAGAGGTCATCAAAATCTTTAGTTAAATTATGATTTAAAAAAGGTCTCTGTACACGTATGATCGGGAAATTGTTATGGTTACTTTTGGCGTGCTTCCACAATGAAACAAATTCATCTTTATTCAAATACTCAATATTACATGGTTCCTTTTCTTCACTTATTTCAATATATATACCCGGGAAATTAGCAGGTTCCTTTATATCTGGATGAGTAGTACCCTGTAGAACATTGTTTTGCTTCATCGCTTGTACCATTGTATACAATTCATTAATCATAAACCAATACTCCTTCATTAATTTTAACATTTTGTTTAAACAAAGGATTAATTTTGCCATGACCTTGTTTATCAAACATTGTATATAGCATCGAAGGAATTTCAATATTTATTGATTTATCAACTTGAGTTGAATCCCTTACTTTCCCAAAATAACAAGGAGCAAAATCTTTCCATCCCAGGCAAGGAGTATAAAAAAATCTGCCCTGATCTAATCTCCGTTCAAATATCTCTTGTAATGCATGAAGATGGTTATTTCTATTAGGGGAAGGCTTCAATTCTTCTACTACTCCATAAATTTTATAACACACATCCGATAATACTGTTGCAGCTAGCTGAAAGTTTGGAGTATTCTGCTTTTTAAGTGGACCTCTATAATTGCTAAAATATCTTTGATAGATAATTGGTGAACAGATCTCCACTTTAATCGGTCTAATAAATGCAGACTTTATTCTAGCTACAGATTCAAACATGCCTTTTGCCGCTGAGTATGTTGGAACTGGATATGATACAGGAGTTGAACCTGTATCTGGTCTTGTAAACATCGCTGCTTTTCCTTGAACTTCAAATTTGACAAAATAATTCTTTGTAACCAATCTCCATACCTCCATTACCATATATTTTTTGTTATCCTTAATCAATTTTAATGTAAACAAAACTACAAATTTTAGAAATATAAGTTCTAGTCACATTATTAACCATTAATACAACACATATATTTCAACCATGTTAGTATTCGTTAACCAACTCCTAAGATATCGAAATTTAGTTTTAATCATCTGTAAAACAAACTGTTACAGTCAGCTCATGCACCATTATATGGAAATACTCAATTAATTTCACTTTCCTTATTAAATTATATATGAAAACCAGGTCATATATTGTCAGGAATAAAACTTTTATAACTATTTTTAATTTTAGTTATTTCATCCATAACTTCCATTCTCAATTCATCTGGCTCAATTACAACTACATGGCTTCCCATACCAAGAATCCAGCTTTTTATCTCAGTAAACCCTTTCATTTTTGCTTCAAAAATAATTGTTCTATCCTCAAATTCAGTTATTTTCTGCTCATCAACCCATATTTTTTCCTTTACAATCTGAGACATGGGAAAGTCAATTTTAAGCTTTACTTTGTATTCTTCATCCTTATAAATACCAATACAGTTTTTCATAAACTGATCCAACTTAAATCCAGTATCTATTTCAAATCTATCCTCAAGAATTTTATAAGTTTTTATTCTGCTTGATTTGAAATCAATAATCTTTCCCCTCAGTTCACAATATGCAGCAAAGTACATGTCACCTTTATATTGATAAATAGCATATGGATGTATAATCCTATCAGATAATCCTGAATTTAAAGATATATACTCCATCTTTATCTTATTCATAGAAATTATTGCTGCATGTATATCTATAAGCTTTTTTCGTTCCTCCATAAACTTTATATTTCCTTTGATGCTTTTAACCATATAATTATCAGTATTAAATATGTTTTCAGGAGTCTCTTGGTAGATAATTTTTATTTTTTCCAGAAAAGCATTATAATCATTTGACACGGGATGATTAGTGTCAGAAAGTTGTTTTTGTGCAATTAATAAAGAAGTAAATTCTTCACTTGTTATATTTAATGACAATAGGTAATCATCACTTTCAACATAATATCCACCATATTTGCCACTAATAGAACTTACATATATGCCAGCTTGCAATAAATCATCCTTGTATCTTCTTACTGTACGTTCATCAACTTCCAGAATTTTTGCAAGATTTTTTACTTTAGTTTTACCTCTGCTTTTAAGAACAATAAGCATTCTTAGTGCGTTTCCAATCTGACTCATTACATTATCCCCTATCAAATCTTATATTTAGCTAAATTATTCTTTTAAACTTATTTTTATTAAACCTAACTATACTAAATTCATCTTATGCATATACCTCTAACTGTTATTTAGCCAGTATTTAAACCACCACTTTCTACCCTTAACTTACTTAATTGAGGATATACTTCCATTGTATGCTAATCTTAATTCTTTCTACCATTATACTACTTTGATTTGCAAAAATACAACATACATCGACATTAGCTTACAGTTTCGTTCATTAAATGCGTATACTTTGTATAAGTTATTTACTGAACGTTCCCATAATTTGATTTGCAATTTCCTGACTGGTTACAG
>CAZLZR010000101.1:0-11723 GCA_964564015.1 uncultured Acetivibrio sp.
TAACTGTTTTACGAACTTGCATTCCATATAATTACATACATGCGTTAGCCGTGTTACTAAGGCGCATCTAATATATGTGGAGAAAAACATGCACCCTTCTTCTAACTTCCAGTGGTGTGGATTGCAGCTTTTTTAAGTCATCCCATATTTCTACCATGTTTATCCATTACAAATTTAATTGACAAAGTCACAACTAAACAATTATAATAGATATATCAAAAACATCTGCATATTTTAATAATCAATACATCTAAGGAGTGAACCATATTGAATGACATTATGGTAGATCAATTCCAATATACCGTAGCTGAACTTCTTGTTAGAAATAAAAGCATTCTGGATCAAATAACTAAATTTCAAGACTCAAATGGGCGTGTAAACCGCGGAATTATTAAGGCTGTTACTCAATGTGGCTGCGTTAAGATTCATGCGAAGAAACAAGTTATGTCCGTTGATGCCGATTTTGACGAAATCCGGAGCAATATGAAAACGCACATAGAAGGAAAGCTTTGCAACAACTGCAGGGATATTATTGAGAAGGATATTGGAAGAAATCTCTTTTATCTGGCTTCAATATGTAATACTTTAGATCTTAATTTATATGACATAATATTAAAAGAGCTTGACAGAATAAAAATGCTTGGAAAATATAATTTAAGATAAAAATAACAAGGGGTAGAAATCTCATCCCCTTGTTGTTTTATTTATACCTTATATCAACATATTTCACCAAAAATATTCTGCTAAATTCTTCTTGCATCCAAGAAAAGCTGTTCCTGTATTCTTCTCAAACCTTCCTTAATCAATCGTGCCCTTACCTCACCAATTCCTTCGACTTCGTCAAGTTCGTCAATTGTAGCATTTATGATACCCTGAAAATTGAGGAACCTGTCAACAAGGTTTTTTATTACATTGAGTGGCACACGTGGGATTTTGCTGAGCATTCTGTAACCCCTTGGAAATATCGCTGTATCAAAAGCGTTCATGCCGCTGTCAAACCCCAGAATTCTGCAAATATTTGTTATATCCATAAGTTCATCCGATGAAAGACGTCTCAAGCTATCCTGCATTTGTTCGGAAGAAGCTTCGGAATTTTCTTCCATATAGTCCTCAATTATAAGAATCTCATCATTCTCTAAATTTGCTAAGAGTTCATCCAGTTGCATACTGATTAGTCTTGCTTCATTTCCAAGTTCACAAATATACTTTTCCATTTCAACCGCGACTCTCATTACCATCTCAATCCTTTGAATTACAAAAGCCACATCATCCAAAGTCACTATATCTTCAAATTCCAGAACACTTAAGTTGTTTACGGCACTATCTAAGACATTTCTGTATTTCTCCATAGTTTGTAGCGCCTGATTAGCTTTGGTCAAAATAGCAGAGGTCTCTTTCAGAATATATTTTCTAGATCCTTTATATAGCGTAATTATATTTCTTCTTTGGGATATACTTATAACAATTTCACCGGTTTGTTTTGAAACCCTGTGAGCAGTTTTATGCCTTGTACCGGTCTCATCTGTATAAATCGAAGTATCCTGTATGAGAAGTGCATTTGCAAAAAGTATTCTTCTTAAATCCTTGCTTAGCACTATTGCTCCATCCATCTTTGCCAATTCATAAATATAGGCAGGTGAATACTCTTTATTTATGTAAAATCCGCCATCCACAAGATTCATTACTTCCTGTGAATCTCCTATAACGATAAGCGCTCCGGTCCTTGCCTTTAAAATACTTTCTAATCCCTCTCTAAGAGGCGTTCCCGGAGCAATTGAACGTAACACCTCTAGAAATTCCAAATCCTTACCCTTTTCCTTGCCCATTCACAGACCCTCCAAAAGCCAGAATTATGGCATTATTAATGCCTGACTTGAGACTTAATAAAACCTTTTACAAATTTCCAGTCTTCAAAACTTTGGGTACAGAAGTCCTACAAAAGAATACTCAATGCTTGCTCGACATTTTCAACAGGTCTTATATTTATGTCCTTTAAATCCTTCATCTGCTTTATTGCTTTAATATTTCCCGCGGGAACAATACAATTCTTAAACCCTATCCTTGCGGCTTCTATTACTCTCTTATCTATCTGATTTATCGCCCTGATCTCACCCGTCAATCCCACCTCACCTATAAGTACGGTGCTCAAATCAACGGGTCTGTTCCTGAAGCTAGAGGCAATTGCCGCTACTACTCCCAAGTCGCATGCAGGTTCGTCAATTTTGAGACCTCCAACAACATTGACATAAGCATCATTGTTATGAAGCTGCATTCCTACTCTCTTTTCCAAAACAGCCATAAGCATGGTAATCCTGTTATAATCAATACCTGTAGCCATTCTACGAGGCATTCCGAAATTGGTGGGACACACAAGTGCTTGCACCTCTATAAGCATTGGCCTTGTACCTTCGAGACTTGACACAATTACCGAGCCAGGAACGCTTTCCGTTCTACCCGAAATCATCAGCATCGAAGGATTTTCCACCTCGATTAGGCCCACATCTTTCATCTCAAATATACCAATTTCGTTGGTTGAACCGAATCTATTCTTTACAGCCCGCAAAACCCTGTAACTTAAGTGCCTTTCTCCTTCAAAATACAGTACCGTGTCAACCATGTGTTCTAAAACACGTGGCCCTGCTAATGCCCCTTCTTTTGTCACATGACCAACAATAAATACCGCTATATTCTTAGTCTTGGCAATTCTCATTAGGCCTGACGTAATTTCCCTGACCTGACTCACACTACCAGGCGCTGAAGAAAGTTCGTCGTTAAACATCGTTTGAATAGAATCAACAATGATAAGAGCAGGGGTTTCCTTCTCACTTATAGCTTGAATAGCTTTAAAATTAGTTTCCGCAACCATTAACAGGTTTGGATTTCTTACACCTAATCTATCGGCTCTAAGCTTAATTTGCTTTATAGATTCTTCACCGGATATATAGATAATTTTGGAATTAATTTTTACAGTATCACATATCTGAAGTATTAATGTAGACTTTCCGATACCGGGATCACCACCCACAAGCACAAGTGATCCCTTCACTATTCCACCGCCAAGTACCCGATCCATCTCCTTAATCCCAGTCAGATATCTTTCTTCGCTTTCTATCTGAATATCATTTATACTGACCGGCTTAACATCAAAGAGAATACTGTCCTTCTTTGAAATGCTTCCGGAGGCCTGCCTTTCTTCGGTAAAGGTATTCCAGTTATTACACGCCGGGCACTTTCCAAGCCAACCATTGCTTTCATATCCACAATCCTGACATACAAATACAGATTTATGTTTCGGCATTTTTATCTCCCTGAAGTTTAATTATCAAAAGCACCTGCTCCGATAAGTTTATCAAGCACTAAAACAAACATGGCATGGGACCATGTCAGAGGAATAACCCAACAAGGCACTCCTGTATCCCTGTTAACCTGCTCAGGCAACAGTCCAAGACTTGTGCGGGACTTGACTGACCATTCAAAATAGCTTTTTGCCTTTTCCAGATTACCGGTCTCTATATGGTAAAGCGCAACCCACAGTGTTGTCAGCACCCACGGATTTCCACCAATATAATTATCGTTTTCATACCTTTTTATACCACCTGCCGGGTGAGCAGTAAGTACCCTTTCAATGGCTTCAACAGTATTTGCAACCCTTTCATCCTTTGCATCAAATACTTCAAAGGGAATTGTCACACCCAGTAAACTTATATCAATAGTCCAATCCTCTAAAGTGACATCCCTGCGATACCCTTTTGAGTTTACCTCTATAACGGTAGTATGGTGTGAATGTTCATGTCCCCAAGGATTAAGCTTTGTCCTTACGCTTCTGATAAATCTGTTTGCTTCTGCTTTCCACAGGTTGGATTCCATGGCTTTCTTGATCTCTTCAGCAGTCTTATTCCAATTTGAAATTATCTCCTGTGGGACATTCAATATTTCCGCAATCTTTGCTCCTGCTTTGATGCCTCCATATACTGCGGCACACGAATAGGTATGCTCCCCTACTCTCTCTTCCCAAAGATCATAACTTGGTTTTGGAAGCCCGGTCTCATTATCCCTGAACTTTATAAGAAATTCCACACCCTTCTCAACAGTGTGCCACATTTTCTCAAGAAAAGCCTTTTCCTTCGTAACCTCATAGTGTTTCAACATACCCCAAATGAGTGTTCCTGTTTCATCAATCTGCATTCCCCATGAGGGAGCCAGATTTCCATCCATATAATATCTTTGATGCCATGAGCCATCATCATCCTGAGTATCCACAGCCCATTCGTAAAACTTATCCACTGCCTTCGAAAGGCCGGAGGCATCCAAAGCACTTGTAATAAACGCAGCATCCCTTCCCCAACAGTACGCATATCTTCCGCATTTGCTAAAGCCCTCATCTATCTCCGCAGAGGCTAAAAGCCCGCCGGTCTGCTCATCGGACATAAGCTTAAAGACCAGCAACGACCTCTTATATAGATTGTCTATGTCGGCATTACCTGTTTTAAACTGTCTTGCAGAACCCAAAAGATCCAGCCAGTACTTTTTTGTACTTTCATATTGCTCTTTTACGTTCATCGACTTACACTTTCTGCTTAATTTCTTTACATCCTTAAGTGTGGCAGCCGCACATATAAACATAGAAAAATTCTTCTTTTCGCCCGGCTTCAACACCCCTATTTGCCAAGACAAAGCCCCGTCTCTCATCATTCCGATACTGTCATACCCCATTAACTCGGTATATCTAGCCGAGTCAATGGCGTTATTTCCCAACTGAAACTGAAAAGCCTCAATATCCGATGAAATTGAAATGTAGTAATTGTGTCTGTAATGAATCAGAGAATCAGTTCCAAAATCAAATAAAGTACTTCTCAATTCCGGAGTAGTCGTGATCATTGAAGAGTATTGTATAAAACCCAGCTCCAACTCTTGATCGCCAATATTTTCAATTTCATACTGCCTTATAAAAATATCCCTTTGGGGCAAAACATAATCATACTGTTCAACAAAAACCCCTCTGCCGCTATCTTTAAAACTCGTTATGAGTATATTGGTGTCCTCCACATAAGATTGTTCCTTCTGCCAATTGTCTTCACCAAGCCATGATGTACTGTTCTTATATCTGGTGTCAAAAATACCGGTCACAAATCTCTCAACATGTTGAGGATAATCAATGTGAGGCCAGAAAAGCCTTTCCAATTCGCCCTTTTGATTCAAGCATACGAGCATACGTGAATTTCCGACTATTGCATCGTTAAAGTATGACTTTGTCATATAATTTACCCCCGTAGTGGAAACTATTTCTTATACTTATTAGTATTTTAAACCATATTTTTCTCGAAAAACATATGTATTAATTAATTTATTTTTCGTGAAAAAACATATAAAAACTTATTGACTTTTATACACGTAAAATACAGGACACCTTTGAATTGTTAAGAACGCCGTAAACGGCTGTTAATAACCCGGTTTTAATAATTTAATTTTTTACTATTTTATTATAACATATTTTATTATTTTTTTATCATAAATATTTTTCCTTAATAAGTACAAAATAATATAAAAGACTTGATTTTGATTTATAAAAATAAATTAATTTTTCATCTGGAGGAATCAAATGTTATCACTACTGAATAATGTAGTATACACTACTACACAATTAATACAGGTGATAATTTTTATTGCAGGGTGCTATTTTTTTGGCATTTCCTTTTTGGGCTGGATAAAGCGTAAGGAAAATGACCCAAAAAGCTATGCTCCTCAAAAGAAATTTGCTTTAATTATTGCCGCCCATAATGAAGAAAAGGTTATCGGACATGTAATAGAGAGCCTTCATAGGCAAAATTACCCAAAGGAACTCTATGATGTGTATGTTATAGCTGACAATTGCTCGGACAATACAGCACAAATAGCTGCCGACCATGGCGCGCTGGTGTATAAAAGGGCAAATACCGATCTGAGAGGTAAAGGCCATGCCCTTGAGTGGATGTTTGCAAAAATATTCGCTATGTCGGAAAAATATGATGCCATCAGTGTTTTTGATGCAGATAATCTTGTCACCTCAAATTTTCTGCTTGAGATGAATGCAAAACTATGTCAGGGCTATAAGGTTGTTCAAGGTTATATTGACAGTAAAAACCCCTACGACTCATGGATAACCTGTTCCTATTCGATAGCCTTCTGGCTTTCAAACCGCATATTTCAGCTCCCAAGACACAATCTTGGATTAAGCTGCAGCTTGTGCGGAACCGGGTTTTGTGTTGATGTGGAAACATTGAAAAAGATTGGCTGGGGTGCAACATGTCTGACAGAAGATCTCGAATTTACAATGAAACTCGCTCTAAGCAATTTAAAGGTGGCATGGGCGCACAATGCCATCGTATATGATGAAAAACCCCTTACATTAAAACAGTCATGGAATCAACGCAAGAGATGGATGCAGGGACATGCAGATTGTGCAAGCCGTTTTCTAGGTCCGCTTTTTAAAAAAGCTTTCAGAGACAGCGACTTAACCTCTTTTGATAATGCTGTATATTTATTTCAGCCGATAAGATTTATTTTCATAGGCCTGATTACCATTATGATGTGGATTCAAACAGTGTTTCCGCAATCACCGTTTTTTAACCTTAAGTATGTTTTCCCTGTGGAAATCTGGTATATATTTGCCGCACTGCAATTTTTATATGGACCCTTTGTAATTCTCACTGAAAAGAGGTTTGAGGCGAGAGCAGTATTTGGATTTTTAATATATCCACTTTACTGTCTGACTTGGATGCCCATCACAATTCAAGGATTCATGGGCAAGAACAATAAAGACTGGAATCACACACACCATTCCAGAGAGATTAGCATAAGCGATCTGGAAAAAGCTTGATAATCAAGGGGCTGTTGCTTAATACACATTAACCACTAAACTATGTAGTAAAGGTTTAAATATAACAACTACATAAAGTGATTAAGTGGTGTTATACAACACCCCCTTCTTGTCAGTCTGGCGATAATGTTCCTTCCCCATTTACATCACCTGTTGTAAATTCCATCACCCATACTTCAAAGGTTTTCTAAGTATTGTAAAATCCAAGTCCGACTTGTGAACAGCAGATGGATTTGATGAACCAGTGTTTTGAACCTCCCATGTTTTTTGTTAATCAGCACTATTTATTTGCAGCCTTCCAACAGTTCCTGTTTAATGTTGTGTAGAAGTCTTTCCACATCATTGTGAAGAACTGTATTTTCAAAATATCCTGCAGCCAGTGTCATTACACTATTATAGGTATTAACTGCCAGCAGTAGTCCAGGTGCGCTTACAACAGGAGGAACGATAAAATAATCAGTAACCGTTACATCGCCGAATTTTATTAATGATTTTGATAGGATACCCAGATTAGATAAAGCCGGTATACATCTATTGCCATAGAAAACCTGCGGCATGTCTTGGTCAGTCTTTGAAGAAGCTTGATAATAGGAAAGAACTTCTTTAAAGCTGATATTTTCTAAACGTTCCAAGCCAATTGCACTTTGAAGACCAGGATATCCCCTCTTTATTTCCTTCATCATATAGACAACTCTCGATAATGTTTCACTAAAATCTTCATTTGCTACCATAGGAAGAGAAGTATTCACCGAACCCGAGAAATTCCGTATCGCTTCGGTCTTGTAATCAGGCAGATATCGACGTAAATCAACTGTAACGTTTATAGACATAGGTACACCATATACCGGCTGACCCATTCCAAGCATAGCTCTGTAATATGCCGTAAGAATCAAATCATTATATGTAGCTCCTTTTGATTTTGCATAGATGCTTATTCTATCCAACTGTTCCGGCTGAAGCTTGCAGACAACAATATGTGTAGTGCCGGACGTACCCTGACTCCACGGAAATGCCCATGTGGGGCTCGAAATATCTGACCCTGGAATCCATAAATCATTCGGATCTTTTATTCCAAGGTTTCCGAATAATCTATCCTGATCACTTCTTCCCCGGGTTGCCGCTTTTGGAGTATACGCCTCATCTGATTGATTAATTTTAGAATATATATCTGAAAGAAGTTGGATATAATCTTTAAAACTGGTTCCATCACAGCAAGCATGATTAGCTTTTAATCCCAAAACATCATAGGATTTAGATCGGATCAATTTTATCTTAATCATAGGATCATTATCCATATCTAAACGGCTATCTAAAAATCTTTTAGCAGATTCCTCAACATCAAAAGCTTCCTCAAAAGAACAAAACTCTACCTGATCAATATTCTCAAGGCGCTTCCAATATGGTGGATTCCCTTTAACGAAACTACATCCCAAAACAGGTTCCGCATCAACAGACAATCTTACCGCTTTTGATAACTTATCGAAGTCCAATCTCCCATCAATCTTCAAGATAGCTTGACAATGAAAATTCCCCATACCGTAACGAGCGATATAATTATATATATCATGCCCATTTACCGGCAATACACCCGGCTCATCAGGTATCTTCCCTGTTTTTTGATTGTTGATATCCCAATATTCCACAAACACCTTATTTAGTTCTTTGTAATAGCTAAGCATACCCTTGGACATATTTTCGTAAAATTTGTAATACAAATCTAGATTTGTCTTGGAGAATATGGTTTCAAACAGATTATCACTATCTTTGAGTTTTTCCATAAAATCTTCATAAGGAAATTTTATTTTAGTATTGCCAATTTTAATTTTCACATCCATATTTATTCACTCCATATAAATAAGGTTAATAATTTTACTTATGCTTTGCATATTTTTCAATAAAAAGCTGCTGAATCCTTGATAAAACTTAATCAAAAGTTTTACTCAAGCTGTTCTAATCTCTTATTAATTATTTTCATTAACCACTTTTCCTCCCCTGGTACCTTGTCTTTTAGTTTAGCTGCTGCTACAGGGAGAATCCATGCATCAATATCCTCAAACTTTACATTTGCAATTCTCATATACTCATTCAAGTAGCCCTGATATGTCAACCATCTTGGATACACATTCATGGTAGACATGATACTTGGGATTCCGAGAGGTACTGACGGTGAATTGATTATCATGCATGTTCTGGCAACGTCCCCCAATGGGTTTCCCCTGTAACCGCCACCCCAGTCTATAGCTACAAGTTTATTGTTGGATACAATTACATTGCCTAGATATAAATCTCCATGACAAATGCTGTTCCCATCCGGAAGTCTATCTACATAGTCTAAAATCTTTTTTACCTTGTCACCCAGTATTACTGAAGAACGTTTAATTGCAAAACCGAACTTTTCCTTTTGGGATGGAATTCCTTCGGTAGAGTAATTATGAATTTCGCAATGAAATCCTATCATTTGATGTATATAATCAAAAAACTTCCATGGTTCCGTTTCAAAAATACTCATCATTGTTCTGCCAAATATTCTTTGGAATATTATTCCTTTGCGCCCGTCAACTTCCACCATATCAAGCACAGCAGGCGAAGGTACACCTGCCTCATGCACCTTCTGTGCGATTTGAGCTTCAAGCTTTATCCAGCTTTCATCATAGTCATCAAAATAAAGCTTTAACACTTTATCTTGTCCCCATTTATATACTTCGGCTGTCATACCTATTCCTAACAAATCTTCCTTGTCCATAAACATCCCCCTTCACTGTTTATTGACCTAAGTGGCGTCCTGGGACTCTGAAAACTGCTTAAGCTGTAAATAAATATCGGAAGCAGTCTTTACAATATTGATGGGCTCAATTTTCTGATTTGTCCACACGTGGACTGTTCTCCCTGTTGCAAGAAGCCTTCCTTTTTCCTTGTCAAGTACCTCATATTCAAACTTTATTCTAACACTGGACATAGACGTTATTTTTGTAATTACTACTATCTTGTCACCATTTTTTGCAGGGCTCTTATATTTGCATTCTATTTCAGAAAGAGGAAGAAACAGACCTCTCTTAGTAATTTGGGAATCAGATGCTTGCGCCTTCTTCAAATAATCCCGTCTGCCCTTTTCAAACCACAACGGATAATTAGAATGGTGTACAATACCCATCCCATCAACTTCAGTAAATTTAACACGAAAACAAGTTTTTGTTACCATTTTACCTCACACATCCCTCTATCTATTGCCAAAAATTATAGTCATACATTATATCACTCCATGTGAATTATATTTACCAAATGCTTTTTCGCTACGTCTGTATACATAAAGCCAACTCACCTAAGCATTATATTTCGTAATACTATATTATGGGATATCAGGCACAAAGGTTACATCCATTATATTGACACTATTAAAATATTGGCACCACTAATCAGTGTATTATTACTAACTTACCAAGGGATGGAAACACAGTAATTGATAAATCTGATCAGCCGCTATCAAAATTTTTCCGCTTTTGAAATTAACATAACTATAAATTTGTGTCATTTGCATGTTTGGCTTCATAATATAGTATTGCAGCCATAATGTCACATTTGTATATGTTATGTTAGCTCTATTAGTAAGGCGATTCGTTTAAAAATTTAATCGTAAGGAGCGAGTAAATATGAAATTCAAATTAGGTAACAATAGTATTAATCCATCCAAAACCCTCTCAGATGTAACTAGTTATTATAAGAAGATTAACAAGACATTTACGAAACATACTAATAAGAATAAACCTTCAACTGGGGCTATGCCGGGCAACTCGGATATTATACCGGCTTACGCTCATGATTACGGCAATTATGTTGCCAAGTATGGAATGGGAAATTTTCAGATTCAGGTTGTAATGAAACTTGGTGGTAAATTGAATTTTGACAAACTGTCAAGAGCGGTAAGACTATCTGTTGATACAGAACCGGTTTTGGGATGCCGGTTTGTAGAACATAACCCGCCATATTTCAAACGTCTTGAGGACATTGACAACACCAAGTTTTGCTTTATGGAGGAATCTGAAAACGCTGAAGAAGCTGTTCACAGGTTTTTAGAAAGTCGTCTTGATATGGATCATGACCCCATGGTAAAAGTTAAACTGATACGTTCAAGTGAACACGATACTTTATGTATAAAACTCAATCATACATGTTCTGATGGCTCAGGTGCAAAAGATTATATCCTTCTTCTATCTCATATTTATTCATGTCTGGATAGATACGGTGCTTACGTACCAAAACCAAGGGTACGAAGCAGGAATGATCATAAAAAATTATTCAAAAATCTTGGAATAAAATATCCAGAATTAGATCCTTCCGCGGTAGAATCCCCAAAAACTGCTTGGCCATTTCGATGGCTGTCAGGCGGACAGAAGGATATCACTCCTTTTGTTATCTGCCAGCTTCGCAATGGACAATTGGATATATTGTCCAAATACGCCAAAGAAAAAGGAGTTACAATCAACGATCTGATTCTTACTGCTTTATATAGGGCAATGTTCAAAATAACCAAGCCTCCATACGGTGTTCCTATGGATATGGGTCTGACAGTTGATTTGCGACGTTATCTTCCCGGCAACAAGGCTGAAGCAATCCGCAATTTTTCAGGAGGAATTATTTTAAGAATTGCCAGATTATTTGGTGAACCTTTTGAGGGAACCTTGTTAAGAGTAAAATCTGTTATGCATCGTAAAAAAGTTAATAACCCCGGCTATCAATGTGCTACCGGTGCAGAACGTTCGGAAAAAATGAATTTTCTTCAATATCTTGCTTTTTCTAAATTTATTTCCAAGGTTTCTGAGATTACGTCACAAAGCTGCTTTTTCTGTTCTCCCGGATTGTCTAATGTAGG
>CAZLZR010000102.1:0-11244 GCA_964564015.1 uncultured Acetivibrio sp.
TCATGGATACAAGCTCCTGTGGCGAGGTTACAACAATAATCCCATCAACAGCAATGGATTGAAATACCGTAAGTGGAACATCACCGGTGCCCGGTGGCATATCGATGAACATAAAATCCACATCGCTCCAGATAACATCTGTCCAGAACTGTTTAACCGCATTACCGATTACAGGTCCTCTCCACACAACAGGATCAGTATCATTCTCTAAAAGCAAATTAACAGACATGATATCAATACCCGTCTTACTCTTAACCGGAAATATGCCAAGTTCACTACCTGTGGCTTTTTCTCTAATACCAAAGGCTTTAGGAATAGAAGGCCCGGTAATGTCTGCGTCCAGAATCGCGGTATGATAACCCATTCTATTCATGGTAACTGCCAGCATGGAGGTTACCAACGACTTACCAACCCCTCCTTTTCCGCTGACAACACCGATAACCTTTTTAATGCTGCTCATTTCATGTGGTTTCTCGGAGAAATCATTTTTCTTTTCCTTTCTTTCTGCGCAGCTCTCCGAGCAACTGCTACAGCTTTGATTGCAATTTTCGCTCATAATTCCAGCTCCTTCATTAATATTTAAATTTTAGTTTTCTCCTAGCTTCGTTATAAATGCCTTGAACTTCTCTAGTCAGCAATCCACCCAATAGAATCCTCAATTTAAAAAGGCACTTATATACTCTGCCAATTGTCTCATAACAAGATTTTTGTCATTTTCAAGATTAACTAGTACTACCCTAATATTCAAAACATCATTCTCTTTAGGAATTTCAATTGTTTGTAATTCAATCTTTTCCCTCATGCAACCCATCATTTCAGGATAAATCAAAACAATCCGGTCACATTTGTATTTCACACTATAGGCAAGCATCTGATAAATATCGCTTGGAGAAATATCAATTTTACCTTCGGAATCTATAACTTCTTTGTACTTTGCTTCAAGAATCATTAAGACTTGATCATTCTTAATTATAGTTATATCAGGTTTAAGCGGAAGTATTCTTTTATCATCCATATATCCAAGGTAGTTAATGGGGCCCTGATATTTAATACTCAAATCAGGTTCCATACTTTCATTCAGCATTTGAAATACATATCTCTCAAAAAGTTGGTTTAACGGAACCAAAAAGCTGAAAGTAACTTCATCACCTTTATTTAAATTTATTGATGAATTATAATAAAACAGTCTTGCCATATTAAAAACTGTATAATACCGTTGATTAAGTCTTGTAAAGGCAAACTTATCCCATATATTACTTGTAACCTTAATCTGTTCCACATCTTCAAGCCATAACAAAGCCTGACCCAGCTTCATTCTGTTTTCTTTTATAACGGTTTTCTTAATCAAATTTAAAATCACAGTCTTGAATATTTGGTTCATTAATATATTTTCTGTAAATTGCTCATATTTCAAGGAATGTAAATGCTTTCTATAACTATTCTTTTTTATATTTTCAGCAAAATCAATCTTCCCTTTTATAAATGACTCATTCTCGATTATTGGATTATAGTTCCTATTTATATCTCTCTTAAACAAGGAAAGCAGTTCATCAACAAATATACCTATAAGTAGTTCCAACACATCTCCTTCAAATCGTCTGGAATTTATAGGTATATTTAGCCGTTTAACACTATCAAAACCTGTATATGTAAGCATTTTTACCAAAACATCAAAGGACTTATTGTAAAAATCTTCTCCCTGCACATTTCTAGCAATTTTAGGATATATCAATACCCTTGTATTGTTTATTTGAACAAAACCCACATAATGACTGATTAAAAGCTTCCCATCAGCCTGTAAAATCAAATTCTTGTCACCTATGATGTTTCTTATGGATAAAATATCGTTAATTTCCTGTTCCTTTAATTTCAGCTTTATAGGAGTATCTTCAAAGACCTTTATAACCCTTAGCTTATCCATGGTTCTTCTCCATATAAATAGCCATTATCTGTTCCTCAAACTCTGAATATCCATTTTCCTTTTTATCCATACTCAAATACTTTGCATTACCATACTTGTCAAAAAAGCTACTTCCTACTTATCATCAAACTCAACGTTACTTTTCTCATTAGCAGAAACAATATTGTATGAATTTGACAGAATCTCTTTTGCTGGAATAAATGTACTTTCTAAATCACCAAATTCCTTTTCCCAGCTTTCTTCATTTTTTACTTCTGCCTCCCATTTCTTTGTTTTCGTACTGAAATTAATTGATATATTTTTTATCACATTATTTTTCTGAGCATGAATTTTTACTGTTGAGCTGGCTACACCCGGTTTTCTATTAACAAGCCTTCCAATTTTGAAATCGTCTGGTCTAAATGTATTCACAATTTTTTGTGAAAACGAAACCTTTGGGCTTACCGCTTTACATGCCGAATAAATAAGCTTCATTAAATGAGTCTTACCCGTGCCATTTTCACCAATAAATATATTAACGCCTTCACAGAAATCAATACTCAATTTTTCAAAAACTGTAAAACTTAATAAATCTATCTTTTGTATGCCCATGTCAGTACCTCCCTTAATTTATTTTACTTATTAACACAAAATTACTTGTCTATTCCATCATTTAAGGTGCTTTCCCATTCAAGATCCTCAAGCTTTTTTCCATTAGTTGCATAATACTCCGTTGCTCTCAATACTTTACCAAGCCTTACAAATTGATATTCCGGGTATTTCCCTGTTTGCCCTGCCACAATCATTTCTATGTAATCATTTTTATCCTTAGTTGAATCTATGAGTCTATAATAAATTTCGTTGTCATAGGTTAATACTACCATATACAGCCCATTTTCTCCACCTGATATCATTAGCGACTCATCACGATTATTTTCATCCGGTCCTATAGTCACACATGTTCTTTTATCACCGTCTAGACCCAGTATTTCTTCTTTTATCCTCTCTAGTGTTATATCATCTCGGATTATCTTATTTTTATAATAACCATTTTCAAATTTATCGCTTGTAATATGTGTAATATACATACTTTTCACCATCTTAACCATTCATGCACCATATTATTTTCATACCATCTAGATTATATCATATTTACTCTTCCAGTAACGGTAAAAAAATATAGATTCATGCGAATCTATAAGTAAAATAATGTATGAAGTATAAATTTATATATTATTTACTTCCCCATTCTCACTTCATTATAATTCTCCTCTAACTTCCTTCCAATCCACCAATAGACTATAACGTTTTGTTTTGAAGCGCAAAACACAGTAAGAAGGAATGTGATGTTATAGTCTTCAGCATTAAAGCAAACACTGGCTCTATTACATTTATTAATCCTATTAGTTTTGTTTGCACCTAACCCGGTACAAAAAGTAATCCAGTTAATCCCTTCAGCTTTTGATGCAGTGATTGTGGACACTGTGGGATAATCATCCATGTCAATCTGAGCCAATACACAGTATGTTCCTGGTCCTGTATTTTTTTCAACAATTTCTCCTGCCCGCTTGAGTATATCCTGGTTCATTTTGTCTCTCCCATCTTTTTTATCAATAAATTTCAGGAGTTGATTCATCATTATCATAATCCCACATAGCAGTCTAAGAAGATTCACTTGCATTAATAATATTCCAGGAAATCCCCGACATAAGCTTACTGCCCCATTTCGACACTGAAGATGTATTTTCGGCAGTATAAATGTAAATCGGTATTCCTCCATTGCCTTCTCCATCAGTAGGTAATTCTAAAACCACTTCTGTTTGTCCTAAAGAATTAACAGTATTTGATTCACAAACTGTAGCATAAACTGATTCCTGAGTTGTTAATCTAATTTCAATATCACTCAATTCGACGCTTTCCATCTCCTTATTGAATGTAATCAATATCTTGTTGGAATCTATTAAATAAGCTCCAATAATATTAACATGTTCCGGCCCAATACCTTCCACAATGTAATGTTCATCACTATCATACAATTTATTTCCTGCAAGATCCGTGATGGGAGCTATCTTCACCCAAGGATCTATACCTGTACCCTTAAATTCCTTGAAGTAAATTTGAACTGTCCATTCATTTACTTCGGTAATTGTATCATCATCACCTAGTGCTATAAAAGTATTGCCTGCATCAATTGATACCTGATAGTTCTCCTTATCAAGCTTTTGTTCTTCATTCATAGCTTCAGAGAATACAATGTAAATAAAACCCTCTTCAGGCACGGTAGAACAATACTGAACATTTTCAGGGTCCGTTACTACCTCCGGATATATAGGATTTATATAATCCAGAGTGGAGAAAGGATATATATAATCGGTTGCATTTCTGTTTCCATAAACATCTTTGTACTCTTTAATTACCAATTGGTATTCTGTCAAATCTTCTAATAAAGTATCAAATTCCAGCTCAACTGTTTTCCCTGAGCTATCTATTCTTACCGATAAGGATATATTTTCACCTTGAAGGTCTGAAGCCTTCTTTACTACATAGTTATCCGGATTGGTTGCAGTTTCTTCGTCAAGCCTTTCATTAAAATTAATTGTTATACCTTCATTCCTATTCAATATTATTTGCTCCACAACAGGGACATCAGTATCAGTTGGAGCATAAGTATAAGTTGGAGTATAAGTTATAGTATAAGTTGGAGTATGAGTTGGGGTCTTAGTTGGAGTCTTAGCCGGAGTTGGAGTCTTCGTTGGAGTTGAAGGCTTACGGGTTGGTGAGGGTGTCGGTATTTCTTCAACCTCACAAGTAAGAGACTGATCCGGCACATATATGCCGTCACGATCAATTAACTTCTCATCTTCAGTTTCGCTGTTTACCAGGAAAAGTTTAAGTTTGCCAGCCGGTAATGCTCTGTTAAATCTAAATGTTAGCTCATATGTAAAGTCAGTCTTTGAAACCTCTGCCACGTAGGATTCATTGTTATAATACAACTTTATGTGTGAACCCTTGACCGGTTTCGAAAAGCCAAGAACAACTTTGTCTTCCTTTGCTGATTTAACTGTTACAACCGCCGGCTCTAGCCCGACGATACTTTCAACAATATGGACATCTAATTTGCCATACAATCTCTTTCCTGAAAGATCAACGATTGGAGCTATCTTTACATAAGGCTTGATAGTTGGGTCATTTCTATTATCAAGTTCCTTAATATAAATTCTGACTGTTCTTTCATCAACCTTGGTAATTGAATCAGCATCACCTAAAGCCTTATAGCTATTGCCTTTATCAATTGATACCATATAGTTGTCTTTATCGAGCATTTGTACTTCATTCATAGTTTCAGAGTATACAATAGTAATCTCACCATTTTGAGCTTTTGCAAAACAATGGGGATAAATATTCGGGTCATTAATTACCTCTGGAAGTTTGTTATCTCCAGTGGTGAAAGTATGAATAATAGGCACTTCATTTTTGTTTCCTCTGATATCCTGAACCTTTTTAATTGTCACCTGATATTCAGTATTATCCTCTATTAATTTAGAATCTACTTTCAGTGTAACTAATTTCTCAAAACCAGGATCTATTTCAATTGAGAAAGGAATCACTGTATTGTCTTTAACCTTCTTTACTTCATAGTTTTCTGTATCTTCTGCAGTTTTTATATCAATTTTTTCATTAAACTGTAACTTAATAATTCCGTCTTCATACGAAAAATGAGAGCAAGAAGGAGGAGTCTTATCAATTACAACATCACAAGTAAGAGTCTGGTCCGGTACCTTAATACCATATGCATCAACCAACTTATAATCATCAATGTCGCTGTTTACCAGATAAAGTGTATTAGTTCCTTCTTGTAATTTCATTTTCGTATCGTCATATGTAAATGTGATCTCATCTTTATATTCAGTCTCTGTAGCTATTGCCTCCCTGGATATACTGTTTTTCTCTGTATGATATAACTTGATATTTGTACCCTTGACCGGCTTTGAAAAATGGAGAACAACTTTGTCTTCACTTGCTGATTTTACAGTAGCAACCGGTACGGAAGTATCCCTAACATAATCGAAACTCACATCACACTTAAATACTTTATATCCAGCATAGTCAGCAATGCAATATTTATAATCCAAACCGTTATTATTAACAGTAACAAAGACAGGACCATCCACTAATTCCGTATCGAGTTCCAAGTTTATAACATTATTGTCTAAAGCGGCTTTTTGAACAGAATATTCCTTTGTTTCGTTATCAGCCTTGCCTACAACCTTAAAGTTATCTATAGCAATTAAATTATCGTTATCTTTGTCATAAACAGGCTCTGAAAATACTATTCTTATATACTTCTCTCCTGTAGCTTTAACCTCACTAACTACAGGAATAATACCATCTTGTACTTCAATTTCATATTCAGCATCCGCATCTAATTTTTTCTCATTCGCAGCTTCGATATCTTTTTTGATCTTAACTCTTACTTTAGATGCATTAGTCAACTTATCTGTAACATTTTTGTTTAAAGTAATAGTAACTGTATTTTTCTCAGAATTTAATAAAACACTGTTTTCACCAAGTTCTATTTTTCTCTCATCTTCACCCTTGTCATATATTTCATAGAACTCCTCGGATTGAGCTGAATCCGTATCCATTTCCTGATTAAATTTGATTTCTATCTGCTTACAGTTTAAAACCTTAACTGATTCAACAGCCAAGTCGTAAGTAACTACAGGAGCAACTTCCAATAAGCCAAGCTTCTCGGCCTTTGCCTTTAAGTCAGCATTGTCACCAACAATATCGGCAATAACTGTCTTTCCACTGGCCTTTTCGGCTGTCAAAGCACCATACATTACGCCAACTGCATCGTCTCTGGTTAAATCACCTGTTAAAGTTGCATCGACCTTGCTTCCATTAGTTTTTGCAAGCTCAGCAACCGATACCTTGTAATCCGCAACAGCATAACCCATTTGCTTGAGCATGAATGTTGCAAATCTGGCAGCCGTAACAGTATCCTTAGCACCGACAAAGAATTTACCATCTTGTATTGAGCCGCTTAAAATTCCATTTACTGCTGAATAGGCAACTACGTTCCTGGCATAATCTG
The DNA here is from genome assembly GCA_964564015.1 of uncultured Acetivibrio sp. GTDB lineage: Bacteria > Bacillota > Clostridia > Acetivibrionales > Acetivibrionaceae > Acetivibrio. Next base: position 6,999 of record CAZLZR010000102.1, read on the forward strand.
ATATACTGGCAGCATCCTCAAATTTAGCTAATGCTCCATTTACCTGGTCAGCAAGTAAAGTATTAGCATCCTCGTTGTAACCAAATAATTTTGCTAAAAATATTAATGAATCCTGTGTTGTCAATGCATCCTCCAAACCAACTCTTGGATCGTTTAAATCCTGCCCTGTATAGAGACCTAAATCTTTTAACATTACAGCCTTGTCATCGTTTGATACTGTAGGTGAATTATCTGCGAATACTGCGGGCATAGAAGTAAGGATTAATGCTACTGTCAGAAGTGTTACTGCCAATCTTCTTAATCTTCTCATACTACTGTATTCTCCTTTCAAATGCTGAAATTCACTGAATCAAGAGTTGCTGATGCCTTTAACGACAATATCCAATATTTGCTTCATATTTAATTATACCATAGGTATTTATGTAAATCAAAAGGACAAAGTATAACATTCACAGCTAACGCATGAATATTATCTCCAATCAAGAATTCCATAAGGAATTTTTTTAAATGCCATTGCAGCATATGTAGTATAAGACAGGAAGTATTGTGCAAAACTCTGAACGAATGCGCTGTTCAGTACCTTTACGTATGTTAGTCATAAAGAAAATGCCAATAAACCAAATAGTCCTTTACAGGATATATTCAGTCTTCAGCCAACCCTTTGATACCAAATACAATAAAGATTATTCAGTTGAAATGGATTTGTTAAATAATATATTTTCAAGATATTTTACATCCATTGACGCTTTGTATCTCTTAGTTGTAAAACTTATCTTCTTTTTATCTTGAGTATCCTGCTTAAGAAGATTAAGTGCTATCTTATTCAAAAGAGATTTGTTCTCAGGGCCAAAGTTTTTACGCTCCCGGCTTTGATCTTCCTTAAAAACCATATCAAGAATCCAATGACTACTTTCAACTCCCCAATGACTACGAACTGCTTTTGCAAAGACCTTTGCATCAGCCTTAATACTGCATATATAATATCGTCGTTCTATCGTAGTTTTATTGTTTTCAATGTTCTCACGGATAGCCATTCCGATACTTTTTAAACCTTTCCAATCACTTTTTGCAACTAACCATTCTATATCTTCGGTTATATAGTATTTTCTCTTTTCTATACGACCATGTCCTTTATCAATAGTATTACAGTTATTTCATTACTCTTTTCACTTATTTTAAGTTGCCCAAGTATAAGACTATTTGAGCTTATCCAGGCGTTTACTATATGTATAGCGCCTTTTTTAAGTTGATTAACAAATGAGCCTGGAGAGGTTTTCACGTCAACAGCAACAATTATATCTGAAGATCTTTCTGCAATATCTTGTGTCCATGCTGCAAAGCATTTAAAAACTGAACTGGATCAATACTCTCATTAACTCTTTCAAATGTATCATGCGATGGTATGCCATTCGGTAATGTAAGAAACTTCCTTAACCATTCTTCTCGTGCAATTGCAAAAGCTTCAACTTGCGTCCACGAAACTGCGTTTGCAAGTGTTGCAGCCACTGATATGAAGAGAACCTCCGTTAATAAGTGGCGAATCTTACCCTCTTGTCGATACTCTGGAATAACAGAAAAATACTCTATAAAGCAACTTGATTTTTTCATTTGTTACTAATTCCTTTATATGTTTTATTTGAACATATTATATAATATTTTACTCTATTGAGCAAAACAAAAACTGGAATAAACCTTAATTTTCGGCCTGTTCCAGTTAATTCTTTAAAATCAGATAAAATCTGCTATTGGAACAATTTTACTTTTTGAGTTATCCCTGGGGTTGGTGTCAAGTGAGATACTTGGAAAATTCTTTTTCAATGAAGGTGACATACATGTTGACCCGCCTGCCATGGGTATTATGTTTACAACAGGTATTCTAGTCGGTATTTTGTCTTTAACGGGAGTTTACCATACAGACCTAATGATTCAATCTCTTATATGTGTCGTTTTAATCACGGGACTTGTTATAAGCAAAAAATACACTATTCAATAATTCATGTTGTTATTCATAATAACCTATTAGCTGCACAAAAAGTAATTGCTACTTACACCTATATAGTAGGAAGCTCATCAAGCACCTCAACTGAATGTAAAAAACTACATATGTTACTTCCTTATAGCAATCTAATGTTGTATTAATACAAAACAACATCAAACAAATAAAGAGTACCAAAACTCGATAAGTCTTGATACTCTCTTATTTACTTTTTAACGTTCACCTGTTACAACACCAAAGAAATAGTCTTCAAAAGTACCTTCGTCAGTATCAACTGTGCGTATTTGCCCCCATGTATAGCAATCAAATTTGACATGTCCGCTATCCCATATATACCATGTGCCTTCATCTATATGAAGGTTTCCTGCATAGGTTATCCAGTGGTTGCCAACTAACGATACTAAAGGTGGAGGATTTCCAACCAGTGCGGAATGTATCATAAAAAATGCCACGCCTCCGCTATCATAAGCTCTTTTAGCTTGTCTTAAGGCATCAAATTCACCATAAGTGTAGGTTGAAGTCCACTCAACTTTGTCATATAGCAGTATTTCGTATACCCACTCCTTCATGAATAGTTCATGGGAACCATATGCAAGATCCCATGAATCTGCATCTATATTGAGTATTAGATTAGAGTATTCAATTATTGTAGTCATTAAAATCCAGTTTGCTGGTGTAACTCCGCTTCTGGCTTTGCTGTTTCTAAGTTTTGACGAAGCACTGTAGGTTTTGCTTCTTGTTGGGAAAGAACCCTTTTCATATAATTCACGGCATATCCGTATGTATCTGGCTGGTTCTCTTTTTACGAGTTCATACACTACGGCGGCAGGACCACAGAGAGGCGCACGTCCTTGATTAACTCTAAGCGGATTTGCAATAATAGCACGCATATCATCTATTAATTGGGTTTTGTCAATATTAGGCCATACCCCTGCAAGTGTGGAATTCTTAAATTCATTCAGCAGTTGATTGGTATCAGCTCCAAGGGTAAGAGTTGTCTCACATACAGTATAAGTCAAAGTATAATCACAATCATCCAGGTCAAACTTGGCTGTTTTATTTTCTCCAAGAGTTAAATTTATCAATACTTCTCCAAGAAAGTCATCACCGTCTCCCAATCCGAAGTCTTCATCCCAAAGTTTAATCTGGACACTTTGAGAAAAAGTATATTCTTTGTTTATACGCCAATTCTGTTTATTTTTAAGTTTTGAGTATATCTTTTCTCTAAAAACTCCATCGATATACACCTCAAATCTTAATTCATCATAACCGGTTATATCTTCGTTTTTTTTGCAGTATAGGTCTAATATTTTTAGTAATCTTGTTGTCTGTGTAGTATTAGAAGGCGTGGAATTATCAAATACATCATAAAATATTGAATAGTTGGCACCATCACCTGTAAATTTGCCGGTTGCATTCTGGACATTGCCATTACCTATAGTAATAGTCCCTAAATGGTCATCGGCATCAGGCGAATCTTCATCGTAAAGCTTTATTATAACTTCATTAGTAAATTCAAACTGCCTATCAATTTGCCATGTTTCATTATCATTCAGAGAGTGTCTTAGAACTGTCTTCTCACCATTGATATAAATCTCAATACGGCATTCATCAGCTCCAGTATAATCCTCTGTCTCATAACATTTAAGACTTCTTACATGAATTGTGCTCATACTTATTCCTCCCCCAGTTTTTTAAATTTATAAAGTCATTACATTAATGCTAGCTTTGGGATACCAGTCAAGAAAAAAATATGGAGTTTTCTAAATTATACCGTATTTTAATCTAAAAACCAACAAAAAAATATATCCTTTTCTTCTTTATGTAGTTATAATAGCATACGTTTTGGTTTAAAATGTGTCTGTTAATAATCTTATTTGTCGTCACTTTAACTTTTTCTTACTTTCACTTGGTAAAGCATCAAACAATGCCTTGTCTAAAAGTTCTTCAAATGAATTGTATTCTACTACTCTAGACCCTGATGGTTTATCTACTTCTAAATATATTTTCTTTTCGATATCATAACAATACCAAGTTATACCATTGTGTCCAAAAAACATGTATTTCTTTTGCCATTCGTTTTCATACCACAACTCATTTGATTCAACATATTTAGTAAAATGTTAGTAAAAATACTCAAAAACATAAAACAAGGGTTTCAGCTAATGACTGAAACCCTTGTTTTATTGTGGTGCCGAAGGTCGGACTCGAACCGACATGGTATCGCTACCGCTGGATTTTGAGTCCAGT
>CAZLZR010000103.1:0-11236 GCA_964564015.1 uncultured Acetivibrio sp.
TTGATTCAATAGATCGTTATACAAACTTAGATAGTCATTAAATCTGTCATCTTTGTTGAAATATTTTATTGCTCTTTCTCGACATTTGATAGTATAAAAATCTTTTCCTCTGTTTTGAATTGTTTTTATTGTTTCAAGTAATTTTTCAACATTGCCTTTTTCAACGATAATGCCTGTATCTTCGCTAACTGCCTCAACGCTTCCACCTGTTTTATAAGTTACTACAGGCGTACCAGAAGACAATGCTTCCAAATTTGTAGTTGGAAATGTGTCCTCAAAAGTGGGATTTACAAATACATCTGCTGTTGAATAAAGCTCTGCAAGCTCTTTAACATTTTCTGTTCGCTTTATTCCAATAATATTAGAAGGCAGGCTTCTTATTTGTTTATTGTTTAATCCTACCAATATTATTATTGAATTATTATCAATCTGTTTGCTTAACTTAATAAATTCTTCTAAGCCTTTCCGGCGAGACCATGTCCCCGCTACTCCCAACATTACAAATTTATTAGAAAGTTTATATTTCGACCTTATTATTTGAACGTTATTTTGAGGAGAAAAAACATTGATATCGATTCCATTTTGGATTATTTTTATTGGATATTTTTTTAAAAATGATTGTTTAACCAAACCGCCAAGCCAATAAGAAACGGGCACAATCGTCATATTTTGAATTGAATTGAATAAATCTTTCTTTTCCTTATAGTTTCTTTTAGATCGGTCAAAAACATAGCTTGCCGGATATTCTTTTTTTTGAGGACAATTATAGCATTCAGTTTGCCATTTATTGCAATCTACATAATCAAAATGAGCACAATGCCCTGTAAACGACCAGCAATCATGAAATGTCCATACCACTGGAATATTTGAAGACGAAAGATAATCAAACAAGATGTGAATATTGATATAATAACCATGCAAATGATGTAGGTGTATGATGTCCGGTTTAATGGTTTTAATGTATTTGATAAGTTTTTTTGTAGCTATTAGAGAACCTTTACCATGTGCATCAAATATGCGAGTTATCAATCCATGGATATATACTCCGCATTTTGATTCAATTTTATAAGTATGTGAGTTAGATGGCTTATATGGACGGCCATAAGCAATATAACTTTCCCAACCATTTTTTATCGCAATATTTCCTATCGCTTCCGCAATAGTGCCTGTAGATCCGGTATTACATTCTACGGCTATTTGTAAAAGTTTTGGCATGTTTAAAATATTCATTTATACTGAGCCCAACGGACAGGACCATTACAGAAACTGAATAAGGTGAAATTGATAGTCCCCCAAAAACTGGACACTTGCACATTATGAGTGTCCAGTTTTTAGGGAGCAGACCAGTTTAATGAAGCTCTTAGAATGGATTTACAAATTTCTTATATTTTCCTGTTCGGTTTTAGATAATCCCACTAAATTAAGGTGCACCATGAATTATGTTCAATATTATGTCTCTAAATAATAAAATATTCCTTACTTTCTAATACTTTTCATAAAATTTTCTTTATTCTCTTTAGGTGTTATTGTAGGCCTTCCAAGATCATTCCTTGAACCGATTGCAGATTTGATTTCGATAAAACTGAGCTCATTATTAGATTTCGCTTCTTTGAGAGTTTCGTCAAGTTTTTCGAGACTTTCTATACTAACAGCTCTGGGGTAGCCGCACCCCTCAGCAATCTTTACAAGATTAATTTTGCCAGCGACGGTAGTCATTCCGCCGACGCTTTCGTGTGCGCTATTATTTATTACAATATGAATTAAGTTCTTTGGTGCGTTTGATCCAATCAAAGCCATGCTTCCCATATGCATGAGAACAGCACCATCACCGTCAATAATCCATATCTTTTTCTCCGGCTTATGCAGTGCAATTGCTAGAGCGATAGATGAACTATGTCCCATAGATCCGACAGTTAAAAAATCATGCTCATGAGATTGTCTGTTTGATTCACGGATTTCAAAAAGTTCACGCGATGCTTTACCAGTTGTTGAAATTATGGCATCTTCTCCGCTTACTGCGACAATATGACGAATAATCTCCTCACGAGACATTGTATAATTGTTCTTATATTTGACTTTTCCGTCAAATTCAAGAGAGCCTTTGCGAATAACGAACGCAACTTGTTTGCCAATTGAGAGCAATTTCTTAAACTCAGCCATTTTTGTATTCAATTCGAGTTCATTAGTTTCTTTGCATACTATAAATGTATTTATACCTAAATCTTTAAGCAATTTTATCGTCACTTCACCCTGAAAACTATGCTGTGGCTCATCATGTATACCAGGCTCCCCGCGCCACCCTATAACAAATATGCATGGAATTCCATAAACCTTCTCATTTATCAGGGATGCAATAGGATTAATAGCGTTACCGAGGCCACTATTCTGCATATAAACAACAGCAACTTTCCCTGTAGCAAGATAATAGCCAGCAGCAAGACCAACTGCATTACCTTCATTTGCTGCGATAATATGTTGCTTAGAAATTCCATAATTTTGCATAAGATAGTCACATAAAGGAGCCAATTGAGAATCTGGCACGCCAGCAAAGAAATCATATTCTTTTAAGAAATCTAGTTTCATTATAACACGATCCTTTCATATAGATGTAATAATGCATCGGTATCAAGTACAATAGGATTGTTACGCAATCGTATTGGATTAACCGATTTTACAAGCAAATCAATATCCTCAATTCTATGAAGTGAATTTGGACGGCTTATGCCAAGCTCGATTAGAATAGAGTTAAATTTGTTAATTAGTTCGCTAATATTATCGCATCTGAACACTCCTGCTATGTCAGATAAAACTCTCTGCAAGTAGGCTTTACCACGAGTGTCTACACATTTTTGCATATTTTGCATATTTTCAATCATATATCTTAAGACTTCAGAGAAGCATAATGCTACGGCATGCCCATGAGGTAACTTATACATAGTACTGAGCTTATAACTCATAGCATGCGGTGCTGTAGTCTCAGCAATATTGATAGCACGTCCAGCATAATTGGAAGCAAGCATGATCAGTGCAGCTGCCTTATCATCATTTTTATGAATATATGCGTCTTTATATTGCATAATTAACTCTACAGCAATCTTTGAATAGCATTTACTCTCATCGGTAGATCTGACTGACCACCAAGATTCGATTGCTTGACAGAGGGCATCAAGCATAGTGCATTTTTTCTGATAAGGAGGAAGTGTCTTAAGTACACTTTGATCAAGGATTGCGTAATTTGGCATAATGCTATCATGGGTTATTGATTGCTTATTGCCTTTATAATAGAGCACCGCATAACGCGTTGATTCACTACCTGTACCTGCTGTTGTTGGAAGAGCAATTAAAGGAATAGTTGAATCCTCAAATTTCTGAGTAAGATAATTCTGCATTGGATTCAATTTACAGAATAATTTTATGCATTTTGCAACATCGATTGTGCTGCCACCTCCAACGGCAATGATTGCATCACATTTTTCCTTTTTAAAAAGATCCACACCTTTACATACATCGTCGTAAAGCGGATTGGATGTAAATTGATTAAATTGTATATGATCAATATTTGAATTAGATAGGTAGTCTATTATATTGATGAACGAAGAGGATGAACTACAAACAAGAAGAAACTTCTTGCTTTCAACCTGTTTCAATAATAATGCTGCTTCTTTATATGAGTTCGTTCCGCTGATTATCAATTGGTTCATAACCCTTCATCTGGTATCAATGTAATTATATCATTGATTGACATACACATATCATCGGCCTCTTTTGCTCTATGATATGTCAGGATAGTTTTTGCAACATTTTGCATCGCCGGGATACCGCTCCGTGTCAGCTGATTTGCATAAATCACAACATTTACACCTCTTGCTTTGAATTCATCTTCTTTCACTGAATTGAATGATGTAGGCACAACAACAATTGGTGTTACTCGATCCTTTGCTCTGAATTTATCTACGAATTCAAATATTTCATAAGGCTCCTTTTTTCGGCTATGTATCATAATCCCATCAGCACCAGCATTAACATATGCAAAGGCGCGTATCAAAGCGTCTTCCATTCCTTTCTCAAGTATCAAGCTTTCGATGCGAGCAACGATCATAAAATCTTTTGTTCTCTGAGCTTTCTTTCCAGCTCGTATCTTCTCACTAAAATTTTCAATTGAATCCTGTACTTGCTTGACTTCTGTCCCAAAAAGCGAATTCTTCTTCAATCCTGTCTTATCCTCAATAATAACCATGGAAACGCCCATTCGCTCTAGGCTTTTAACTGTATAAATAAAATGCTCTGTAAGTCCACCAGTGTCTCCATCAAAAATAATCGGTTTCGTTGTTACTTCCATGATATCGTCAATTGTGCGAAAGCGCGATGTCATATCGACGACTTCAATGTCAGGTTTTCCTTTCGCTATACTATCACAGAGGCTAGATATCCACATTGCATCGAACTGGTAAGTTTTCCCATCCTGAAGTACAGTGGTTTTCTCTGCAATTAGGCCTGTAATTCCGCTATGCGCTTCAATTGCGTTAATGCAACCTTTCATATTAATCAGCTTTTTCAACCTTCCTCTTCTGATATCCGGCATTGAAAGCTGCATTCTAAACGATTTTTCAATTTCATCATACTTTGTGTCTTTTGAATAAGGATATTCAACAAGTTGTCCGCCGTATTCTGCAAGCACACTTACAACTTCATCGCGAATAGGCTTTTGAAAGCCCTCTCTCCAGTCATCACCATGTACAACATATGTTGGCTGCAGGTCTCTAAGGATATCAGCATAGCTCAATGTATCCTGTCTTACAACTTTAAAAACACCAGCTATGCTCTCGAAAAGGGACTTTCTTTCCTCAAATGGCATAATAGGGAATCGCTTATAACTTGCAACAGCTTCATCAGATAAAACGCCAATGAAGAGTTTTCCAAGTTTTTGGGCTTTCTTTATGATTGCTATATGCCCACTATGAATTATATCTGTAGAGAAACACATATATACTGTACGATTTTCAATATCACGTACTTTTGAGGAAGCAACAGCGAGATCTTCAGGTGTATCTATCTCCATGCAAAGAGCGCCTTTAATATCAAGTCCATTAATTTCACATCTGTCAGATACTTCGTTAAAGGCATCCTCAGCATAACATTCAAATTTTTTATTTTCGCAGAACTCAAAGATCTTCTTAAGCCAAACATCCCAATCAGATCTTTTTATTTTATACAAAGGCTCTGCCGCTATTGCGCCATTGAAAAATCCAGTACTGATCTGCTTGATACGGCCGTCTTTTATTACAGCTTTAAAATCTTTTTCTACTAAAGGAGCTTCTGAACTTACAACCATACAACTTTTTTCAGAGGCGCATACACTATAAATCACACTACTTTCAAATACAAGATCTCCATGCATGAGAAGAATATCTGTATCCTTAAGGCATTCCCTGGCGCAATAAATTGAATATATATAATTGCTTTTATCATATATTGGATTCTTCACAAATGTATAATGGAGTGGCAATTGGAGAGAGTTGCAATAATCTATAAGTATTTCATCAAGATATCCAGTAGTCATCACAATTTCGGTTATTCCAGAAGCAGCTATAAGTTTCAATTGACGACTAAGAATAGTGTCTTGGTCCGAAATTTTAATCATGCATTTCGGACATTCCCTTGTAAGCGCTTCCATACGACGACCAAGGCCAGAGTTTAGAATCAATGCTTTCATATTACTTTTCTCCTACATCATCCTTTACAAAAGCTTTATAGCTGTGATGCGAAATCTTCTCTTCGTTAGAAGGTGGGACCATATAATTCCCATACAATCTAGTTAATATAACTTCATATCCAGAAGGAATTGGCATACTTATACCTTCAAACTGAACTAATATTGCATAATCAAAAAAGCTTTTCTTTAATATTGAGTTTATGCCATAAGGAGTCATCACCTCAATTACAGAATCCGAAGGCAAGTAGCAATATTTCATAACAATTTCTTCTAATTTTCGATAAAGATGAGCAGCAGAGTTTTTGGCGTATAATTTATTTGCTAATACAATTATGCATCTCTTATACCATACTCGAGACTTTTTTTTGTCAATAGTCAAAAAGACTATCTTTCGTCTTATTCTCATAATTTCTTTCCACATTTTCTTTTGCTGTTTCCTATCTGATGGAACTGAATCCATAGGAAATAAATCAATATTAATTCCGACATCAAAAACCTTTTCGTCAACTATTTCTTGCAAGCTAGTTTCAGGATCACAGATTTTTGCAAAATAATAAGGAAATGATTGATCGATCATCCTCGATTTGACAACAAAACGCTTTTGCTTGACATTAAAGGTTTTAATAAACTTCTCAAAATCAGAACGCATCATACAAATATCGACATCATCATCCCAAGGAATAAAACCCTTATGTCGAACTGCACCAAGTAAGGTACCATACATTAGAAAGAAAGTTATATTATTTGTTTTGCAAAAATCACTTACAGTTTTTAATATATTAAGCTGTATATATCTCATTTCCTCAATAGTTGCTTGATGCCAGTTTTGATTTTCATTAAGCATATCTTCAATCCTTCTCATCTGTCACTGAACCGCTCCGGGTTTACAGGAGATAGGGGATCTTGAAAGCATACAGTCATGGACATGGCACAAGAGTTTTCACCAGAAGTACAGGAACGAGCAGTCCGAATGCTCGTTCCCGCGCTTCGGGAGAAAACTGACTCTTTCTTCCTATAACCGTATCCTCTCACAGAATCCGGTCTCCGACAAACCCGGGGTGATTCAGGGCTCACAATACTAAGAATTGCTCAATGAATCATAAAGCTCTACATACTCAGCAAATTTTTTATTCATATCAAACAAATGCGCACGCTCTATGCACTCTTCTTTTGAGTATGGTCTCGTTTTGCAGATCCTCACAATCTCTTTCTCCATCTCGTCAACATTGTTGCGCTCGACTACGATACCTGTCGTTTCTGTAATGCATTCCGGACTTCCACCAGAATTGAATGTTATAACTGGTATGCCACAAGCGAGCGCCTCAATATTAACTAGCCCGAAAATATCCTCCCTCGTTGGATTTACAAAAACATCAGCTGCAGTATATATCTCAGCCAGTTCTTGCTGATTCTGAGCTTTACGAATTGCAATAACATTCTTCGGCAATCGAGTTTCCTGTTTTTCATCGATTCCAACAAGAACGATTTGGTACTTGTCATTGTCCAGCCGTTTGGAAAGCTCCACAAAAATATCTAAGCCTTTTCTATGATTCCAACAGTATGCAACACCTAAAACTATATGTTTTTGGCTTGAAATACCATATTTCTCCCTAAATCCAGTTAGCCTTGGCTTAAATAGACTTAAGTCAATACCATTATTGATAACTTTAGTAGGAAAATCTTTTAGGTAAGATTGTTTAACAAGAGTTTCTAGCCATTGAGAAGGAGTTACAAGGATCATATCTTTGACTGCATTAAACCACTTCTTTTTTAACTTATACATATACCTAGAATTATCGATATAGCTTATAGGATATTTCCTAAATTGGGGGCACTTTTGACAGCCCGTTTTCCATTTATTGCAATCTACATAATCAAAATATGCACAATGCCCTGTAAACGACCAGCAATCATGAAGGGTCCAAATAACCGGAATTTTGCTATTTTTTAGATATCGAAACAACATCGGGATATTGACATAACAATCATGTAAATTGTGAAGATGTACAATGTCGGGCTGGATCTTTTCTAATTTCTTAATTAAGCGCATAGTAGAAACTATAGAGAACATCCCTGAAAGCCCTGTCAAATGACCGAGTCCAATATGAAGATAAAGACTAAGAAAATCCCCTATTATAATATTCTGTCTGCTATATTTCTTATTCCTAAGTTTAGGCCTTTCGTAAGAAGACACCATCCACGTATTATGTCCAGCCTCTTGCGCAACCCGAGAAATCTGCTCCATTATCCTTCCCGTACTTCCATAAAGACAAGTATTTATCAATACAATCTTCATTCTTTTCTTCCCTCTGCATATGCCTTTTCTTCTTTTTTTAACATCATCCTATATAACAACAGTCCCCATATCATAATCATCCAAAATTCTGTACGGATAGGCTCCCACCAGCAAATGCTCATTATAGCAGCATAAACCATGAAATAATATATAAACCTGTTTCTAATATTCGGCTTTAGTTGTTGAACCTTTTTGAAGTATCCAAGCAACATTCCAAATAAACAGCTTATAAATGCAATCGCTATTGCCCCTCCGTCCCTGCAGAAATAGTAAAACATAGTAGGGAAAGCATTCATAGACGTATAAGGACCGATGACCACATTTGAATACAAAAACCCCTGCGCAACGGCAGTACTTGAATGACCGGCTGGCAGAATATTAATCCCAAGAGGGGATAAAGCATAATTGTTAAAAAGATCAAATATCGATATAAGACCGGCAATGGAGCACATTCCAAAACTATATCTATCTAGTCCAAATTGCTGAGGATTTCTCAATGTCTCGTTAAAAACTCGAATACCGCCTCCAAAATAAGCTAAGAATGTTCTACCCATTATTGATGACAAACTACTATAACTTGAAGTCCTTTGCGTTGTAATTATCATTGAAAAGATAACGATAATAATGATATAGATAATCATATTCTTTTTTATCTGACTTTTTCCTTGAAGATTAGGAAAAGCATAATTATCTTTTCTATTTGAATATGCTATCAATAACATGACCATCGAAAAAAATAATGAAGTACGTGCTGCACTAATAATTGTCATAGATAGTGTTAATAACATTAGAAATATAAATGGCTTCTTCCAAAATGCATATTCAATGCACAAAATACTATCAATTATAATACAAGCCATTGCACCAGGATTGACGATGTAGTGAATATAAATTAGTCGCTCCAGAGTCGACATATAGCTTGCATTTTCTCCTCCAGTAGCATATATGTTACGAAGAACGTACATATTCATATTATTAGTTATTAATAACTTTGCCGCCTTATATATCATTGGAATACTAATTATCAACAAAAAAGATTGATACAAAAAAAACATCCTAAAGTTTGGCTTCTTCTTGGTGATAATGATATACTCGCTTTCTCTATTTTGAATGCGAGAAAAAAGCAGTTCTGCTACAAGCAAGCCTATGTTTAAACTAATAACACCTAGAGTTATATATAGCTCAGTCTTATTGGAAAGATCATACCAATCAAGTGGATTAAGTATATTAATAAGTAATGCAGCTGCCCAAACTCCATTAATTATGCTTCCTACATCCAGAAATCTATGACTAATAGTAAAGTATATAAAAGCATTTGTTAAACATACGATCAAAACAGCCCACATCATTCAGCTCATTCCCTTAACAGCATCGAATACAATACTAGAGACGTTTTCTTCCGTGTAAGTCCTATAGCTCTTCATCATGTATTCAATATCTATTTCTTGATTGATTTGTTTAACAGCATCATGCAGTTTTTGATAGGATTCCTCCAAATCATTACCAATTTCTATTTCAGTCACGAGTGGATAGAGCTTCAACAATGGAGAATGATAACCCGAATAGCAAAAATCAACAATCGGCTTTCTATAAGACATCAATTGAAGAAGTTTACTTGGTCTGCTTGTTTTAATTAAATTTTCTATATTGATCAGAATATCGGCTTCTTGAAGGGCATAATCCAATTCAGCAGGAGAAACAATTCCATGATCAATAATATGACCATCTGATAATTCAGTATATTTTTTTACTATATCATCGCAATCTCCTTGTGAATAAAGATGAAGAATAAAATCAGTATGATCTTTAAAGGTGAACAATTTCAGCATATATTCAGGATTACGCAAATGACGATAAAAAGATCCCATATAAATAAAAGATATGCTGTCCACCTTATTAATTTGAGAACTATTTTGTCTTTGTAGTGCGTGTCTATCTAATGTATAAGGAATTCTAATCAAAGGTGTTTGCAGAACATCCTTATACCTTGAATATAATATGTCATGTACTTCTTCTGTCATAAGCGCACAATCTGATTCTTGGATAAGCATTTTTTCTGTTGCCTTGAGTTTTTCAATTGTCGAAAAAATATTCAGCTTAAACTCGCTTGATGAATACAGATCGCCCCAGTAGCTAACCCAGCGAACAGAAGGATGTAAGAGCTTATAACGCCTAGCAGCAAAATGTGACTCAATTGGCGCACTAAAGGATAATATGACATCGATCTTTTTATCCGTATTTAGTCTTTCAAGAAGGCTAAAAGCTTTTCTTTGATACCACCAGCAATTGTCAGGAAAGAACAAAAAAGATTGTAATCGACCAATAATCCTTAGAAATGTATAAAAAAAGTGATAAAATGCACGCTGAATACCACGTGCATTGCGTGCATTATCATGCGAGATTTGTGCTGCACGTAGACGCCATTGCGTCAGAGTATATACTGATACGTTTCTAAAACGAAGATTGTAAGCTTTTTCGTTGCCCTCTTGAATTGCTATAAGCCTGACGTTAAAAACATTGATCAAATAATCAGCATATTTTAAGGCAATTGCACCTGTTGCTGAACAATTAGGATAGCAACTCCCAGCTATGATAACTAATTCCTTTTTCATATGAACGTCTCTTAGAAGTTAACTTGCACCTTTTACATACGGATCTATGTACGCATGAGCTTTGGTATTCGTTTTGTCCTGAGACCTTTAATTAAGACCAAAAACGGCTAACAAATAAGATGTTATTGATAGTCCCCCAAAAACTGGATACTTCCAGAATACTAACATTATGAGTATCCAGTTTTTAGCGAGCAGATCAATTATACTAACTTCTTCGCCTTTTCAGACTTACGACATATGCCCTAAAGAACTCATATGACTGCAGCCTAAGAAGCTTGCTAAAACCAAAGAATGCTGCCACCGACAATAACCCAACAATTGCTATCTTTACTGCGAGTATGACAAAAGTATTTAAAGAAGCTGCAGAGGCGTTCTGGAAATAGGGCAAGGCGAAATAGCAGATAAGTGCGATAGGAATAGCGCTCACCAGTGTCTTTCCTACTTCGATGAGCAGCTCTTTAGAGAACGGATTGATATATTTGCGTACAAGAATTACATAGAGGGTAAAGCTCAATACCATGACGATGGAAGTGGCCAGGGCAATGCCACCTGCACCCAGGAACTTTGAGAGCACGAGGTTGAGTACAATATTCAACACCACCGATATTGCGCTGA
>CAZLZR010000104.1:0-11115 GCA_964564015.1 uncultured Acetivibrio sp.
CCAGTATAGGAATTTACAAAAATAGGATTTTTATAAATTCCTATACTCTGAAAAACAATAGCAGGATTTTTTCGAAATCTGTAGAATATTATATTAATATACTTATAAAAAGCACTTTTAACGTAAACAGATCACACAAAAACAAACCTACCTGATTGTTCTAGCCATATAAATCTGCTTACTCAGGACTTAAATCCGGCTATAATCTCCAGCTTGTCTCACTTTTTAAAATATCTGCAAACTTTCACAAAGGAAAAATTACATATCTATGTTCCTTTTCACAAAAGCAAACATGCATAAATCCAGATCTTTGTGCATATGGTTCTAAAGACATTCAACTGTTCTGTTAACTATATTTTCCATTCTCGAAAGGAGGATAACAAGGTATAACCTTGTTAATTTGCATGAAAAAAATTGCCATTCTCTCATCACTTATTTTATGTATGCTGCTTTCTCAACTGAGTATCATTTATGCATCCGGAAAAATTCCGGAAAATGTACTGAATAATGTACGCTCATGTGTTGTTATCGAGGCATCCTCAAGAGAGATTCTCTATGGCAAAGACGAGAATCAAAAAAGGCATCCGGCAAGCACCACCAAGATTATGACTGCAATACTTGCAATTGAAAATGCCGATCTAAAAAAAACAGTATCCGTATCGCAATCAGCTATAAGGGAAATAGGTTCCGGTGGTACTAATGCCGGACTTGTTGCAGGAGAAAAAATAGTTCTTGAAGATGCCTTAAAACTCATGCTTGTTGGTTCAGCAAACGACTGTGCAAATATTATAGCCGAAAATACCTTCGGAAATAAAGAAGACTTTATAAAAAAAATGAATCAAAAGGCCAAAGAAATCGGAGCCAACAACACTACATACACAAATCCCATTGGACTTGACGGTACGGATGGAACCCAATATTCAAATCAAATCACCACAGCTTTTGACCTTGCTGCCATTTCCCGCTATGCAATGACCATTCCAAAATTCCGCGAGATTGTGATAATGGATTCTGTTACTGTGCCACCCACAAACAAGCACAAAAACAAGCGAACTTTTTCAAGCACCAATAAGTTGCTAAAAAACAGTTATGACGATTTTATTATAACAGGAATAAAAACCGGTTATACAATAAAAGCCGGAAAACTGCTTGTCTGCTCGGCAAAAAATAGCGAAGGGATCGAACTGATTTCTGTTGTAATGGGATCTGACAGCAACACTGTGTATAACTGCACTGAAGCTCTGCTTGATTATGGTTTTTCTCACCCTCAACTAAAAGAATTTTCAATGAGAAACGCTCCATATAAGGTTGTGGTAAGCGATAGAGCCTTATCAACCGAGCCAATCGTTTCTGAAGATGTTATTTATGTATCCGTAAAGGAACTGGCAATAGCACTTAAAATAAACCTTGACTGGATTGCTGAGGATCAAAGTATAATACTTGAGAATCATGGAAGAAATGTGCACCTTGGAATAGACAAAAAAACTGCATTTGTAGATGGCAATAAAACTGAACTCACATATGCACCCCTTCTTAAAAACGGCATAAGTTTTGTACCTCTCAATGTTATTGCGGAAATATTCGGCTATGAAATCAGCACAGACTTAAGTAATAAAACAATTAAAGTTGACAGTATCCCCTCAATCACTGATAGAACAACTGTTTCAGATAGTGTATATTATTATTCAAATTCAGAACCTATCAGGTTTAATGAGATAAAGTTCTTAGACAACAGAATCTATATTAAAAGTACTGATTTCGAAGTACTGACACAGAATAAATTCAACCTGGAATTCTTTCCTGACAGCCGTATATTTCTTGTGGATGGTAGTGCAAGATATTTTGATACTGAAATAAAACTTATGGAAGATCGCATATATGTCCCCTTGGCTTCTCTGGCTAAAAGCTTTGGTATGAAAGTATATTGGGGTGCCAACACAAAAACCGTACATATGTTTTTTCAAAATCTTTCAACAAAACCGGGTAAAGATATTTCCGAATTGGTTCCTGAACATTTTGTATATGGTTTTGTTAAAGATAAAACACCTCTATATTATTCAATAGGCGGAAAAATCAGCTCCTACCTGTCTAATGGAAAGGTTGAAATTATCAGAGATAAGGATTATAAGTGGTACTATGTTAAAAGCGGTAATTTATCCGGGTGGACAAAAAAAGAGTATCTGACTATTGATACGAATTTTATTCCTTCAGGGGACAGACTTTCTTCTACCGAAACCGAATATTTTGCAAACAACTACTTCAAATTAAGCAGCCAATCAAATTTCTTAGTATGGGTGGATCTTAAAAAGCAATTAATTAATGTATTTATTCGCAATAACGATAAATGGAAAGTCGAAAAAATAATTCCCTGTGCTACCGGCAAAAACATTTCTCCTACTATAAAAGGCACCTTTGCCATCAGCAGTAACCGCGGTACATGGATGCCTGCCGGAAGCAATGTCTGGGTTAAAAATTATGTTGGCTTTTACTCATCCTATTTCTTTCATTCAGTAAAAGTAAAAAAGAACGGCACCTTATATGATGGCACTCTTGGAACAGTTGCTTCAGCAGGCTGCATAAGAATGCCACTTGAAGAAAGTGAGTGGTTCTATAATAATATTCCTGAAAAAACAACTGTCTTTATCCGCTAGTAACCCTAACATATATAAGCAGGTATACTTTTTTGAAGTCAGAAAGAACTAGACTTTATAGAACATAAAAAACGCCCTTGTTTTGGATAAACTTCTCTTTAATAAGGGCGTTATTTTTTCATTATGTTATGGCAAACTTCAGCTATAGCTTAGAATGGATTCAATGTTAATGTTTTGTTTGTCTATTACATCCTTTACCTGGGCTGTTGCATTTTCTTCAATTTTCTCAATCTTAGCTGAAAGCTCTTCCTTTAATTTATTAATCTTAATATTTTTTTCTTTGTCAGCCATATTCTTGTCATTAGCAATATCATTTATTTTTTCTTTTGTTTCCTTTATCTTAATGTTTATCTGCTCCCTGGCCGTATTTTTTATAGCGGTCAACTTTAATCTTGCTTTTTCAAGCTCAGCACTAATTAAAGTAAGTTCCGGACTTGAATCACCCTGAGACATTAAAATCGGCTCATTAACCAAACTGTCTTTATTAACAATATCCTGTTTCTGTGTGGTATCCTTTGTACTTTTCTCTTCGCTTTTTACTTGTTCTTCTTTATTCTTATCAGCATTTTGATCCCAAATCCAAGGATTGTTATAGCTATATCCTCCCGGACAATACATATTAAAGTCAGGTGGTTCACATCCTTTATCCGGTTCCTTTTCATATGTACCAAAAATAGGTTTATCCATAGGGCCAAAATTACTAGGTGGCATTTCTTGAGGTGGGAATAAATTAGTTGGAGGTGGTTCCCATCCTTTTAAATTGCCAGGTTCACACATAGTAGCAACCGGCATATTCTCATAACATGGAATAGGTAATTTTAATTCTTTGGGATCTACGGGTTTTTGATAGTTTTCTCCACTGAAAAACAGCTTATTACTATCCGGTCTTTCTATAGCCTTATACCCGAAATTCTTATTATCAGCCTCTTTACTTAGTGAAAACTCTCTCTTATTATCCTTGGCAATAACGCTGTTACCTATGCTGTTAACCAAAATTGCTATCAAAATTGTTATGACGCCAAGCTTTTTCACCTTAATCCCCCCATTATCTATCTAAAAAAATCAAACATAATTAATTATTAAGACAATTATATCATTTAATATATCAATAAACCAGTATTTTGTATAATCAAAAACACAATATTATTTTAATCTACTCATATTCTTTCTCTGTCTTTAGAGAGTAGATTTTATATACATTTAGACTTATAAATACATAGAACTGACTTTTACTGCTATGGTAATAAATCATTTGCCTTCTGGTACAATTTGTTTAGTTCCTCTTGAGCTTTTTCATTTCCAACCTGCTTGATATTTCTTATTCTCTTAACCAACTCAGCTTCAAGCTGCTTTATCTTTTTATTTTTTTCTTCTTCGCTGAGGCTTACATTTGCTTTTATTCTTGAGATTTCCACGTTTGTCTTATCTGTCTCAAGGGCTATATTATTTTTTACTTCCTGCTGGATTTCATCTATTATTTTCTGCGTCTTTTTATTTGCATTTTCAATAGCTTCAATATTATCAATGTCACTTATTACATCAATGGATAAATCAGCGCTAACTCCTTCACCGTCCTTACTATCGTTAATCACATTGCCATTTTTCTTATCTTCTATTTTCTTATCTTCTATTTTCTTATCATCTATTTCCTTATTTCCACTCACGTCTGTAGTATTTTGGTTACCAGCCGGAGTTTTATCAATATCTATTAGTGAATTTTCAGACTTTTTACCAAAACCAATCCTTTCAACTATTTCCTTAACCTTACTGTGTTTTAATGTCTCAATATCCAAGTCAATACCTTGCTCTTTACCAAGCTTAAGAATTGAGTACCTTCCCATAGATAATTTATTATCAACAGCTGATTTTCTGTCATCAGAACCGATTTTCATAAAGTATGGTTCAACATTTATGCTTGACAACTCTTCTTTGATCTTACCATAAGACAACTGAAGTCCGTTTTTTTCTTGTTGCTCTGCAACTTCATTTTTAATGCATGCTGTGATTAAAACTTTATTATCGGTTTTAAAATCAATAACGCCAGTCTCATCAAGCTTTTCAACCATTTCAACCACAGCAACCTCCAGCGGCTTTTTCTTTAAATTCAACTCATCAAATAATATCTCTGAATTTTTGTCAATAGTCCTCATATCTATAACTCTGTTTTCCTTATCAACCACAAACTCCCAATTTGTGTTTATATCAATATCTATATACGCATATATTTTGCTTGAATTAAATAAACTAACAAAACAAAACACAGTTACAAAAACTGCCGCCACAACAGCTGCTATTGCAGAACGTTGTAATGTTGTTTTCATCTTATTAATTATTTCAGAGCGTTCAAATACTACTTCAAGTCCTTGGTACATACCAGGCTGCCTTCTGATACAAAAAATTTCACAATTATTAGTAATTACAAAAGCTTTATTCTCTTTAATCTCAATTACGACCCCTAAATATTCCATATTATCTCATTTCACCTCGCTTACTACAAATGATTTATGTAGTTTTTTATTATTTCAAGATCACTTTGTAAAATCAGAACCAATGCTATTATATATTTTCTGTTTCGCTCTACAGTTCTTTGGCTTACCTCTATATTTTCTGACAAACTTTTAAATGGAATTGTCTTTTTTTTGCTAAACTTCTCAAATAATCTTTCATCTTCAATTATAATCCTGGCTATTTTTGCACATGCCTTTCTAGAATCCTTGTGTTTTGGCATAGACTTTACAAGATCCTCTAAAGATATCCCGAAATCCTCCATCCTTTCTATAAAGGTTGAAAACTCCTCACGAACTTCAAAAGCATATACATGATCAGAATACTCCGGCCTAAAAAGCCTTTCTTCAAGACCACATGTTTCATTATCTTCAAAATAAGAAAAAGGATACACCACCGAAGCCTTCTGATTTTTCCTCTTATAATCAATAAGTCTTCGCTGTATTACCTGATATGAAAATTTTTTAAAAGAACACTTCCTATCTTCATCATACTTATCAATAGCTTCATTAAAAGCAATCAGTCCAACACTATATTCTTCACAATTCTCAATATCAATATATTTATTATTAAGAGCCCGTGATACGGACTTGATTACAAAAGGTCTGTAGTCACTGATAAATTTATCTTTTAAAAGTTTGTCCCCTTTTTTGATCTTATCGAGTATATCTATAAAGGACCTCTTTTCGGGCTTATTCACACCCCAAAAATATACATCCACTCAAATATCACTCTCCTTCTATAGTAGTGTTCGAATAGGTACTATCTTTTTAGTGGGTATTTGAGTAAAAAAAGAACACCCTAGGGAGTTAGAGGTGTTCGGGTTAAGTGAGTGATTATCTTTATACACTGTTACTTTTTATACTTTTTGCTAAAGGTCCTCATTTTTCTATATTATCTTTATATAGAGCCTTAGCATTACAACCCTTTTGTGTATAATAGCCAATCCTTTACTTTACATAATAGTATCTTCGAAAAAAATATATTTTTTATGACGGTGGTTTTAGAAAAATTCATTTTTTTAGTATTCAATACAAACTTTCAACACTAAAATATGACATCTTACTATTTTACCTGCACCGGCACAAGACTTCTATCAGTAAAACCTATTGTCATAACACCACTAATATTACTTCCAACTGCAATTATCGTTCCATCCTCCATTAATGCCAAAGTAAAATCCCTCCCGGCGGATATGGATTTGCACCCTTCAAAAGCATCTATTTGAACCGGTGTTAGTTTATTCTCCGTTGTACCGTCACCTAGCTGTCCACAAATATTTTTCCCCCATGCCCATACCGTTCCATCTTCCTCAAATGCAAAAGAACTATCTTTTGCTGCAACTATTTTTTTTATATTTTCCAGTCCTTCCACCTGAACCGGTATATTGCTCATACCCGTCAGACCGTTGCCCAACTGACCGAACTCATTATCTCCCCATGCCCATACTGTTCCATCTTCCTTTAGTGCAATATTGTGATTATTCCCAGCCGATATTGCACTAACATCTTCTAATCCTTCCGCCTGAACCGGCACCAAACTAAAGGTGTCATTTCCATGAGCCAACGCACCGAAAAGGTTGCATCCCCAAGTCCAAACAGTACCATCACCTTTTAGAGCTACAGAGTGTTCACTGCCTGCTGCAACAGCCACAACTCCAGTCAAATCCTTAGCTTTTGTTACATTGAACACCTCACTATAATTATTATGGTGAGTTTGTGAACCATCTCCCAATTGACCCCAGTAGCTGTTACCTGCTGAATATACATAGCCATCTCCGTTAAGTGCAAGAAAATGGTTTTTCCCCACTGATGCCGTCTTCAATCCTTCTATTCCAATAATTTGATAAGGTTCGTATACCACCTGATCCGCATTATCCATCGATTTTGCAGTATACATCCATACGGTACCATCATCCTTTATCAATAAGGTACGATTAAAAGCTGCTTCCACATCCTTTATCCCTGATTGTTTTACTTCTATTGGTTTACAATAATCTTTCGTTCCCGATTCAGTTGATATTTCAGTTTCATCAATGAGCTGGTAATAGTCGTTATTTCCCCATCCCCACAACTTCTTGTTTTCTCCTATTGCCAATATATGTGTCCCTCCGCAAACTATCTTTTCAATTCCGGAAAGTCCTTTAACTTCAATAGGCTTTGTAATATAATCAAGCATACCATTGCCAAGCTGTCCATTTTTATTATATCCCCATGTCCACAAAGTACCATCTTCTTTTATTAATGCCAAGTGTGTTTCTCCACTTGAAATATACGCTGCATTTCCAATACCTTTAACTAACGATGGAGTATTGCAGTCCACAGCTGTGCCATTACCCAGTATTCCATAAGAATTTTTTCCCCATGTCCATACTGTCCCATCTTTTTTTATTACGGACATGTGATATTGGGCTATATCAAAAGACTTTATATCCGGCAATTCTTCCAACTGGACAGGAGTGGCATTTATTCCATTGCTTCCTCCCATCATGCCATATGTATTATCCCCCCAAGTCCATAACGTTCCATCCTCTTTCAATGCCGCGGATACAAGCAAACCGGCATCTATAGATCTCACATCGGAAAGACTGTTTAATTTCATTGGAACGCTTATTGATAAGACTACTGATCCAATGCCAAGCTGTCCCTTTGCACCAGCTCCCCAAACCCATACATCTTTATTCTCATCCAATGCAAGAACATGTTCATCACCGGTAGCAATTTTCGTTATGCTTGATACTTCCAGAGCCTGCACAGGTATATTACTGCTACTAACTGTACCATTACCTAATTGTCCTCGGTTATTATATCCCCATGCCCATACCGTTCCGTCTTCCTTCAAAGCTACTGAGAAAAAGTTTCCCGCTTTTATATCCCTGACTCCCGACAAATCTTTAACCTGAACAGGAGTTGTCCTGCGTGTATTGGATTCATCACCCAATTGTCCATAATAATTATATCCCCATGCCCAAACTGTTCCATCATCTTTTAGTGCAAGGGTATGTTGCTTACCAGCTGATACTTTAACAACACCGGTAATTCCGGTAACCTGTCTGGGTATAAATTCAGATTCTGCCGACTCTTCCAGTCCCAGTTGTCCATACGAGTTATACCCCCAAGTCCACACAGTGCCATCTTCTTTTAATGCTACCGTATACGCTTCACCGCAAGAAACCATTTTGAAGCCCAGACCTGTATCCTTCGGAAATTTGCGTATAAACCCTAGCAACATCTGTTTCATATATCCATAATCAATTGAATTGATGTATGTGTCACCATTAACATCTGCGGCATACTCGTCATCTTCAACGGCAAAGTCTTTTATCATTCCGAGTATAAACATCCTCATTAACCCAAAGTCAATTGAGTTAAATTTATTGTCTCCATTTAAGTCCCCTATTATTGAATTCTTTTGAACAGGGTTGTCCATTCCTTTGTCAACATCTCCCGCCAAAACATTACTGAGTAAAAGAAGTGTAATAAAAATCGCCAAAACAGATAAAGAAACTGCTTTCTTAAGCATAATAATTCTCCTATTAATAAAAATTTTATGTAAATTGCGATAATTACTCTTATATAAAGAACTTAATTATCGCATATTTTCAGCTAATTATATAAATCCTACATCCTCAAACTCTTTTACTTGGGATTAAGAAATATCATTCCGTTTTCTTTCTTTATGACAAAGGAATTATTCTCCGTCATAAAAATTTTAGAATTTACAGTCAAATCAATTTTATCATCAGCTCCAACCAAAAAGAATTTTCCATTATTCCCTGTAATAATTGAAAATTTATATTTATCTTGTGTTTTACCCATAATATCCTTAGTTTGACCGTTCATACCGGTAATCCTTTTAATTTCCTTAAAAAAGAAACCTTCTTCAGTTTTTTCCAACTCGGCTTTAAGTTTATCAATATTTATCTCAATCATAAGTATTTTCACATATCCTTTCAACTAAGATAAAATTTAGCTATGGCATAAACCATAGCTAAATTAGAATTTATTGTACTTATCTTAAGATACTGACAAAAACACATTATAGCTAAAAATCATCTATAAGAAAGTATCCCTGCTCCCAGCGAAACGCTTTTTGTGTAAAATCACCATCTAATCAAGCCTTTTATCAAAAGGTTTTCTGACTACCAAACCAGAACCATCGGAAAACTAGTTCTGAACCGGGAATTTATCTATCTGTCCTAGTAAATACTTCTTGAGCAATCCAAAATCCAGAGAATTTATAACTCCATTTCCGTCAAGATCTCCAACATCAGGTATTCTTATACTCCATTCTCCGGGCATTGCCAAACGAACAAGATAACATCTATAGTAAGCAAAATCAATGGAATTTACTTTACCATCATCATTTATATCCCCATATAATATTTTGTCTCCACCCTGTTGAGGAACTTCAAATTTGTATACCTTGTCTGCAAAAACATATTGATATTGTCCAGGCTTCAATTGCCCCAGATTAAACTTGACCAATTCAGTTGTAATAACTGTCAATGCAGGTCCATTATATCTTTGTGGGGTAGCTATGGCATTAAGAGTTGTTAAGATTGTTCCGTTAGGATTTACCCCTTTTGATATACCAACCTCTCCCTCTGTCAAAACCCTATAACCCGTACTGCCGTACGTCAAAGTAATATACGCCGTATAATTTGATTTAGAGTCATTTCCAATATCAACTTCCATCTGACCCATCAGCGGCTTATAATCACTCCATGAATCCGACTCATTAACCGGCTCCTCAATAGCAACCAACTCTTTTCCAGGTGTTAATATATGTCTGTAACATTTGATTCCATCTACAGAGAATACAAATTGATGTGATGCGGAAGGATCAAGATCCTTTAAATCATACTCAAGTTTTGCAGTAGTCATAACTGTTGCTGCCGCACCATTTCTTTTTTGTATCCTTGCAGTCCCTATATGCGAATAATATTCAGTACCGTCAACATTCTTTATTTTGTTGGTAATCAGTGAATTGTCGTAATCAACTTTATAACTATTGTCAGGAAAAGTCAATTGAACCAATACCTTATAATTGCTGCTTCCCGTTTCTGATTTTGAATACTCGCTTACTCG
This sequence comes from uncultured Acetivibrio sp., assembly GCA_964564015.1. GTDB lineage: Bacteria > Bacillota > Clostridia > Acetivibrionales > Acetivibrionaceae > Acetivibrio. The sequence continues at coordinate 10,247 of CAZLZR010000104.1, forward strand.
GACATCAATCTGTTCCCTGGTTGGAAGGTAATTTTCGTATTTTATTATTTCAAGATCTTTGAATACCGTTGGAGTTCCGTCATTAAATTTCAAAGTAAATTTGTGTATTCCGGGTGACAATTCTCCCAGGTTATAAGTTATTGTTTTCTTTGTCTCAACCTGAAGGCACTCACCCGATGGCTTAACAATCTTGTCTACAATAGCCATTATGGACATACAAGTTGAACCATCAGGGTTGACCATACCTGCAAACCCTACCTGATCCTCATAAATGATTTCATAACCTGATGTCGGAAACGTAAAAGTAACTTCTGCCACATAATTATTACCACCAACATTTCTGGCTTCAATTTGCAGATTACTGTAAGGCAAACCGTCCCCAGACTCTTTTAGTGTCTCTCCGTGTGCAAAGGTCACAAAAAACGTAGAAACAAGAAAAACTAAAACAACAAAACATGATACTTTAGCTTTTAACATAATTCTCCCCTCCAGACATAAAATTTTACATGATACTTTAGCTTTTAACATAATTCTCCCCTCCAGACATAAAATTTTGCAAATCATTTATAATTCATAATTTCAAAACCCTGTATATCATTTTGAAATTATAATCTAACGGTTAGTCGGGCTGTCACCAAAAAAGCATGTTAAATCTATACTTTGAATAGTAAGAAGAATACTGAATTGATTTACAAATAGAAAACTGCAATTAACTGCGTCGAAATGAGCAATTTAATTATTGCCATGCATATTTTGATACCTACTATAATACTACTATATTCCAATGTCAGTTGTCAATCAAATGCACACAATGTGCACGGTAAACGCATGAAAATAAATTTAACACTAAACCCAATTTGAAGGGTTTT
>CAZLZR010000105.1:0-11092 GCA_964564015.1 uncultured Acetivibrio sp.
CGGCAGGGTATCTATTTTTTCAAAGATCATTTTTCTTAATTACAGGAATGCTCCCTTTGAAAATTTGAATATTACTGCTTATTGAATAATATTATAAAGAGTTTATAGGGGTCTGAGTTGAAAAAAGTTGAATATTTGTTGAAATAATTGAATCAAAAACAAAACTCCTTCCTGTCAATTTAATATTGGCAGAAAGGAGTTTTGTTTTACAACTCAAATTACAATAAAAATTAATCGTTATTTAATTCATAATCTGCTTCCTCTAGCTTTTCCAATCCTTCATCCTCGGTAAGCTCGGATACATCTTCGTCTTCATCTTCATTTGCTATCCTTGCAACTCCAACCAAATAGACTTGCTCATCCATTCTCATTAGAGTAACTCCCTGGGTTGCTCTTCCCAAAATACTGATGTCTTTAACATTTATTCTGATAATAGTCCCGTCGGAACTTATCATCATTATGTCATCCTTTTCATTAACCAGCTTCATACCTGCAATTTTGCCCGTCTTCTCTGTTACTCTGTATGTTAGGATACCCTTACCACCTCTTGTCTGAACCTTGTATTCTTCAAGCTCTGTTCTCTTTCCGAATCCCCTTTCGGTTACTACAAGCAAGCTGGTATCTTCAATAAAAGCACCCATACCAATTACTACATCATCATCATCAAGTTTTATTCCTCTGACACCTTGGGAAACCCTACCTAATGGTCTTACGTCCTCTTCATTAAATCTTATGGACATACCGTTTCTTGTAACAAGTAAGATATCTTTTGTACCATCGGTCAATCTGACGTCAATAAGCTCGTCATTCTCCCTTAATGATACGGCAGTAAGTCCACCCTTTCTAATATGGTCATATTCCATAAGGTCTGTTTTCTTCACAACTCCGTTTTTGGTCGCAAGTAAAAGGTAAAGTCCTTCCTTATATTCCTTCAGAGGAATAACTGTAGTTACTTTCTCTTCCTGATCAAGCTGCAAAAGATTAACTATAGCCGTACCCTTTGCCTGTCTTCCCGCTTCCGGTATTTCATAGGTTTTTAGTCGGTATACCTTACCCTTGTTTGTAAAGAATAAAATATAGTCATGAGTTGAGGTTGTAAACAAGTTTTCAACAAAATCCTCTTCCCTTGTGCTAAGACCTATTATTCCCTTCCCACCTCTTCTTTGACTCTTATAAGTATCGGTCGGAAGTCTCTTTATATATCCAAAATGAGTAAGAGTTACAACACTATCCTGCTCTTCAATCAAATCCTCTATATCAAAATCACTTTCATCGGGAATTATTTTAGTTCTTCTTTCATCGCCATACTTTCCCTTTATTTCAGCGAGTTCTTCTTTAATAATGTCTAGTACCATAAACTCATTAGCCAAAACATCCTTATAATACTTAATTTTAGCAAGCAATTCCTGATATTCTGCCTCCAGCTTTTCTCTTTCCAAAGCTGTCAGTCTTCCAAGTCTCATATCTACAATTGCCTGAGCTTGCCTGTCACTAAAGCTGAAACGCTCCATCAATCTTTCTTTTGCATTGGCTTCATTATTGGAAGATCTAATGATTTTGATAACTTCATCAAGATTATCAATAGCTATTTTTAATCCTTCCAGAATATGTGCCCTTGCTTCGGCTTTATCAAGCTCAAACCTTGTTCTTCTAACAATTACATCTTTCTGATGATCTATATAATGATCTATTGCCTGTCTTAAGTTTATTATACGAGGTTCAAACTTCTTCTCCGGTGTCTGAACCAGTGCAAGCATATTGACACTAAAAGTCTCCTGCATCTGAGTGAACTTAAAGAGCTGGTTCAATACAACATTTGCATTTGCCTCTTTTTTAAGCTCAATAACTATACGCATTCCATTTCTGTCTGATTCATCCCTCAAATCGGATATTGTCTCAATTCGCTTTTCCTTTACGAGATCCGCAATTTTTTCTACTAATCTGGCCTTATTTACCTGGTAAGGCAATTCAGTAACTACTATTCTCTGCTTATTGGTGCTCATCTGCTCAATATTTGTTACTGCTCTCATTATTATTCTGCCTCTACCTGTCCTATAGGCATCTTTTATACCCGATTTTCCCACTATTACACCAGCAGTTGGAAAATCAGGGCCTTTAATAATTTTGTTCAAATCATCAATTGTTGTTTGGGGTTCCTCAATAATCTTTATTATACCATCGATAACTTCGCCAAGGTTTTGAGGAGGAATATTGGTAGCCATACCCACGGCAATTCCTGAAGAACCATTGACTAAAAGATTTGGAAACCTTGATGGAAGTACAACAGGTTCTATTTCATGCTCATCAAAGTTTGGCTTGAAATCAACTGTATCCTTATTAATATCCCTTATCATTTCATTAGAAATTTTCGCAAGCCTTGCTTCGGTATACCTCATAGCTGCAGGTGGGTCACCATCTACCGATCCGAAATTTCCATGACCGTCAACCAACGGGTACCTCAAAGAAAAATCCTGCGCCATACGAACCATACTGTCATATACAGCAGCATCCCCATGTGGATGATATTTACCTAAAACTTCCCCTACAGTAGTAGCACACTTTCTATATGCCTTGTCCGGTGTAAAGCCCAGTCCGAACATACCGTATAAGATCCTTCTGTGAACAGGCTTCAAACCATCTCTCACATCAGGTAGTGCTCGGTCCACTATAACGCTCATAGCATAATTTATAAATGAATTCTTCATTTCGGCTTCAATGTCAACAGGTATTAAGCTTTGATCTTTGACATCATTTATATCTGCCATCGGTTTACCTCTTTTCTATTCATTCTTTTGTAATTCCACTCTTTATTACATCTTAATTTTTTATACCACCTTATATTTTAATAAAGTTTTAGCAGACTGTCCACTTTTTTCATTATTTAATTAACTTAGAATTATAAATAAAAGGAATGATATTAAATCATTCCCAATTTTTTCATATAAAATACCTGATATCTTAGGGATAACGAAAAATAACATCCTATTCTCATATTTTGAAAACATTATTAAATCAAGTTTTTTCGTTATCCAGAGTAGGAACTTATATTTTAGTCATACCTTTACACATATATAAACAACCTGTTATTGAACTTTCCTATTTGGGTATTCTCACAATAAACTCAACATAGCTTCCTCTATCAAATTGAGCTGCTTTTGCATCCACCCCGGATTTTTTCATCAAATCTATGGCCTGCTTTATGGTATTTACAAAAATCCTTATGTCCCTTATGGCTTTTGTAAACTTAACTTTATTTTTCTTTTCGCTTTCCTGTTTTGTGAATCTATCAATAGCTTTTTCCACAAGCTCTTCAGTTTTTTTAACATTAAGTCCTCTTTCACATACATTTTTTAAAACTTTTAACTGAAGCTGCTCATCATGAAGTTTTAATAATGCTCTTGCATGCCTTTCAGTTAAACTATTGTCTGACAGTATCTTTTTAACTAGCGGTGGAAGCTTTAACAATCTGATTTTATTGGCAATTGTAGACTGGCTTTTTCCTATTTTAGTGGCCAGTTCTTCCTGTGTAAACCCATGATCACTTATCAGATTATTGTATCCTTCAGCCTCTTCCATGTAACTTAAATCCTCTCTCTGAAGGTTTTCTATTAAAGCCATTACCGCAGAATCATTGTCATTTATTTCTATAACAATTGCCGGAATCTCTTTAAGTCCTGCCATAGTTGCAGCCCTAAGCCTTCGCTCTCCTGCAACCAGTTCGTACATGCTGGAGGATAATTTTCTGACATTAATAGGCTGAATAACTCCGTATTGCTTTATTGATTCACACAACTCCTCTAACGAAATCTTATTAAACTGCTTTCTTGGTTGATAAGGATTTGGTCTGATATTTTCGATACCAATATAAGTAATATTCCTCAAATCATCTTTCTTTTCAACCTTTGCAATCTGTAATCTGCTTTCTAACATAGCGCACCATCCTTTGTAATTTTAATATTTATCCTTTGTGTTAAAAATATCAATTTACCAGCTCAAAACTGTTTTAAAACTCATATTTTGTTAAATTAAAGTTACAATTCCAAACTTTAATAAACAAATCGTAAGGATAATATTCGCATACCTTTTTTAAAATCCTTTTTTTTATACAAAGAATCGTTCGTGCAAATGCGCTATATAACTGCATTTTACGGGTTAAATCAGCGGTTCTTTTGATGGTTTACCTGCTTTTCTAGGATATCCTGTCGGAGTTTGTCGAAACTTTCTTATAACTATGACATTTCTTTTACTATCTGTAAAAGGTAAATTAAATTCTTTAACTTCTTCTATCTTTCCACCTAAAATATCCAATGCTTTTTTTGAATTACCAATCTCTTCAGTACTGCTTCCCTTCATAGCAATAAAACAGCCTCCAACTTTTACAAAAGGCAGACAGTACTCTATCAAAACCGGTAAATTTGAAACCGCTCTTGCAGTGCATATATCATACTTTTCTCTATATTCGGGTAATACCCCTTTTTCTTCAGCTCTCCCATGCAGTGCCTTTATACCTTTTAATGCATTTTCCTTAATAACTTCATTTAAAAACTTTACCCTTTTTTCAAGAGAATCCAATAAAGTTACTTCTATACTTTCCCGGGCAATTTTTACCGGAATGCCAGGGAATCCTGCTCCGGTTCCAACATCTATAAGCCTTAAGCCATCATCTTTTATAAAAGGCAATATGCTTAGCGAGTCTATAAAATGCTTAATAACTACATCTCTATCCTCTTCTATTGCTGTAAGATTTATCTTTTCATTCCACTCTTTCAAAAGATTTTTATACTTAAAAAATTTATCAAGCTGTTCTTCCTTTAAAGAAATATTAAATTCCTTTGCTCCATCTAAAAAAAGTTCTTTAAGCTCGTTATCAACTTTATCCACAACCTGGCACTCCATTCTGAATTAATTGTCTACACTTTTCTCCGGTTTTGCTCGAGATAGATAAGTAAAACCGAAATGTCAGCCGGAGAAACACCGGATATCCTCGATGCCTGTCCAACCGATTCGGGTTTTATCTGGTTAAGTTTCTGTCTTGCCTCAAGTCGAAGTCCATGTATCAATGAATAATCAAAATCCTTACTTAACTTTCTATTTTCAAGCTTTTTAAATTGTTCCACCTGTTGCATCTGCCTCTTTATATAACCTTCATATTTTACCGTGATCGATACCTGCTCTCTGACTTGAAAACTAAGTTCAGGCCTGCTTTCATCAATAGCTCCCAGAGAATCATAGTCAAGCTCGGGTCTTTTTAACAAATCACTAAGTTTCATTCCACTTTTAATAGGCGTACTGTTTTTGCTTTTTAAAAAGTTATTCACTTTCTCACTAGGTGGAACATGGATCTTTTCCAGCCTTTTTATTTCCTCTTCAATTTCACTTTTCTTTTTCTCGAACTTTCTAAACCTTTCTTCGCTTATAAGCCCAGCATGGTATCCTACGGGCGTCAACCTTATGTCCGCATTGTCCTGTCTTAATAAAAGTCTATATTCGGATCTTGATGTCATCATCCTATAAGGCTCTTTTGTACCTTTAGTCACCAGATCATCTATCAATACTCCGATATAGGCCTGTGATCTATCCAGTATAATCGGATCCTCGCCTTTTATTTTACGCGCCGCATTTATGCCTGCAATAATCCCCTGAGCACCGGCCTCTTCATATCCCGAACTTCCATTTATCTGGCCTGCTGAAAACAATCCGTCGATATGCTTGAATTCAAGTGAGAGATTGAGCTGAGTAGAATTAATACCATCATATTCAATTGCGTAAGCACTTCTCATTACAGAAACATTTTCAAGTCCGGGTAGTGTTTTCATCATCTTTATCTGCACGTCTTCCGGAAGACTTGTTGACATACCCTGCAGATACATCTCCTCAGTATTTAGTCCCATAGGCTCAACAAAAACCTGATGGGAATCCTTTTCTACAAATCTTACCACTTTATCTTCTATCGAAGGACAATATCGAGGCCCAATACCTTCAATCATTCCACCATACAGTGGTGACCTGTGAAGATTTTCTTTTATTATCTCATGTGTTTTACTATTGGTATATGTAAGATAGCAGGATACCTGTTCTTTCTCAATTTTTTCATTTTCAAAGGAAAATGGTACGATTCTTTCATCGCCAGGTTGTTCCTCCATTTTTGTAAAATCTATACTCCTCCTGTTAAGCCTTGCCGGTGTTCCTGTTTTTAACCTTATAAGATCAATCCCCATCTCCTTAAGGCTGTCAGAAAGCTTGTTAGCCGGGAAAAGCCCATCAGGCCCTCCGCTGTAGCTCACATCTCCAATAATAATCCTACCTTTAAGGTAAGTCCCTGTTGTAAGTACAACTGCTTTACATTTATAAACAGTTCCGGTATGTGTTTTAACACCGGTAACCTTATATTTACCATCTTTTTCTTCCCTTAAAATTTCAACTATTTCACCTTGTTTTACATCCAGATTATCCTGCTTTTCAAGGGTATGCTTCATCTCTATCTGATAGCTTCTTCTGTCCACCTGTGCTCTTAGTGAATATACAGCCGGACCTTTTGCAGAATTCAATATCTTTGACTGAATAAAAGTTTTATCGGTATTTTTTCCCATTTCACCTCCAAGAGCATCAATCTCCCTTACAAGGTGACCCTTGGCTGTACCTCCTATATTAGGATTACACGGCATATTTGCTATACTGTCCAAATTAATCGCAAAAACAGCCGTTTTTACACCTAACCTTGCTGATGCAAGTGCAGCCTCACAGCCGGCATGTCCTGCACCAACTACAACTACATCATATTCCCCTGCTATAAATTCCATAAAACTCCTCTCACTTTCCCAGACAAAACCTGCTGAATATTTCATGCATTACATCTTCACTTACAGATTCTCCTGTGATTTCTCCTAAATATTGTGCTGAATTTACTATATCTATTGTTATCATGTCCAATGGCATACCGCTTTCATGCGCACCAATTGCAAAGTCAATGCTTTCAATTGCTTTATCTATCAGGTTTTTGTGTCTGATATTTGTTATTAACACTTCGCTATTCAGACTTACTTCACCCTTTACAAATAGCTCCATTACTGCTTTTCCAAGCTCAACAGTTCCTACTTCTTCTTTCAGCGACATTCTTATTACCTTTTCATTTTCAAACCTATTTTCAATATCCCTTATTTCTTCTTCAGTAACCAGATCTATTTTATTCAATATTACAATTACCTTTTTATCTTCTATTTTATTTAAAATCTCCAGATCTTCCTGTCTAACACCCTGATCCGCATCTATCATCATTATTATTAGATCTGCAGACTTAACCTCACTGTGTGTTTTTTCAACTCCTATTTTTTCAACTATATCCTCTGTTTCTCTAATACCGGCAGTATCTATAATTCTGACAGGAACGCCGTTCAAATTTATATAATCTTCAATAATATCACGGGTTGTCCCGGGTATATCTGTTACAATTGCTCTGTTTTTTCCGGTTAACTCGTTTAAAAGAGAGGACTTTCCGACGTTGGGTCTGCCAACTATTACAGCATTGATTCCCTCCCTTATTATCCTTCCCTTTTCAAATCCATCAATTATATTAATTAATATTTCTTTTACATCCTTTATTTCTGTATATATTTTCTGTCCTGTAATTTCTTCTATGTCATGTTCTGGATAATCCACTGTAACCTCAATATGTGCCAATAGTTCAACAAGTTTACCTCTAGCTTCTTTAAGCTTTACTGATAATCTCCCCTCAAGCTGTCCAACAGCCGCTTTTGAACTTTCATTAGTTTTTGCATTTATAAGATCAATTACAGCCTCTGCCTGAGATAAGTCTATTCTCCCATTTAAAAAGGCACGCTTTGTAAACTCTCCCGGTTCTGAAAGCCTGGCGCCTTCTCTTAATAACAGATCAAGAATATTTTTTAACACCACAGTTCCACCATGGCAATTTATTTCAACAACATCCTCCCTGGTAAATGTGTTTGGCTTAATCATTTTTGAAAGAAGAACTTCGTCTAATACTTCCCCGGTCTTTGAATCAACTATTTTTCCATAATTTATCGTATGGCTTTTAATTTTATCAAAATCATTCTTTCCTCTGAATATTCTGGCAGCTATTTCAAAGGCTCTATCACCACTCAATCTTATTATGCCTATTCCTCCGTTTCCATGGGGAGTAGAAATAGCTGTAATTGTGTCTTCATTAAATAACATAACAATCCTCCGAATTTATGGAAGTTATTCTAAAACACTATAAAAATGGTTCAAGAAATAAATCTCCTGAACCACAAAATAGCAATAATACTATTATATAAAAATAAATTTCCGTTAAAGTGCTTTCTTCTCATAAAAATACAATATCATAAACCCCGTTCCGGCTTATTTAAATAAAAGCAGATGCATATCTAAATTTATAAACTTTCCGTCTCATGAGCATATTACTTAAGCGTAATAATTACTTTTCTATTCGGTTCATCTCCAACGCTGTAAGTCTCAACATACTTGTGATTCTGAAGAGAAGAATGGATGACCCTTCTTTCATAAGGATTCATTGGCTCGAGAGTAATATTCTTTTTATACTTTACCACTCTGTCTGCTAGCCTGTTTGCAAGCTTTACCAATGTTTCCTCTCTTTTTTGCCTGTAATTTTCAATATCTATTACTACTCTCTTATACTCCTCCTTGCTCTTATTTACAACAAGGCTTGTTAAATATTGAAGTGAATCTAATGTTTCACCTCTTCTTCCAATTATTATTCCAATATCATCCCCTTTAATTTTTAGGAGAATGGAATCTTCATCTTCCTGAGCATTTATTTCCGCTTCCACATTCATTTTTTCAAAAACGCTTAACAAAAATTCTTTTGCCTTCTCAGAGTTAGACTCTTTTTGGGTAACTTTGACTCTTGCCATTTTATTGCCAATTAAGCCAAAAATACCTTTAGTACCTTCTTCAATAACTTCTATATCAACACTATCTCTATCACATTTCAACTCTTCAAGGGCAAGCTCTATAGCTTCCTGTACAGTCTTACCTGTCTTTTCAACGATGTTTTCCATTTATTTATCATTAACCTCCTTCTTTACGAGAATAAATTTATTTAAATACAATTGTTGGAATACCTGAAATACATTACTTGCAAGCCAGTACAATCCTAAACCGGCAGGAAATTGGAACGATACCAATAGAGTCATTACCGGAGCAATAAACGTCATATTTTTCTGCATAGCAAGCGCCGCATCCTGTGCTCCATCCTTTGAATCATTATTGTTGCCACTGTTTCTCTTCATTGTACCTATCATCATCAACTTATTGGATATAAAAGTTGTAATAACTGAAAGTACTGGTATTAATAACAATGGTAGGTACTGCGCCATCTGAGGCCCAAACAAAATATCAGGTCTCCATGTTGGAACTAAACCCAAATCGAATCCAAAGAAATTCATATCCAAAATTTTATGGTAGTTTATAGCACCTATTTGAGAATAAATTCCTTTTATTCTTAAAGCTTCCGGAACTGCATCTAATAACGCTTGTATCTCTGTGGGACTTTTGTTAAGCATATATGTAAGTGGCTGACCAACTACATATATAAGCGAAAACAGTATGGGTAACTGTACCAACAGCGGTAAACAACCGCTGGCAGGACTGTATTTATGCTCTGCATATACTTTCATCATTTCTTCGTTTAATTTTGCAGTATCATTTTTATATTTCCTCTGAAGCTCCTTTATTATTGGCTGAAGTTCTTGCAGCTGAGCATTTGATTTAAACTGCTTTACAGTAAGAGGAAGTAAAATCAACTTTATAAAAACAGTAAATATTATAATTGCCAGACCATAATTTCTGAATGCCATGTTCTCGAATATAAAATTCAGAATTAATCCTAAAAATTTCGGTATATAACTAAAAAAATTCATATGTAAATTCCCTTTCGTCTATTTAACCGGATCATATCCTCCCGGATGAAACGGATGACATTTAAGCAACCTCTTAATTGATTTAAAACTTCCCCTTATTATACCATACTTTGAAATTGCATCAATCGCATATTGTGAACATGTAGGATAAAACCTGCAGCTTGATACCATTTTTAAAGGAGATATATACTTTTGATAAAACCTTAGTATAATTATTGCCAATTTACCAATCAATTTAATTCTCCTCTTTAAATATATTCAGCTTTTTTAATAAAAATTTCATTTCCCTTTTAATATCAGAGAAATCAGGCATCCCATCGCTGCTTCTTGCAACAAATACAAGGTCAAATCCTTCCTTCAACTGACCTTCATAGTGTCTATAACATTCTTTGATAAGTCTTCTTATCCTGTTTCTCTTAACACTTCCGCCAAACTTCTTACTGGCAGTTATGCCCAATCTATTCACTTTGCTTTTATTACTTATTACATACAATACAAGGTATTTTGCAACAAAGAATTTCCCTTTTTTGTATAGTTTCATAAACTCTTTGTTTTTCTTTATAGGAAAAGTAAATATCATTATATGGAGCAATGCCTCCGGTTATATCATTTTTGTATATAAAAATAAAACTTGATTTTAAACAAAAAGACCACAATTATGCGGTCTTACGCTGAAAGAACTTTTCTTCCTTTCAATCTACGCCTTCTTAAAACTTTTCTTCCATTAGCTGTCTTCATTCTTTTTCTAAAGCCATGTTCCTTTTTTCTTTGTCTATTTTTAGGCTGATACGTTCTTAACAAACTAAACACCCCCATTCTCTTCTTCTAATTGTTCTGCTATTAGGCACTTTATTTTAATTTAGTGTATTACTAAGTTATACACTTGAGGACAAAATACCTATTCTATCATTCTCAAATAAACACCGTATCAATTATATATTAAATACTTCTTTAATGTCAAGAAACTATTTATGTAATTACAAAAAAAATAATTCATAAATTTGTTTTTCAAAAAAGCTGATTTTATTGGGTTTTAACCATCAGTTCTCACTAATAAAAATTTTTTTGACACCCCATGTGGATAAATAAAATTTTTATCAATAATTTTGTGGATATCTTTTATTTTTTCTGTTGAATACCCGTCTTTAGAAGTTCGCACCATAAAACTTTAGTAGCAATTTTATAATTAATTC
>CAZLZR010000106.1:0-10568 GCA_964564015.1 uncultured Acetivibrio sp.
TTTTTATTTGTTAACTCATCCCTCCAATTTCACATCCCACTTTGGCCAGGGTCATATATATGATATAATTGTGATGATATACTAAAGTTGTAACATATTAACCTAATAGATGTAATAGACCTATAAGAAAGGAGAGGTACCTATGCAAGAATATTAGGTTAAGTGGTTAAGCGGAAAATATGGAGTTTCATTTAAAACAAACTTAGCTATTCTGATAGTAGTACTTTATTTTGTTAATCCCATAGATGCCCTACCAGATGTTATTCCTTTTCTTGGTATAACAGATGATGCAGGTGTATTTGCGCTAATAATAAACCAAATTAGAGTTGAGTTGGATAGATACAAAGGATGGAAGCAATGAGTTATTCATCTTGCGAGCCTGCCTTTGTCAAGAGTTGGTTGTGAGTGTCTCATATTTAAAGGATAATGCGCTTTTTGGAAAGTTTCAATAGTTTTAGTAAACATTAAAATTTATTAATTGGAGGGATCGATTTGGCTGGTGACAAAATAACCTTAAGACAGCTTGAAACACATCTTTTCAAAGCAGCTGATATACTCAGAGGTAAGATGGACGCCTCTGAATATAAAGAATATATTTTTGGTATGCTTTTTCTAAAATATGCATCAGATGTTTTTGAAGAAAAGAGGCAGGAATTAAGAGATACATATATTGGATTTTCTGAAGAACAAATACATGAACTTTTAGAAGATCCAACCTCTTATGATGATGCCTTTTTTGTCCCTGAAAAGGCGAGATGGGAAAATATTTTGAAATTAAAAGAGGATGTAGGAAATCAACTAAATAAAGCCCTGAGCGCTTTAGAAGAAGCAAATCCAGAGCTTGATGGAGTTTTGAAACACATAGATTTTAACGCAGTAAAGGGAAAAACCCGACTAAAGGATCAGCAGCTTATTGACCTTATTAATCATTTCAACAAGTATAAACTGACACCTTCAAACTTTGAATTTCCTGATCTGCTTGGTGCTGCTTATGAGTATTTGTTAAAGGAATTTGCCGATTCAGCTGGTAAAAAAGGAGGCGAATTTTACACACCGCCACATGTCAAAAAATTAATGGTAAGATTAGTTAAGCCCCGTGAGGGCATGTCAATTTATGACCCAACTGTGGGCTCTGGTGGTTTTTTGATTGAAGCGTTCCACTACGTTGAGGAACAAGGACAAAACCCAAGAAACTTAGCTCTTTACGGGCAAGAACTCAATGGATTGACATGGTCTATATGCAAAATGAATATGATTTTGCATGGCATCAATGATGCAAAAATTGAAAACGAAGACGTACTAACAACCCCCATGTTTTTGGAAAATGGATACATAAAAAGGTTTGATAGAATATTAGCCAATCCACCTTTCTCAGAAAATTATAGCCGCGCAAATATGCAGTTTGAAGAAAGATTTAAATATGGCTTTACTCCTGAGAATGGGAAAAAGGCAGACCTTATGTTTTTACAGCACATGATTGCAAGCCTGAAAGATGACGGAGTAATGGCAACAGTTATGCCCCATGGAGTTTTGTTCAGAGGTGGACAGGAAAAGGTTATAAGGGAAGGGATTGTAAGAGATGATTTGATTGAGGCAATAATAGGACTGCCACCGAAGCTTTTCTACAACACCGGAATACCTGCTTGTATTATTGTGATTAATAAAAACAAGCCAGAACATTTAAAAAATAAGATCTTGTTTATTAACGCTGATAGAGAGTATGGAGAAGGTAGAAATCAGAATTTCTTGAGACCGGAGGACATAGAAAAAATAGTTACAGTGTTCGATGAGAAAAAAGAGATACCTAAATACTCAAGGTTGGTTGATATAAAAGAGATAGAGGAGAATGATTTTAATCTAAATATTCGACGGTACGTAGATAATTCCCCAGACCCTGAAATCGAAGATGTGCGTGCCCATCTTTTTGGTGGTGTACCGAAGAAAGAAGTATTGCTGTATGAAAACCAGTTGAGGAAATTTAAGTTGAGCTATGATATTTTGCTATCAGAGAAGAGTGAAGATTATTTGGAGTTTAGAAAAGACATTACTGACAAAAATCAAATTAAGGAACTGATTGATAACTGTGCTGAGGTTAAACATACAATAGAAGAACACAAAGAAAAACTTTTGGAGTGGTGGCAGATTGTAAGGACCGAAATTGAACAGTTTTACGGCAAAAACAATCTTTGGAAGTTTAGAAATGAAGCTTTGAAAAAGTTGAAAGAAAGTCTCTTGCCAATTGGAACATTTGATGAGTTCAAAATAGCGGGCATATTTGCAAATTGGTGGGAAGAACTTGTTTATGATTTTAAAAGTATAGTTTCTGCGGGTTGGAACAAGAATTTGGTTGAAAGAGAAAAAATTAAAGAAAAATATTTTAAAGAACATATGGAAGAAATTGAAGATCTTGAAAACAGGCTTACCGAAATTGAAGCAGACTTAAGTGAGCTTTTAGAAGAGGTTGAAGACTGGGATGAAGAAGAGCAAGGAAATAAAACTGCAAGCAAGGTCAAAGAGTTTCTGAAGGACTTGGTTAACGATTTAGAATCAAAAGACAGCGAGGCTGCAAGAAGAGAAGCAAAAAAATGGAAAGATTTATTAGAAAATATTGCTCAAAAAGAAAAGGAATTTAAAAATGTAAAAAGTGAGATAGGCAGAAAGCAAAAGGAACTTGAAAATAAGATTGATGAAAAGATTGAGTCAATTACCCAAGAAGAAGCCAAGGAGCTATTACTCGAAAAGTTCTTTGAATTAATTAGCAATCAACTTGAAAAGTACTTAAATGCAGAGAAAAAAGAACTGATAAAGATTTTTGAAAAGCTTTGGGATAAGTATAATGTTTCATTGAATGAGCTGAAATTTGAGAGAGATTTAGAAGTTAAAAAATTAGAAGAGTTTTTAGAAAAACTGGGATATCTAAAAAATGAATGAAATAAATTTGTATAAAGTTTGTTATACACAAAATTTTAGAGGTGATTTAATTATGAGCGATGATAAAGAGTTTAAAGAATGTAAAAATATGCCAGAGAATTGGAAGTGGGTAAGGTTGGGGGAAGTGATTGAAGAAGTAAATGAAAGAAAAGGTAAAACAAATATTTCAACAGTTTTAACGGTATCTAATACAGAGGGTTTGGTTGATCAAACTGAATTTTTTGGCAGAAACTTAAGTAGTAAAGATACTTCAAATTATAAAATCGTAAATAAGTGGTGCTTTGTGTATAATCCGGCCAGAATAAACGTAGGTTCAATTGCTTTGAATGATTCTTATGAATATGCAATTGTTAGTCCAATGTATTCTGTATTTAAAACTAAAGAATTTTTGTTGCCTAAATATCTTTCATACTGGGTACAATTACCGAATTTTAGATATATGGTAATTAATAACACAGCTGGAAGCGTAAGAGAATCCTTAAATTTTTCAAGATTAACTACATTTAAACTCCCACTTCCCCCACTCTCCGAACAGCAAAAAATTGCTGAAATACTCGAGACAATTGATAATGCTATAGAAAAGACAGATAAGATTATAGAAAAATACAAACGCATAAAACAGGGCTTGATGCAGGATTTACTAACCAAAGGCATAGATGAAAACTGGCAGATAAGAAATGAAAAAACTCACAAATTTAAGGATTCGCTGCTGGGGAGAATCCCGGAAGAGTGGAAAGTTGTAAAATTAAAAGATGTTGCGGATATCAGGTTAAGTAATGTAGATAAAAAAACTGATTTAAAGGGAAAAATTATACAACTATGTAATTATTTAGAAGTCTACCAAAATGATTATATAATCAAAGGAATGAATTTTATGCATGCTTCTGCAACTAATAACGAAATTAAGAAATTCAAAATTTCAAAAGGAGACGTTATTATAACAAAAGATTCAGAAGAATATAACGATATTGCAAAACCAGCTTATGTTAGAGATGAAATTGAAAATTTAATTTGTGGCTACCATTTAGCTTTAATTAAACCCCTAAACAATATTAATGGTTTGTTTTTATCGAAAGTCTTGAGTTTTAGAAATGTTAATATATATTTTCAACAAAGAGCTAATGGAATAACACGTTTTGGATTGACTAAAGAAACTATTACTGGTGCTATAATCCCCCTCCCCCTCATTCCCGAACAAGAGCGTATTGCCACAATTTTATCTCAAATAGATGAAGTTATAGAAAAAGAGCAAGCCTATAAGGAAAAACTTGAAAGAATAAAAAAAGGCTTAATGGAAGATTTGCTAACAGGCAAAGTTAGGGTAAACCATCTTATTGAGGAGGGAAATAAAGATGGTAACTAAATTGGATGAGGAGCATTATGTTGAAAATCCATTCCTCTTTCAGCTTAAAAAGCTTGGATGGAAGATTTATAGACAAAACAAAGATAATCCTGAGGATACAAAAGAAATAATATCGTTTACTTCTTCATTAGAACCTGAATATGGTGAAAGCCAAAAATTAAGAGAAAGCTTTAAAGAAGTAATCATTGAAGGAGTTTTAAGGGAGTCTTTAAAGAGAATAAATCCTTGGATAGAAGATGACCAAATAAGTGAAGTTGTTCGAAGAATTACAACACCACAGGCTAACTTTCTTTTAGAGGCAAACAAAGAAATCCACGACTTGCTTTTAGAGAACACCTCAGTTTCTGAAAATAGAAAAACAGGAGAAAAGAGCCCAACTGTTAAGTTTATTGATTTTAAAAACCCAGACAATAATTCATTCATTGCTATATCACAGTTTAAAGTGAATATAACGGGAACTGAAAAACATATTGTTCCCGATATAGTTCTCTTTGTAAATGGTTTGCCATTGGTTGTTGTCGAATGCAAATCTCCAGCAATTGCTGACCCAATTTCTGAAGCAATTACTCAGCTTATGCGCTATTGTAACAGACGTGGCGCAAGTGAGGGAAATGAAAAGCTTTTCTGGTACAACCTATTTGTAGTAGCTACCTCTAACCAGGTTGCGAAGTATGGTACAATAACCTCAGACTACGAGCACTTTGTTGAGTGGAAAGACCCTTATCCTTTTTCACTGTCAGATGTAAATCCAGATGGAAATGTAACAAGCCAGCAGGTTTTGATTCATGGTATGCTTTCAAAAGAAAACATTCTTGATTTGCTTCACACATTTACCATCTTTAAAGAAGATCCAAAGAGCAAAATGATTAAGGTTGTTGCAAGATACCAGCAATTTAGAGCAGTAAAGAAGATGATAAAAAGATTAAAAGAAGGCAAAACACCAAACGAAAGAGGAGGAATTGTTTGGCATACTCAAGGTTCCGGTAAATCTTTGACAATGATGTTTATGGTTCGAGAGCTTTATCACAATCCTGAGTTTGGAAACTACAAAGTTGTTTTTGTCACAGATAGAAAGGACCTTGAAAAACAGTTAAATGAAACATCAAGAAGTGTTGGATTTACAGTTAAGTTAGCAAGAAGCATACAAGAGCTTAAAGAACTTTTAAAAACTGACACACCCGAACTTGTTATGGCTATGGTTCATAAATTTCAAGAGAGGGAATTAAAAAGTGAATTTCCCGTCCTTAATACATCACCTAATATACTAATAATGATAGATGAAGCACACAGAACCCAGTACAAGCTTCTGGGCGCAAATTTAAGAAAAGCTCTTCCAAATGCAACAAAAATAGCATTTACAGGTACACCTATAGAAAAGACGGAGATGACGTTTGGCGACTACATCGACAAGTATGGTATAAAGCAGGCGGTTGAAGATGGTGTGACTGTTGAGATTGTATATGAAGGAAGAGTACACAACGCAGAGCTTTCAGACGAAGAGGCAGCAAATGCAAAGTTTGAAGATGTTTTCAAAGACGCTGATAAAGATACAAAAAGAATGATAATGGGAAGATTTACATGGAGAGCATATCTTGAAGCTGAAGAAGTTATCCGTGACAAAGCAAAAGATATGATAGAGCACTATATAACTCATATATTTCCAAATGGATTTAAAGCTCAAGTTGTTACAGTATCTCGTCTTGCTGCAATAAGATATAAAAAGGCACTTGAAGAGGCTCTCAAAGAAAAGATTTATGAATTAGAAAAAGAAAATAATTCAAAAATAGATTTAGAAACATTGAAAAAGTTAGAGGTTGGTGTGGTTATTTCAGGAGCTCAGAACGACCCACCTGAGTATCGTCCTTATACTGACCCCAATGAGCACGAAAGGATAATCAAAAGCTTTAAACTTCCATTTGACAAAGTAGATGAAAATGGTATCAGTGGCAATGTTGGTATTTTGGTTGTTCAAAATATGCTGATAACTGGTTTTGATGCACCTGTAGAGCAGGTTATGTATCTTGATAATGTGATTAAAGGACATAACTTGCTACAAGCTATTGCAAGGGTAAATAGAGTATACAAAAATAAGTCTTGTGGTTTTGTTGTAGATTATGTAGGTGTTTTGAAACATTTAAAAGAGGCACTGGCTATTTACGCTGATGAAGATATTGACGAGATTTCACAGGTAGTTCGGAACAAAGCAAAAAGCGTTGATGAATTGAAGTTGAATCACCGCAGGATTGAAGAGTTCTTTGAAAAATATAAGATTAAAAATTGGCGTCAGAATATAGACGAGTGTATTGACATTCTTGTAGATGAAGAGATTAGAGATGAATTCATAGCACTTGTAAGACAATTTAACCGTAGTATGGATGCAGTTCTTCCCGACCCAGAGGCCTTAAAATATGTACATGATTTAAAAATTCTGGGTTTTATAAAAGAATCAGCAAGGAATAGATACAGAGATGACAAACTAAGTATAAAAGATACAAGTAACAAGATAAGGGGGATTATTGAAGAGTATCTACATTCTCAAGGTATTGATCCTAAAATACCACCCACTCCGCTTTTTGAAGACAAATTTCTCGAAAAACTTCACAAGGAACCAAGTAAAGCAAGGACACAAGAACTTCAATATGCCATCGTTGAGCATATTGAGAAACATTGGGAAGAAGACCCAGAACTCTATGAAAGATTTTCTGATAGGTTGAAAAGACTACTTGAAGAATATAAAGAAAATTGGGACGTTTTGTATGATGAGCTTGAAAAATTAAGAGGAGAGATGAAAAAGGGAAGAGAAGTTGAACAAACATTTGGACTTGATCCTAAGAAAGAAATGCCATTCTTTGGTCTGCTCAAAAGTGAAATATTTGGTAAAAAACCTGTCAGTGAACTAACTGATAGCGAGATAGATTTTCTTGTTAACACGACTAAAGATATTATAGAAATAATAAGTAGAGAGGCTCAGAATGTTGATTTTTGGGAAAATGCAGTCAAACAAAAGAGGCTTAAATCTCATATAACTTCACAGTTGCTTAAGAAAATATCATCTTCTACTCTTAAAAATAATGATACTGTAAGTGAAGAGACTGTACCTTATATGGTTAATTCTATAACCGATATTGTATTCGGCAAAAGAAATGAAATAGCTCAAAAATTAATAGAACTTGCTTATCATCACTTCAGGAAGTGAGATTAATGGAAGACATAAAAATTGAAAAGATAATACGCTCGAAAAGAAAGACCATAGCTTTGCAGATAACAGAGAATGCAACGCTAATCGTTAGAGCACCATTTGAGTTAGATGAACAGACTATTTGGAAAGTTATAAATAAACATAAGAAATGGATTTATAAAAATAAAAAAGAGATAGAAGCAAGAGATCCAAAAGTTTTGCCCAAAGAATTTGTGAGTGGAGAAGGATTTTTATACCTTGGCAAGTATTATAAATTGCATATAGTAGATGGGCAAGAACAGCCGCTTAAATTTGAAAATGGGTTTTATCTTTCAAGAAGTGCTTTGCCAGAAGCAAAAAAGGTGTTTATAGATTGGTATAAAAAAGCTGCTTACGAGAAGATTATACAACGGGTAAACTGGTGGGCTCAAAAAAGAGGTTTTAAATATAACAAAGTAAATATAACAAATGCCCAAAGAAGATGGGGGACTTGTTCTTCTAAAGGGAATTTAAACTTTTCTTGGCGGCTTATTATGGCCCCCCTTTCTGTTATTGATTATGTTGTTGTGCACGAACTTGTGCATCTTGAAGAAAAAAATCATAGCAAGGCCTTTTGGACAAAAGTAAAGATGCTTATGCCTGATTATAAAAAATATGAAGATTGGTTAAAAAAGAATGGGTATTTACTGAAACTCTAATGAAATTTGTGGAGGGTGGTAAAGTGCAAGAGATATTTAAAAAATATAAAGAAAGGTTGGTTAATTTAAGCGGCAGAAACAGAAGTTTGATGATGAAAAAGATATATAAAAAGCATTCATTTGATTTGTATCTATTAAAGAACTTTCAAGATAAAGATATTTATGCAGGAGGTATTATTTATGAACAATTCTGAATACGAATCTGAATATAAAAAATATAGGAATAAAGCTGAAGAATATATAAATGATAGAGAGAAAACCAGAAATCTTTTAGAACAAGCTACGAAAAAGGCTAAAAAACAAGGGCCTTTAGACAAAATATGGGATGATATTCAACTTATGTTTGGATTATTAGGCGATTGGTTAAGTGGAACATATAAAGTTTCAACAGGAACAATCTTAGCTATTTTGGGAGCAGTAATTTATTTTGTTACTCCCATTGACGCTATAGCAGATTTTATTCCTGTTCTTGGTTGGATGGATGATGCAGCTGTATTTACGCTAGTAATAAACCAAATTAGAGCTGAGTTGGATAGGTATAAAGAAAGGAAACGATGAGTTATTCATCTTGGGAAACCTGCTTTTGTCAAGAGTTAGTTGGGGGTGTTACCTATTTAAACGATAATGCGGTTTTTGGAAAGTTTCAATATTTTTAGTCTACATTATCTTACTAGAAAGAGGAGGAGTTATTTGTGATTGAAACAGACATTTTAGTTATCGGTGGTAGTGCAGGAGGTATACTTACAGCAACCACGGCAAAAAGAATCTATCCAGACAAGAGGGTCGTCGTGGTAAGGAAAAATAAAACAGTTATGGTTCCTTGTGGGATTCCTTACATATTTGGTACTCTCTATGACACCTCAAAGAACAGAATTCATGATGAAATGGTTAAAAGTGCTGGCGTTGAACTACTCATAGACGAGGTCATTAGTATTGACAAAGACAAAAAAGTAGCGATTTTGAAGAGTGGTGAAGAAATCAAATGGGACAAACTTGTTCTTGCAACAGGTTCACTGCCGGTTATTCCAAAGTGGCTACCTGGACACGACCTTGAAAACGTCTTCCCAATTATCAAAGATGAAGAATATCTTTCAAACATGCTCAGTAAGCTCAAAGAGATTAATGAAGTTGTTATAATTGGTGGAGGTTTTATTGGTGTAGAATTTGCTGAACAACTCGCGCTTGCTGGTAAACACGTAACACTTGTTGAAATAGCCCACAAGATACTTTGGCAAGCATTTGATGACGAATTTGCAGCGATTGCGGAACAAGACCTCGAAAGCCACGGGGTTACACTCAAACTGGGAACGAAAGTCAAAGCAATTCTTGGAAACGGCAAGGTAGAAGAAGTGGAATTTGAAAGTGGGGAAAGAGTTAAAGCAGAAGCAGTCATACTCTCCATGGGTGTCACGCCAAATACAGAGCTTGCAAAACAGCTTGGACTTGACCTCACAAGAAAAGGTGCCATAGTAGTTGATGAATACATGAGAACAAGTGCTCCAGATATCTTTGCTGTTGGTGACTGTGCACTTAAAAGAGACTTCTTCACCAGCAGGCATGTTCCAATACTTCTTGCATCAACTGCAGCTATGGAAGCAAAAATTGCAGCAGCTAACCTGTATGGTATCAAGTTCATCAGAGAGAACAGAGGCACTGTAAGTGCATTCTCTACGAAGATATTTGATAAAACTTATGGAGTTGCTGGTATAATCGAAAGATTTGCCAAAGAAGATGGATTTGATTACGTGGTTGGAAAAGCCGTATCTATGGATAGACATCCGGGGGCTTTACCAGGTGCAAAGAAAATCGAAGTTAAACTCATCTTCTCAAGAACATCAGGAGTTCTTATAGGTGCTCAGGTAGTTGGAGGCGATAGTGTTGGAGAAATGATTAATATACTAAGTCTTGCAATCCAAAAAGGTCTGACAGCAAATGAACTCAACACTATGCAAGTTGCAACTCACCCACTCGTGACTGCTTCACCTGTGACTTATCCAATAAATGCAGCAGCACTCGATGCGCTCGTAAAAATCTGCACAAAGTGCTGAACACTAAATAGGAAATAACTACACTTAATTCAGAGGTCTGGGACATTCCAGACCTCTTATATTTTTCTGTTACTAAGGCTTGACTAAGTAATTTATCGTGATATAATTAACACTTAATCGCTCGAGTGAAAAGAGCGAAAGAATATAAGAATTGGAGGTATAGCATATGGATGCAAGAAAATCAGTGAATGATTTCATGAATACTATGAAAGAACTTTCAAAATTCGACAAACCTTACGTTGATTCATTCATGAACTTTTTCAAAGAAGCTGAAAAACCAGGGAAACTCACTGCAAAAGAAAAGGCATTAATAGCTGTTGCCGTTGCAGTTTCTGAAAGATGTTCCTATT
>CAZLZR010000107.1:0-10458 GCA_964564015.1 uncultured Acetivibrio sp.
GTAACACCAGAACCAACTACAACAGCAGTGGTAACACCAGAACCAACTACAACAGCAGTAGTAACACCAGAACCAACTACAACAGCAGTGGTAGAAACACCGACACCAACTGCAACAGCAGTGGTAGAAACACCAACACCAACTGCAACAGCAGTAGAAACACCAACACCAACTGCAACAGCAGTGGTAACACCAACACCATCTGCAACAAATAGTAATGGCGGCGGTAGTGGTAGTGGTAATGGTGGTAGTGGCAGCGATGGTGGAAGCGGAAGCGGTGGCAACGGCGGCGGTGGCAATAATTTACCAACTACACCAACACCAACGGCTACACCAACACCAACGGCTACACCAACACCAACAATGCCTGTTGAGCCTACGGATGATATTCCAGGTCCAGTGGGACCAGGAAGTCATGCTGCATACTTGAAAGGTTATCCGGATGGATTGTTCTTGCCTGACAATAATATTACCAGAGCGGAAGCAGCAACTATCCTGGCTAAGTTATCAGGTGCGGATGTAACATATGTAAATGATAGTATAAGTTTCCCTGATGTTAAGGAAACACATTGGGCATTATGGGCAATTAAGTATGCTACTGATAAAGGTTACTTCGTTGGATATACTGACGGATCATTTAGACCTGATCAGAAAATTACAAGAGCTGAATTTGCAACTATAGTGTATCATTTCCTTGGCATTGAAGATAAAAACATTACAAACTTCAAGTTCGAAGATGTAAAAGGGCACTGGGCTCAAGTATACATTGAGAAACTTGCTGAATTAAAGTTTATTAGTGGATATCCTGATGGGACTTTTGCACCGCAATCAAACATTAAGCGTTGTGAAAGTGTGGCTCTTCTAAATAGAGCACTGAAGAGGGGACCATTAAATGGTACAACACAAGTATTCCCTGATGTACCTGAGAAACACTGGGCGTTTAAAGATATTGCCGAAGGTACATTTGACCACCAATATATTATGGATGGTACTATTGAAAGAGTATATGTGAAATAAATTTATTAATCTAAACTTCCTTACCATTGATAAGATGGTAGGGAAGTTTTTTAATTACTTGAAACTAGAAATGATTTGATATATAATAACATTATAAGGAAACAATAAATAGTATAAAATCAGGGGATTTTTTAGAATTGTAGATAAATCATTATTTAAAGGGGTGTAGTTTGTAGCTAGTCTTGATTATCGTTATTAAATTGCCAACCTGAACATCATTAATTGATACTATGCCTGATTTGATTTATAGGTTATGTCTAATTAATTCTAAATATCGAAACATAATAGCACAAATACAACATAAAAATGTAATTATGGTATTTTAAGAAGGTTAATAAATTAGTTGGATAATTTGAACATTACTAAGTGTTCCACTAAGTTTCAAATTATTTATATACTTCATGTACCTTCTCAATAATAATACCTATAATAAATTATTTATTTTTTAACTTTGTGGGAGGAATGTTAAATGAAAAAAGCAATAAGTTTGGCTGTCATTTTTCTATTATTAACAACAATGTGCTTTCAAGTGTTTTCTCAGGTACAGGTAAATGCAAGCGGAGATTCTTACATTACAATCGAATTTGACAAAACAACAGTAAAGTTGGGAGATATTATAACTGCTACTGTAGTGATAAGTAATATACCGAAATTTTCTGGATATCAAGTAAATATTAAATTTGATCCGGAAGTACTGCAAGCTGTGAATCCAATAACAGGCGAGGCGTATAAGAACACAACGTTGCCATTGGCAGGGGAACTCTTAAATGACTCTGATTTCTTTGCTTTTCCTCAAGTTAAGCATGATTTGGATAATGGAGTACTTAACATTAGTAAGGCATATATAAATATTGAAGACTATAGAAATAGTGGTAGTGAAGAGAAAACCGGTTCAGTTGCAGTTTTTGGTTTTAAGGTATTAGAGGAGCAGTCAACATCAATAGTCTTCCAAGATTCGCCGATTATACCAAATGCTATAGAGGGTACTGTTTTAATTGATTGGAATGGGGATAGAATTGCTTCTGGATATGAAGTAAAACAGCCTTCGATGATTAAGGTTGAGGCAGCTTCCACACCAACATCAGCAGCGACACCAGTAATAACAGCGACGCCAGTAAAAACGGCGACACCAGTAAAAACAACAACACCAGCAACTCCTACAAAAATAGTAACACCGACAAAAACAGCAGTACCAACTGCCGTGTCAGATAACAGCTTCATAACAATTGAATTGAACAAAAACACAGCGGTTGTTGGGGATATAATCAAGGCATACATAAAAATAAATGATATCCATAATTTTGCCGGATATCATGTCAATATAAAATATGATCCAAAGATACTGCAAGCTGTTGATCCTTTCTCAGGGGATGCTTACAATAAAAAGTCATTGCCATCTGATGGTAATATCTTGGTTAAGTCAGAGTATAGTCCTTTCCAAGAGGCTGATAATGACGTTGATAAAGGAATCTTGAATATTGCCAAAGCGTACCTTAATTTTGATGAATACAGATCGGATAACTCTCCCGAAGAGGATGGGACATTGGGTATAATTGGGTTTAAAGTGTTAGCAGAAGGAACTACCAATATACGCTTTGAAAATGCAAAGAGCATTCCGAATGGAATAACCGGGACTATGCTTCTTGACTGGAATGGAAACAGAATAAGTACGGGATATTCTGTTTTGCAAGCAAGCAGTATAAAAGCATCAAAATCATCGGCAAGTCCAACTAATACGTCAATAAAAACGCCAACACCAATAAAAACTGTCACACCAACACCAACAAAAACTGTTACACCAACACCGACGAAAACTGTCACACCTATACCGACAGGACTTCAGGTAAAAATAGACTCGGACGAAGCTAACTATGGTGAACAGATAACAGTTCCGGTGAAGTTTGTTAACGTTCCAGCTAAAGGCTTAAGTGCAATAGATATGGAAATAAGATATGATAGAAGTAAACTTAAATACTTAAGTTCATCGGCAGGAAGTATTGTACCTAATCCAGATATAAATTTTGCAATAAATAAGGAATCCGATGGAGTATTAAAGCTTGTGTTCCTTGACCATACAATGAATAATGGATATATAAAATCAGACGGAACATTTTTAAGGCTGAATTTTGAGGCAATAACTACAAATAAAACAACAACCATTATAGAGATAGATGAAGCAACATTCGGGGATAGAGAACTGAAGAGTGTAAGAGCGACCATTACATCAGGAACTATAAAATTGAATTACAGCGGGTATGTAACACCAACACCTACATCTACAAAAACCGTTACGCCTACAAAAACTACTTCAGTAAAAACTACACCAAGCGGTGGTTCTGTTACAGAACCTGATGAAGATATACCAGCAGGTGTAATAACCGGAGAGCATAGTGCATATCTCAAAGGATATACAGACGGTTGTTTCAGACCTAAGAAGGAGATAACAAGAGCAGAAGCTGCAGTCATAATTGCAAAATTTGTTGACAGCAATGATTTAACAAGTACCAGTAGAATTAACTTCCCGGATGTTTCTGAGAAGCATTGGGCGAAAGAGTCCATTGATCTTGTTACAAAGGTTGGATTGTTCAGGGGGTATCCCGATGGTAGTTTTAAACCTGACGAAACAATAAAAAGAGGTGAATTTGCAGCGGTTATATTTAACTTACTTAAACTAGATGCAAGTACAGGTCTGGCTAATAATTTTAGTGATATTGATGACCATTGGGCTAAAAGTTATATCCTAAAACTTGCTAGTCTAAAATACATCAGTGGCTATTCAAACGGAACATTCATGCCTGATAATAAAATTAAGCGTGATGAATGCGTCGTTTTGGTGAACAGGGCATTAAACAGAGGTCCGTTGAATGGAGCAAAACTTGAATTCATTGATGTGCCTGAATCATATTGGGCATATAAGGATATTGCAGAAGGATCTATTGATCATAAGTATTATGTAAATGATGATGATGAAGAAGTAATTATCAAATAATTTTAGTTTATAAAATGTTACATTCAAAAAGCTGCCCTTGCTCAGTAACAAGGGCAGCTTTATATTTAGTATTCAGAAATTTTTTCGTGGTCTACATTAAAATCCTTATTATCAAAGTAATTTGTATTTAGGCTATGCGCAAATGTAGTATCTACATTTACCCAACGTTCTTCTTCGGATAAATATATTTCATTCCAAGCATGAAGTTCACTTCGATAAGGATTGACAAAGTTTCCTTTTATGACTTTTACCTGAAGGCCAACAGCCCTTCCAAGTGCGGCTACCAGCATAGAATAGTCATAACATACACCGGACTTTGTTTTTAGTGTGTACAAAGCACCATATTCATTATCATAGTTTTTATTTAGCTGCCTATAGTACTTATCGTAATCATATTCAATATTTTTGGCTACCCAATTATAGATCGACAATGCTTTATCTTTATCAGTTGTTGAGTATTGAGTGATGCTCTTAGCGAGGGCAATTATTTCTGCATTATCACTCTCTGCGTGCTTAGTAGGTACAAGGAACCTATTAACTTCTACCGTATTTTGGACTTCGACTCTAGGGCCGTATGAATAGGTCCTGTCATATTCATGAACCACTACAGAAATTTGATATTTGCCTATTCCGTCAATTAGCCATATTTCTTCATGGTATTTACCATTGTCCAGTGCTATATCATACCATGTTGAAATATCACCCTTTGAAACAATTACCTTAATCTTACTTTTGGATGTGTTTCCGGCAACGGTAATCTTACCTTCAACAGAATAAGGTAGCTTTTGAAGTGCAACACCATTAGATACAATGGAAGGCGTCTGAGCAGCAACAAATGGTTGTACTGAATTTAAGCAGATAGTAAGAACAATGAGTAATAGTGCAAAATGCTTTAGTGAATTTTTCATAATAATTCCTCCCTTTTTCGGTAACTCAGCCATCATAGTTATTAAACCGTAGACCTGAAGTTTTGCGTCCTCAATTTTCATTGAGTTTGCCAATGTCGAAAGGGTTTAGCTTAAGAGATATGAAATAACAAAAATGCTCTCGTTGGGATTACCAAAAGAGCACTTAAGATATAATCTCTTAAACACCTGGCAACCCGGCTGTCATAGTCAAATGACCGTAGACCCGTAGTTTTGCGTCACTATCTTTCGATAGATTTGCCCTTTACAAATGCATATATTTAATTGTTGCTAATATCATTATACTACAAACTTGCAAGCAATACAATGGGACTATAGTACTTGAGGGAAGCATTTAATGTAGTTCAAATTACATATTTAGCATAGGACGATAGAAGAAAAGGTGAACTTTTTTTAAAAGTATTGCGTCTAATTATTGTGCCTCTTGCGCATGGGATGGAATTAAATCAGGGGGGATTGGGATTTATGAAGGGATATAGCTACACTGAAATTGGAATGCTTGTAGGAGCTGCAGTAGGAGGCGCTATTGTATTATTGGGGTTTACAGTTTGGAATAGTTTAATGTTATATATTTTAGCAGGTCTATCTATATTGCTGGGAGTATTTGCAGGTAACATGGCAGAGAAAAAACGAATGTAGAAATAAAATATGTGAAATTTAACCATGGATTATTTTTGCAAATCACAAATAAGTACAGGTAATATTTGAAATAATAGATTCATCATAAAATATAGAAGGGAGGAATCTATTATAGGCACAAATAATTATGATAGAGAATTAGATTTGGTGAACGAACTGGAAGTTATGGAGAAAGAAGCATGCAACATACCGAACCTATTTGCTGAAATATTAAAAGATGAGATTAATGCAAATGATGAGAAACGGCTATATAATGGATTTAAAAGAATTATCAAAAAATATGCTGAAGATAAAAAAGCCCGGGAAGTTATAGATGAAATTATGCGGGTATTGTGCGGTGGTGCAGCTATCTATGAGATTCTTCAGGTTACAAGGGAGGAAATTGTAGATCCGACTTTGACAACAGGGATAACAACAGAAATGGAATGTAATACTGATAATATAGAACAATAAAAAGACGAAGTTGGATATTCGAGTTTCTAACAACCAAACATATCATTAATGAAAATTGTAAAAAACATATTTACACTTTTTGTGCCTTGCACGTTGTAGAAATTATTCGGCTGCGAGGCACTTATTTTAATACCTAAAGAAGTACATTCATTTCCGATATCAAAAAAGACTATCGAAAGGCTGCTTACTGCAACAAAATACCCTGGCGTCGAATCGACAGAGCAGACTTTTTTCTTAATATTTAAAAATTTCATTGTTTATAATGCAACCAATGGTTATAATAAATACTGCCAAGTAATAAGTGAAATAGTAGTGAAAGTTATGATTTAATTATGAGAATTAAATACTAAATAGACTTGAGGTATAATTACATGGGAAAGATACATCTTATTGCAACTTCTGCTTTTGGTATAGAGGCAGTTGTGGGCAGAGAGCTTGAAAAGCTGGGTTATAGTGATCAATACGTAGAAAATGGAAAAGTTACTTTTTCCGGGGATGAAAGTGCGATATGCAAAGCGAATTTGTGGCTTAGAACAGCAGACCGGGTATTGCTAAAAATGGGGGAGTTTAAAGCTTTGACCTTTGATGAACTGTTTGAACAGACAAAAGCACTTCCTTGGGAGAATTGGATACCAGAAGATGGGGAGTTTCCTGTGGATGGCAAATCCGTTGACTCGAAACTTTTTAGTATTTCCGACTGTCAGGCTATTGTAAAAAAAGCTATAGTCGAAAGACTTAAGAAAAAGTATAAGTGTGAATGGTTTAAGGAAACGGGTCCTCGTTATAGGGTTGAAGTATCGTTGCTTAAAGATATGGCTACATTAACCATTGATACCAGTGGAGCAGGACTTCACAAAAGAGGTTACAGAAAATTGGTTGGAGGTGCTCCGCTAAAGGAGACTATGGCTTGTGCTTTGATTCTTATAAGCAGATGGAAGCATGAACGGGCACTATTTGACCCCTTTTGTGGCTCTGGTACTATTCCCATTGAAGCCGCAATGATTGGATTGGATATTGCGCCGGGACTAAACAGAGAATTTGATGCTGAAAAGTGGACTAATATTCCAAAGGCGCTTTGGGTGGATGCTAGAAAAGAAGCGCGAGGTATGATAAAGGTAGACAGGGAGCTTAAGATTCAAGGTACCGATATAAGTGAAGATGCTATAAGCCTTGCAAGATACCATGCAAAGAAGGCAGGGGTAGAAAAGTATATACATATTCAAAGGATGCCTATGTCGGATATCAGCTCCAAGTACAAGTATGGCTTTATTATCTGCAATCCGCCTTACGGTGAGCGCCTTGGAGAAATTAAAGAAATAGAAAAATTGTACAGGGAAATGGGAACAGTTTTTGGTTCTCTTGATACCTGGTCACATTACGTTATATCATCACATCCTGAATTTGAAAAGCTTTTTGGCAGAAAAGCGAATAAGAAAAGAAAGTTATACAATGGTAGAATACTATGCAACTATTTTCAGTTTTATGGGCCCCCTCCTCCAAAAACAGTAATGAGTGCCAATACGACCACATAAAGATCCTGCTCTTAATATATAGCTGCTTGGAGACAAAACAGATTTAGGAAGCCTGGGAGGATAAGAGTATTAGGAAGGCTTGAACTTTTTGTAGGTTTTCCTTGCATGGTCAAGTGTATTCAAACCTATATGTGTGATCTTTTCAAGCATTATTTTATCTTCAACTTTTTTTATGGCTTTTTCCATAATAGATTGAAAGGTTTTGCCATCAGCAGGGAAAGTTACGTAGACAATGTAAAAGAAGTCGTTTGATAGGCTCAAGCTATTGAGACCATCATTCAGGCTTTCTTTTATTTTGTTTGCCACTTTATCAGCACCTTGAGAATTAGTAAATGGTAAGATGACCAGTATATCCTTATCGTCATTAAATATTACAGTATCAGTAGATCTTGATTCCGATTTTACTCTTTCAATAGCCATACTATAAGCTTTCTCATT
The DNA here is from genome assembly GCA_964564015.1 of uncultured Acetivibrio sp. GTDB lineage: Bacteria > Bacillota > Clostridia > Acetivibrionales > Acetivibrionaceae > Acetivibrio. The sequence continues at coordinate 7,995 of CAZLZR010000107.1, forward strand.
TTGTGAGTGTGAAAATGTTTTTTGGTTTCTGGAAGAATTTTTTGTTATATCAATATGTGTTATAAATACTATTGATAAATTTTTATTTGCTCTTGAAGCTATTTTAAATTCTTTTGCGATGTAGTCCTCAACAGACATAGTAATAACATTTGCACTGCTTAGATTATATCTGAATTTGAGGTCGATTTTTAAGGTGCTTCTTATTGAGTTTTCAAGACGCTTAGTTTGGTAAGGTTTAATAATAAAATCACTTACATAGAATTTGAGGGCATCATTTCTATATTCAAGATTGTCGGATTTTGTTGCTATTATGATTGGGGTATTTGAGGTGGCTACATTTTTCCGAAGGGATGAAATAACTTCAAAGCCTTCTTTTTCTGAAGGAAAAGAAATATCTATTATTACCAGGGACAAATTGTTTAACTCATGGATAATTTGATAATACATTTTCAGGTTTTCAATTTCTATAAATTGAAACTCACCAATATTATCAAAAGTAATTTTGGCTTTTTCTCTTTCGTATTCAGAATAGTCTATAAGTAACACTTTTCCATCCATATATTTCGATATCCTTATCATAATATTTAATATTATTTATATTTTTCTCAAAAGACACTTTAAAGTGTTCATGTTAGTTTATTTTAGAAATATTACATATATAATTATAAGCGTCAAAGATTATGACGTAAAAATTTATTAATATCAATAAATTACTAGTAAAGCTGATTAAAATGGAATAAAATTCTTATGTATATATTCTAGCATAAATTATATATGTATTACAGTACTTGGCGTTTTTTACTAAAATAAATTTCTGCTTTAAAATCGTTATCAGCTAAAATTAAATGCTCTTTTTCCTAGAAGATCCAGCTGTTTTTTTACCAAATGGAAGAAAAAAGCAGAAAGCCCAGATAACTATCAGGTTTCTATGATTTACTGTTTCATCTATAAATAGTTTGAAGTGAATATTTTATATTATTTAATTATGTGATAATATATGTAATGAGAGGACGGTTAAGAACCCAAAAGCATAGCTCTGTGATCGGTGAAATTGAGCTTTAAATGACAAAGATAGCTATTTGGATTGGCTATTTGAAAAACTTTTATGGGCAAGGGGCCCCAAAGAATTGAAAATTTTGGATTCGAGTTTTATAAATTTATGTAGTATGGTAGAAAGGAGTACCAAATGATATTAAAGGTCAGAAAATCAAAGATGGGTGGGACTGTAAAAATTCCAGGATCAAAATCTCATACAATAAGAGCCCTTTTTATGGCAAGCCTTGCCGGGGGAGAGTCACAAGTACATAATCCCCTTGTGTCCAGCGATGCACTGTCGGCTGTTGAGGTTTGTAAAGCTTTAGGGGCTCAAATAGATATTCTTGATAACAGGTTCTTTATTAAAGGATTTAATGGGAACCCATGCACACCTTCGGATGTGGTGAATGTTGGTAATTCAGGGACTACATTAAGATTAGGTGTTTATCTAGCTGCACTAGGGGAAGGATATACTGTCTTTACCGGTGATTATCAGGTTCGAAGAAGGCCATTAGCTCCTCTTATCACAGCAATTAATAATCTTGGGGGAGAGGCTTTTGCAACAAGAGATAATGGAATGGCTCCGGTTGTAGTAAGAGGAAAGCTGAAAGGAGGAAAAACAGAGCTTGATGCTGTAACGTCTCAATTTCTGTCTTCCATTCTAATCAGTTCTCCCCTTGTAGAAAAAGACACAGAGGTAGTTATAACACGACTTAATGAAATTCCATATGTTGATATAACAACATGGTGGATGGATAAGCTGGGAATAAAGTATGAGAATAATAATTACAAGTCATTTTATATTACCGGGAATCAGAAGTATAAACCATTTAATGTAACCATACCGGGAGATTTTTCATCTGCAACTTTTTTTGCTGTTTTGGCTGCCATTTCAGGAGAGGAATTCGTGCTGGAAAACCTTGATGTTACAGATCCTCAGGGAGATAAAGCTGTTTTTTCAGTATTAGAGGAAATGGGCGCAAAAGTAACAAAACAAAAGGATTGTATTATAATTAAAGGAAATACGCTTGAAGGAAGAGAAGTCGACATGAATTCTATTCCTGATGCGCTTCCTGCCATGGCTGTTGCAGGATGTTTTGCAAAAGGGGAGACCAGACTTGTAAATGTTCCTCAGGCAAGATTAAAAGAAACTGACAGGATACATGTTATGTGTGAACAGCTCGGGAAAATGGGTGCAGATATAGAAGAACTAGAGGATGGGCTTATTATTCGCGAGAGCAAGCTAAAAGGGTGTAATGTGAATGGATGTGATGACCATCGAATTGTAATGTCTTTGGCTATTGCAGGGTTAAACAGTGAAGGGGAAACAACTATAGATTCAGCAGAAGCTATAAATGTTACATTTCCACAATTTGTAGAAAGTGTAATTAAATGTGGCGGAGAAATAGAATTTTGCTCATAAGTTTTA
>CAZLZR010000108.1:0-10186 GCA_964564015.1 uncultured Acetivibrio sp.
TGACGCCTCATCCTCTTTTTTTAGCTTCCGGCCAAGCTTTTCCAATTCACCTATAGCATCACGTGCATTACCTATAAGATTAAGAAAAATCTGTTCGAGTTTATTATGGTCTGCAAGTATAAAAGGGAGGTTTTCTTCAAGATCCAGCTCCACAGTAATATTCTTTTTTATAAGTTGTTCTCCTATCAGTTTAAATACATCCAGCAAAGGCTGTTTTACGTCGACTTCTTTTTTTGTATCATCCGACTGTCTTGCAAAAGTTCTTAAATGGCCTATTATCTTGTTGATTCTTTCTACCTGGTCAACTATGGAATTGAGTTTTTCAGTCAGCATATTTTCGGTTAGTTTATTACGGTTTTTTGCAAGAATCAGTCCCTGGGTTATAAGGCTGATACCCCCTAAAGGCTGATTAATTTCATGTGCTATACCTGTTGCCATCTCTCCAAGAGTTGCAAGCTTGCCCGATTGAATTAAGAGTGCATCTTTTTCCCTGAGTTGCGCAGTTCTTACCTTAACCATTTTTTCCAGGTTATCTGCATATTCACGTATTTCTTCCACCAGTCTTTTTCTCTGAATTCCTGCAGTTATTTCATTGGCTACAAGACTTAATATTTGCGTTTCTTTGATAAGGAAATCCCTCTTTAAGGGAGGAGCGATTATGTGAAGAATGCCTATTAGTGCGTCATCTGAGGTTAGAGGGATGTGAATTATATAATTATAATTATCATCATCACATAAATTTTGGCGGTCAATATACTTTAAAATATCATGATTTATTAGTAGAGCAGAATTTATCATAAACTGTGAGTAGGTTTCATAACAGCTTTTTATGTTTTCAGGCACCTGAGATTTATCGTAGTGATATATACAGCAGTGATTGGAGCATTTTCCGCATAAACCGACCTGAGCGTTGATGTAGAAATTGTTGTTCAGATAGTCAAACAGGCAGATAAACACTGTAGGTACGTCCAAAATAGAGCTTACTGTATTACAGATAGAAAGACTCATATCATCTATAGATCGTGGTGAATTTACGATCTGTGTTATCTCAAGAAGTAAATCTCTGAATTGTTCCTCATAGATGTATTTGGTTATATCTCTTACAAAGATTAACAGCCCGCAGAACTTGTTATCTTCGTCGGTTCTGGGGGTAATTGATACAGATACCGGTTTGATGAGGCCGTCTTTGGTATATGCACTCATTTTATATTCTGCAGTATTAGCTTTAAAACCACTTTCAACGAGAAAAAGAAAGTCACTATCAATCCCTTCTTTTTTGTTAAGATTGGGTGGAATTGGCTTTCCAAGCATTTCTGAAGATGAGTAACCATAGAGCAGTTCGGCACCTCTGCTCCACAAAATTATCCTGTTATCCATATCGGTGGCGATTACTCCAAATTCCGTTGAGCTTGAGATTATGCTTTTAAATAATTTCTCAGTGCTTTCTGATTCTGAGGAAATATGATATATCATTTATCTTTAACCTCAATTCCTAATAGAGTAATATCATCAAAAAAGTTATTGTTGGTATAGTTTTTAACTGTTTTGACAGCTCTTTCTATAGTATCCGGTAATGAAGCGTTTATATTTTCCTTAAGAAGAGATAGAAGCTTATTTTCACCAAAGGCAGGTGTGTCTTCATTGGGAGTTGCCTCAGTCAATCCATCGGTATAAAGCCATACCTTATCGCCTTCGTATAGTTGGTTTACGCAGCAGCTGTAGGTAGCATCCTCAAATACTCCAAGTATTGGACCTGTAGATTCTAAAGGTATATGACTGCCGTCACTCCTGACTATATACTGTGTAATGTGTCCAGCCGATACAGTGTATATGGTTTTTGTTTCTTTATCAATAAACCCTAAAAGCAGGGTGGCAAAAACATTTTGGGCAGTATTTGACAAAAGTACCATGTTTAAGTCGAGTACTATTTCGGGGAATCTGCGTTTATTTATACCTTGCTTATAATTATATTCTATATTTTGAAGGAAACTTTTTATGATGGTAGATATTACGGAAGCAAGGATTCCATGGCTGGAAACATCAAATACATAGAAGCATAAGTAATCGCCGATATCAGAGGCATCATACATATCACCGCCGACAGATTCACAGCTTTTATATTCTACGGCAAAATTGAATCCTGGTATCGACGGAAGTTTTTTTGGCAGCATATTAATTAGAATTTTTTCGGCAGAATCATGAAGTCCTTGCAGATAATTCTTATGCTCCAAAAGCTCTCTGTGAATTCTGGCATTTTCCAGAAGAAGGTTTTTCTTATTAACCGCATTGTTAATAGCTATAGACAGATTATCGGCAGTTACAGGTTTTTTTAGATATTCAAATGCGCCTTCTTTCATTGCCTGTATTGCATTTTCAAGGTCTCCGTGGCCAGTAAGAATGATTACACACATTTCAGGCATTAATTTCTTTATTTCTCTCAGTATTTCCATTCCGGATATATCCGGCATTTTCATATCGGTAAGTACCACATCGATGGAGGTATAGTTGTTTCTAAAGAAGTCCAAACCTTCCTCACTCTTCGAAAAGGTTATTACCTCGTGACTATCAAGCTCAAGGACAAATTTTATGTTATCCAGGATTGTTTTTTCATCATCTATAACAAGTATTTTAGACATGGCATTAACTCCTAACCATTTTTGACTTTGAAGACCACTAAACTATTATAGCAATTTTTATTTTAATTTTCCACTGATGAAAAGGTATGACTAAAATATAAGTTCCAACTCTGAATAACGAAAAAACTTGATTTAATAATGTTTTCAAAATATGAGAATAGGAAGTTATTTTTTCGTTATCCCTAAGTTTTACAATTTCTCTAAAAAAGTTTGTTATCCAAATATATTGTCCCACTGCTTGCCGCAGCGAGAATCAGCTGCTTTAATTGCAGCTTCTGCAGGGGTATGTTATAATATTATAAGAAAATTTGGAAGATTAATTTCAGATAATAATTATTGGCTTATTAAAAGCCAATGCAGGGAATTATAGAATGGAAGATGAATCATATACATAGTTTTATTGAATTCTGAATCAAATACAGAGGTGGATAATGGTTATTGGAGTTTGCAAAGTGGTTTTAGCAATAGATGAAGTTTTTTCATTAAAGGAAAAAAGGCATATTGTAAAGAGTTTGGTTGAAAGGGTAAAGTCACGTTTCAATGCATCGGTTGCTGAGGTTGACCTTAATGATAAATGGAAGAGAGCTGTAATCGGTATATCATGTGTGTCAAATGAGACCGGGCATGCGGACAGCATGATGGCAGGTATTGTTAACTTTATTGAAAATGATGGAAGAGCAGTGCTTTTTGATTACAGTACAGAAATAATTCATGTCGATTAGGCCATTTAGAGAAATGCTCTAAAAAGTACTTGCGGTACAATGCCTATTAAATCTGATGCTTGAAAATGGCAATTGGACGGTTGTTTTTATAGAAATAACTTTACTGTTATAAAATAGATACATGAATATTGGTGAAACTTGTTGCAAATCTTGTAGAAATACATTAAAATATTACTTGCACGGGGCTATAGCGCAGTTGGGAGCGCATCACACTGGCAGTGTGGGGGTCAGGGGTTCGAACCCCCTTAGCTCCACCAAGTATTACAATAAAATATGACCGTTGAAAATTTCTTGCACTTCTGACAACCTTCTATATTTGTATAGGCCAGCCAATTTAGAATGGATATTAAATATACTGAAAAATAAATTTGTATTAATACTTCTATTTTCAATGGTTCGGTCGTGTATGCCAAATTATATGATTTAAGGAATTTGTCAGGCCAATACCCTGAAATCTGGCGGACTACATGCCTATGGGATTTTTATTAAAGGAGAAAATCAGGATGTATAAATCTCTAGAGCCTCAAATTGAAGCGGATGACGAGACCAGCAGAATGACGAAAGCTTCTAATTGTATATCAATTATTATTCCTTGTTACAACGAGGGTGAAGTGTTATATATTCTTTATAATAAATTACATGAAATAGTGCAAATGATGCCTGAAAACAGCTTTGAATTTATATTTGTTGATGATGGTTCCAAGGACAAAACTTTATCAATAATCCGAACACTTGCATCAAAGGATTCAAGAGTTAAATACGTTTCTTTTTCCAGGAATTTCGGCAAGGAAGCGGCAATGTTTGCCGGCATGGAAATGGCAGCAGGAGATTATGTTGCTATCATAGATGCAGATATGCAAGACCCACCGACACTGATACCAGAGATGTACAAGGGTATAAATGAGGAAGGCTATGATTGTGTTGCTGCAAGGCGTATAAGCAGAAAAGGAGAGCCAAAAATCCGCTCTTTTTTTGCAAGGCAGTTCTATAGAATTATGAGAATGCTGAGCAAAACGGAAATAGTTGACGGTGCCAGGGATTTTCGTTTGATGACCCGTCAGATGACGGACGCTATACTGTCAGTCTGTGAATATAACCGTTTTTCAAAAGGGATTTTTTCCTGGGTAGGTTTCAGGACAAAGTGGTTGGAATACGAAAATGTTGAACGTGCAGGTGGTGAGAGCAAATGGTCGTTCTGGAAACTGTTCCTTTACTCCATTGATGGTATTGTGGCATTTTCTACTGCACCATTGGCTTTATCATCTTTGTTGGGCATTTTCTTTTGTGTAATTGCATTTATTACTATAATATTTACAATAGTCAGACAGCTTGTATGGGGTGGATCAGCTTATGGCTGGTCGTCTTTGGTATGTATTATTCTATTCCTGTCAGGAATACAGTTGTTCTGTATTGGTATATTGGGTCAATACCTGTCGAAGACCTATTTAGAAGCAAAAAAGCGTCCCATATATATTGTGAGGGAACAGAGCGGAGGCAGCAATGAATCAAAATAAATATAGAAACATTATTACAGCCCTGCTTTGCTTTATGCTACCTGCACTTATTATGCTCATAGCATTTGCAAAGATGGGAATGGCACCATTTGGTGAAAGTTCAACAATGATTATGGATATGGCCGGACAGTATGTTGAGTTTCTCTGTGGTCTGAAAAGTGGAGATATTTTCTTTTCCTGGTCAAAATCACTTGGTGGGAATTATATAGGGGTTTTTACTTATTATGTATCAAGTCCGTTATCATTCCTTACGCTATTATGTCCAAATTCCCAGATGCCTATCGCAGTATTGTTCTTGACGGTACTCAAAATCGGATTGGCAGGGCTTACATTTAGTTTCCTGCTGAGATATAAATTTGGAAGGTATGATTTGACAACAGTAATATTTTCAGTGTTGTATGGGCTTATGTCTTATAACATTGCATACTCCATGTGCATAATGTGGTTGGATGGTGTTATATGGCTGCCTGTCATAATCATCGGTGTTGAAATGATCTTAAAGGGAAAAAATCCCTATATCTTGACCTTTGCGCTATTTATGTCTTTTATATCAACCTATTATATTTCTTACATGACCGGTCTGTTTACGGCGTTATATTTTGTTTACCGTTGTTTGGAGGAAAAGCTCGGAGTGAAAATGGTACTGCAAAGCTTGCGCAAGTTTGTTCTGAGCGTTGTTGTAGCTGCTTCATGGGGGGCGTTTATACTGCTTCCGACCTTGGCCTCATTATTTCAGGGCAAAATCGGTACGAGTGCTAGTGATTATAGTGGCGTAGTAAATTTTAGCATAAATGATTTTTTATATAAATTGCTTCCGGGAAGATATGATTCCATAACCAACTCCGGTAGTCCCTTTATCTATTGCGGAATTATTTCAATTTTATTGTTTGCTGCATTTTTCATACTGAAGGGAAATTCTTTGAAAAGCAAAATTCTCACAGGATTATTTTCTATATTATTATTCTGTAGTTTATGGTTTTGTGCTTTGGATAAAGTCTGGCACGTATTCCAGTTTCCGAATTGGTTTCCGCACAGATATAGTTTCGTGCTTTCATTTCTGATAATACTTACCGCATATAGGGCTTTATTAGAGTTGAAGCTCACAAAGCCGGTTATTGCAGTGATATTGCTTGTAATATGCTGTGTTGATATGTACGGAAATACCGTTGCATTATTTAAAGGACTGGATAGAGAATTTGGATATGAAAGTTATAAATCATACCATGGATATAAGGAGAAGATTACGCCTTTAGTTGCCGAAACAAATAAGGATGAAGATGGGTTTTTTCGCGTTGGGGCAACCTTTGAAAGGACAAAGAATGAAGCTATTGGCTTTGGCTACAACGGAATTACGCATTACAGCTCAACATATAACCGATATGTAAATAATTTGCTTCAAAAAATGGGAATGGCTCAGGCATGGCTGTGGAGTTCTTACTTTGGTTCAACTATGGTGACAGATACAATATTTTCTGTTAGGTATGTTATTTCGGAACGTCCTGTTTCACAATACTATGAAACTGTGAAAGAAAGCGGTTCTGCAAAGCTATATTATAATTCCAATGCACTTTCCATAGGTACTGCGGTAAATGAGCAATCTTTATTCAACTTTCAATTCAGCAATAATTCCTTTGACACACAGAATCAACTTATTAAATCTTTGACCAATTCACAGGATGATTGTTTTGTTAATTTGAATAACACTAACAAGGTCAAAGGGAGCATAGTGGAATACACTATTACTTCAAATGGGAGGCCGGTATATGGCTATTTTTCAACTAATAATGGCAGTGGTAAGCTTTTAGTTAATGGCCAACACGTATCCGATTTGTTTACAACCGAAACAAACTGCATTAAGTATATAGGTACTTTTAATGAAGGAGAGAATGTAACTGTAACTGTCGAAAACAGTGGAACGGTCAATGGAGAGTTTCGCTATTTGAATACGGAGGTTTATGAAAGGGCAGTATCGGTTTTGAAAGCATCGGAATTTAAGGTGGAAGATTATCATAATGGCAGTGTAGTTGGTACGGTTACTGCAAAAGAAGGTGATGTTCTTTTCACAACTATACCTTATGACAAAGGTTGGAAGGCGTACGTTGATGGTACGGAAGTTGAATTGAAAACGTTTGCCGATTCGCTTATCGCCATACCTCTGACAGCAGGTGCACACAAAATCAAAATGATTTTCGTACCTACCGGTTTTACCGAAGGGATATGTATTTCTGTAATACCTACACTATTAGTTCTAATGTTACTTCTTTTAACCAAAAAGCTTTCCCTTATTAAAAGTAAAAAATGATGCATTGCGTGGATAGCTTTCATTAAACCATTGACTCGTCGGAAACGACGAGTTTTTTCTTTTTATTAATTCAACCCCAAATTTTTATTGAGCGTTTTCGTATTTTATAAATATAGATAACGAATACTGAAGCTTAATTGATATGGCACAAAATCGTTATCTGATTTAGATGAAAGACTTCCTTCAAATTTAGTTTTGGAGTTTTTCATCTATAGATATATTAAATTTATATTATTTTGAAAGGATGATGATGATGAGGAAGGCAATGAAGGGATTATTGGTATTATGTACAGTGATGTCAATAATACTAACCTGCGTGAGTGGTGTAAATGCAGCACCGGGAGGCCCGGCAAAAGACAAAAATCAGCAGGTCAAACATTTCAAGGTACCAAAAAAACAAGGACTTAAGAATGTCAAATTTATAGACTTAAAAGACACACATTGGGCATATATCGCAATATCAGATCTTTGTGACCGTGGAATTATTATTGGATATTCCGATAACTCATTCAGACCAAGTGAACAAGTTACAAGATCACAGTTTGCCACAATGTTGGTAAAATCACTTGGTTTGGAAACTAAAAGCAAAACTCAGACCTTTAAAGATGTTCCTTTGAAAAGATGGGATTTTAGCGCGGTAGAAGCTGCAAAGTCATACCTTACAGGATACAAGAAAAGTAGTGGAGAACTCTTCTTCTATGGGGAAAGAAGTGCTGTACGTGAGGATATGGCAGTTGCGCTGGTAAAAGCTCTTGAGTTGACGGTAGTAAGTGATGACGGAAAACTGGAAGAAATATTTGATGACTATGAAAGTATTTCTGAAAACCTCAGGGATTTTGTTTATACTGCTTACAAAGAAGGAATCATGGTCGGATCAAATGGGAAATTCAATCCTCAAGGCTCTCTAACAAGAGCAGAAGCTGCTGCACTATTGGAAAAACTCATTGAGAAAACAGAAAAGGTTGTTATAGGCGATGAGCTTAGCGATGAGGATAAAGTCGTATTAGGTGATGATTCTGATGCAACACTTGCTAATATTAAATATGGTGGAAAGAGTGTTAAAGACTTTGATAAAGATGACACATATTATGTAGTTGAACTTGACAGTGATGACGAAATTCCTGTAATTACAGCTAAAGCAACTCATAAGAATGCTACAATTACTATAACTCAGCCACAAGAACTACCGGGATATGCAAAGATAGTTGTTGTTGCAGAAGATGGTGTAACAAGAAATATCTATTATATTAAGTTTGAAGTAAAGGTTAGTTCAGATGCAACTCTTAAAGCACTTAAGTACGATAATAAGGATGTTGAAAATTTTGACGCTGATAAAACATATTATACTATAATGCTTGAAGATGATGAGGATATTCCTGTAGTATCGGCTGTGGCAAATGATTCTCAAGCTAAGTTGACTGTTGTTCAAGCTACATATTTGCCCGGTACTGCAAAAGTATATGTAAAAGCAGAAAATGGTAATGAGAATATCTATAAAATACGTTTTGTTATTGAAGATTGATAGGTCATGAATATGAAAAGAGGCATGAGGGTTTCCTCACATGCCTCTTTATTTTATTGTTTGTGTGTATTTAAAGGGAATATAAATAAAGATTATTTCAATCGGATTTTGTGAAGTGAAAATTTTGGGCTATACCTCGCTTAATCCGAGTTTTCTTAAAAACCAAACACAAAACTTTTGCAATTTTGTTTTTGGCTTTTCTACAGGAATAGCAACACCGTTTAATATTCTGTAACATAATTCAGCTGATATAAAATGTACAGAGCCTGTATCAAATTCTATTCTTAGTGCCAAATTTTCGTTTCTTACCTGAGTTTCTAAAACTATTGCTTTTCTATAGACATCTCTTGAACAGGGAGCAAATACAACATCCCCGACGCTCACCAATTTATATATACGCGTCTTTTTCTTTGTTTTTTTCATAAATCCCCACTTCACAATTTGGAATATTCTATTTCTAATATATTCTGCTGCGATCTGGAAATTTACAGTTTTTCACCTTTGTAATAAAGTTTTTTAGGGTTTCTATTTATAGTAAGATAATAAAAATTAATAATCTGTTCATAAATTAGTAATTTATCAATGGTAGAATAAAAATATATTAAGTGAAAGCATTTTTTTGTATTTTATCCTCCGAATTTAGAGCCATAGTTGATGGCTCTTTTTACTGTAAAATGTTTGAAAAATCGCTGGTTAAGCAGGCGTTGATAATGGGACTGAATGCTAAAAGTTGTTATAGATTTAGAATTGAAAGTTAATAAATTATTCACAATTTATTAATTAACAAAAGATATTATTAATACAACAGGTTGCTAAGACCTTTATATAAAATTTACTCCCTTGAAAAGAGCTTAATCAAGCTCTTGTTTTTTTTCTATGAATCATAGTCCGTTACTGAATTAATTAACGGTTACTTTGGGATAACAAAAAGACAACTTCCTATTCTCATATTTTGAAAACGTTATCGAATTAAGTTTTTATCTGGCCAATATAATTAATTGTGTTTTTGAGTAGTATTGCATTAAAAAAGGTTGACTTTATCAGTCAACCTGTAATCGCAATATCTAACATTGAACTATCATACGTTTCTTCATATTTTCGTAAATACTCTTATACATTTTAAACGTTTTGGCCGCATCAAGATCGTCACAATTAATATCGGGATGATATTTCTCCAAGACTCCGTTCCAACCAATTCTTAGTATTTCTTCCTGAATTTCGTTAAACCTTGTTACTAACTTTTGTTTGTCTTTAGCTGAATCCATATAAAATTCCCCCTTAAAAAATAAAATACTATATGTAAATTGCATAGTTAATATAGTAATGATAATTCTTCTCTGTCTCTATTTGTTTATATAATAAATTATAACATGAAAGATTTGTGCAATCAAGATATATTTAATACATTCACAGCTGAAGCATCATTTTTTTTTATAAGCAGGTCTTATGCACTTGATGTAATTTGATACCAAAAATTTTCTAAGAAAATG
>CAZLZR010000109.1:0-9977 GCA_964564015.1 uncultured Acetivibrio sp.
ATTTCAGTTTAAATACATTAATATTATTATTACCTGCATTTATTGTAACTGAAATCGTTACTATGGGCCATGCTGTTTTAAAAGGCCCGAAATACATAAAAAGCAAATTATGGGCTTACTTGTGGATTATAAAGAATATTAAAAAAATTTTGATAAAAAGACGCGAAACCATTTGCAAAAAAACAACTACTGATAGAGAGTTTTTTGGACTTTTGGATTGGAAAATCCCTTTTGAACAGGTTATTAAACCCCCTATGATGAGTAAAACAGTTGATTTCGTTTTCAACTCATTTTATGCGTTTCACATGAAACTGATAAGAAGAATAGTCTAATCTAGAATGAATCATAAAGGATTAAGATACACTTTTGTAATTTTTGATATATATTTTGGGAAAACTTATGGACAAGAAATTCTATTAAGAGGATTCGCGAGGAACTTAAAAGAAGAAGATAGTAATCAAAGAAGAAGAGTAAGAGCGCAGAGAGTAAACTTTACAGAAAATTAGGCAGACTGCCTTATTTATCTAGGGTAGAAGGAGGTGATAAATTATGAAGATATTATTAATTCATTTAGTAGGTGGTGGCGGTGGTATTGAGTTATATACTTCCCAAGTTGCAAATTCCTTATCCAGACAAAATAGTGATGTAACTTTATTAATCGGCAGTTATATTTTTAATGAAAATTATTATAAAGACTCAAAGGTAAAGATCATTCTGATAGATTCACAAAAAAGCTATCCTAAAATGCTAATAAAATTACTTAATCCTTTAACATATCATAAGTTATTAGGTATAATTAATAAAGAGAAGCCTGATGTAATACATTTAACCCTTGAAGATTTAATATCTGGTGTATTATTTTGTTTCCTTAAATTAAAAGGGAATAAATTAGTTTTAACTGAACATGACCCAGAGCTTCACTCTGGTGAAAAGCTTTTGGTAAAAATTCATTTATCGTTCACCAAGTATCTATTTAGACATTTCGCGGATAAAATCATAGTACATGGTAAAAAATTAAAAGAGATCTTAATTCAGAAAGGAGTGCCTGAAAATAAAGTTAAAGTTATTCCCCACGGAGAATTTTCATATTATACAAGATGGTCAGATAAAATCCAAGAAAGTAAGGATACGATTCTTTTTTTTGGAAGGATCCAAGAATACAAGGGGTTAGAATATTTGATAGAGGCAGTTCCTTTTATTGTGTCATCTATTCCTAATTTAAAGGTGATTATTGCGGGAGAAGGTGATTTTGACAAATATGATAAAATGATAGTAGATAAAAAATATTTTGAAATTCATAATCGATATATATTAGATAATGAAGTTGCTGGTTTTTTTCAACGCGCAAATGTTGTCGTTTTGCCTTATAAGGATGGAACACAAAGTGGAGTCGTTCCAATAGCATACTCATTTAAAAAACCAGTTATTGTCACGAAAGTTGGAAGTATTGAAGAGGTTGTAGATGATGGTTTAACTGGACTGCTTATACCTGCAAAAAACACAAACGCTTTGGCAAATGCAGTAATAAATATTTTGGATAATCCTTTGATGGCAAAGAAGATGGGAGAAAATGGCTATAATAAAATAAAAAGCGAACTGTCATGGGATGAAATTGCAAAAAAAACAATCGAAACATATCGGGAAATTTTATAATTTAATTTAAGTTTAATTTTATTTCCACTTATCAATGTATCCTTAAATCGATTTTATTTTTTCAATGATTGGGTATGCTTATGAATATAAAACAACCTTTTGTTTTAGTTACAACACCAATTTATGCTCCTTTAAAGGGTGGAGCATCTACATATTTTACTTCCTTAGTTGATGATTTAGATAGCAAAGTTAATTTCATTATTTTAACTACTTATATCAAAAAAGAACCCATTATTGAGAGTAAAAATAATTCTATAATTTTAAGAACTATTCCGAATATATTGTTATTTCCTGTTCCATTAAGGTATTTCATAATTCCATTAATCGTCTTTAACATTTGCATTATATCTCTTGTTTATAAACCTAAACTCATACATGCTCATTCATCTGCTAGTTTTGGATTTAGCGCAGGTTTAGCAAGCATGCTATTGGGTATAAAAATAATTAAAGACGTTCAGGACATGGGAATAATTGGTTTCAATCTGAGGCTCGGTAATGTGGTTAAGTATATTGCAACAGGAACAACAGTAAAAAATAGATTGCTATTATGTAATGTATCTAAAGACAATATTCTTACATTTCCAGCATTAAACCCTATTGAATGTAAAAATATATATCGGAAACTGGAGCATAAAGAAGTTTCTTTAGTTCAAAATAAATTTAAAATATTATTTGTTGGGACTCTCAGCAGGTCTGTGAAAGGATTAGATATTTTAATATTTGCGTTTAAAAAAGTCAATGAAACTTTATCTAATGCGGAGCTAACCATAGTTGGTGACGGACCTGACAAAAAGTGGTGTGATTCACAAATCAAAAGAATGAATCTGGAAGAAAGAATTCAAATGAAAGGTAGTTTAAGTTACGAGGAAACATTAAAAAATATAAATGAGTGTAATGTTCTAGTATTACCTTCGAGAAGTGAAGCGAATCCAAGGGTTATTCTTGAAGCATTTCAGTTTGGTAAACCAGTTATTGCAACTAATGTAGGAGGAGTTTCAGATATTGTTACTAATGAGAAAACTGGTTTATTAATAGAGGGGAACAATCCTGAAAAACTTGCACAGGCAATATTAAGACTGGAAAGTGATAAAAATCTACAAAAAAGATTATGTAAAAATGGACAACAATTTGTTGAGTCTTTGCCAAACTGTACAGAATTACATAATAAAATATTGGAGATATATCAACAATATTTCTAATAATTTATTCTGTGGAATAATCGATAGCCTTTATGAATCCATTAGCTTGATTTTCATAATTGTACTCAAACTTGATAATTTCTTTGGATTTACTTCCCATTTGCTTTTTCAATTCTGGATTATAAATTATCTTTTCTATTGCGTTACAAAGCTCATTGATGTCTTTTTCTTTTACTATATAGCCGTTAATTCCATGTTTAACTAAACTGTAAGCAGCACCGACCATATTTGTAGTAATAACAGGCTTACTGTGATACATAGCCTCATTTAACACAAGTCCCCAAGCTTCTGCTGCTTTATGATATATTGAGGGTAAAACTACAAGATCTGCCATTTCAAAGAACTCTTTTTTTGTTTCTTCATCTACCCAACCGTAGAAACAAACGTTTTTTATGCCTAATTCTTCAGATAATCTTTTCATTTTTAATTCATTATTTCCTGTACCTGCTATTAATAAGAGTGAATCTTCAAATTTCTCCTCTATTTTTTTGAATGCTCTCAATAGGTATTCCAAACCTTTATACTCCACAATTCTACCCATATATAATATAATATTTTTTTTACCCACTCCTAAGGAATTACGTGTTTTTTCAATCATTTCCTTATTTATTTCAAAGTTTCCAGTATAACTAGCATTTGGGGCAATGAATATTTTTTCTGATGAAGCTCCCATTTCTATTAAGTGATTTTTGTGCCTGAAACCGGGAACTACACAGGCGTCGGAGTGTTTTACAATGTAATTTAATATCGGGGATGCTAATCTTCTTTTTAAACTACTTCCTATTATCCACTCTTCGGAAAACAAAACAAAAGTTTTCTTTCTGAACCTTGATACAATAAATGCTATTTGCGTTTCAAAAAGATATGGATCGCCAGATATAATGATGTCAAAATCATAAGTAAATAAGATTTTAATATATTTTTGAAAATGCTTCAAAAAACTTACGTTTATACCTAAATTTAGCGAAGTGCCTTTGAAGTTAAGTTTATCAATATCTATATTACTATTTTCTCTTGTAAAACAAAATATAATATTTTTACAAATACTAAGTTTTTTAAAAAGGGGTAAACGATAATTTATCGCCTTATTATGAATAAATAAAATTCTCTGAGTATCTTTTGTGGCATTCATTACTTCAACCCTTATAATATATTATTGTGTCTGTATTATTATATATTTGATAATAGTTTCTTTGTAAATTATGATCGTTTTCAATATTTTTTTTATATTTTACTGGTCTTAATGGATAGCTATCTTCTTCCAATAATAGTAACGTTCTTAAACTCCATTCTTTGTCCCTTATCAAAAGGTATCCTTGATGAGGATTGTTGAACATATCTCCATTTATCATAAAGATTTTAGGTTTTTCTCCAAGTAAACGATATACAAAATAGTCTGAATATAAATTATACTTACATTCTTTTTGTAAGAAACTTATGCCATTTAATTCCCCTTCAGTAAAGTACCTGTTTGGAATATCTTCTTTATTTTGAAATATTGGGTAATCTGGTGAATTAGCTGTGTTTAATATGGAAACAAATGAATATATTGAAATAAGCAATATGAGAATAACAAACATTGTTTTCTTCTTATATGAGTTTTTAATATACAATATCCCATAAGCCATTATCATCATCATAAATGGAGTTACCAACATAGAGATCCTATCAAACCTAAGTAACTCATTAAAAAAAGTAAATGAAGTTATAGGTGTAGGTATATAAACTGGTAAAAAAATCAATGCTAATAAAGCAAATTTTTTTATGGCTATAGGTTGAAAACTATTCCTTAATATATATAAAATTCCTAATGAATAAAACAATAAGAATATAGACTGATTTAAATGCTCCATTAGAAATACTCTTACGTTAGTACTACTAGGAACCCCTAATATAATCTCTGACACAAGCGCAGATTTAAATGTCATAATCAATGCCGATTCGGTAAATGAAATTGCTATATAAAAGGAATAGAATAAAAAAATAACAAGTGGGATGAGTAGACCATTAGAGGGGAGTAATTTTGATTTATTTATTTTATTAAATATTATTTCCAAAAAGTAGATTGTAAATAAAATTAATAGAACGAATATGAGCGTAACATGATGATAGAGAACCAAAACCAAAGTTATAAACAAATACAAATACCTATATCTAATATCTTCATCTTTTTTTAATACTATATATATCAAAATACTAAATACTATCCCAGCAACAATCCTAGTTACTACGTAATTACCATAATATATGTATTCTTGGGAAGTCATTGCCAGTAATGAGGAAAGCAGTGAAATCTTATTATCTTTGGTAATTAATTTTATTATAATGTACGAGAAGATTATTCCAATTTGAAACACTATGCCGCTTATTAAGAATACACTTTGATAGCTAGGTACTCCTAGTAATTTAATGCTCATTGCATGCAATAGGTGATATAGAGGATAATAAAGATAAGGTCCCATTTCGTTTGTTAAATGATTTTGATTTATTATTGATTCGATATATGTCATATGAGTTACTGTATCTGCACCTGCGAAATATAGTGGATATTTTAAGGTAACTCCCCAGATTATATTTAAAGATACTAGGGTATTTTGTATAATAACGATAAATGTTGTGGACTTTTTAGATGTATCTAATGAAACAATTTCAATTAAAATGATCGCAATAAGTGACACTATAAGTATAAAATATATTATTGGTCGTGTTTTTGAGCTGATCAGAACTAAAATTGAGACTAAATATAATACATTAAAAGTTATTAACACTAGTTTTATATTTCTAGTTTTTATACAATTTGATATGTATTCTGTGTAGATTGTATTAATATATATTTTTTTTTCATTAAATAGTATATAAGATGTGACAAGCAAAGGCACGACTATGTACAGAGCTCTGTACATTAAATCAATTCTACCAATTACAGTGCTAAAAATTAAGCTAGAAATGAAAACACTTAAACACAGGTATCCTAGCCACTTTATATTTTTGACAGGTAATAGATTGTCAGCAGATTTCATGTGCATCTTCACATATTTTTTTCATATACTTTAATTATTTCATTAACTATACTATCTATACCATACTTTGACTTTGCTTTCTCAAATAAAGAATTAGCCAGTTTTGCTCTTTTTTCCTTATCACTTAATATTTGTTCCAACCTTTGAGTTAATGCGTCTAAATCACCTACTTCGTATATTAAACCACTATCATCTACTATTTTGGGAGGCGCCCCCACGTTCGAGGTAATTACAGGCAGTTTGCAAATCATTGCTTCTAATATAGTTCTTCCAAAAGGTTCAGGCCAAATTCCTGGGTGAACAAAGACATCTGCAGCTTTGTAAAAATCGGGTAATTTTTTATACTCTACAAAACCAAAAAATTTTATATTTTCTCTCATGGGCGATTTATCAGCTATATCTTTAAATTGCTTTTCATGAATCCCGGTTCCAACGATCCACAACTCTACATTATTTTTAGATATTTTAGAAAAAGAATTTATTAATGTATCGACGCCTTTTGTTTTGTTTAGGTTTCCAATATACAATACAACATTACGCCCATTTGATTCTGAATATTTTTTTGTTTTTGAATTGTTAACAAGTTGGATAAAATTAGGGTCTATCATATTTGGAATTACTGTGATTTTATCCTCTGGAAATCCTGCAGATATATATATCTCTTTTATTGAATCTGACAAAGCAATATAATCATCAATTCTTTTTGAAAAATATCTTTGTATATTAAAGTACAGGAATTTAAACGGAACTAATATCTTAGGACGATTTAATTTATTATTCATATTATAGATGCAATGATAATTTTCTATAACCGTACATGTCTTACATTTTCTACTCATCCAGGTAGAGTAATCAAAACATGCTTCTTCAAAGCCGTTCAAGGTTGCAACTATTGGAGTATGATGGAACATTTTTAATATTTTTAACACAGATATTTGGGTGACTCCATAAACATGGATTAAATCATACCTTTTTTTAGGAATTTTTAGCTTTAAAAGTGTTGTGAGATTAAGAATGTGTGGCAAATTACTCGCAATCTCGAAATAGTATGTATTTCCCATCTCACTGTAAATTGTTGATCTCTCTATGTCAAATACAAAAACATCTACATAAATACCTTTTTTCCTTAAATTTCTAACAAGTAATTCGCAACTAATTCCACAACCACCTCTTATATTTGGAGGATATTCATGTGTAACCATTCCAATTTTCATTTTTTTTCACTACCAATTCGAAATCTTTAGTTCTAGTGTAGAAATACTAAACTGTTGTATAATTTCTGTAATGCCCCTGACTTAAACGGTATTATTTTCAATATTTCCTTAAATTCAAAAATTGGAATAATATCTAACTTTTTAAGTAAAAATATGAAAATAATTAGTCCCATGGGTGGTATTATTAAAAGTTGAATCCAGTCACTATTAGTAAAAATGAGGATAACTTTATCCGTTATGATTAGAGATATAAGTAGTATAATTGTAAGCAAACTAGTTTTTGTTTTAGAAATATCTTGATATATATCGATTTCGACTTTTTTTATTGCTTTACTATGCAATATAATCATAGAAAAATATGATATAGATGTGGCAATTGCTGCTCCTGATATTCCGTAGATTGGTATAAGGACCCAGTTAAGCAAGATATTAAGTAAAGTTGCTATCCCTGTACATTTTGTAACGACAGTTAATTCACCTTTTCCTTGTAATATTGGGAATATTAATCTAGATAATCCAAACGCGAAGGATCCAATTAATAATATTTGTAGAGGTTGGGCTGCATTTATGAATTCATTTCCATAGTATACTCGTATAAACGGTTTCGTAAGGACAAATAAGCCAACAATGAGTAATATTAATAGGATTAGAGTATACTTCATCAATTTTGAGGCTATCTGACTAATTTTCACATATTCGTTTTTTGACCAAAGTTCTGAAGATGTGTGTAGCAAGGACATTTGTAAAGCTGATGGGATTAGCCAAAGGTATTCCGAAATAAGAAGAGCTGCTTTATATACTCCTACATCTCTATCGCTCATATAGTACTTAATCATCATTACGTCAGATTGATATAATAACTGAGTAAGTAAAACCGTGATTAATGTAAAAAAACCAAATTTAATTAATTTATTTCTATAACATTTATACCCATCAATAAAGTTTTCTTTTGAAAAATTGTAATATCTCTTCGCTATTTTTAAACCTATTAAAGCGATCACCGTACTTCCAAGCACGTGAGCGATCACTAAACCAGTACTTCCATATCCCCTAGATGTAAATAATATTGCAAAAAAACTATATGTTATCACATTTAATGGTTGAAGAAACTCAATCTTCTCTTCTTTTTGCAATCCAAGAACCAGTGATCTTGATGCAGCAAAAACTTTACTAAAAACTAATCCGATACAGATTATTATTATATTTTGTATCAACTTTTCATCAAAATAATTATGTAAAAAAAATGTAACTAATATTATAACCATTAAAGTTAAGGTTCCAGATAAAATTAATATCATAATAGATACCGACGCAATATCTGACCTTATTTTCAAGTTATCTTTTTCTTCAGCTACGTATTTTCTAATTGAATCTGAAAGTCCAATATCCGAAATAGCAAATAATAAGGAATATACTGCTAAAACTGTTGCGAATTCCCCAAATCCCTCGAGTCCTACCAGTCTTACAATAACTGGGGTTGTAACTATACTTACTAATATCGATGTTGTAGTGCCTGATAATATTGCCAAAGATCCTTTAGCAATGTTTTTTTCAATACTGTCAAACATATAGAATACTCACGTTAAATATTTTCAGCAATTTCTTCATTCAATTTTTGAAATTTTCCTCTTAACTCCAAAATCTATATAGATCCCATATGTTTACATGAGCTTATATCAAGGTTGTATTTGTTTCGGGAGTTTTAGTGTTCTAAAAAGGTCTGTCGTGCCTCATAGGTGTCTACTGATGAATGTGCAGTATATAATACTCTCTATTCCACATTTATAACTCTGGATTATTATTCAAACGTTTCCTTTTCTCTATTTTGCTTTACAAGCATTCCAGCTCTCAACAAACTCTCAAAAGTCCCTGCATCACTCCAGAAACCCTCAAGAATCCCGTACTCCATGGCTCCTTTGTCTACGTAATAATTATTTACATCCGTTATCTCAAGTTCCCCTCTTCCAGAAGGCTTGAGAGTCTTAATCGCATCAAAAACCTCAGAATCATAAATGTAAAGTCCCGTAACTGCAAAATTGGATTTAGGCTCTTTTGGCTTTTCCTCAATCCCTATTACTTTTTCACCTTTCAGTTCTGCCACTCCAAACCTGTAAGCATCAGGCACTTCTTTTAAGAAAATTTTGGCGCCATCATTAAAGTTTGCAACGTCTCCTTTGATGTTGTCCTGAAAGATATTATCTCCAAGAATAACAGTTACACTGTCCCCGTCAGCAAAATCTTCTGCCAGGCTGAGTGCCTGGGCAATGCCTCCTGCTTTTTCCTGAATTTCATAGGTAAAATGGACTCCAAAATCCACCCCGGAACCCAATAGTTCAAGAAAATGCCCTGCATGCCCTCTGCCGGATACGATCATAATGTCTTTTATTCCGGCGTTTATCAGGGTCTCCATCGGGTAGTAGATCATTGGCTTGTCATAAACCGGCAAAAGGTGCTTGTTAGTCACTTTGGTTAGAGGATACAGTCTGCTGCCTGTACCGCCTGCAAGTATAACTCCTTTCATATATTTCTCTCCTGCAAATAGTCCTTAAGTGCTTCTCTCCAGTGTCTCATCGGTTCAGTTTTAGTATTTGTCAGAACTGAATATTTCGGTCTTTTTGCTTTTCTTGGGAATTCTTCACTGGTACAGGGAATCAAGTTATCGATAATAGAAGAAGCAAATTCGTACCAGGAACAGACCCCATCATTTGTGATGTGATAAATTCCAGGATCAAGTTCAATTGTTTCTCTTATTTTGTTGGCAAGATCCATTGTGTAGGTGGGTTTGCCGAACTGGTCGTTGACCACCTTTACGGTATCCATTTCTCCGGATAATTTCAGCATGGTTTCAACAAAGTTTTTCCCATGAATTCCAAAAAGCCAGGAAATTCTTA
>CAZLZR010000110.1:0-9887 GCA_964564015.1 uncultured Acetivibrio sp.
TCACCTATCATTCTTCCCGAAGTTGGAATTTCAACAATTACTTTGAGTGAATCTTGGAAATCGCCCAAAGTGCCAACTACTGTTGTAGTGCCATTTTCCAATCCAGTTAAATGCCCGTTTTCATCAATGGAACAAATTTCAGTGTCACGAATAGTCCAACTCAAAGCTGAGGGAGGGATTTTCATGACAGTTTTATCATTTTGGCTTAATACCTCGATGGGATATTGAGTGCGATGATCAACCAAAACTGAATCTAATCTTATGTCAATCTCGGCATCTACAATAGTAACTATTTTAGAAACACTTATATTATTATAAGTTGCTGTGAGTACACCTGTTTGTTTTACGTTACTTGCTACAAATATAGAATCGTTGATAATTTGGCCCAATTCAGGTGAGCAGCTCAACTGAAAACCTTTTACATCTTTATTAATTAGTAAACCGTATTGGTTGTAGCCATAAATTTTGGGACACAATCCACTATACATAGGGATTTCCAGTTTTTTTGGCTCAAATTCTATGTGTGAAATTTCATTATCAACCGGAGCTTGTGATACTATTAACACACCATTACCTACAGCACGTTCAGTGCCTTCAGAAAATCTACTTACTATTTCCTTATTTACAATCATGATAGACGATCCACCTCCATCAAGATTGACAGCATTCCATGCACCTGCCGATTTAAAGATTTCTGCAAATTCATATAAAGACACCCCCATCGAAAACCCTGGTTGACGCCCGTCAACTTCTATTAAATAAACTTTTGAACTGTCTTGTGAAATTCCCATTCCTGTCCGGGGGTGAGAACCATAATATGCACCATAATCACCTTCTCCTAATTGTCCCTCATTTAATATTTTATGATCACTTCCGCCTATTGATTCTTTAAATTCTCTGAGTAGATCAGGTGTAGTTTTTAATTTAAATTCCAATGAAAGAGTAATTTCATCTCCTTCATTTATATTGGTAAGGAAATCACGAGAATTACCACGTCCAAAAAGAATGGCTTTTCCCGTAGGGATTACCGAACTTCCCCCCGATGGTAAAATTTTTTCAACTATTGCCGGGTATTCTTCATTAGAATGATAGTTAAAAGAAGTTCCGTCTGCTGGTCTAATTAATAATTCAATACCAGTATTATCAACAGGTGTTGTTCCTCCAAATTTATCCGTATACAAAATCATTATATTGGCATTTTCTTCAGTATAAACCTCCTGATTAACTGTATTGATCATATTAAGTTTATGTGAATTGGTTCCTTTTTTTAGTAGACCATTAAAATTAAGACGATCTACGAAGGGCTTTTTATTTTTACCCAATATAAAAGAAGCTCGTCCATATGGTTGGGCTGCCATACATTCTTCATTTATAAATTGAGTACTTCGTGGGATGCCAATATCAACAGGGTCCTGATAAAAGTAAAATCCTCCATTGGTTGCTGCAACCACATCATGACCCGGATAATCTTTTCTTCGTGCCATGGAACTTGGACGCTCGATAGTCAAAGCTTTATCGTTTGCTAAACATGTTTCTATTTGAATATGGGGATTTGTTAGATCTATTTCAACAATATGAACTTTGAGAGGATAAGTAGGTAAATCGTAATAAGTATGGTATGTACCTGGTCCTATGCTATGTTTTTGAACCAACGTATCAATATGATAAACCTTATTTTTTAAGGTAATGGTACTTTGTGCTTGTAAGACCTGTAGAAATGCAGCAAAAACTAAAATAAAACTTATAATAATTTTTTTCATTGGTAGTGAACATTTTTTAAATAATAAACTAAAGTTGAATAAAAAAATATTCAACTTTAGTTCTAATATCAATTTTTTATAACGTTGTCAATAAATTTTTTCTATTCATTTTTTATTTTATCATCACTTTAATACTTTCATATTTTTCTTTGTTTGAATAAATTTTCAACAAATAAGTGCCTGCAGGTAATTTACCAACCTTAAAAGTAGCCATTCCATTCACAGGGTTCAGTTGTTGAGAAACCACACATTGACCATTTAAGTGAAACAGTTGAGCTTGTAGAAGATTGACGTCGTTATTTTTTGTTCGTATGTTCAAAATAGTTCCATCCAACGGATTAGGGAAAACTTCATATTGAGAAAGCAATACGGAAGGAATTCCTGAAATTTCCACTCCCTGGTAACAAAGAACAATTTCCTTTAGAGCCAGTGTATAAGCTTGTCCTGAGGTTTGTGCCCCAAGATAAAAGTTAATGTTATCGAACCACACAGGATAAATGGCAATATCTGTGGCATCGAAAAGTTCGCTCATGGCTACCGATAGTTCTGTATCTGTGTTTTTTGGAATTGTAGTAAATTCTTTTGACACGGCTGTCGTGAGTGCATTATTTGCTCTCAGTGATAAAAGAGTTTTGGTAATATCGATATCTCCAACGTTAACAACTACTTTCAACGTATCAGGCAAACCATACATAGAAACTTTTCTGGAGACTTTAATGTAGGGTGCTCGAGTTGTAGTATAAACATAATTAACTGCAGCTCCATGTGTCCAGTTGGCAGGTAAATTTTCCGTGTTAAGTACTGCATTTAAAGGAGTAGAAGCAGTCAGTGACCAATTTTCTACTGCAAAATCATCACCTATCATTCTTCCCGAAGTTGGAATTTCAACAATTACTTTGAGTGAATCTTTGAAATCGCCCAAAGTACCAACTACTGTTGTAGTGCCATTTTCCAATCCGGTTAAATGTCCGTTTTCATCAATGGAACAAATTTCAGTGTCACGAATAGTCCAACTCAAAGCAGCGGGTAGAACTTCCATTGTATTAAGTCCAATTTGGGCTTGAACTTGAATGGGATATTGGGTTCTATGATCAATCAAAACTGAATCCAATCGAAAAGCAATTTCGGCTGAACTAACCAACTTAACCTGAATATTGGTTTCAATACCATTATAGTTTGCGGTTAGTATCCCTCCATTACTGCCGGACGCAACAAAACGTCCATCTTCCAGTATCTCTCCTACTTCTGGTGCACAGCTTAACACAACACCTTGAACATCGGTATTAATCAAAAATCCGTACTGGTTATATCCTAAAAATTTTGGTCTAAAAACTCCGTATCTGGGCAAATAAATAGTTTTGGTGTATGATTCGATTTCAGCGATAGTATTGTCTGTAGGAGAAGTAGCTACCATGAAAACGCCATTTGCAACAGCTCGTTCTTGACCATCGCTTGGGGTGTTCATTATGCCGAATTCTTTTACATACATACAACTTGATCCTCCACCATCCAGATTAATAGCTGAATAAGCTCCTGCACTTTGCATAAGAATAGCCAATTGTTTCGTAGTAACACCCGATGAAGCACCTCGTCCGTCCACTACACAAGAAATAATCGTATCATTATTTTTGGAAAAGCCAATAGCTGTTCTGGGATGTAATTCGTTCCAAACTTCAGATGTTTCTACCACTCCATTTTTTAACATTTCCTTCCGGTTATCTCCACCCACCATCTGTGTGTAAGGGGCAACAATGCTATTGTTTAGCGTCAGTCCAACGGTAATTTCTACTGTATCATTTAGAGAGAGAGTATTCAATATTGTTTGAGAAGTTCCATTTCCGGAAAGAATTGCTTGCCCTGGAGGTATGGGCATATTCCCTTTGTTTTTTTCAATTTTGGTAACTTTTGCTTTCACAGGGCTATTTGTTTTCCAACTTTCACCTTGAACCAATTCGACTAAAACTTCTGTTCCATATTGATTGGTACGAGTATATTTTCCGTTATTTCTATTGTATAGGACAAGTTCATTTGTCGACCGAAGATGATTGACATGATTAATAACATATTCTGTTTGATTGAATTTCAATTTACCATTGTAAGTCATGGTGCCCACATAAGGTATTTTATTTTCATCAAAAGTAAAAATTTTACGATTCACCGGCATAGTTGCCAATTCGGCATCTACCATACAACCTCCTGTTGGCATTCCTACATAGCTACCAGAAGTTGCAAAAAAGTCGCCATTGGTACCAGCAAAATATATGGAACCTTCTTTACTTTTGCGGGTTGCCATAGAAGAAGGGCGTTCGGTCCCGTAAATAGAATCACGTGCCAAAACAGTTTTTACAGTTACGTAAGGGTCAGTGAGAGCTGCTTTAATAAAAAACACATCCAGTCGCGTACCACTTTTCAGTCGTAAACTGGTATATTGAGTACTGGGTCCTATTTTATAGTTTGCCAGCGTGTCTATTGTATAAATTTTACCATCGATATTGATAGTTTGTGAAATTCCAACAATACTAAAAATACCGAATAAGATAGTCAGTAAATAATTCTTTTTCATATGTTTGTTGTTTTTAATGAATATTTTTGAAGAAAAATATTTTATGGAGAGAAACGAAATGAAAGAAAATAAATAAATTTTTGAGAATTCATCCAATTACTTTTTTGGATACCGATTGTCAAGAAATTATCTAAATATTTTCAACAATAAGAACTCTACATAACAAATATAAATACCTTAAACTTTTCATCTAACATCAAAATCCTTTCCATAAAACTTTTCCGGAAAAATTTGATATTGTCTAAATTTAATTGTTTGTTACTTTTTGCGATTTTAAAAAGGAATTGAAAAAAATAAAAAATCTATAGTACTTCAAATAACTTTTGTAGTTTTTATATATTTAAGAAAAGAAGTGGTGTGTTATCACCACTTCTTTTTAAAATGTGTTATTTTGCTATTACTTTCTGAATAGCTGTTTCACCATTCATAGTAGTAGCTTTCACTACATAAACTCCTTCTTTGGGAACCGTTATACTTTCAACATTGGTTGCTTTTGTTACCAATTGTCCTGTAACACCATATACACTTACTGTACTTACTGGTCCATCTAAGAAGTTGATTTTATTTCCATCAACAGATATTTTAACTACGGCTTGTTTTACATCTTTAATCCCACTTACATTTACTTTAAATTCATATACTCCATAGCCATTTTCACCGGTGTAAGCATAAATTTTAGCTGTGTTGCCTTCCACTTCTACTGATGGCACAGCTGTTCTATATGGATTAGAAGTTGCACCCATTCCTTCTTGTGGAAATGTCCATAAACATTGTATACCTGTAAATGCTTTTCCTGCATCGGCAAATTTAAACAAACGGAAAGTAGATGGAGGAGTACCTGCTGTATTGGTAGCAGCCATTACAACAAAATATTCATCTCCTACTTGGAATTCAGCAATACCATTGTGCCCCTGGTTCATAGACCAGCTTTCACCTGGTGAAGTAATGTTATCAACCAATGCTGATGGATTATTAAAGAAACCATCAATTATGTTTCCATCCATATCAATCAAAGTTGGATATGTAGCGTTTCCATCCAGATAATAATAATTTTCATCTACCGGAAAAACTTGAGGAGCAGTTCCTGGATTCCCCATGCCAGTTAAATAAGTTCCTGCAGTAACATTATCAATATAAATTACTTCTGGATCACCGGCAACACCATCAGTAATGGTCCATTTGTAGGTTTCCATTGCTAATTGATTTTGAGCCATAATGATAGCGTCGTTGTTAACATCACCATATACGCCAAAAGCATCAAAACGAATGGTGGCATCAGGGAACAAAGTTGCCAAATTAGCCTGGTCGATGACAAGTGTACCTGTTCCATCATTCAAATTCACTTTCCAAATTTGGAAACGTCCTAAATTTGAAGTAATACAGTTACCCAACAATACATTCCCTGCATTGTCAATTTTAATGTCGTTGAAAGGAAGCGTTCCAGCTACATACATACTGTCAGCGGTGCCAGCTTTGTTTTTACCCATATAAGTAAAAATGTTGCTTGCCAACACAATCGGAGCTTCTTTCAAACCTGTTTCCCCGTTTACTACAGTAATTTGTTTCTTTTCTCTGTCGATGAAAAGCATTTTGCCATCTTTCGCTGCCATCCCGCGAACAAATCCTGCTGTACCAATTAAATCAGCAGCAGTGTTATAATTACCCCGTTTAGCTGAATACAGCCATTTGTTTTCAAACGTGTATTCACCATTATCACCTCTGGGTGCATACGTTGCAGGATCTACTGCTGGTCCGGCAGCCCGCACATTGCTCAGGAAAGCACTGCATAGCAATGCTATTCCAAAAAGTACTTGTTTCTTCATAACGTAACAATTTTAAAAGTTAGTAAATTAATTAATTAAAAAATAATAAAAAGAAAATAATTCTATGTAAATATATAATTTTATTTTTGTTAATAAATGAATTTAAACACTTTTTCGTTTTTATTAGATTTTAATACCACCATATAAATTCCGGGTGATAAAAAATTGGTATTTAAAGGAATTTTGCCTTCGCTGCTTATCAAATCTACGGTTTGTTGATTCAATAAAATTCCTGTCAACGAATAAATGCTTAATGTTGCTTTACAATTAATATTTGAAAAATAAATAAGAGTGCAATTTTTAGTTGCATCCGTTTGTATGTAACCGTCAAATGAATTTATATAAACATCGTTTATGCCGGTATTATTTTTTAGCATTATTTGCACGGTTTCAGAAGGATCGGTAAATCCTTCGTTGTTGGCTGCCTTCACCCTAATGTAATAGGTAGTGGTTGTCAAATCGGTATAAGTAGTGCAATAAGTATAAGCTTCTACCGATTTTACTTTGGTGTTTCTCGGAATAAAAGTAGCGTCAGTTGAAAGTT
The DNA here is from genome assembly GCA_964564015.1 of uncultured Acetivibrio sp. GTDB lineage: Bacteria > Bacillota > Clostridia > Acetivibrionales > Acetivibrionaceae > Acetivibrio. The sequence continues at coordinate 6,691 of CAZLZR010000110.1, forward strand.
CTACTCTAAACCCTCTTGAAGGTTGTTCTTGCCAGCAAACTTCAATGCTATTTCCTGAAATAGTTTCTCCGTTAGAGGGTCGAATAATTTGAGGAACGGGGATTTCTATATCCAATGTAGTGAATTGAATGGTTTCAGAAATAGCATTGATTGTGCCATCATTCACTGTAACCCTTGCATAATAAGTAGTACTACTTACCAACACACCGTCAGGTATAGTTTTTTGTGTTGAAGCAAGCGTTTCAATATATACCCGTTTATTTTCAGCAAAGTTCGAAGCTGTTGATATTTCAAGTGTATAAGTTGCTGTAGGGCTAATGTAATCCCACCTAAAAGTGGGTGTCAACGCAACATTGCCGCTTCCATTTTCTGGAGAAAGAATCTTAAACTTATGGCTTAAAAAATGTCTTGTCTCCGACCAACTATCTACTGCATTGGGTTTTCTGGTTCTCACTCGCCAATAATATGTGGTATTATCTTTTAAATTGGTTTGTAATCCTGAAAAGAATTGAGGCTCTTTTGTTTCCCTAGAAAATACAAGGTTAGAAAAGTCTTCATTCAAAGCCACTTGTAATATGTAACTATCCGCATTAGCTACAGCATTCCATCTGAATATACAAGGAATGATAGTCTCTTGATTATTTTCAGGATAAATGAGTTGGGCCGGTGTAGAATTTTCGGCAGGCTCATTTAAAACTCTTGGTGCAAATTCATTTCCAAACTCGTCAATTACTGCAACTGCAATCTTATGGGTGTTTTCATGAACACTATCAGGTAATTGGAATTGAGTTAAAAAAGAACAACCCAATAAATATTGTGAAGAAGAAAAAACACCCGAAATATTTCTTTTATCGTTGGGGACAGCATATACCGAGAAAGACATATTATCGGAAGTTTTTTGATAATTCCACGAAAGAATTTGTCCTGTTAAGGTTAAATTTTGCGGTAAAGTTTGTTCTACTGCAGGTTTCCAACCGATAGCCGGACAAAGAGCTGGCTGTGTAAATTTATTTTGTTTTAAATAAGTAATAAATCCGCTTGTATTAATTAATTTGTTGACAGAATAAAACACACTTCCCGGAGCATCGTTCAAATCGGTGTTTCTGTTGAAGTCAATTTGTAAGCCAATTTCACTCGAAGTAAATGCAACAGCTGAAGGTGCTCGTTGAATATCGCCTGAAACTGATTGTTGAACGATTGATTGCTCCAACGTAGAAAGAGCAGAAACCGGAATTTCTTCCTCTTGTATTCGAATTTTTTGTATTGGGATATTGCCTTTAATAGATGAAGCCATTCCACTCAGGCTGGAAAGCGATTGGCTGGAATAAAAATGTTTGCCAAAACGATTTAATATTTTTGACCACCAATCTGCCAGGATGCCATAAGGATAAGCACTGTAAGTAGTCCAATAAATTTGTGGCGACAAGTAATCGACCGTTCCCTCTTCAAGCCAAGCTATCGGGTCACAATAAATTTCAGCATACATATTACCTGTAACTCCAACACCTGTTGGTAATTGAATACCTCGTTGAGCAGCTACATTTTGGTCGGTAGTCCAGGTGCCAAAAGGTGAAACACCAAATGTAACGTAAGGTTTCACTTTTTGAATAGTATCATAAACACCAGCAATCATTTTATTAATATTTTCACGGCGCCAATCGCCAATACTTTGATTTTCTGGCTTGTAAAGTGCTTGTGCCGCAGCATCCAAGTCGTTTGGAGTGCCTCCATAAGCATAAAAATAATCATCAAAAACTATTCCATCGACGTTGTAATTATTCACAATTTCTCCAATAATACACTTAATTCTTTGGCGTACTTCGGGTAAGCCCGGGTTTAAAATTTTGACATAATCCCCATAATCTAACAACCAATCGGGATGGGTAATATAATAATCCATTGGTGTTTCGCCATGAGTATAAATAGAAGAGGAATATCTATAAGGATTGAGCCATGCATGTAATTCAAGTCCGTGTTTGTGCGCTTCTTCAATGGCAAAAGCCAACGGATCGTAGCCCGGATCAGCTCCTCGTTCACTCGAGATATAAGCACTCCATGGTTCATACGATGATGGATACATTGCATCGCACATGCCTCTTACTTGAAAAAAGACAGCATTCATATTAGCTCCTTTTAATTTATCAAATATAGAGGTTAACTGGTTCTTTTGTTGTTGGATAGCTGCCTGGCGAGCTGCTTCGTTGGTGCCTGTAGCTTTTGGTACGGTAACGCTTGGCCAATCAAGTCTCCATACTGTTGTCAGCCAAGCTGACCGCATTTCACGTTTTGGTGCCTGGGCAACTACTTTTTCTATGTTTAGTAGAGCAACTATCAGTAAAAAAATATAAATGTTTTTTTTCATCACTAACAAATAAGATATTCCTCTTCTATAAAGCTTCATACGAATTTATTTGTACTTTAGAATAATTTTGATGGTGTTTTATTGATGGCTACTCCATAAATTTCAACTCCTTCTACCACAGGTTCGATATATCTTTTAGCAGGATTGTAACGCATCAAGCCCGATTTAATATTTTCTGGATCACTTGAACGGTAACCAAAATATACACAACCATCTGTTTCGTCCAATGCTAATTGACAGATACCAATGAATTCTCCTGACGAACCTTCACCTTTTCCGGCTTCTACAATGGGTGCTACCATTTTGCCGTTTTGAAGCGTGCATTTATAATCTTTTAAATTACTTAATTTAATATTATTCAATTCCTCAAGGGTACAACGATAAAGCCCACCATAACCTGGATCATAAATAGAAAAATAGAAATAACCTCTTTTAGCATCCCATACAAATGATTTAGGAGACATTCCTTCAAGTGCTATTCCAGCGGAAGGAGCTTCACCTGCACCTCCAGCAATGGGTTCTTTTAAAATGTCGGCATCCGTGAAACGGAAAATACCGTTTCCATTATATGTTTTACACCAGTACCAAACATTGTTAACTTTTCCGAAGCAGGCATTCATGGCTCCAAAACTTAACCCTTTGCCATAGTATCCCAATGTGGCATTTTGTACATAATAAGGAAATTCGGCAGGAGACAGAGATTTATTACGTTCGTTTAATTTAATGGTCCGAATGCCGGTATTCCGATCCGAAAAATAAAGTGTATTACCTTCTATGTAACCATAAAATGGATCGTCAAAAGCAGCTCCTTTATTGGTAAGCATGGTTTCCACTT
>CAZLZR010000111.1:0-9815 GCA_964564015.1 uncultured Acetivibrio sp.
TAGTAATTTCGAAAAGTAGTACCCAGTAAATATATGGGAATAACATTTTTTAAATATATGTAATATGTGGGTAAAAATAGTAATAACAAGATGAATTTTTAATTACAATCATTGTGTGAACCTTGAAAAGAGAATAGCAAAGCTAACCTTACAAAAATAAGGCTTAGAAGATTAAATATTTGGGAAGTATATTATGCTACTTTAAGCATTTTTTCCTCAATTAAATCTATAAAGCTAAACCTAGATAGCTTGAGCCTTGAATCCAGCAAAACATTCAGGGAATGAATTACACTCCACCAAAAGGTTCGTTTTTTACCTCTAGTGTGGGAAAGCTCAAGACCATAATCATTGAGAATACGCTTGTTAACTCGTTCTGATGTTGTGCGGGTTTTCATAAATTTTTTCCATTCATCGGAGCCACGAGGAACTATTGTAAACAAACGAAGATCCCACGATGGTTTGATATAAATACATCTTCCATAATCAGAAGGAGAGCATTGCTCTTTGCATTCGCAGGAGTCAATTCTCCCCAAAGCTAATGGGCAACGGTATTTAATTCTACAACGGTTTGGGTCGTAACCCCAGTTAACCATTTCATGACCTGAAATACAAATAGGCGTACCATGGTCATTAATTTCTAAATGTTGTGGATATGTAGAATTACCCTTGTTTGTTTTGTTTAATGGTATGAAAGCTTTCATTTCCCATTCATTAAGGAGTTTGTAGGTAGCATAGTTATCGTGAGCAGCATCACCGCAGAAACTATCAAAATGAAATGTTGAGTAAAGCTTTTTGGCTTCAGCAAGTGCAACAATAGCGGAAACACCATCAAATCTTTGAGCTTCAACTATTCTAAGATATAGTGGAAGGTCAGATTTAAGGTCTTTATTGTAGACAGAAAGAATATACTCGGTATAGCCATAAAACCACTGTTCATGGTAGCTATCCCACCCCCAGCGTGCATAAGGGTCAGAAAATTTACGTTTACAGTCACAGTTATAATTGCCGTTTTCACAACAGTCACAGACCTTGTTGCCATAACTACTTGCACCTGAATTTATACATGTTCCGTCACCGGAAATGTTTAAATTTTTAACATCCCCATAAAGACCTTCTTTGGCAGAAGGTTCTACCCCAACTTTGGCAAATATTTGTTGCATAAGGATTTCGGGACGGGAATCGAAAGACTTGCCTTCTAAGGCTAAATCAACAAATTTTTGTATAATACCTGGATGCCGGGGTGGTTGTTTTTGGTTCTTGCCAAGTTTCTTGCGGGGTTTACGTTTGAAATTATGGAGAGAATGTTCAAATTCATATTGGATGTCTGGATTTGCCAACCACACCCGGTTGATAAGGTCATAATATGAGCCGACTTGGTGAATTTCGGAACGAGGAAGACCAATCATAAAGCATAGGATTTCATTTGCCTGTAGTTTGCCAATCCATTCAGTTATGCTATGTGTTTTTAATTCTGACATGAGAATAAAGGAGCGAATTAGCTCAGGTTGATTTTTAGCTGGAGCACCCACAGGTGAATAATATGGGAATAGCAATGGTAATAAAGGATCAAGATCAAGCAAATAGAGTTTTGATAATGCATTGCTGTACTGCAAAACATTGTCCTTATCGGACTCATAAAACGGTAGAATTTTTTCCAGCAGATAGCTTTGATATTCTTTGTGTGAACGCCAATAACCTAACATTTGCAACACCTCTAAAATTAAGTAGTATGGTCAAAAAAGATCCATCCACTTCGATTTTTGGGGCGTTTTGAAAAAGTCAAGTGTTTTTGGAAAAAAAGTTTAATTTTTTAGCGATTTTTCGGGGGTGAAATAAAAAAAGCAACTTCTGAAAGTCGCTGATATCAATAAATATGAATTTTCGAAATTACTATAAAAAACGGGGGAGGTGAAAACTATGTTATTTTTATTGAATGGAGCAAAGAAACTTGGCTGTGTTTCAGTAGGAGTAGTTGTATGTGCAAGCGTTGGATACAATGGCAAGAAATGGTCTGCATAATATTTAATAATGAAAAATAAGAAGATAAAAAAACTGGGGGGTGAAAACTATGTTATTTTTATTGAATGGAGCAAAGAAACTTGGTTGTGTTTCAGTAGGAGTAGTTGTATGTGCAAGTGTTGGATACAATGGCAAGAAATGGTCTGCATAACTAATATAGAAACTAGCGTACATATGTTTTTTTAACATACTATAAGTGGATTTATGTAGTAAGTTGAACACAATGTTGAAGTCTGTATAGTTATTTAGTACTAAAACTGAAAAATAAAAAGAGGGCATGGCAAGAATTTAATTTCTGCCTTGCCTTCTTTAACAGTTTCTTAATATATATCAGAGGTGTTAAAATGAACGCTTTGTTAGAAGTTAAAGGGTTAAATAAATGTTTTGGTAAAAATATTGTGCTTGAGGATTTAAACTTCAGAATAAATCCTGGAGAAATATTAGGATTGTTGGGAAAAAATGGGGCAGGAAAAACTACCTTGATGAAAATATTACTCGGTCTTATCAGAGATTATTCTGGCGAAATTTATTATGACGGAAACATACTTAATCACAACGATATTAAAATAATGAATACAATTGGTTCTCTTGTAGATGCTGCTTTTTATAATGAATTGACGGCTTATGAGAATATGAAAATACTTATGATGGTTACACCAAAAATTAAAAAGAACGAGTATAATGAAAGAATTATTAATTTGTTAAGATTTGTTGACTTGGATAAGTATAGCAAGCGTCAGGTAAAGGCATTTTCGTTTGGTATGAAACAAAGACTTGCATTAGCTCAAGCTTTAATATCTGATCCTAAATTACTGATATTGGATGAGCCTTTTGTAGGGCTAGATCCCATTGGAATTGATATAGTTAAAAACACGCTTATAAAATTTTCAAAAGAAAAGAAAGTATCAATAATTTTTTCTAGTCATCAACTTACAGAGGTAGAAGAAATTTCTGATAATCTTCTGGTAATTGATGGAGGAAAAATAAGATTTTGCGGAAGTTATGATGATGCTATGAGAAAGGATAATAAAATATATAAAGTGACGGTTGATAGTACAAAAGTTGAAGAAATGTGCTTATTTGATAAGGATTTCGTAAAAATTGACAATAATATTATTGAATTTGAAAATAAAAATGATTATTTACCGTATATGTTTGAAACTTTGTCAAGGCAGAGTATTAAAGTAATTGACATTGATGTGGAAAATAGATCCTTAATTAAATTCTTTAAGGACTAAAGTTATTATGGAGCATTCCTGTAATGAAATAAAATGAACTTTGAAAAAAGGGATGCCAAGCTGTAAAATTTGAAATGTGAGTTAACCGCAAAGTAACCACAAATCAAAAAACAGGAGGCATCTAATATGAAGTATAACCAAAATGAGAAGTTGAAGCAAATGGATTTATCAACAATGGTAGTAGGAGTTGATGTAGGAAGTGAACTACACTATGCCAGAGCCTTTGATTATAGAGGTGTTGAGTTGTCAGGAATATTAAAAATCAGTAATGATGCAGCAGGTTTCGAAACCTTTGAAAAATGGAAGCACGAACTGATGAAGAAGCATGACAAATCAAAAGTTGTAGTTGGAATGGAACCTACAGGACATTATTGGTTTAACTTCGGGTATTCGCTGCAAGAGAAAAGCACCAAAGTGGTTCTTGTAAATCCGATGCATGTGAAAAGGAGCAAGGAGTTTGACGATAATAGTCCAACTAAAAATGACCGTAAAGACCCAAAGACAATAGCAATGTTGGTTAAGGATGGTAGATATCTTGAACCATATATGCCAGAAGGGGTTTATCGAGAGTTAAGAATATCAATGGAAACTCGGGAGCGGTATGTCAAGCAGCTAACGGTTATAGATAATAAAGTACAAAGATGGCTTTCAATATACTTTCCAGAGTTCAACACGGTATTTAAGGACTGGACTGGTAAAGGAGCAATGTTAGCGTTAAAGAACTTTGCAACACCTGAGAAAGTTCTCGTAAAAGGTATTGAAGGCATAGTAGCCGTATGGAAAGAACAGATAAAAAGAGCTGTTGGAGCTAAGCATGCAATAAGGCTTGTAAAAGCAGCAGAAGTAAGTGTAGGTGTGAAAGAAGGCCTAAAATCAGCAGAATATGACCTATTAAGCCTAATAGAAGAATATGAGTTCTCGCTTAAAAAGCTTGAAGCAACTATGGGATTGATAGAGGAGTTACTATTCCAGGTTCCCAATATTAAGGAACTGTTAGACATCAAGGGTATTGGAGTTGTAACAGTTGCAGGATTCATTGCTGAAGTTGGGGATATAGGGAGATTTGAACATTCCAAGCAGATACAAAAGCTTGCAGGACTAAACTTGAAGGAGAACAGTTCAGGAAAGCATAAAGGAAAAACCACACTAAGCAAGCGAGGTAGAAAACGGCTTCGAAGGTTATTGTTTCAAGCGGTAATGATATTGGTTGCAAAGAACCCTGAATTTAGGCAGTTGCATTTATACTATACAAACAGAGTGGAAAATCCTCTAAAGAAAAAGCAATCGCTAATGGCAATAAGCTGTAAGTTAATAAGGGTATTCTACACATTACTTACAAAAGGATTAACATATGATGGAGAAAAAATGATTAAGGACATCCAAAGACCACAACAAAAGGCTGGTTAAGTATTAAATAAAGGAATGTAATTTCAATGATGTCAGTAGAGCCTAAAAGCTGACGGAGAAAAGATCAGGAACGCAGAAACGAACACGAGCCGGGATAGTCGGATTGAAATTCACCTTAAGGGCTCAGACCCAGTTTGGGAGCATGACTGACATTCTACCTCATGGAAAGGCTGAACGAAGGAATTAAGGGCAAATTGACCCTGTGAGACATGGGAGGGTAGCCACCGGAGACTATGTAGAATCCCAATAGGCCACAATAAAAAAACATTAAAAGGCTTGATGAGATTTACTATATACTTCCAAAAAAACACTTTAATGAGTGATTTAACCATGAGACTTGTGAAAAACAAAATGAAAAACTGCGATTTTATTAGTAATACGAAGAAAATTAAAGATTATTGAGGGAGGTAATTAAAGTGATTATTTATCATATGGAATTATATAAGCTATTTAAGAAAAAAATTGTTTGGTTGTTGTTAATTGTTTCATTGCTTCCTTTTCTTTATGCTTCGGCAATGTACTTTAATCTTTCATTTATAAGCATTAATGCAAAGGAAACGTTTAATTGTATAGACTATGCTTATGTTATGTGGAATCTTATAATAATTTTAGGACTTCCAACAATAATGTACTTGCTTATAGGATCTAACACTGTATCATCCGAACTTGAGGGTGGACAAATAAGAATGTTATTAACACGAGTATGTAGCCGAAAAAAACTTCTGGCTTACAAGTTTTTGACTGTTTCAACATTAGTTGCAATGTTTTGTATTATATGCTTTTTTACATCTACAGCTGCGTATTACTTGTTTGTTGCAAAAACTTCATATGGTAACGGAATGTTTTTAAGCAAAGATACACTTGCTATAATAAGTTCGGTTTTATTATCGAATTTAGAAATACTGTTTTTGATAGCACTAACTTTTTTGTTTGGTATACGTATGAAAAGCTATTCTACTTTTCTTGTTACATTAGGGATATTTATTGTGTTGAAAATATTTGGTAATGTCCCCTATTTAAAGGTTATAATGCCTGGGTACATATCAAGCTTTTCTAATTTTTCAGATTTATCAAGTGGTAGTTTATTGTTGAAATTTGCAATATATTTTATTTTACTTATGCTATATATTGTTTTTACATTTAAAACGACGGTATATAAATTTAACAGGATGGATGTTTCATGAGCGAATTTAATGCAGATATAAAAATAAATCATAAACAAGAAGCAACAGATATTATAATTCGAACAATATTTTGGAGTGTAGTTCCATCTATTGGATTGATTTTTCTATGTGTGTTATCATCAATACTACTTAATTATTTTGCAATAGATAGTGAGTTGCTAATAACAATAATAGGGCAGTCCTTGCCCTTATTCATTTGTTTTGCAGTAATTCCAATTACTATTTTGAAATTGAAAGACAGAGTAGAATTAAAAGAAATAGGAATTTCAGGAAATATCCAACTGCTGTCTGGAGTTTTAACAACGCTTCTTTTGATCGGAGTATTATTAATAGTATACCTACAGATCAAGCAGGGGAATTTAAATACTTTAATTCCTATATTGATACACTTGTTTTTTGTTGCATTATCTGAAGAGGTTTTGACTAGAGGGATAATTATAAGAGAGCTGAGGAAGATTTTCAGTAATAATATTGCGTTATTATTGAGTGCGTTAATTTTTGCTTTTGTATTTCATTCAAGAGAAAATATTGTAATTAATTTGATTATTAGGGTTCCTTTAGGGTTAGTTTTTGGCAAGACTTACTTAGTTACTAAAAATATCTATGCTTCTGTAGCAATGCACTGGCTATACAATCTTTTATCAATATTATATTCCTAATATTATAAAAGTTTTAGTATAAATTAGTAAGTAAATGTTTTGTAATATAACATAAAAAAATATAAGGAGAGATGGATCATGAAAATTAAAGCCTTGATTTTATTTTTTGTAACTCAGATATTATTAATTTTGGATTTACTAATATTAAAGGTCAGTGTAAAAGAGTTGGATATAATTAAATATTTAATGCTTGTTGTAGTAATTCCTTTGTTGCTGGAAATGCTTTACTACGTTTTTTTAACTTATGATAAATCCTTCTCAAGAAAAAAATCTCTTATGGTTTCAGTCGGTTTGTCAGGGATAAGTGTCTTAGCAGTATCAATATTTCAGCTTTTCTTGATATCTAGTGGCGAAATAGCTAAAGTTATGAAGAACTCTCAATATTTAAGTGAAAGTGGTGCTGTAAGTATAAATATTAATAATGGAGATATTGGTTCAACATTTATGGCCTTTTTGTTAGGAATTATTTTAATTTTTTCATCAGGTGAAGTGACAAAAAAGTTTAGGACTCAAAGAGTTTAAGAATCAAAAAGTCATGTAAATTATTCTTTTGAGATTTTATACGCCTAGATATTAGTAGAGGATCTATTTACAAGTAAGAGCGTCTAAAACATAAAGTTAAGTAAGATTAGATTTATAACGGTTTAGAAATATTTCTGTACATTTAAATATATTGATAACGAATGTTATAAGTAAAAATATTGTTAAACAATAACAGCTCGTTATCAATATTTATTGTATAATTAATGACATGAATTTTTTTGGGGGGGTTATTAGTTGAAAAAGTATTTATATAAATTTAAATTCTTGTTTATATCAAATATAGTACTTATTGTAGTAGATGTTTTGCTCAGTATCTTTTTCGCTTTTGTAATAAAGGAACTTATTGATATTTCTGGTAATGGGGATATTAGTCATCTTAAAAAGTATCTGCTTGTATCAGTTGTTTATATAATATGTTCTATTTCCATTGCATATTTTAGACGTCTATTTCAGGCGTATAATGTAAAGAATATACTTATAGAATTCAAAAATGATATTTTTAATAAAATTATTAATACTGATATTAAATCCTTTTCAACTTTCAATAGTGCAAAATATATATCAAATTTAACAAATGATTTAAAAATTCTAGAGGAGGATTATTTCTTAAGTATATTTGAAATTATATATTACTCCTTGTTATTTATAATATCAGCAATTGTTATCATGTATATAAACATCTATATATCTATTGGGATTTTTGTTACAGGTATTTTGCCAATTATAATAGTAAGTGCTTATGGAGAAAAGCTAAGTAATTCACGAGAAATATATTCAAAGACTCTTGCTGTTTTTACAAGTAAAATTAAAGATATTTTTTCAGGGTTTGAAATAGTAAAGAGCTTTAATATTGAGAATATAATAACAAAGGAATACCGCAAAGTTAATGAAGATACTGAAATATCTAAATTAAACTACCTTAAACTTGAATATATAGTGAATGTTCTTTCTGGAATGTCCGGATATTTTATGCTCTTTTCTGGAATTGCTATAGGTACATATTTTGTTATCCAAAAGCGTATTACAATTGGAGAAATGATAGCCTGCGTGCAGCTTATGAACAACATAATAAGTCCATTAATAAATATTTTAGCGAAGGTAAATAGTCTAAACTCAACGAAGTCCATATCTCAAAATCTTATTTATATAAATAACTGTAACACTACTGATGACGTAGATAAGGTTGAAGTAGAAAAAACATTTTTTGAGAAAGACATTACTTTCGAGAATGTAAATTTTAGATATACGCCTGAAAGAAAAATAATTAACAACTTTTCATTTCAATTTAAGCAAGGCGGCAAATATGCTATAGTTGGCAAAAGTGGAAGTGGTAAATCCACACTTATTAAGCTCCTTATTCGTTATTTTGATAATTATGAGGGTAACATAAAAATTGATGGTGTTAATATAAATGATATAAAAACAGAAAATTATTTTAAAATTATTTCAGTCATTCATCAAAATGTCTTTATTTTTGATGATACATTGGAAAACAATATTACTATCTATAGCAAATATAGCGAAGAAGAATTGAGACAAGCAATGTTTTTATCTGGTCTAAATGAACTACTTAATAATGTGCCTGAAGGTCTGAATACACAAATCGGAGAAGGCGGTAATAGTTTATCTGGTGGTGAGAAGCAGCGTGTTTCTATAGCAAGGAGTATTATCAGAAAAGCTCCTGTTTTGGTTATGGATGAAGCTTTAGCATCACTTGATAATCAAACGGCATGGGATATAGAGAATTCTATTCTTGATATTCCAAGTTTAACCTGTATAAATGTTACTCATAAACTAAGTTGCAAAACTCTGGAGAAATATGATTCTGTTATTGTTCTTAGAAATGGGGAGATAGAGGAATTTGGGCATTTTGATGAATTAATGGAGAAGAAGGGGTATTTTTACAACCTTTATAATTATTCTAATTTTTAGTTTTTAATTACCTATAATTTCAAATTTATTTTACCATATTTACCACATTTACAATATTTACAATATAAATTATATACTTTTAACTGATTCCATACTTATAGATAACGAACGCTAAAGTTATATCTGATATTTGAAAAAACTCATCAAGAGAATATAACAAAGCTCCTGAAAAAATGGAATCAACAAATTTCATAGAGGATGTACAAGCATCTTCAAGCAAACCAAGTCAGAGCTTTTTGTGATCTAGAAATAGTCTTTTCCAAGAATAGAGGGTAGATACAGATATGTTGTATTTGTCACAAATATCTGTCACAGTAAGTGATTTGCTGAAATAATCCTTCATGACTGCAATAATGAAAAGAAAGCTGTAGCAACTGTATGGAATTATTGATTCCGGAAGTACTGCATGAGTATGTCCGCAAGATGAACATTGGTATCTTGTAACTCATATTCAGCGCACCCTACAATCCATAAAATGGAATGCACCAGTAGGGTGATCTTTACTTCCAGAATATACCATGGCAACGTTTTTATGCTGTATAAATTTACAATATAATTCTATGCGCTGCACATATTTGTAGACAGCTTCAAGGTGGATACGCTATGTTTATAGCATACCACCTAAAAAACAAAAATTCTAAATTATCGCTATCACAAACTCTACCACATGGAACCCTTTAATATCAAATGGCTCATATCATATATAGTTTCAATGGCAATAAACTTATACAGAATATCAATTTTCAACGGAAATTATTTGTTTTACCTCACTTTTTCGCAAAAAAAATCTATATCCTAATAGATACAGATTAAATCTTAATTATCCGGTAAGT
>CAZLZR010000112.1:0-9805 GCA_964564015.1 uncultured Acetivibrio sp.
AGATTATCCCACACAAATGGATAAACTGCTATGCACTCTATTTTTAAGCGGTTACATATAAGCCATGGGGCTGTTGCACTAAGAAATTAGTGTAACAGCCCCTGGTACTTCTATCACATATTCACTGCTTTATAGATTTTTATAGACACATATATAATCAAATCTTTATACTTTTTACGATAAATATGTTTAATAATGTCTTTTTTCTTACATCTAATTAACCCTTAGAGTTTCATTTAAGCCTTTTATAAGGCAAAATTTCTTTGTTTACGTTAATCCTTCATCAAACAAGATATCCTTTTAACTCCTCAACTAGCTTATATACTTGTGTAGCAGGAGCCATTTTAGAAGGTGAACTATTTATATTTTCCTCGCACAATTTTTTTGCACGTGAAATAGCTAAGTTTACATCTCCCTTTTCTTCCAAAATTTCTCCCTTTTCTTCCAAAATTTCATATAAATTCGTCAAGTTTTTTTCATACTCAAAATGGCTTTTTAATATTGTCCTATATTGTTCTCTTGTAACATTTGCTGTTAATTCTTGAAGATAAAGAATAAACCACAACTCTATACATTCATTAGACCAAGCCGCAAAGAATTTTCTTTCCTCATCACTATAATCATTTATACTAAACTGTGTATTGTCAAAATTATCATTAGGAAAGTCATCTTTATCATATACAAGCCATATGCGCGAATATTGTTTATTCTCAGGCTTTTCAGCATACTTACGTGCAAACTTTAGTAAACCACGGGTATTTCTTCCTGTACCAAAAACTACTATTCTATCTGCTTTTATATATTCAGAATATTTCGCATTTACTAAGTTAACAAGACCTTGAATATAAAATGGCTCTGTTTTAATACCTTCACATATGATAAGTGTATACGGAGGTAATTTATTGGTTTCCTCTATTTTTCTCCCTTTCTTTTCATTGCTTCTTCTAATTTTTTTATATCACTATGCTTGGGAGGTCTTAAACTCATTTTATTTTCCCCCAATCCAAAATAGTTCTTAAATAAGGATCTGCACCATATCTACCTTCAAAATATTGCTTATCATAGGTCTCATCTTTTCTAACTTTTTCACCATTTTCCTTTTTAAACTCAATTAATGAGTATAACTTAGAAGCCTCATATTTATTAAGTGCAGCAAACCATATTTCATCTCGCCTCAAAACTGTATTTTTCATTGTAGTTAGATCATGAGATGTAAAAAGTAATTGAGCTCCGTTTTTATTTATTTTTGGATTTGTAAATAATCCAATAATATATCTTAGAAGCTTTGGATGAAGTTTTGCATCCATCTCATCTGCTATAACTAGATTTCCTGACTTAATGCAATGTAGAATAAAAGGTAATAATCCAAAAAGTTTTCTTGTTCCACTCGACTCTTCTTCAAATAACAATTCGCCATCTGTACCATCTGCAAGTTTATGTTTTGTATAAATCTCAGTAATATTTCCATCTGAATCTTTAACCGTTCGAATACCTATTATATTAATATCCATCTCATTCAACATATCTAAGAGTTGCTTTTCAATTTTTCTACCTTTACTTAAAACAATAGTTCTATCTCTAAAAGGATTATCGTAATTTAAAACAACACTGCTAATAAACCATTCAATAACATCATCAATTAATTCTATACTTCTTGTAATAGATATATATGAAAGTAAGGGAATTGAAATTTTGATATTATTAATATCTATATTTTCCAAAGCATCTCCAAGATATATGCCATCCTTATCTCTTTCAAATACTATTTCAGGTTTACTATTATGAAGAATATCTCTAAAAAATAAGTTTTCTTCAATAATTTCGCCTTTTGAGATATTGAGTTGATACTTATATTCCTTACCATTAGTTCGAAAAGATATATCAAATTGGGTTGGTTTATTTTGAGCATTTTTTTCAAACTTGTAATAGCGCTCAGTTTCTTCTAGTCCCAAACTGCTTAATTCTTTTGCTTTTCTTCGTTCAATCGAAAGGCCTTCAAAAACATCATCATTTTTCTTATCACTTGATATATCTTTAACAGCAAGAACAGGCATTAAAACCTTACGAGCTAAATAAACAAATGCTTCAAGTACGCTGGATTTTCCACCACCATTTGGCCCATAAATTACAGCAACCGGAAGAAATTCTGTACCATCTGCTTTATCTATAATTAAACTTTTTTCATGTTCTGATATTTTTACAGCTTGTAAGTCAAGTGTTGCCTCATCTTTAAAAGATTTAAAGTTTTTAAAAGTAAATTGACACAACATTATATTCCACCTCTTTCGAGAAAATTTCTCACATACCTTATTTAATTATACCCATTATAACAAACTTTAATAGCTCATTTCAATAATCTTTGAGATTTTTTCTCACTTTCTTAGTTGTAAGACTAAATTCTACCCCCATCATATCTGACAAAGGAATTTAGACTTACAGCCAACAAGGTGGAATTTACCTTTTCAAAAAACGGAAATTTTCCATTTTAACCGCTGATAATATACCATTACACCTTTTCTACATCCATAAAAAGTACATATGCTATATATACTGATATAATAAACGCAATTAAATTCATCCCGCATCCTAGTACTACTTCAAAAACAACCGATAAATATTCCTCAAATGCACCAATTCCCGCACTAATATTATTAATAAAATTTACAATTGCCATTATAAGTTTGTAAAGAAAAAAGAAAGAAAACCCTAAACTTAGAAACGCAAAAAAGAGAATTGTTTTTCTCATCTTTCCGATATTTTGTAATTCTGATTTGTCAAAAACAAGTTCATCGATGGATTCTGTTTTTAATAGCGGAGAAATCCATTTAATAGCTTCGTTAACGTCACTTATTCTATAAAAACCTATACCATGCAAATAGCATTGCTTGTCAAAATCATAGTCTAATTCATTTAATAAAACTAAATTATTTGATCTTTTCTTAGTAAGACTAATTTTTTCCGGTAAAATTGTATAATACTTATTACACTTTTCTCTCTTAACTATTAAGGCTCTTTTATCTGTTATAATATACGAGATTTTTTTATCTTTCAGCCACAAAAAGATTGGTGAAAGCATTAACTTGACGGCCAGTACCATAAATCCAATTGCTAATAATAGCATAAAAACACCAAATAGTAAAATTGGCGATTGTTGATCTATATTTGAAAGAATTAAATAAAATGCTACAAATATAACTAGTGTTAAAAATGTAGATATAATAAATCCAAAAATTGATTTTAAAGTAGTTTCAAATACAAATAATCTTGGTTTGGGCTTACACGACCAAGTTATTTTTTCATTTTCATAAAAACCATCAGTTGTCTTTTTCTCTATGTCCTCAAAAATTTTAAGTTGCTGAAACAATATACTCTCAACCGATTCGACATCCTCTATATCCATAAAACCACTAATATCAATTGATATAAGTTCGGCCTCAGAATCTCTTCTCTCAGCTATATTAAATAATAAATCACCCGAACCATTTTCATGAACAACAGTTCCAACTATCTTTAATTCCTCAAAGAAAAAAGATTCAACATCAGACTTTCCAGACAATTTGATTATAAGTGCTCTTATGTTTGTAATTGCATATAATATATGCTTTTGTTTGAGGTAAGACCACTTTATTACTTCTTCCTCTAAAAGGTTACTTTTTAAAATATTATGGGCATTTACACCAATTCCTAAATCGTTTGACATTGTAGTTGCTCCTTATAGAAAGTCAGATTTTTACTGCTTCAGTTCATCAAGGAAAGATGCAGATTTACAGAAAAGTCCTCTTTAGTTAAACCAACAAAGAACTTATCAGCTTTAAGTTTTGAAAATAATAGGTTTAAATTATTAGAAATAAACCGGCAATCACAAAACTGTGTATCCCCTTTCCATATCGTCTCTTCTCTAATCTTTCCTGAAACGGATACAAGTCCTGGAATATATATTTGTGTACTTTTAGTAAATGAGTTTTACCAAAACGACCCGGGATAGGATTAAGGTACAGTTCCGAAAGTCTCTGATGTGTTAAGTCATTTTCTATGGATGATAAAATATCAGGATCCTTTATTCCTAATTTGTTAATATACACTTCCGTATCCTGATAATGATATAAAGATTGTATATTCTCTTGTCTATTATATCTTGAAAATGGGTTGTCACTCATACTACTTTACCAAAACTTTAGTATATTGGGCCTTAATTCTGCTAATCGCTTCCTTACTACTTATTTTACCTTCAAAGAATTGGCGATTTATAGTAACCGCAGCTTTACTTGGCTTAAGCCCTTCAATTGCAAGTGTCGCAGTAACGTCCTTAACAATCTTTTCTATATTTCTGTTTTGTCCGCATCAAAATACCTCCAAGAAATCATCAATAAAACAATTCTCTTAATTATATTATACCATAAATATAGGAATTAATGAACCTCAAATAATTTTGGTAAAGCTTATAACACGATCAATTAAGAAAATGAATTTTCTGCCGCAAGTACATCTTCTTTTGTGATCAAAGTGATGTCTACATCGTCTGAAAGACTTCCAGCCATAGTTCCTATTCGATTTGCTAGTTTTGCATACACCGCTTCATAGAAATTCCGAATATCACGACCATTTGCAAAGTTTTTTCCACGATTGCCATACATTTTTTTGCAAATTCGCGTAATTTCCGCCTTTGCTTCATCCGTAATATTGTTCTTTGCAGCAGATAAATAAAAAATTCCCTCAAGTTCATCTGGACTGTAATCTTCAAAAGTGATGTATTTTGTAAATCGCGACTTTAATCCGGGATTGCTATCGATGAACCGATGCATTTCCTCTGTATACCCTGCTACAATGACCATGAGGTTATCGCGGTTGTCCTCCATGCTTTTTAATAGGGTGTCAATCGCTTCTTGACCAAACTGATCTGTTGCTAAAGTGTACGCTTCGTCGATGAAAAGGACTCCGCCCATTGCTTCTTCAATTTTCTTTTGGGTTTTAATTGCGGTTGACCCAACATATTCGCCTACAAGTTCGCTTCGATCCACTTCAATACACTCGGCTTTTGAAAGCAATCCTAGATCATAATATATTTTCCCAAGCAATCTGGCTACTGTAGTTTTACCTGTACCCGGATTACCTTCGAACACCATGTGCATTGAAATATTTACTTGAACATCAATATTCCGTTTTTGAGCAATTTTGCGATAATTGACCACCCCTAAAAGTTCAGTTATTGTATCTTTAACCTTGGCCAAACCTACCAGTTCATTAAGCTCATCAATCGGAGCTTTCTCTCCAATTTCTTCCGCGAGGCGAACATAATTCCTCTGTGCTACATCACTGCCCAGCTCACTTGCGAGCTTGTATAATTTCAGTGCTTCTCGTTTGCTCTGGTCAACTCCTGTTCCGTCCTCATAACAATTGCCAAGATTATTGGTAGCGGCAGCGTTGTTTTTGTCTGCACCTTTACGAAACCATTCTACTGCTTTGATACAGTCTTCTTGCGTTCCAAGTACGTGTGCATATAACCAACCGACATCATTGTTGGCAGGAGTGTAGCCTTGATTTGCTGAAAACACAAAAAGCTCAAGTGCTCTTTCAATCTTATTGTCTTCTTCGTATTTCTTAGCTATTTGGTAAGCCTCCTGAGCCGATAGTGCGCCTTTCACTCTGTCATAATCTTCTTTAGCATCATGGCAGCCAAGATCTATTGCTTTTTCGAAGCTCTTTAACGCACAATATTTATCTTTATCTCCGTACCCCGACTCATAACAAAGACCTACAAAACGTGTGTCCAAGGGATGATTCTCCTTTTCTGCCGTAATGAAACACCCTAATGCCAGAATTTGATTCATACCTGGCTGGTCAGTCAGGCTATCAATTAGATTATTGTAATATAAGCAACCCAAATGAAACTCCGCTTCCGCTGCTATATTGGAAAATTTATTAGCTTGTAAAAGCAATTCTCTTGCTGTTTGATATTCTTTCTTATCAATACACTGCTTAGCTTTCTCAAGTAAGCATTCTCCCTGATCGCAGTAAAGTTCATCTTGCAAGCGCCACAAATTACTATTCGCTAGAGGGTTCCCTAATTTTCCGGCTTCTTTATATAACTCAAGGGCTTTCTCCTTATTGGCAGTGACACCGTATCCAAACTCATAACATACACCTAAGTTATTCATTGCTATTTCGTGTTTGGCTTCAGATGCTGTTTCAAGGAATTGTACTGCCAGATCATAATCAACAGAGGTACCAAGCCCCTCTAAATAGTAGTAACCCAAGGAAGCTTTTGCATCAATGTGTAAGGTATCTAGCTCTTGAAACAAAGAAAAAGCAGCAGAATAGTTTCCTTCATCATCATATTCCATCGCTTTCATATATGCCATGGCATCTCTTTGTCCTAGTTTACTAGCAGATTCATAACAGGACTTAGCTTTTTTCCTGTCCCTCAAGATACCATAGCCTCCATTTTCGTAGCAAAGGCCCAAATAATAATAGGCTTTTGGATATCTCAAATCTGCCGCGCGCTTAAACCAAAGGATAGCTTCACTATAATTTTTTTGAACTTGTAATCCAAAAAAATAATAAAACCCAACATCAAATATATCACTTGGATCTCCTTGCATAGCAAGACAAATTTGCATATCGGTCTCTTTAAAAAATTTTGGTTTTTCTTGGTTTTTGACAAGATTTTTCTTTGGTTTCTTTAACTTATCCCAAATTCCCATAGCTGCAACTCCTGCATCGAAAGTAGTGATTTAAATCAGCATACCATATGTCACTTGATATTTCCAGCATGATGCACATCTGATTTTTTTAGATGATGATAGACACTACACATCAGACAGTTTCTTTTCTGATGCTTCCATATTTAACAGTCGGTAAATAGTCACCGGAATATTGACCAATCCAACAACTACTTTCCAAAGAAGAACAAAACCACCAATTAATCCACTCAAAATAAAATTCAGAGCCAAAATGCCCATGGATGTTCCAAGGTTACTTCCCGAGTAATGAAACCATGTTCGCAGCTTGCCGAAACCAAAAGGTATTCCACATAAAATCCATGCATAGATATAGTCCGTTGCTCCGTCTTTTGTAAAAAGCGCTCTAGAAATGAGAAATAGGGTCAGTGCCAGCGCAAGTGGGAAAATGCTCTTCTTAAATAAATTGCTAATAATATCACTCTTAGTCATAAGCACACATCCTTTTAATTTTTATTGTTCCCTCATTGACAAGATTACAATTGTAACATAGAATAAAATATAGTTACATTTCTTAACTTAATGTAATGTTATCACGATCACTTACAGCTGTCAACTATTTTTTACTAAATATAACTCAATGTTACAATATTATACACCATTAACTTGGGTAAGGAGACATGTGCATGAATGAAACATTTTCGGAGCGTTTAAAAGAAATTCGTGAATCAAAGGGGTGGACTCAACAACAATTTGCTGATGCTATTGGTTGTAGCCGTGCCACATACAACCATTATGAGAATGGTAACAGACATCCTGATGATGTTATCCTAAGGAAAATATGTCAAGAGGTTTCTGTTTCTGCTGATTATTTACTGGGCCTATCCGCCACAAAAAATGTACCCCTTAGCCTTCCTGCAAATGTAACCGGGCTTTCTGAACAGGCATTGGAATATCTTTTGAAGAAAAAATACAATTACGACTTTGCCACAAACGAGCCGGGCTTAGTGAACAAGGTATTAGATTTTATTATTTTGGATGCTGACTTTAGTAGTATCTTCGACCAAGCAAACCCAAATCCATTTTTAGCCGAGTTGCAGTCTGTAGGCATGTTACCGCCAGTATCACCCGATCAAATAAAAGATAAGTGCCCTATCCATATTTTGGATGCCATTAAAAGCGACTGGGGCGAAGATACATTTGCTACCGCTGAGAGTGATTCTTCATTAAAAGGTGAAGAAGAAATCATTGCATCGCATGTCGGTGAATCAGCTTTATACGGGGGTGGTGATAACAATCCCACAGATAGTATCTCTATACAAGAGATGGGAGACGATGGAGTACTTGGAATAGATGAAGAGGATTTTGTCGACAAACAAGCATCATTTTTGCATAAAGAAGCGGGTAAATCATTTTTTTTAGACACCCTGATGGAATACCTCATGTTTGATAAATATGATGTTTCTTTATGCTCTACCGCTGGGTACAGTGATCTGAGCGAAAACCGTAATATAACGATTAGGCTTGGCAACACTTCTATTAGATTCCCTTCAGAGGAAAGCTCACAATTGATTGAAACTATGCTCCTGCAAAATGTGATGGATTCTTTAAAAAAGCTGAAACAAAACTTTAAGGGGCAATCTGATTGAACGGAGTTTCCTCTGTGGTGGGTCTTTATGTTGCCTATTATAGCTCCAAACATTAGCGGCGACCTCCACCACGCTTCTTATAATCTTTTTGGATTTCGTCGTTCCAACCTTCCGGCACTGCAGAACATTCGCGGAATGTTGCAACCGCTTCGCTCATCACACGGAAATTCAGTTCAACACCTTCACTGTCTGCGTGGTAGTTCTGGGCGCGGTCTGCTGAAATGCCAAACCGTCCTGCTGTTTCAACAGCGTCAATATTCGCACCAAGAAAGATAAACTCCCAACCATAATTCTTCTTGTGGCTTTCGATTTGCGCCCTGATTTTATCTGCCGAATACTCACGACTGGAGTTTTCCTCACCGTCTGTTATGATCACAAACATCACCTTTTCAGCTCGATAATCATCGGCAGTGTGCTTCTGAGCATTGCCGATTTTGTGAATTGTCCTGCCAATTGCGTCAAGAAGTGCTGTGGAGCCGCCAACTTGGTATTCCTTCTCAGAAATTGGGCTAACTGCTTTAATGTCGATGCGGTCGTGGAGTAGTTCGTAGTTGTTATCGAATAGCACCGTTGTAATATGACACTCACCATCTACTTTTTGCTGCTTTTTTAGCACATTATTATATCCACCAATTGTGTCAGTCTCCAATCCAGACATAGAGCCGCTCTTGTCAATTATAAATACCAGTTCCGTTAATCCTTTTTTCATTATTGGTTCCTCCTCAAGTTTTATTATGATTTAATGATAACATTTACAACAAAACTTAAGGTCGCTTGAGGGGCGACAAATCAATCGGCAGGGTGTTCACCCTCCCAATAATGGTTGGTCATATTTAAACAAAACTTCATTAATCTTAAAGATGTCATACTTTCCACATATAATGAAGTACTCAACAATAACGTCAAACTTATTGCTATGAGAAAGTGCATAACCCGCTCTCTCCAAGAGGTCGTCAGTTTCGTCAAGATTCAGTTCCAGCGCCACTGCAAGGGCAATCGCCGTACGCTTGCTCGGCACATAGTTCTTGCTTGTTCTGATTTTCGAGAATAGCTTTCTATCAAGGTTGGCACGCTTGTACACTTCCACATCTGTTTTTCCCTTGGCATCAATCAGTCGAAGTAGGGTTGCCGAGAATGGTTCATCAAGGTTGTCAAGCAAATCATCAATACCTTGGGTTGGTTCTTTGTGTAAACTTTCTAACTCTTGGGGCATCGGAGCATTATATTGAAATTGTTCGGCTTCATCGAGGGCTTTACACTCAACATCGAGCAATTTACGTCGTATTTCTCTATGTTCCTTTACATAATTTTCACTAATATAACTAGCGACTTCACAGAGCAGCTTCTCGCTCACTTCAAACGAAGCTTTATCAAACACAACAAGCGACACATTAATATCATGACTATTAAGAAAATCCTGTATTTGTCAGTGGTAAAATTAAATTACCCGGTTTCGGGAAAGAAAAGTCCTCACCTATT
>CAZLZR010000113.1:0-9676 GCA_964564015.1 uncultured Acetivibrio sp.
AAAAACCCTTCAAATTGGGTTTAGTGTTAAATTTATTTTCATGCGTTTACCGTGGTAAAACTCCTTAAATTATACTAAATTACATTAATTTGTGATATAATTGTTTCGGATTTTTGACACAATCAATGATTACATGGTTTAGTTAACAACAGGAGTTCTTATGCACATATATGCTTTATTTGATAATGGTACAGCGGAAGAAATAATAATAAAATTACTTAATGTTGAAGTGAAGGAAACGTTAGACATTTACTTTCAAAGCTTTAGGTCTCCAAAGGTAAAGGAATCAGCAAAGAGGGGGATTGAGAGTGCCTATGAAGCTATATTTTCCAAGGATATTAATGCATACCTTCAAAAGGAACCTATTTCGGTTACAGTAAAGGGTTTCGTTCAGCAGGTTGATGGGAGCAGTGCAGGAATTGCATATGCAATAACTTTTGCATCAGCCTTGGTAAAAGACAATATAATTGATGCTAATGTAAATTTTCCTGATATAGTCGCTGCCACCGGTGAAGTTGATATCAGCGGCAACATAAAAGAAATAAAAAATATCAGGGAGAAGATTCTAGGCGCTATCAGTCAAAATGCGAATATAATGTTTTATCCCTGCGAAAACAGTGAGGAATTAAAGCTGTTACTCCAAAAGGATGAGGAGTTAGATCATGCGGTGAAAGATAGTGGTATAAAGTTGAAAGCCGTTGATAGTATTTTACAGCTGTTTTTTGAAATTGGTGTACTGCCTAAATCTCTGCTTGATAAAACATGTTCTGTTGATCATACTGAAATCTGTTGATTACAAGAGTTATAAATTCATAACGGACAATTCCCACAGTTATCGTTATTATAAGCTGGAGATTAACTCTGGTCTAAGTAACTCAATTGTTCAATTTTCAGAACTATCTCTTAACGGAAATCTGTCATTAATGGATTCCTTTGATAGTATGATTGATGGTACAGAAGGAAACATGAATGAAGGTGCCGAAAACCTTTTCGATGGTGATATCGGTTCAAAGTATTGTGTAATTGCCACCACTCCGTTTGTTACATTTTCTATGAAGCAGCCTGTTACAGCCAAGTCATATGCACTTACTGTTGCAAATGACACAGAGTACTATAATGAAAGGAACCCGGAAGCCTGGGAATTATACGGTTCAAATGACCAAGTGTCATGGAATGTGATAGATAAAGTATCAAAGGCAAGCAATATAATGAAACCATATAATTACAGGAGTTACAAATTTACAATAAATAACCCTGCCAGCTACAAATACTATAAGCTCATATTTACATCCTCCACCCAAGGTAGAATTATGCAACTTTCTGAATTTTCACTATACGCTGAGTAAGTTAAGTCAAGGCATCCTTGTTGTAATTAAAGGTGTATAAAATATTACAATAAGATTACATTGATGGAAAATAGTTGACAAATGGTTTGAGGATTTAGTAAAATACGAATCGGTATGCTTAAATAAGTGACGTTGTATAGATCACCAGATAAATTTAAAAGAACATTGATTTGATTATTATAAAAAATGAAGGGAGGATTATCATTGTATCTAAATAGAAATGTTTGGCTCGAACAAATTAATACAGCGAATGAATTGAAACTTAGACCAAGTTTAGATTTACGCATACATTGGATTAATCCTCTATTGCATAAATGCGAGAAGCGATTGTACCCGGGAAGAATGGGCGACTAGCAGGCAAGGCCTGCGACCGATCCTGAAAGATATGAGATTTAAGAAATCTCAAATAAAGGGTTTTACAATAATAGCATTTACCAAAAAGAGAGTTTAAGTCCAATATAAAGGCTTATTACTCTCTTTTATTTTTATAAAAACAGGATGGGTAAGTAAATACATATGTAAAGAAATGGGTGAAATTATGATAGAAATTAGAGGAAAGTACAATACAGCGAGAGTTTTTACGGATAACGTGGAGGATGTGGCAATTGCCCAGATTTTAGAGCTTTGCAACCAGGAATTTGTCAAAGACAGCATTATAAGGATTATGCCTGACACTCATGCCGGAGCGGGTTGCACGATTGGAACAACCATGACAATTTCTGATAAGATAGTGCCAAATCTTGTTGGAGTTGATATTGGTTGTGGAATGGAAACCATAAAACTAATAAATACTGATATAGACTTGGAAAAGTTGGATAGGGTTATTCATGAATACATACCTTCCGGCTTTGATACTAGAAAAAATCAGCACCCTTATGCAAAAAATGTTGATTTTGACAAACTCGTATGTAAAAAGGGAGTCAGTATAGATAGGGCTAAGATTAGTATTGGCACACTAGGTGGAGGTAATCACTTTATTGAGGTGAACAAAGAAGAGGGCGGTGAATTATATCTTGTTGTACATTCAGGCAGCAGGCACCTCGGTAAACAGGTTGCAGAATTTTACCAGGAGCTTGGCTACAAGGAATTGGTAAGAGATAGTCAATATGTTTCCGAGATAGTTATGAAGTTAAAGGCCGAGGGGCGTGAAAAGGAGATTCAACAGGAAATTCAGAAGGTTAGGCCTTTGAAGATTAGCAAGCAGTTGGCCTACGTTCAGGGTAAAAACTATAATGACTATCTCAATGATATGAAAATTGTACAGAAGTTTGCTGTGCTAAACCGAAAGGCTATTGTTGATGAAATTGTGAAGAGGATGGAATTCGAAGTCATTGAACAATTTACTACAATTCATAATTATATTGATCTTGATAATATGATTCTGAGAAAAGGTGCGATTTCAGCACGAGCTGGGGAGAGAGTTTTGATACCAATAAATATGAGGGATGGAAGCTTGATTTGCGTAGGAAAGGGTAATAAGGATTGGAATTACTCGGCTCCTCATGGTGCAGGCAGGTTGATGAGCAGGAGCAAGGCAAAGGAAGTTATAAGCCTTGAGGAATTTAAAAAGTCTATGGAAGGTATCTATTCGACAACTGTCAATAGATCCACTCTGGACGAGTGTGCTCTAGCCTATAAGCCTATGGATGAGATAGTAAGCAATATACAGGATACAGTTGAAATTACTAAAATAATTAAACCGATATATAACTTTAAAGCAGCAGAGTAAAGAAGGAGAGATAGAAATGCTATTTGATACACATGCACATTTTAATGATAACAGATTTAAACATGACAGGGACGAAATGATAAAGAAGGCTTATGAAAGCGGGGTTTCATACATTTTAAATGTATCCTATAATATTCCGTCACTTGAGCATTCCGTTTCATTGGCTAGAAGATACAACTACATATATGCAGCTGTTGGGATACACCCTCACTACTCAAATGAAATGAGCGATGAGGTATTGAGCAAAATACAGAGTATGGCTGAAAATAAGAAGGTTGTAGCTATAGGTGAGATTGGGCTTGATTATTACAGAGACTTGTCGCCAAGGGATGTTCAGAAAAAATGCTTTGTAAAGCAGATAGATCTGGCAAAGAACTTGAAATTACCGATTATAGTTCATATTAGAGACGCAAATGAAGACGCGCTTAGCGTTTTAAAGGCTGAAAATGCTAAGGAGGTCGGGGGAATTATTCATAGCTTTTCCGGAGATGTAATGATGGCAAAGGGAGTTCTTGACAATAACTTTTATATTTCAATAGGGGGACCAGTTACATATCGCAATGCAAGAAATCTGATTGATGTTATAAAATTTGTTCCGGATGAAAGGCTTCTAATTGAAACAGATTGTCCCTATCTCACACCTGAGCCTTTTAGAGGAAAAAGGAATGACTCAAGCCTGGTTAGGCTTGTTGCGGAGAAGATTGCTGAGATTAAAGGAAAAAGCTATGAAGAAATTGCAGATATAACTACAAATAATGCTAAGAGATTATTTGGTATAATAAATTCATAATAGAGTTTTCAGAATAAAATCTTTTTATTTAAAGGTAAGGTGACAGTTATGAAATGGGAAGAAGTTAAAAGGATTTACCCTAATCAATATGTTCTTTTGACTGCACTTGAATGCTATATTGAAGGGAATAAAAAATATATAGATGATATGGCTGTGATTCGATCAATACAAGACCCAAAAGAAGCCACAAAAATATTAGTTAAGTGTAAAGGTGAAAATTTTGTATACCACACAGCAAAAGACCAGGTTGTTATAGAAATAGTAAGCAATCCTGTGTATAGAGGAGTATTATAAAATGAATTGTACCTCTTCCGGCTTTACCCTTTCTATATGGTATATAACCTGACTTTGGTATCAGACATTAGAAAATGTTTTAACTATTATGGTGAAATAAAAGCTGTTGCACACTCTGCAGAAGCTTTATAAATACTTGTAATTTAAAATCTGTGATGTAAAATGGTTTCTATAGAAGAATTACCTAAAGGAGCAATCATATGAATATTGGATATTTGCATGAAATTTTATCTCATATTGAAGAGATACAGGTAATAGGGAAAAATGTTAAGGTAGGCGGTGTCATCTATAATGTTATGGGAATAGTACGCCATGGCAAGGAAATGAAGCTTATAATTTTACATTATGATGAGAGTTTTCAGCAAAATGTTGGGGAAAGTGAAGCAGCGGAACTCTATGAGACTCCAAACATACCTGAGAGTAACAGGGTAATGATGCGTAATAATAGAAAATATGATGTAATAAATCCCTTCGAATCAGTTATGAAAGTATTCATTGACGAAAGGGAATTTAATGTATGCAATTTTGAACAAAGCCAATTGAGTGAGCAGGACTGGGGAAATATATTGACTATATCTAGTTTTCTTAAGAATGGTTGGCAGCCAAATGATATTGATTTTCAGAACATTAATACGTTATTTATCAGTAGATTGAAACTAGAGGGTGAGTATTTATCTATTCCAGATATCAATGGGAAGCCGGAGTTCCGTTTTATAATGGGGCCACGCTGTATAGCACGTCAAGTGGAGAAATCTGTTACTTTGGTTGTTGGAGATAATTATCCCGACAAATTGGTGTTTCAGGATGCAACTGGTGAAGAACATTATGTACAGATTAATAGGGTATATTTGTCGGATATGTGGAAAGAGATGGATAATGTTTTTACTGATCCCAAGCTTCGAGAACACTTGACTTCTGAAGAAATTACTGAGAGAAGGTTGGACTTTGAGGAAAGATTTTCAGAAATGTGCCCGAGAGGTATGTGTTTTCCCGTAATTGAGTATGAATGTGAGGAAGAAATATCTATAGAGTTTTATTCTAAATCCTATTTGAATGCAAAACCTATGGATAGAAGTAGAAGCATGGGATTCATAGTTGGACCTGAAAAGCCTAAAGGAGTTTTGGGATTTAATCTGAAAGCTGCCGTTATACAGGAACCGGTTCCTGTGGATACTGTCAGAATAGAAGCAGAATTATTTAGATATATTCTTATTACAAAAAGTGATGATATAGTATTATAACTGGTAGATGGGGACAGGTACCTTGTCCCATATTTAATGATGCAGAAGAATGCATGCCACATCATTCACCTTTATCTGAAGCTGGGATTTTGGTGTGTGAAATAGGGATTTAATTGGAGAGTGGAATTATGATAGAAAGGTATTCTTGGAAACAGACATGAAGTATAAAAATATGACACATGCCATATTTATAGATCGTCCCAATCGCTTTGTAGCACATGTGGAACTTGACGGTAAGGAGGAAACAGTGCATGTAAAGAACACTGGGCGTTGTAAGGAGTTGCTTTTGCCCGGAAGGGATGTCATACTTGTGAGAACAGATAATCCCGCAAGGAAAACTGAATACGATCTGGTGGCTGTGTTCAAGGATGGACTTGGCTGGGTCAATATTGACAGTCAGGCTCCAAATCAGGTGGTAAAGGAATGGCTTTGCAGTTCGCCGGAACTGTTTAAAAACATCTCCTTGCTAAAACCGGAATATACTTATGGAAAGTCCCGCGTGGATTTTTATCTGGAGTGTGCCTCCAGAAAGGTTTTCATTGAAGTCAAAGGTTGTACGCTGGAAATAGATGGCGTCGGATATTTTCCTGATGCACCAACCGAGCGTGGGGTAAAGCATTTATATAAACTTGCGGAAGCGTCAGGAAAAGGATATGAGTGTTATATCGCATTCGTTATTGCTATGCCTGGTGTCAGAAAAGTACTTCCTAATGTGAAAACACACCAGGAGTTTGGTACAGCTTTGGAAGCTGCAATGGAAGCAGGTGTGAAGGTGCTTTATCTTCCCTGCAATGTATTGCCGGATGAACTGAGTATTGCAGACATAGTAATAGGTGGTTGATATGTTTGCTTTTATTCCTATATCACATTGGAGGTATAAAGATAAGATACTGACTATTGATTGTCTAAAAGCAGAATGGTATATTTATGGTTATATGATAAATCTGAATAAAATGTCATAGGATATAGTGTACATTATGAATCTATACAAATCTTAACTTTCTGGCTTGTTTTGGTATGGAAAAATGAAAAGAAGGTGATTATTTTGAATAGATATGTTATTGCCTTTTTCCTTTTTAGCTTTCTCGGCTGGATATGGGAAAGTATTTATTGTACTATAGCTGAACATAAGTGGGCTAACCGTGGCTTTCTTTATGGACCTATTTGCCCGATTTATGGCTTTGGATCAATATTGGGACTTCTTACATATGACTTGATAGAAAGTAGTCATCTGCTGAAATTTGAATGGTGGATGATGTTTATACTTGGTTTTGTTACAAGCATGATTTTGGAATATCTTACATCATGGGTTCTTGAGAAGATGTTCAAGGCAAGATGGTGGGATTATAGCAAGCTTCCTCTGAATATCAACGGAAGGACAAGTGTGCCTACGTCTATTGCATTTGGATTTGTTGCAATACTGGTGATGAAAATCCTGATACCTCTAGCAGATAGAGGTCTTGATGCTTTACCTGAATCTTTAATAAATACTCTAGCCCTTATACTGATTTCGATTATATCCATAGATACCACATTAACAATATCGTCCCTGACGGATTTTCAGAATTATGTTGTTTCCATAGATGAGGAATTTCAAAATCATATGACCAATATAGTTGATCAAGTGTACAGAAAACGGAATTATATTTACAATAAAGCAATTCAGCGTATTGTGGTTTTTAAACTTTCAGGACGTAAAAATCGGATAGCGAAGCAACTTCGTGAAAAGCAGTTTGTCGAATTGATTAAAGATTATTATGAATCTGATGGAGTAAAACATTTGGATGAATATATTCAACATGGTAGAACTACTACACTGGAGCACTGCGAAAATGTTGCATGGATCAGTTATCTGATAAATGAGAAATTACATCTTAACGCAGATGAAAAGGAGTTGATAGAAGCGGCAATGCTTCATGATCTATATCTCTATGACTGGAATGATGTTGATCCGTCCCGCAAAACTCTTGGTTTTGAATATACTGATATTGCTCATAATAACCCAATTAAACATTCTGGTATGCATGAAAAAGAGCAAGAGGCTATACGCAGTCATATGTGGCCGCTGAATATTGTGAAAATCCCTAAAAGTAGAGAGACCTTGATAATATATTTAGCGGATAAATATTGTGCTCTTATTGAGAAAATCCGATTAAATAAACGCTTTGGATTAAGACATTGAATATACTGCCTATGAGCCCCTGATGATCAAAATTGCCCAAGAGGGCATCCTTTGTATACTGCTAAGAATAATGAAAGTAATCTGACTGTGAATTTTACCGAAATAGTTTTGCAGGGCGGTAACCATGCAGGCTTTGGATACTATGGACTACAAAAAGGTGATGGGAAAGCAGACATTACTACTGAACAACAGCAGATGGAAACCGCTAAAGCTATTGCAGAATTTTGCCTTACAGCAAAGGGTGATGAAATGGATGATTGAGCACAGATGATTATAAATTGGATTTCGTTAATTTGGAGGTAAGATGAGATGAGTATAAAGTTTGATGCCAATAATGCTGTTATTAAACTCTGTATGATAGGGATGAGTTTGGAAGATAGCGGGAATGCAGAAGAAGCAGGCATGAATTTTGTTAAAGCATGGAATGAAGCAAGAGATGATTTTGAAAAATTTATTGCAGCTTATCATTTGGCTCGTCAACAAAAGAATATTACAGACAAATTAAAATGGATGGAAATATCTTTAAAGTGTGCACAAAATATAAATGATGATAATGTAAAGAGTGCGTACCCAACCTTATATGTAAACATTGCCAAATGCTATGAGGAGTTGGGTGACTTTAATAATGCAAAAAGAAATTATGAATTATCCGAATTATATAAAGGTGCACCTACTGATAAAGGGCCCTTTTATCATGGGACTAAGGCAGATTTAAAGGTTGGCGATTTACTGACAGCGGGTGGAATTTCAAATTACAAGCCTGAGCTTCAAATGAATCACATATATTTCACAGCCAATGTGAATGGTGCAGGACTTGCAGCAGCTTTAGCAAAAGGAGAAGGAAGAGAACGGATATATATAGTAGAACCGACAGGTGAATTTGAAAACGACCCAAATGTTACTGACAAAAAATTTCCGGGAAATTTAACACGATCTTATCGCTCTAAAGAACCTCTAAGAATTATCGGTGAGGAAACAGAATGGACGAAACTGACAACTACGGAACTAAGCAAATGGCGTGAAAATATAGCAAAAAACAAGGGCGAAATCATTAACTGAATATATTTAAACGGGTTATATATTTATTATTACGATATTAAGACTATGCGTTAAGTAGCCTTATTATGTCGGAGAAAAAGTCTTTGCTTTGTTATGTTAACATGATATAATTAGAAAGTATTTTTGATTGAAATTGGAGGAGTTAAAATGAAGAAATTAATATCGTTGCTTTTAGCACTAACCATGATTCTTGCGTTGGTGGCTTGTGGCACAAAGGAAGCTGACAAATCTCAAGATGGTAGTGATTTGGGCTATGTTAAAGGTAATGGTAAACTGGTTATTGGCTACACCGATTATGCACCTATGAATTATACAGATGAGAATGGTGTATTTACCGGTTTTGACACAGAGTTGGCAACATTAACATGTGAGAAGCTTGGTCTTGAACCGGAATTTGTTGAAATCAACTGGAAAACTAAGGAAGTCGAGCTGAATGCAAAGTCCATTGACTGCATTTGGAATGGATTGACAATCGACGATGAACGTAAGGCAACCATGGAAATTACAGAGCCTTATATAAAGAATGCTCAGGTGGTTTTGGTGAAAGAAGGAACTACTTACAACGGAACGGAATCTTTAATAGGAAAGACTGTAGTGGCTGAGCAGGGGTCTGCCGGTGAAAAAACCATTGAGGCTGATGATAATCTTAAGCAGGCAAACTTTATTGCTAAGACCTTGCAGACAGATTGCTTAATGGAATTGAAATCCGGTACCGCTGACGCAGCTGTGTTAGACTTAACTTTGGCAAAAACAATGACCGGCAAAGGCACCAACTATGAGGATATTATTATTGTGGATCATTTAGCTGAAGAGGATTATGGTGTTGCCTTCCGTAAGGGCTCTGATATTTGTGCGGAAGTGAATAAGATTTTTGACAAATTTACTACAGACGGTACCATATCTGCATTGGCTGAGAAGTATGGACTGGAAATGGCTGAATAGTCGTATTATACATAAAAATGAAGTGAGGGGCAGAGGAACAATCCGAAACCACTGAAAAAGTGGACTTTTTCGCAACCTTTAATCCAGCAATTC
>CAZLZR010000114.1:0-9655 GCA_964564015.1 uncultured Acetivibrio sp.
AAAAACCCTTCAAATTGGGTTTAGTGTTAAATTTATTTTCATGCGTTTACCGTGTTTTTTTGCAAAATCCCCTTGATTTTTCGGGGGGGGGTATGATATGCTAAAGGAAATTTGACGTTTTTAGAGGTGCCCATAATTGTGATTCTGTGGGTTTTATTACTTTAAGGTAGGTTTTGCTTCGGAAAATATTTGCAAAAGGAAAGTTATGGGGTTTTAAACAATATGATTTTATAAAAGAGGACTGATTGGAAAAGAGGGAGGGGATTACATGAGAACATTATCTGAACGGTTGCAAACAGAATACGGAGTTGATATTGCAACAATAAATGACCTTGAGGAAATTCTGACTCTTCAAAAGATAGCTTATCAGGAAAATGCAATAAGATATAATGATTTTACAATTCCGCCGCTTACTCAGACTTTGGAAGATTTAACGAAAGAATCGAAAAGTTCAATCATTCTGAAGGTTGTGGAAGACAGGAAGATTGTGGGTTCGGTAAGAGCCTTTGAGAAAGATGGAAGCTGCTACATAGGAAAGCTGATTGTACATCCTGATTATCAGAATAAAGGGATAGGAAAAAAGCTGATGAAGGCAGTTGAAAAATGTTTTGAGGGAGTAAGATTTGAACTGTTTACCGGGCACTTGGATGAAAAGAATCTTGCCTTTTATGGGAAACTTGGTTACAAGAGGTTCAAGGAAGAAAAGATTAGTGATGGATTGAGGTTTGTTTATTTTGAGAAAAAGGAGTGTAGCTATGGAGAGAAT
The DNA here is from genome assembly GCA_964564015.1 of uncultured Acetivibrio sp. GTDB lineage: Bacteria > Bacillota > Clostridia > Acetivibrionales > Acetivibrionaceae > Acetivibrio. The sequence goes on from CAZLZR010000114.1 coordinate 767, forward strand.
GGATAAAGTTAAAAATCATTTTGAAGAAGAAGCAGCACAGTATGACGGTATAATAAAAAATCTCATACCTTACTATGACAAGATGGTTGAGGCGCTCGTCAATACTTTGCCTTTTGATCCTTCTAAAGAAATTCAGGTTATTGATTTGGGCTGTGGAACAGGAACTATATCACGGGCGGTTAGGGATGTTTATCCAAATGCAAAACTAACATGTGTTGATCTTTCCGAAAAAATGCTTAAAGTAGCTGCCGGTAAGTTGAGTGACGTATCGGATGCAATGTTTATAAACAAGAATTTTTATGATTTCAGCTTTGACAAGAAATACGATGTAGTAGTTTCTTCGCTTGCCCTTCACCATCTTGAAACGAAAAAGGATAAGCTTGAATTTTACCGTAAAATATACTCATGCCTAAATGTCGGTGGAGTATTTATAAATGCAGATGTAGTGCTGGCATCTACAGAAGCCCTTCAGGAGTGCTATATGACACAGTGGAAGAACTTCATGCTCAGGAACGTACCTAAGGATGAAGTTGATAACAAATGGATTCCGACATACTATGAGGAAGACCGGCCGGTATCAATGATGGAGCATATTGAAATGCTGAAGGATTCCGGATTTAAGATAATGGATGTAGTCTGGAAGTACTATAATTTTGCCGTATACATGGCAATCAAGTGAGGGAGATACCAGTGGAAATAAAGGGTGTAAGCATACAGAAAAAAGTTGATTTGAAGTAAAGGAGGTGTTGCTTATGTATGAAGACATAAGATATATAAGAGAAAATGAACTTAAAGATTTGTTAGAGCTTTATAAGCAATTAAATAAGGATGACCCGGAACTTGAAGAAAATGAAGAATTGGCGACATTGTGGAAAGGTATTCTTGGAAATCCGAATCAACACTATCTGGTTGCAGAGGCGGATGGAAAAATAGTTTCCTCCTGTGTACTTGTGATTATAGACAATCTAACAAGGGGTGCAAGACCATATGGGTTAATAGAAAATGTGGTTACGCATGAAGAATATCGCAAAAAAGGCTATGGCACCCGATTGCTGAAAAGGGCGCTTGAGATAGCACAGCATAAAGGTTGCTATAAAGTTATGATTATGTCAGGAAGAGGAGAAGATACACTTAAGTTTTATGAAAAGGCAGGATTTGAAAGGGGTAAAAAGACAGGGTTCATTGTGAAATTCTAATGGAAACCGGCTTAAAACTCCCGAACTTCTGATAGATACTTAAATATTGACTTGGAAATTAAACATTAAAACCTCCCATTTGATAATTTGCTCACATCAAACGGGAGGTTTTGTTTGTAACGGCAATTGTTGTTCCACCATTTACGATTTATTTGCATGAAAAACAGACTTTAAGTTGACAAGAATAGTGTTTTGTTATATAGTATTACTAAAAAGGAACACTAATTAAAGAGGTGTTACACAATGGATATAATTGATTTACTGACACAGTTTAATTTAACAAAGCAGGAAGCGTTAATATATTCTACTTTGCTATCGGAAGGGGATCTGAATGGATACGAGGTTGCAAAAATTACAGGCATTTCACGCTCTAATACATATACTTCTCTTGCCGCATTGGTAGATAAGGGGGGCGCATTTGTAATTGATGGGCAGACTACCAGGTATACGCCTGTCCCCGTTGAGGAATTCTGTAACAATAAGATTAGAAAACTGCAGGAAACAAAACAGGAACTTATGAAAAATATCCCGGCTAAAAGAGATGAGATTGAAGGCTATGTAACTATAAAAGGAGAGAGCCACATTCTCGACAAAATGAAAAATATGGTGTCTGAAGCCAAAGAGAGGTTGTATCTTTCAGTATCGGAGGAGATACTTAAAATTTTACTTCCTGAAATAAAGGTTGCTATAGACAGGGGAATTAAGACAGTGATAATATCCAATGTACCATTTTGTCTTGAGGGTGCTACTATTTATTCTACAGATAAATCAAGACGAGAGATAAGGCTTATTGTAGATTCAACCAATGTCCTTACCGGTGACATTGATGATGGTGAATATTCTACCTGCCTGTATTCAAGAAAGAAAAACCTGGTGGATTTATTGAAAGATTCACTGAAAAATGAAATAAAACTGATTGAAATTATGAAAGGAGACTAAAGCGCATGAAAAATACATTTGTTACTTTTGAACAGTTAAAAGAAATAGTCAAAGAATATCCTACTCCTTTTCATTTGTACGATGAAAAGGGCATCCGTGAAAACGCACGCAGGCTAAAGGAAGCGTTTTCCTGGAATAAGGGCTTTAAAGAATATTTTGCAGTGAAAGCTACTCCGAATCCTTCAATACTGAAAATCCTGAAAGAGGAAGGGTGTGGCGTGGACTGCTCTTCCTTTACAGAGCTTATGCTTGCTGAAGCAGCAGGGTTTAGTGGTGATGAAATTATGTTTTCATCCAATGCGACACCAAAAGAAGATTTTTTATATGCAAGGAAATTGAATGCTGTGATAAATCTCGATGACATTTCTCATATTGATTACCTGGAAAAGATAGCAGGTATTCCTGAAACCTTAAGCTGTCGTTTCAATCCCGGCGGAGATTTTGTTATAGATAACGCAATTATGGATACTCCACAGGAAGCAAAATACGGATTTACCAGACAGCAGTTAATTGAAGGTATTAAGGAGCTTTCCGGCAGGGGAGTAAGACACTTTGGACTGCATGCATTCCTGGCAAGCAATACTGTGGCAAACGAATATTATCCTCACTTGGCAGCATTACTCTTTAAAGTTGCAGTGGAATTAAAGAGGGAAACAGGTGCTCATATTGCATTTATAAACCTTTCAGGTGGGATAGGCATTCCATATAAGCCTGAGCAACAGCCTACAGATATATATGCAGTAGGACAGGGCGTCAAAAAAGCGTTTGAAGATATTCTTGTACCCGCAGGCATGGGTGATGTTGCAATATACACCGAACTGGGAAGGTTTATGCTTGGGCCCTATGGATGCCTTGTTTCGACAGCTATACATGAAAAGCACATATATAAGGAATACATCGGACTTGATGCCTGCGCGGCAAACCTGATGCGCCCGGCAATGTATGGGGCATATCACCACATAACTGTTATGGGGAAAGAGAAGGAGCCCTGCAACTATAGGTATGATATAACCGGAGGCTTGTGTGAGAACAATGACAAATTTGCAATAGATCGTATGCTACCCAAGATTGATATTGGTGATTTGATCGTTATACATGATACAGGCGCTCACGGACACGCGATGGGATATAATTACAATGGTAAGCTGCGGTCAGCGGAGATTTTATTAAAAGAGGACGGCAGTGCAGAACTCATACGACGGGCAGAAACACCGGCTGACTATTTTGCTACTCTTGATTTCCCCGGAAGTATGTTCAAGGGCTGCGATAAATGAAAGTGATATAAACCGAGTGTTGTTCCAATAATAATTACGTTTTACCCATAAGAGGTAATTGAATTGTGAAGGTGGTGCTTTCATTTAACACACTTTTTGCGGTTATTTTGCCTCCGTGCTGTTCAATAATAGCTTTGGCAATGGACAGACCGAGGCCATAACTGCCGTTTTTGCGTTCCCGAGATTTGTCTGTACGGTAGAATCTGTCAAAGATTTTGAACAGACTTTCCTGCGGGATGCCCTCTCCGGTATTGGTAATGGATAGTAAAAGGATATTGTGGTTCCTCTTTAATAAAATACTGATTTTTCCGTTAGGGTTGGTGTATTTTACGGCATTATCCAAAAGAATCATTGCAACCTGCTGAAGTTGTTCACGGTTTCCTTGGATGAACAAATCGGGTTCAATATCATAGTGAAGGTCTATGGTGTTTTCAAATATAACTGCTTCCATGGTCAGAAGGACATTTTCCACTGTCTCGCTCAGGTTAAAATGAGCAGAGATCATTTTCTGATCAGAATAATCCACCTGAGTTAGATATAGAAGGTCATTGGTCAATTTTGTCATTCTTTCAGTTTCAGATTTGATGTAGTAAAGCCACTTGGATTGATTCTCAATCCTATCTTCCATGTTGGACAAAAGTACATCTGCATTTGTATTTATAACAGCCAGTGGTGTTTTCAGCTCATGGGATGCATCGGCAATAAACTGCTTCTGTTTGTCAAAAGCCTCTTTAACCGGTTTTATAGCCCGGTTTGCAAACATTCTACTAATAAAATAGATTATAGCCAGCAGGACAAGTAAAGAGATTAGAAAGGTATAAACAAGAGTGGTAAGAATACCCTGCTGTGAGGTAACGTCTAAGAAAACTATCTGAAAGCCATCATGAAGGGGTTTTATCATAAACGCCCAATAAGTGTCGTCCAGTTTAAATTTTCCTTGGTTTGTATTTTTGGATTGAACAGCTTTTTTTGCCCATTCATAAAACTCATCGTCCATATCAAAAACTGAAGATGTCGCTGATTTGTTCCATTGTAAGTCAGTGATAATTGTAAACGAAATAGAACGTTCAGAGTGTGGTCTGACCTCATCATAATCCGGCTTTTGTTGCGAAGGTTTCAAGGGCTTCCGGTTGTTTTCCGAAAGTCTATGCAACTCCATATTAATTTCCGTCTGGACATTTTGATAAGTGATGAAATATATGGAAGAAAAAGCGAGTAGCATCATCACGGAAATGGTGACCAGATTAAGGAACAGAAATTTATTCCTGAGTTTTTTGAACATTCTCTTTAACCTCCAAAATATATCCTACTCCACGGACGGTACTGACAACAACATGTGAGTTTAAGAATGCGAGTTTTTTTCTGAGAAAAGAAATATAAACCTCCACATGATTATGCTCCACATTCGAATCAAATCCCCAGATCTTTTCAATTATCAACTCTTTTGAAGTTACCATATTCTTTCTCATAATGAGAAACTCCAGAAGCTCGCTTTCCTTTAATGTGATTTTTACTTCCCTGCTACCTTTTGAAAGTTTAAGATTTGCCGTGTTGAGTTCAATATCCCCATATATCAAGGTGTGGTCTTCCACTATACTCCCTTTACGTCTGGACATAGCTCGAATCCTTGCAAGAAGTTCCTCGGTGGCAAAAGGTTTGGCAAGATAATCATCGGCACCGCTGTCTAATCCCATTACTTTATCGGAAACTTCCCCTCTGGCGGTAAGAAGAATTACCGGGGTTGAAATTCCTTCTTGTCTGAGCTTCTTTAATAAACTGATGCCTTCTATTTTAGGCAGCATAATGTCAAGTATTATCAAATCATAAATACCGGTTAGGGCATTATCCAATCCGGACTCTCCATCGTAGACAGTATCGGTGGTATAATTATTTTTTCCTAATATTTGTGTTAAAGCCTCTGCTAAATGAAGCTCATCTTCAACAATTAGTATTCTCATAAGGAAACCTCTTTTTCCAATTTAGTTTTAGTCTATGTATTGAAAGTCTATTTATATACGTTTATTATACCATGAGAAACCTTTAAATTACCTTAAATAAAAACTAGTGCTGATTAACAAAATTATTAAATGCATCCAATCTTTTAAGGTGGATTTAAGGTTCTGACTTTAATATAAGTACATGGTGAGGGAATAATAAAGCCGAGCTGAGTATTGCGGAAACCGCAGAGAACAGAAATGAGATGTAAAAACCGCAGCTGAAAATTTCTGCTTTAACCTTATAAAATGCGTCATACGAGGAGATGAAGATATGAAACTTGATTTTAATAGATTAAAACTTTTAGCCATTCTTTTATGTGTTGCTGTTTTATCTGCCTGCAGTACTACCGGAGCCAAGCTATCGGCAGAACCGACAGCAGATACAAACAGTGCGGGTAGTTTAACTCCTGCAATAATTACGAGGGATATGATTTCCTATGACGAGGATGACGATTACAACGATTGGAAAAGCAAGAATCCGAATTATATTCAGTTGAATGGTACATCCGCTGACATAAACGGTACCGGTGCCAAAGCTGATGGAGGGATAGTCAGTATAACATCTGCCGGAGTATATGCCCTTAGTGGTAAATTGGATAATGGACAAATAATTGTGGATGTTGAAAATAAAGGCACTGTCAGACTGGTTTTAAACGGGGTAGAAATAAACAGTAGCAACAGTTCACCTATTTATGTAAAGAATGCCGGTAAAACGGTTATTTCCTTGCCCGAAGGAACGAAAAATACGTTATCTGACGGGAGCAACTACACCTTTGCAGATCCGGCTGCCGAGGAGCCGAGTGCAGCCATATTCAGCAAAGATGATCTCACAGTAAATGGAACCGGTACATTAACGATTCGTGCAAACTACAGGGATGGAATTGTATCTAAGGATGATCTGATAATTACCGGAGGAAACATCTCTGTTTTTGCAGTTGATGACGGATTAATCGGTAGGGATATGGTATTGGTGAAAGAGGGAAACATAAGTATTGAAGCAGGTGGCGATGCCATCAAAACCACTAATGACACGGATGCTGCAAAAGGATTCGTTGCAATTGAAGCTGGAAAATTTACTCTGAATTCAGGTGCTGACGGTATCCAAGCCGAAACTTCCGTATTAATAAACGGTGGAAATTATACTATTGTCACAGGTGGTGGAAGTGCAAATGCCACCGTAAAGGTAAACGACATGAGGCCGGGACGTATGGGGAGACAGCCCGAAAGTGCTTCATCAACAAGCGGGGAAGATGAAAAAGAAAGCAAAAAAGCAATCAAAGCTGCTTCGGATATAAGCATAAACGGAGGTACCTTTAACATCGATTCCAGCGACGATTCGATACACAGTAACAACAGCATAAATATAACAGTTGGAGAAATCTCAATAGCTTCCGGCGACGATGGAATTCACGCTGATGCATCCATAACTATTGAAGGAGGGAAAATTGACATAAGGAAGTCTTACGAAGGAATTGAGAGTATGGTGGTTACGGTTTCGGACGGCGAAATTTATATTTTATCGAGTGACGATGGTATTAATGTCAATGGGGGCAATGACGGATCAGCTGTAAATGGCCGTCCGGGTCAAAATGAATTTGCAGTATCGGAGAACAGCAAGTTAAACATAAATGGTGGATTTATCTCGATCGATTCCTCCGGTGACGGTCTGGATTCCAATGGGAATATTTATATGACCGGCGGAAATGTATTTGTAAGCGGTCCGACTAGTAGTGGAAATGGAGCCATTGACTATAACGGAATATTTGAAATCAGTGGCGGACTTTTGATTGCAGCAGGCAGTTCCGGTATGGCTCAAGCAACTTCCGAACAGTCAGAACAAAGTTCAATTGCAATGTACTACCCAACTACGCAGCAGGCAGGTGCTTCAATTAATCTTAGGGACAGCAAAGGAAATGAAGTGGCTACATTTGAACCGAAGAAGCAATATCAGTCGGTTGTGATCAGTTCACCGGATATTGTAAAGGGATCAACATATACCCTTTACTCCGGCGAGGCAAAAATTGTGGACTTTACCGTCAGTAACTCTGTAACATGGCTCTCTGAAGCAGGAGTGACAACTCAAAGAGGTGGCAATCCCGGTGGGGGTGGTAGACCTGGAATGAAGGGAGACCGTTTTCCAGACAGACGGGAACCGCAGTAAAGATAAAATGGCCAATGGGTGAATAGTTTTCTTTACATTTATTAAGTTCACCCATAGCCAATGATAATGCTTAAGAAAGTAGAAGCTATAAGTTTTAAGGCTTGAGTTGCAGATTGGCTCAAGTCTGTTTTATTATTGAAAACCAAAAAACAAGTTATATAGATGTCAGACCAATCCAAGAAGCCGTACGGCATTAGCCACTACAAAGCACACAATAATACCGGCTGTGGTTGGTATGGCAAAGGAAGCAAGCATCCATTTAATACTCTGAGTTTCCTTTCGGATGGTCCACAAGGTAGTGGCGCAAGGAAAGTGCATGAGGGAGAACAGCATAACGCACACCCCGGTAAGCCAGGTCCAACCGTGAGATACTAAAATCTGCCGCAAATCTTCCAATTTTTCAATTTCAAGCATTGAACCGGATGACATATAGCTCATAATAATAATTGGAATTACGATTTCGTTAGCCGGTAAACCCAATATAAAGGCCAGTATGATATATCCATCCATTCCCAGCAGCCTCCCAAAGGGGTCAAGGAATCCGGCTGTGTAAGTTAATAGGTTGTTACTATTAATTGTCATATTTGCCATAAGCCATATTACTAATCCGGCAGGTGCTGCAACAGCAACGGCACGACCTAGAACAAAAAGGGTTCTGTCAAATATTGAGCGGATAATTATCCTGCCAATCTGTGGCTTTCGGTATGGGGGCAGCTCCAATGTGAAAGAAGACGGATGCCCTTTCAAAATAGTTTTTGAGAGGATAAAGGATACCAGTAAGGTCATAAAAATTCCCAACAACACGATTGCAGTAAGGGCAAGGGTAGATGTAATCGATTGGAAGGCGCCACCTGAGGTCCCTCCTATAAATATGGTGCCGATAGCAATCAGTGTAGGAAATCGGCCATTACAGGGTACAAAAACATTGGTAAGAGTAGCGATCAATCTTTCTCTGGGTGATTCTATTATCCTACAGCCAATAACCCCTGCGGCATTGCAACCAAAGCCCATGCACATGGTCAAACAAAAAATGTAAAGACTAGAATGATACTATAAAAAGCTCCATTTGAACTCCAGTTCGTCGTTATTTATAGAAATATTCTTTGTTTAACTTTATTGGAAATTATGATAAAATTACTGTGGGTAATGGACTTTTACTATTAAAGCTTGAAAATAAGTAAAGTCAAACTATAGCTGCATAGACGCAAAAATTTACACTAATGAAAGAGAAACTATTGCATAGACGTAATTGGTACGTGTATGGCATGTTGAACAAAACCGCTTACGCGGTAGCAGAAAAGCTTTACTAACTGGCATAAGGC